>CBDETY010000003.1:5752500-6776184 GCA_965243025.1 Candidatus Latescibacterota bacterium
TGTGGGTAGGGGTGAAAGGCCAATCAAACCTGGAGATAGCTGGTTCTCCCCGAAATAGCTTTAGGGCTAGCCTCTTGATATAGAGTCGTGGAGGTAGAGCACTGGATCGGCTAGGGGTCCCACCAGATTACCAAACCGAACCAAACTCCGAATGCCATTGACTTGTTCCAAGGGAGTCAGCTTGCGGGGGATAAACTCCGTAGGCAAAAGGGAAACAACCCAGACCGACAGCTAAGGTCCCCAAGTACGAACTAAGTGATCCAAAGGATGTGAGATTGCTCAGACAGCTAGAATGTTGGCTTAGAAGCAGCCATCATTTAAAGAAAGCGTAACAGCTCACTAGTCAAGTGATTTCGCGCCGAAAATGTAGCGGGGCTAAGTTCGTCACCGAAGCTTCGGAATTCGCGAGCCTTCGCGGTTTGCGAATTGGTAGGGGAGCGTTCCATAGTAGGCTGAAGGCGAACCGCAAGGTTCGTTGGACGATATGGAAGTGATTATGTCGGCATGAGTAACGAAAAGCAGGTGAGAATCCTGCTCACCGAAAGTCTAAGGGTTCCCGGGCCAGGCTCGTCCTCCTGGGGTTAGTCGGGACCTAAGCCGAGGCCGAAAGGCGTAGGCGATGGAAAACAGGTTAAAATTCCTGTACCACCTGTAGTGCGTTCGAGCTATGGGGTGACGCGGAAGTGAAAGGTCAGCCAGCGATTGGAAATGCTGGTCCAAGCCTGTAGGAGGGCCGTCCAGGCAAATCCGGACGGCCGCCATCTCTGAGAGGCGATGGGGAGCCGCCAAGCGGCATAAACTGACACTAATCATACCGCCTAGAAAAACCTCTATGCGAGTACTGCGGGTGCCCGTACCGCAAACCGACACAGGTAGACGAGGAGAGTATCCAAAGGTGTTCGAGATAACCCTCGTTAAGGAACTCGGCAAAATGACCCCGTAACTTCGGAAGAAGGGGTGCCTTGAGTAGATGAAGTCCTTCTCGGATGGAGTCGAAAGGGGCCTCAGAAAAACGGGCTGGGCGACTGTTTACCAAAAACACAGGTCTCTGCAAAGCCGTAAGGCCATGTATAGAGACTGACACGTGCCCGGTGCTGGTAAGTTAAGAGGAGGGGTTAGCCTCTTCGGAGGCGAAGCTCTGAATCGAAGCTCCGGTAAACGGCGGCCGTAACTATAACGGTCCTAAGGTAGCGAAATTCCTCGTCGGCTAAAAACCGACCTGCACGAATCGTGTAACGACTTGGCCGCTGTCTCAACGAGGGACTCGGTGAAATTGTAGTTCCGGTGAAGATGCCGGATACCCGCGGCAGGACAGAAAGACCCCGTGAACCTTTACTATAGCTTGGCATTGGGTTTTGACACTGTATGTGTAGGATAGGTGGGAGGCTTTGAAGTTGGGGCGCCAGCCTCAATGGAGCCAACCTTGAAATACCACCCTTGCTTTGTTAAAGCTCTAACCCAGGTCCTTGAATCGGGATCGGAGACAGTGCCAGGTGGGTAGTTTGACTGGGGCGGTCGCCTCCCAAAGTGTAACGGAGGCGCCCAATGGTTCCCTCAGCGCGGTCGGTAATCGCGCGTAGAGTGCAAAGGCATACAGGGAGCTTGACTGCGAGACATACAGGTCGAGCAGGTGCGAAAGCAGGGCTTAGTGATCCGACGGTTGCGTGTGGAAGCGCCGAAGCTCAACGGATAAAAGGTACTCCGGGGATAACAGGCTTATAGTGCCCAAGCGCCCATAGCGACGGCACTGTTTGGCACCTCGATGTCGGCTCAGCGCATCCTGGGGCTGGAAAAGGTCCCAAGGGTTTGGCTGTTCGTCAATTAAAGCGCTACGCGAGCTGGGTTCAGAACGTCGTGAGACAGTTCGGTCCCTATCCGCCGTGGGCGTAGGATATTTGAGGAGAGCTGTCCCTAGTACGAGAGGACCGGGATGGACGAACCTCTGGTTTACCAGTTGTTCCGCCAGGAGCATCGCTGGGTAGCTACGTTCGGAAGGGATAAACGCTGAAGGCATCTAAGCGTCAAGCCCACTTCAAGACTAGATATCCCGTGGGGTTAACCCACCTGAAGGCCCCTCGCAGACTACGAGGTTGATAGGTTGCAGGTGAAAGCGCAGCAATGCGTTTAGCCGAGCAATACTAATTGGCCGTGCGGCTTGGCCTTTTTTCACCTGATTGGTGGGAATCGCATAGGAGATTCCCTGTCACACAAAGCTGTAGTGTCTCGATGTGGATCCGTATTCGGCGAATCATTTAAATGTTGGTGGGAGATGCTTGCCAACAGCTCTTCACCAATACTTCGTCATGTTTTTTTATTTTTCCGGTGGCTATAGCGGAGGGGCTACACCTCTTCCCATTCCGAACAGAGCAGTTAAGCCCTCCTGCGCCGATGGTACTGCTGGGGACACCTGGTGGGAGAGTAGGTCGCTGCCGGGTTTTATCTTTCAAAGCCCATCCATTCTTTATGGATGGGCTTTTTCTTGTTCGGGGATAGTTGGAGAATACTTCCCGTCAAACGCCTGAGTTTTCCTATTTCAAGGAGATTCTGGTTTTTTTCAATCATCTCCAGAAAAATGTCAAACCAAAGTTGAAAATCCGGGTAGCGCGCATATCGCTTCATCGCGCCTGGACGATTAAAATACCACGGTTTGAAGCCTGCGAAATGGGTAGCGAAAAGTACCGATGGATGCGGGTAGCCGTTCATTCCACTGAACCGGGCATCGATATTCGTCCACTGCCCGGACCAGCGCATGGTAAGGTACTGCATGTCCGGCCAGTCGAATTGGTCGCCTACGAGTTTTTGGATTTCGGCCTGCTGGACATGGCGAAGTATTTCTTCGTATTCACGAAATGAAGGTTTCAAAACAAACAAGGAGCCATTCATACCCATGTTTGTGGGATCCGCGGCGACACGGTCGGTTATTTCGGATGGAACAGGACATCCGTGAGGACAGATCGCATCGTATTTTCGATGCCATTCCCATTTTCCAGTTTCCAGCATTTCATTCGTTATTTCATACCTGCCCGCATCGTCACTTCGGATTACATGGGACTTGGCTTCGTTCAGTACGCCTGCCGGAACCGGTAGTGAGAACAGATGGTCACAATTCTTCAGAGGAAGAAGATCAGCATCAACCACTGCAATTTTTTCGAAGTCAAACCCGAGGTTGCCGTCGCCACCTAACCTGAGCGAGTTTATCCGGGTAAAGAAATAGGGACGGTCCTGACGTTGTTGTCGGCGTTTGTGGGGAACGTAAATGGGCTCCACTTCCGGGACATGATCAAAAATGGATCCAAGCGCCTCGCGAGCCGGTGCAGATACTCCCTCCGTGACCAGACAAACCAGGCAAGCCTGTGTCGAATGGCGTCTCATGCCATGACCAACCACTAACGCACCGGGGAGATAGTTGTCGTTGAGCATGAGAAATGTCACATAGGCAAACTTCTTTTTGCCAGACGGACCTGTCATTCTTATCGGGAAATTGCTGAAATCCATTTTGGAAAGCTGCAAGGTACAGGATTCTTGACACACCCTTTTGGGGGACTAGTTTTCGCTCTGTGCAATAATCACATAAACCTATCCAGGGTCAATCCCAAGACGACTGCAGGGATGACTCTGAGTTTACTCAGTGGGAGTTATCCGAAGTGACACACACCACAGGCAACCTCCGGAATGTGGCTCTCGTTGGCCATAGTGGATCTGGAAAAACTTCCCTTGCCGAGGCAATTCTGTTCGTCTCCGGAAAACTCAACCGCATGGGGCGCACTCAGGAGGGCTCTACCGTTTGCGACTACGACCCGGAAGAGATCGAACGCCAGATCTCCTTGAAAACGTCCATGATAACGACGGAATGGAATGGCACACACCTCAACCTGCTGGACAGCCCGGGTTACCCGGACTTTTCCTCCGAAGTCAAATCGGCCTTGAGAGTCTCCGACGCTTGCCTGGTAGTGGTTGAATCTGTTTCCGGAGTGGATGTTGGAACTGAAAGAAGCTGGCTGTACGCCAAAGAATCGGGCCTGCCGCGGCTGATATTCGTCAACAAGATGGACCGTCCTGACATCGATCTTGACCAAATCCTCCAACAAGTGCAGGACAGGTTCGGTCGGCAGGCCGTGTCCCTGCAACATCCGGTCGATCACGGCGAGGGATTCAGCCAGGTGGTCGACGCCGTGCGCATGAAATTGGTGACCTACAAGGACGGTACGGCGGAAGAATCCGAGTTGGGTGAGCACGAGTCGACGGCCCAGCATTTGCACGAACAGGTCGTCGAAGCGGTTGCGGAGACCGACGAGGAGCTTTTGGAGAAATACTTCAGCGAGGGCGACCTCAGTGGGGAGGTGCTGGCCGAGGGAATGCGCAAGGCGGTGCTTCAAGGGGAGCTGTTTCCCGTGATATTCGGCGACGCCTTCAATGCGATCGGTATCGACGCGGTTTTGAGTGCCATCGTCGAATACTTTCCCTCCCCCCAGGAATCCCCGTGTCTTGAACAGGGATTGACGGGGTCGTCCGATTCCTCTTTAGCCGCCTACGTATTCAAAACCATCGCCGAACAGCACGTCGGCGAATTGAATCTTGTACGCCTTTACTCCGGGTCCCTGGAGCCGGGTGACGAAGTGATCAATTCCTCCCAGAAAGCCAGTGAAAGGGTCGGGCAGATTTTCGAGCTGAATGGGCACGAACGGACCGAGGTCGAGAAAGCGATCGCTGGTGACATTGTGGCACTGGTCAAATTGAAGAATACCCACACCGGGGATACACTGTGCCGGAAGGCGAAGGATGTCATCCTGTCTGGCGTTGAGTTTCCTGAACCTTTGATTCGCGTTGCCATCTTTCCCGAAGAGAAGGGCAGCGAGGAGCGCATGGCTACAGGTCTGGCACAGCTCCGTCAGGAAGACCCGAGTTTCATATTCCGGTACGACAACGAAATCCGGCAGTCGCTTCTACAAGCCCAGGGAGACCTGCATCTCGAGACGATACTCAAGAGATTGAGGGAAAGGTTCGGGGTTTCCGTCCTTACTGAACCGCCTCGGATTCCCTACCGGGAGACGGTTCGGTCGAACTCGGAAGGACATTTTCGACACAAGAAGCAAACCGGCGGTCGCGGCCAGTTTGGCGAGGTTTTTTTGCGGATTTCTCCGAAACCGCGGGGTGAAGGGTTCGAGTTCATCAATTCGGTGGTCGGGGGAAACATACCGAGCAACTTTATTCCTGCGGTTGAGAAGGGTTTGCACGAGACAATGGTTGAGGGACCGGTGTCAGGATCGGCAGTAGTCGATGTAGCGGTAGATGTCTACGACGGCAAACACCATCCGGTGGACTCCGATGAGGTTTCTTTCAAAATCGCATCATCGATGGCGTTCAAGAATGCCTTTCTCAAAGCAAGGCCAGTATTGCTCGAACCGATCTACCGGCTCACCATCACCGTTCCAGAGGAATTCATGGGTGACGTAATGGGGGATCTGACCTCCCGCCGAGGGAGGATCATCGGAACCGATGCGGACGGGCACTTCCAGGTTATTACTGCGGACGCCCCGCTTGCTGAAATCGACCGTTACGCCACTACTTTACGTTCAATGACCCAGGGGAAAGGTATCCACACCCAGAATCTGGATCGGTACGAAAACGTCCCTGGTGACGTTCAGTCCAAGGTGGTGGCAGAGGCTAAGGAGCGGCAGGCAGCCTAGCCGAAACCGGTAAGGGAGAGAACAAAGTTTGTTGTGAAAGTGGGTTCCCGCCCTGTCCGGAAAACACCCGTGGTTTTACCCGCTCCTGTTGGCAAGACCGACGTTGCGGGGGTAAGAGCATTGCCATAAATTCGGAAAAACCCACCTCCAATTCCTCGTTCCGAACAATGGTTTCAGGCAGAACTTTTCCCAAGCTCTGAGAACAGGCCGGATGTCGGCCTCTCGGAACCTGGTCCATGGCATTCAATTCAGATTCCTTTCTCATGTCCGGGCACTCGAAGTGGAGCACCATAAAGCGCAAAAAAGGGGCGAATGACGCCAAGCGCGGGAAACTGTTTACCAAACTGATCAAGGAGATCTCCGTCTCAGCGCGCGAGGGCGGTGACGAAGAAGCCAATCCGAGATTGCGGGTAGCGGTGCAGAATGCCAGGGGCGCCAATATGCCTCAGGCTACAATTGACCGCGCAATTCGCAGGGGCACCGGCGAGGAAGCGGGAGTTGTCTACGAGGCAGCGATGTTCGAAGGCTACGGTCCGGCCGGAGTCGCTGTCATGGTAGACACGCTCTCCGACAACAGGAACCGGACCGTTGCGGAAGTGCGTCATGTTTTCACCAAGCACGGTGGGAACCTCGCTGAAAAGGGGGCTGTGGCGTGGATGTTCACCCAGAAGGGCCACATCGAAATCAACTCGGAAGAGACCACCGAGGAGGAGTTGATGCTGGCCGTAATGGATGTCGGGGCAGAGGATATTCAGGATTCGGAGGAGGTGTTCGAAGTCTTCTGTTCCGTTGAAACGTTCGAGACCTTGAAGCAGTCCCTCGAGTCGGAGGGTATTTCCTTCTCCCAGTCATCGCTGGCATGGATTCCCCGGAACACCTTGGATGTCGCGGGGGAGAATGCGGGTAAAATTGTCCGGTTGCTCGAAGACCTCGAAGATCTCGACGACGTGCAGCGCGTTTTTTCCAATTTCGATATCGAGGAAGACGAGCTGCAGAAATTGCTGTCGTGAGGGAACCCTTTTCCCACACGGTTAAGTTCGTGCTTCTTGGATTCCGTAACAGAGCCTTTTTCTGTTCTTCCCCGGTTCGCTCCCGGTTGGTGGTTTTCCCCGCTTTTCCCGGCAAAGCGTCTGGTCCGTTTTGGTAATCCTGGGCATCGACCCCAGTAGTACGAGTACCGGGTACGGGTTGGTCGACTACTCGGAGAGACTCTGCAAGCTAGTCAGTCTCGGTTGTATACGCCCACCTGCAAAGGCGAGCTTCGAGGACCGGCTCGTTGCCTTATTCGATGGGATAAATTCGGTCATTGCGGATGCTGCACCGGCCGAGGTCGCCATGGAAAGCAGCTTCTACGGAAAAGATCCGGACGCCGCCGGCAAACTGGGCCAGGCACACGGTGTGCTGAGTCTGGCGGTGCGCAAGGCGGGATTCAGTGTCGTCCGATACACTCCGGCGGAAGTGAAGAAAGCGGTTGTCGGAAATGGACAGGCGACAAAGGAGCAGGTCCAGTTCATGGTGGCCAAGCTTCTTCGGCTCCCGGAGATTCCAGGTCCATTGGATGCCTCGGACGCCCTCGCCGTAGCGCTATGCCATGGGCACAGGAGGGGCCCACTTCCCGGTACTCCCCGGGCGCAACGCAAGCCGGAGGTCGAAGCCCTCCTGAAACGGGTTTCGATGAGGTAGGTATGATCGAGAGAGTCAACGGCGTGCTCGTCGAACGCGCACCGACACACGTCGTCGTGGAGGTCGGCGGGATTGGTTATGGCCTTTCGATTTCTCTCAACACATTCGAGCAACTGCCGGATTTGGGGAGCGAAGCCAGTCTGTTGACGCACACTTATGTGCGGGAAGACAGGCTGCAGCTTTTCGGCTTTTCCGACCCCGAAGAAAGAGAGATGTTTCAACTTCTGATCGGGGTCGCGGGAATCGGGCCGAATTCCGCGCAGACGATTCTGTCAGGCATGTCGGTTGCCGAGCTGAAATCCGCCATCTTCGAAGAGAGGGTATCCGACCTGACGAGGGTACGCGGTATCGGCCGAAAAACCGCCGATCGCGTCGTGGTCGACCTGCGGGACAGGATCGATCCCGTCTCGAAGCGAACTCTCGATACCGAAGGCGAGCCTGCGACCTCTACCTGGAACAGCAAGACAGAAGAGGCGGTCCTGGCACTGGCGGCTCTCGGTATTGCCACCGCTTCGGCCCGCAAGGCTGTTGCGAGCGCAACGGAGAAAACCGGGGCCGACGTCACTCTTCAGGAGCTTATCAAGCTGGCTCTGAACGAGCGCTGAGCGCAGATGAACGGAACAGATCCGAACCCGGTCGACCCCGTTATCCAGCAGGATGACATCGAGACCGATCTGACCCAGAGGCCAAAAACCCTGTCCGAGATGCTGGGGCAGGAGAAGGTGAAGGAACAGCTGCGTATCGCCATCCAGGCCACCTTGCACAGGGGAGAGGCAATGGACCACGTGCTCCTCTACGGTCCTCCAGGCCTCGGCAAGACGACGCTGGCACAGGTAATCGCAAACGAACTCGGTGTTCAGATCCACCAGACTTCCGGCCCTCTTCTCGAGCGTCCTGCCGACCTTACGGGCATACTTACCAATCTCGGATCCCGCGACGTCCTCTTCATCGACGAGGTCCACCGGGTGAATCGCACTGTGGAAGAGTATCTCTACTCGGCAATGGAAGATTTCCGTATCGACATCTTGATCGACCAAGGTCCGCGCGCCCGCTCGGTGCCGCTGCCGCTCGAGCGATTTACGCTGATTGGCGCGACGACCCGGCAGGGCCTTCTGACCTCCCCCATGCTGGCGCGGTTCGGAATCACGGAAACTCTGGATTTCTACACCGTTTCAGAGCTTGCCGCCATTGTCTGCAGGGACGCGCTGCTTTCCCACTTCGAGACTACCCCGGAAGGCGCCGAGGAGATCGCGCGGCGCTCTCGCGGCACCCCGCGAATCGCCAAGCGCTTGTTCAGGAGAGCTCGAGACTACGCGCTGGTGGAGGGAGACGGAAAAATCGACGTCGAAATCGCAATGAGGTCCCTGGAGATCCTGAAAGTCGACTCCCTGGGACTTCAAGAGGCGGATATCAAGCTGCTGCAGGCGATCATCGAAAAATTCGGAGGCGGCCCGGTCGGGATCAACAATCTCGCGGCGGTAATCGGCGAGGAGGAGGAGACAATAACGGAGGTGTACGAGCCGTACCTCCTCAAAGAGGGATTTCTCAAGCGAACGCCCAAGGGCCGCGTGGCGATGGGGCGTGCCTACGAACATCTGGGGAGGGTGCCGGAAGCGTCTGATTCCGGCTCTGACGACGACCAGATGCCTCTCCTCTGACAGCGGACACCGGCTCCAACCCCACGCGATGCTGATTCTGGCGTTCGACACGGCAACCCCGGTCGCCAGCGTGGCGTTGCTCGACGAGGACCGGGTACTCGCAAGCCGTTACTTCGACATCGGCAACCAGCACTCCCCGACCCTGTTCGTCGAGATGTCCCGATTGTTCGAGGTCTCCGGCCGGAACTGGGGGGAGCTCGGTGCCGTGGCGACCACTACGGGCCCTGGCTCTTTCACCGGTCTGCGCATCGGTCTGAGCGCCGCCAAGGGAATCTGCCTTGCCCGCCGCATTCAGCTGGTCGGCATCTCCACACTGGAAGCGCTCGCGGCGAGACTCCCGTACGCGCGGTTGCCAGTCTGGGCCTTGCTCGATGCTCGCCGGGGCCAGGTGTACGCAGCCCCCTACGAAACCAAAAGCGGATACCCGGAAGTCCTGAGCGAACCGCGGACCCTCGCTCCCGGGATCCTGGTGGAGGAACTGGCCGGGACCGAGATCCTGTTTACCGGAAGCGGAGCGAGGGCGTACCGCGCTCTCCTGTCCGGCCTGGAAGGGGCCCACTTCGCCCCGGGCCAGATCGACAACCCTGACGCGGCAACCGTCGGCTGGTTGGGGCTTGCGAAGCTGGATCGCCGGGAGGTGCTCGAAGTCGATGCCGCCGAACCGGAGTACCTGCGGACCCCGGTGTTCGCCACCTCTCATCAGGGTCCCCCTTCAGGGAAACCAGGTGCCTGAGCTTCGAGTCCAGGAGCTCGACACCGGATCCGCCTGCCTGGAGGGCGTCCTGGCGATCGAGAGACGGTCCTTTCGCGATCCCTGGACGCTTGCCGAATTTCAGCTCCTGGCCGAAGACCCCCGTGCGCTGAACGTCGGTTTGTGGCACGGCCGGCACCTTGTCGGATACGCAATGGGGTACGCCGAGGGAGCGGACTTCCACCTCGCGAGCCTGGCGGTCGAACCCTCCTGGCGCCGGCGCGGCCTCGCGACCCGGCTGCTCGAAAGCATCCTCGAGAAAGCCCGGCACCGGGGATGCAATGCCTGCCGGCTGGAAGTGCGCCCTTCCAACAAGGCGGCGCGGTCGCTGTATGAAAAACTCGGGTTCGTGGCCGCTGGAGAGATACCCCGGTTCTACACCGACCCGGAAGAGGCGGCCCTGCAACTGCGGGGACGAATCGGGATATCCGCGGCGGGGGAAGTTCACAGAGAGGCTGAAAACGCTTAGGTTTTTGTTTCTGGGGCGCCGGTCGTTCCGGCGCCGCCGGGGTTCAATCCCGGGATCAACCGGTACACAGGAGCGTGCAATCCATGGCGGAAGTCGTCCTCAAGAACCTTCGCAAGGTCTTCGACAGGGAGGTCGTTGCGGTCGAAGACGCGAACATACGGATAAGCGACCGCGAGTTCGTGGTCCTCGTCGGCCCCTCCGGATGTGGAAAATCGACGATGCTGCGCATGGTTGCGGGCCTCGAGGAAATCACCGAGGGCGAGATTTACATCGACGGTCTGCTCGTAAATGACATTCCGCCCAAAGACCGGGACATCGCCATGGTCTTTCAGAACTACGCCCTCTATCCGCACATGACCGTCTACCAGAACATGGCCTTCGGCCTCAAGCTCCGTAAATATCCGAAGAAGGAGATCGAGGAAAGAGTTCGGGAGGCCGCCGATATCCTCGGGATCGAGGAGTTGCTCGAACGCAAGCCAAAGGCGCTGTCCGGCGGCCAGCGGCAGCGAGTGGCGGTCGGCCGCGCCATCGTGCGCAAGCCCAAGGTATTCCTCTTCGACGAACCGCTTTCGAACCTCGATGCCAAACTGAGGGTTCAAATGCGCACCGAGATCAGCAAGCTTCACACCCGCCTTGAGGCGACCATGATCTACGTGACGCACGACCAGACCGAGGCGATGACAATGGGGGACCGTATCGCCGTGATGAAGGACGGCCGCATTCAACAGATAGATACGCCGCTCCACCTCTACGACCATCCTGTCAATCAGTTCGTCGGCGGTTTCATCGGCAGCCCCTCGATGAACTTCATCGAGGGCAGACTGGCGGCCAACGGGCAGGGGCTCATCTTCGACGAGGGCAGCTTCCAGATTTCGCTTCCTGCGGAGTACAGCAACGGTCTCGGTGGCCACCGGGACAGGGAAGTGATCCTCGGGATCCGTCCCGAGGACATCCACGACCCGCACACCATCGGGACGGGAAAACAGACCGAAGAGATTTCGGCGCGCGTGGAGGTAGTCGAACCGATGGGCAGCGAGGTATTCCTCTATGTCACTACCGGGAAGTCCTCCTTCGTAGCCCGTGTCGACCCGCTTCATATTCCAGCTGTTGACCAGCAGGTTCCCCTTGCCGTAGAGGTCGATCGAGTCCACTTCTTCGATCGCGAAACCGAGGCCAGCCTCCTGATGAATTGAGGAGGCCGCCTGCCGGGCCTTGTCACTCCACCGCATCACCGGACAGCACAGCGCAAAAGCACAGATAGCAGTCTGGTTAACGGCTGATCGTCTGCCCCATACGGTTTTGGTCGCCGGCCGGGAGGGGGTTGGAAAGAGGGAGTTGGCGTTCGAACTCGCGCGCGCCATCAACTGCCAGGGCGCCGCCGATGCCTGCGGTGAATGCCCTTCCTGCCTCAAGATCGCTTCCCTGTCTCACAGGGACGTGCATGTGGCCTTGCCGCTGCCGGCCGGTTCGAACCGCAGCGACGAGGCGATGGCGGCGGCAATGCGCGAAGCGGCGCTCGAATATCTTGGAAATCATTCGAGCCTCAAGCACAGCAACTCGAACATTCCAAGGGACTACATCAGGCTGCTTCACCGGGAGATGTCCTACGCCCCGGCGGAGGGGCGCCGCCGCATCGGCATCATCTTCGAAGCGGATTGCATGCACCCGGCGGGAGCCAATTCCCTGCTCAAGATACTCGAGGAACCTCCGCGCCACGCAGTATTCATATTAGTATCGTCGGCCCCGCACCTTCTGCTGCCGACGGTGGTTTCGCGCTGCCAGCGGCTCGACCTGCGTCCGCTGAGTACGGCTGAGCTGTCCAGGCGCCTGCGGGATCGGGGAGTCGACCCGGACCGCGCCGAGTTGGCGGCGCGCATCGGAGCCGGCAGTGTTCGTCGAGCCGACGAGGTTATTGACCAGGCGGGAGAATTCGAGGAGAGGCGCAATCGGGCGGAGCGCTTCCTGCGAGCGGGATTTCGACAGGAGGACGGAGCCTACTGGGCCGCACTCGAAGAGCTGGTTGCCCGCTCGGACCGCGGCCAGCTCGACAACTTTCTCGAGATCTGCGGCGTTTACCTGAGAGACCTTTTCCTGACGGGGCAGGGCAGAGCGGTGAATGTCACCAACACCGACCGTATCCAATGGCTGCAAGGACAGGTCGAAATGCTGGACCTCCAGGCGCTGGAGGTGTGTGCCGAACGGCTCGACCGATCGTATGCCGATCTCCATGGCAATATCAACGTACAGCTGCTGCTCGCCGATTTCTGGCAAAGCCTGCGGCAGTGCGCCCGCCCTTCCCGGCGGTAGCGCCTGCTTCGGGCCATTTCCTCAATTCGTCCCGGTCCATCACCGCAAGGCGCCCCGCACGCTGCGTGTTTTCAACCAATTCCACAGGCCACCCCCCCGCGGGTCGGAAGCCTTGAATCTTTGGGCGGGTACCCGGACCGGGGCTGGCGGGGAGTATCGATGAACAGACCCGCGGCCAGAAGGCGGTACGGCCAGCACTTTCTCGTAGACACCGGTGCCGCCAGGCGGATCGTCGAACTGGTGCAGCCCCGGGAGGGAGACCTCGTGTTGGAAGTGGGACCGGGGACCGGGGCGCTGACACGGGACCTTGTGAGACGCTTCGACCGGGTCGTCGCCGTGGAAATCGATCGCGACCTGGCGGCAGGCCTCTCCAGGTTGGAAGAAGAGCGATTTGCCCTCGTTACCGAGGATGTCCTCCAGACCGATTTCGCCGATCTGCTGCGAAGGGAAGGTCGCCGCAAGTTGTGCGTCGTCGGGAACCTGCCGTACAACATAACAGCGCCGTTCCTGTTCAAGCTGCGGGAAAACGCGCGTCTGGTCTCCTCCGCCGTTCTCACTCTGCAGCACGAGGTCGCACAGCGGCTCGTTGCGGATCCCGGGTCGAGGACTTACGGAGCGATCACCGTGATGCTGCACCTGTGGTGTCGCACCCGCACCGTGATGCAGCTGCCGCCGAACGCGTTCCGCCCCCGTCCGCAAGTGCAGTCCTGCGTCCTGCAGCTGGAATTCAGCGACCGGCCGCGTCTGGAATTGCTCAGCGAAGCGATGTTCGAAGGACTTGTGCGGGCGGCTTTCGGCCAGCGGCGCAAAATGCTGCGGAACGCCCTTCAACCATGGTGGACCTCGATGGGGGCCGGAGTGGAAAAACCACTGGCGGAGGTCGCCGGGATTGCCGGCATCGACCTCAGTCGGCGCGCCGAGGAGCTGGCACCTTCCGACTTCGCCGCCTTCAGCAACGCCGTCAAGCGGTGTGTCGACACCGGGGGCAGCCCTGTCGAACCGGGCTTGCCTGCAGCCCCGGCCGAAACCGGATGACGCTGTCTCCCGATCGGATGTACGGCGTGTTTCTCGCCTTGGTTCTGTTCCTGTCACCGGGAATCTGCTCGGCGGCCGAGACCTATAGCCTGTCGTTCAGCTCGTCAAGCGGGCGCATGAGCTGGAACCCCTCTTTCCCCGGGTGGAACTATTCGACTCCCGTCGCCTTTTCTGCCGCCGGCGATTCGACTTCGATGCTGCGTCTCTCCGCCTCGGCTTCGCTCGCGGCGAGCGTGTTCCCCCGCGACGGACGTCAGAACCTGCAGGAAAACGGGAGCCTCAGGTCCACGGTGAGCTACCCGATCCTCGGGCCCAAGGCGACGATAAACCTCAGCGGCTCGGTATCGAGCCGCAGCGCGGCACTTGTCAAGCAGAAGACGAGAAGCCAGTCGATCGGATTCGGCTTCGCGTATCAGCCGCTTGTCAAGTCCGACGGGCCGTTCCGCTCGATGCGGGTCCGTTTGACTCCCGGTTTTATCACGGCTCGCAAGGCGAGCCGCGCCAATCCCGACAGTACGCTGGAGGAGCGAGGACTGCAGTACAACGCCTCTCTCAACATGTCGCCCGGCTGGGATATTGCGGAGAAGAAGCTCAGCACCTCGTTCGGTCTCAGCAAGCAGGACAACACCCTGAAGGGCAACAAGAACAAGAACGAGAGCATGAGATTCAGCACGGGGTACACCCTTCCGAAGGGGGTAAGGGCGAATTTTTCCGCCGGCGAGAGACGCTCTCAGCGAGGGTTGATCCGTCCGGTCTTCCTCGAAGAAAAAGTTGGAGATTTCGTTTCCAGGGATACCACGGAGCAGGCCGAGCTTTCGGAGACACTGAGCCGGAATTTCTCAACGAACCTCAAGGCGGAAGTCATGGGCTTCGATCTTTCCGGGAGGCAGAGCTGGAGCAGGTCGAAGAACACCAACACCGCAAATGCTGACGATCACCCTCGCAACAACTTTTTTGCCAAGGACCGCGAGAGCGAACGGTGGGAGTACAAGGTGAGCGCCAAGGGGGAGCTGCCAGGCAATCTCGTCGGCAGCACGTCGGTCAACTACAAGACCAGCGACCTCCGCCGCCTCCCGGTTACGCTGGGCACCGGCCGCGTCCACCGGGACGTCACCGACGACAGCGACGACCGCGACCTGTATCTTCACGGCTACCTCGACTGGCAGCCCAGCGAGGATCACGGCATGACGCTTTCCGGGTCGTCGCGGGTGATCCGCAGCGACAATCCCGGCGAGCCGGAACAGGACCGGGATACTTTCAACAGGAGTGCTTCCCTGGGTTACCGGGGGAGGTTCGACAGCGACCTCAGGCTCAGCGCGAACCTCTCCTCGGGAGCCACCCATCGCGTCAACCTGCACTCGAGACGCTCCAGCCAGAACCAGCAAACCCGCGATCTGAGCTTCAGCGTCAACCCGAGCTACGAGCGGCTGGAAACCAGGATCAGCCACACCTTTAATATTTCGGCGCGGAGGACTATCTTCGATTTCGACCGGCAGACCAACCGCAATCTCCTCGCACGCCGCAGCAATATCAGCCGCTCGTGGTCGATGTCGCACAGTCTGCAGCGTTCCGTAATTGAAAACCTCTCGCTCAGCGTAAACTACAGGTACAAAGCCGACGACAGGGGTATCCTGCTCGTCGAAAAGTCTTCCCAGATCGTCGAAGAGGACAACGCCGATCACAGCGTGAGCGTCAGCACCCGCTACAAACCGGGCACGGCGTTGTCGATTGGCACGAACTACCGATACGTCCTGGACCGGCAGTGGAAGTACGAGCCCGGCGGGGAAGAACGGGATTTGCAGCGCCGCAATACACACCGAAACTTTGGCGTGAACGCGGAGTTCATTCCCCGCCCCGAAACCAGGATATCGGCGAGTTACAGTCGCTCGCGGCAGCTGAGCGGAATCTTCGAATCGGTAAGAGTTTTAATCAGTCGCCGCGTCTGAGGCGTCGACTCGAAACCTCAGGGAGCTCGAACAAATGCCGGGAATGCCGAAATCCGAATACATATGGATGAACGGCCAGTGGGTCGCCTGGGACGATGCCGACATCCACGTCCTCTCTCACGTCGTCCATTACGGATCCAGTGTATTCGAGGGAATCCGCTGTTACGCGACACAGAAGGGGGCGGCCGTATTCCGTTTGCAGGACCACGTCGATCGTCTCTACGACTCCGCCAAGATCTACCGCATGGAGATCCCGTACACGCGCGAGCAGTTCTGCGAGGCGATCCTGGAAACCATTCGACGCAACAAGCTCGACGCCTGCTATATCAGGCCCATCGTCTACCGCGGCTACGGTTCCTTGGGAGTCGACCCCTCCAGCTGTCCCGTAGACTCGGTGATCGCCGTCTGGGAGTGGGGGGAATACCTGGGGGAGGAGGCCCTGGCCAAGGGAGTTTCGGTCTGCACCTCTTCCTGGAGCCGCATGGGGCCCAATACCTTTCCCTTTCTCGCCAAGGCGGGCGGCAACTACCTGAACTCGCAGCTCGTGCGCATGGAGGCGAACGAGAACGGCTATGACGAAGGGATCGTGCTCGGCCCGGACGGACTGGTAAGCGAGGGCAGCGGCGAGAACATCTTCGTCATCCGCGACGGACGGATTTACACGCCGGCTTCCAGCTACTCGATCCTTCCGGGAATCACCAGGCACACGGCGATCGCCATTGCGGGTGATCTCGGAATGGAAGTGGAGGAACGGGGGATTCCGCGGGAATTCCTGTACATAGCCGACGAGGTGTTTTTCACCGGGACAGCGGCGGAGATCTCTCCCATAAGAGCCATAGACAAGGTGCAGATCGGCGACGGCCGGCGCGGCCCGACAACAAAGAAGCTGCAGGACCTGTTTTTCGAAACCGTCAATGCAAGGACCGAGGACCGCCACCATTGGCTGACATTCGTGTAGAAAAAAGAGCTGTGAAATCACGCGCAAATCCCGCCGGGTTGCCCCTGTTCGCCGCGGTGCTGATCGGGTCTTCTGCGGTCTTCGGAGGCGACTGGGAGGAGGTGCAACGGATCCTCTCAGGGACCCGGGATATCCTCGTCCTCGACGGTGTGGAAACGGCCCCGGTGCGCTCCCCGGGAACGGCGGCGCCGGAGTACGGAGACTGGCTGGTGCGCCATTTCCTGTCGGATCCGGAAAGCTTCAACCCGTTCACCTCGAGCGATGCCGGCGCTTCCAGCGTTCGGGACTACATCTTCGAATCGCTGCTTTCGCCACGACGGGAACCCCCATACGAGCTCGAAGGAATGATAGCGGAAGGTTACCCGGAGGTCGGCGACGATCACCTGAAGTACACCTTCGATATCCGCGGGGGGGTCCATTTCTCCGACGGAAAACCGCTGACCGCCGCCGACGTCCTCTTCAGCATGAAGGTGATCCAGCATCCGGAGGTGCTCGCCCCCCATCTGCGCCACTACTTCAACTCGGTCAGCGACGCCCGTATCGAAGGGGAATCCCGCATCTCGTTCTTCTGCAGGGAGCCGTACTTCCGCAACGACCTGATGCTGGGGGGCTTCAGCATCATCCCGAAGCATTTCTACGATTCCGGAGGCCTTCTCGATCGGGTCTCCATCAGCAGTCTGATCGACGGAACCTGGGATCAGGGGGAGCACGCCGGGTCGGCGCGGGAGTTCGCCCGGCGCTTCAACCGGGAATTCAACCGCGCCGTTCTCGGATCAGGGCCCTATATGGTGGAGGACTTCGAGCGCGACGTCGTCACCCAGCAGAAGGTCGTGCTCACCCGCAACCGGAACTACTGGGCCCGGGACAAGGGAATCGTTCCGGCATCGGGATTTGTGGACAAGATCGTCTTCAGGGTCATCAACAACACCGATGCCGCTTTCATCGAGCTGACCAACGGCAACCTCGACCTGTACCCTCTGCGGCCGCTGGAGTTCAAGGAGAAGAGCTGGACCGCCGAGTTCCAGCAGCGTTTCCTCAAGGTCATCCAGTACGGCGGGGGCTTCACCTACATCGGGTGGAACAACGCTCACCCCCTGTTTCGCGACAGACGGGTGCGCCAGGCAATGAGCTTTCTCACCGACCGCCAGAGCATGATCGACAACCTGCTTTTCGGCCTGGGCGAGCCTGTGGCGGGACCCATCCACAAGTTCCGCCCCGAGTACAACCACGACCTCGAGCTCTACCCGTACGATCCCGAGCGCGCACTCGACCTGCTGGAGGAGGCCGGTTGGGGGGACGCGGACGGCGACGGCATCCTCGACAAGCTGATCGACGGCGAGAGGGTGCCGTTCGAATTCGAGTTCCTGGTCAACTCGGGCAACCAGACTCGCAAGGACATCGCCCTGATCATGCAGAGCGAGCTTGGGGATATCGGCATCGACTGCCAGGTCCGCGAGCTCGACTGGTCGATCTTCCTGCAACGCGTCCGCAGCCGCGATTTCGCCGCCATGACGCTGGGATGGACGGGGTACGTGCGATTCCCACCCGACGGGTACCAGGTCTGGCACTCTTCCCAGGTCGAGAGCGGCTCCAACTATGTCGGATTCATCAATGCCGAAGTGGATGAGATTCTCGAGTCCTACCGGCGCGAGTTCGACCCGGAAAGGCGCATGGCGCTTTATCACCGATTCCAGGAGATCCTGCATGAAGAACAGCCGTATACGTTCCTGTGGAAGGGAAGGAATGCACGCGCTTACAGCCGCCGATACCAGGGCGTCAACTGGTACCCGGGAGGAGACCGCTCGAGTATCGCCGAAAACTCGCTCGAGTGGTGGGTCAGCGCCGCGGACCGCCAGTACTGAGATGGCCGAAACCAGGAGCTCCGGACCGAAGCGGCGAAGGGCGGCGATGGCCCTGCTGTGTCTCGCCGCGGGGGTAGCGCTCGGCTGCCAGGGGTCGGCGCTGACCGGGGCGAAACTGTATCTCCAGCAGGGGGAGGCGGAGAGGGCGAAAGAGCAGCTTCTGCTGGCTCTCGAGACCGAGCCGGAAAACCCGGAGGTGCATTACCTGCTGGGACGCGTCTACGGCGATGAGGGAGAGTACGCGTCGATGTCCGAGTCGTTCGACCGGTCCCTCGAATTGTCCGGGGAATTCGGTCCTCAAATAGAAGAGCTCCGCCGCCGCAACTGGACAAAGCTGTACAACCAGGGGGTCGAGCGCGCCACCGCCGAGCCCCCGGATTTTTCCGCGGCCGCGGAGTTGTTCAAGCTTGCGACCACAGTCGACCCGGAACTCCTCGACGCCTGGCGCAACCTCGCCATCTCGCATTCCCGCCTGAGCGACCTGGACGGCGCCATACAGGCGTACGAGTTCGTGGCCGCCAGGGCGCCTGAGGACAGCTCCACTTTCCACCACCTCGGGATGC
Organism: Candidatus Latescibacterota bacterium; assembly: GCA_965243025.1. Taxonomy (GTDB): domain Bacteria; phylum Latescibacterota; class UBA2968; order UBA8231; family UBA8231; genus CBDCXV01. The sequence goes on from CBDETY010000003.1 coordinate 5,771,420, forward strand.
TCTACCTCGAAAAGGGGGACCCCGTCTCCGCGGAGCGCACCTTCGAACAACTGCTCGAGTCCAGCCCCCGGCACGTGGGAGCCCTGACCGGCCTGGCGTCCCTCTACGTCGACAGCGAGCGCTTCGTCGACGCCGAAGCCGCTTACGAAAGGGCGGTCGAGGCGGCTCCCGAGATCTGGCAGACGCACTTCAATCTCGGCAATCTGTACTGGAACCTCGATCGCTTCGACAGCGCCCGCGACGCCTACCTCCGGGCGCTGGAGCTGAATCCGGACGACACCGATACCCGCTTCAACCTCGCCGTCACATGGCTCGCTCTCGAGCGCACGGACGAGGCCCTGCCACATCTCGAGGAGCTGTCGCGGCGGACCCCCGAAAACGCCACGGTCTGGCGCGAGCTCGGCCGCGTCTACGCCCTCGATGAGCGTATCGAAGAAAGCGAAGCGGCCTACGAAGCCGCCGCAGCCCTGGAGGAGTGATCCACGGAAGCGGTCCATTGCCCGGACCGGGTCCCAGCTGACAGGGGTGCGGCGATGATCGGGGGGCGATGATCCAGTACACGATCCAGCGTCTTCTGCTGGCGGTCCCGACGCTCGTCGGGATCACCATCATCTCGTTCCTGATCATGCACCTGGCCCCGGGAGACCCGGTGGACCTCTTCCTCGGGGGGGCCGCCGGCGGAGAGGGGCTGTCGACAGACCAGCGGGACCAGCTGGAGAGAACCAGGGCGGACCTGCGCCGGCAGCTGGGACTCGACCGCCCGTTGTACGAACAGTACGCGCGCTGGGTCTCGCGCCTGGTGCTCGCCGTCGAGCCGGTCGAGGCGGGGGAATACGCCGGCGCCGGGATCGTGCTCTACGAAGGTTCCTCCGTGCGCCTTGCAACCCTCGATTTCGGCCGTTCCTTCAAGGACCAGCAGCCGGTTGTCGAGCACATCGCCAGGCGGCTGCCGATCACCGTGGAGATCGGGGTCATCAGTCTCGTCGTCGCCTACCTCATAGGGATCCCGCTGGGGGTGCTGCTGGCTTCCAGGCAGGACAGCAGGCTCGACCGCGCCCTGACCGCCGGCACCTTCATGTTGTGGTCGATGCCGTCGTTCTGGGTCGGAATGCTGTTCATCATGTTCCTCTGCAACGAGGAGTTCCTGCACTGGTTCCCGGCATCGGGCATCGTCTCGCTCGAGGCCTCGGGCGAATGGGGGTTCTGGCGGATCCTGAAAGACCACGCCCATCACATGGTGCTGCCGGTGCTGGCCTCCTCGTACGCCAGTTTTGCCGGCATCTCGCGCTACATGCGCACAAGCATGCTGGAGAACATCCGTCTCGACTATGTGCGCACGGCCCGGGCAAAGGGGCTGGCCGAGCGCTGGGTGCTGCTGCGCCACGTGTTGCGCAACTCGCTCATTCCGATCGTGACCTTGATGGCGGGGCTGCTGCCCGGCCTGATCGCCGGATCGGTGTTCATCGAGACGATCTTCACGATTCCCGGGCTCGGGTTCCTCGGGTTCCAGTCTGTCATCGTCCGCGACTACCCGATGGTCATGGCGATTCTCACCATCGGATCGGCGCTGTCGCTGTTCGGAATTCTCGCCGCGGACGTGCTTCTGAAGGCGATCGATCCGCGTATCGATTTCTCCCGGGTACCGGAGTAGTTGAAAGGGTGGGGACCCCTCGCCACACAGCAGAAGCCGCCGGTGCCGATCGCCAGTCAACCACCGGTGCCGGCCAGTCCTACAGCCGTTTCGTCGTCAGGCAGTTCGCCCGGAACAAAGTCGCGGTATGGGCATCGTTCGGCATCGTGGTCCTGGCACTCGTCGCGGCGGCCGCCGACCTGATCGCCGGAAACAAGCCGTACTACATGAAGTACCGCGGCAAGACGTACTTCCCCGCTTTTCGCCAGTACGCCGTACACGCCGGATTGCTGGAATGGCCGCAGGAACTGCGGCGCCGGCGCAACCTGAAGAAGCTGAAGGTCGAAGCCGCCCTGTATCCGCCGATTCCTTACGGCCCCGGGGAGATCCGGCTCGGGGAGAAGTACCAGAAGCCGGGGGCCGAGCACTGGCTGGGGACCGACCGCCTGGGGCGGGACGTGCTTTCCGGGCTGATTCACGGGAGCCGCTACGCCTTGGTCATCGGCCTCGTGTCCGTGGGCATCTCGCTGGTCGTCGGCGTGGTGCTGGGGGCCGTGGCCGGATATTTCGGGGGATGGCTCGACCTGCTGTTGGCCCGCTTCTTCGAGCTCTGGGCAGCGATTCCGGCGATATTCCTGATCATTGCCGTCGCCGCGTTCTTTCCACCCAGTCTGTTTTTCATCATGGTCATCATCGGCCTGATGAACTGGGTGCCGATCGCCCGCCTGACGCGTTCGCAGTTCCTCCAGGTGCGCAGCTTCGACTACGTGGCCGCGGCGAGGTCGCTGGGTTGCTCGAGCCGCCGCATAATGGCAAGGCATATTCTGCCCAATGCCATCGCACCGGTTCTTATTCCCGCCGCCTTCGGTATTGCCGGCGCCATCCTCGCCGAATCGGGGCTCAGCTTTCTCGGCATCGGCGTCCCGGCCGAGGCGATCACCTGGGGGTCCATTCTCGCCGGAGCCCGCAGCAACGCCTCGGCATGGTGGCTGGTGGTCGTCCCGGGAATGGCGATCTTCGCTACCGTGACGATGTACAACCTGCTCGGCGACGGCCTGCGCGACGCCCTCGATCCGAAGATGCGCAGGGACTGATCTTCCGAGTGGCTGCGGACAGGCCGGTGCGGCTCTGCCCCCCGATCTGCCTCGAGCACCGGATGCGCGGAAAAACCGATGCGGGTGGAAGCGCCTACAGAAAGTCCGGGATGAGCTCGTTTTCCAGCATCTGCCCGAGGGTCTGCCGCCGGCGCAGCAGATGCAGACCGCCCTCCTTGTCGAGCAGGACCTCGGGGGCTTCCGGGAAGGAATTGTAGTTTTTTGCGGCCATGCCGGCACAGTAGGCGCCGCTGCCCCCGATTACGACGGCGTCGCCGATGCGGGCCTCGGCAAGGGGCCGCGGCTGCAGCCCTTCGGGATTGCCGGGTTGCGGGGTCAGGACATCGCCGCTTTCGCAGCAGTGGCCGACTACCAGGTAGTGCGCGCGCCCCCGCTGCTCCTGCGAGGCGGGGACAACCGCGATCGGGTGCTGGGCTCCGTACATGCTGGGCCGCAGAACTTCCGTCATTCCCGAGTCGACCTTGATGAACGAGTACCCCTCCTTGCCGGTATCGACGACATCCACGACGGAGCAGACGATCGCCCCGGAGTTGGCGGTGAAATAGGTACCGGGCTCGATCTCGAGGTGCAGCCGCCTGCCGGAACTGGCGGCAAAACGCAGGAACTCTTCGGCCACCGGCTCTCCGGCTGCGGCCAGATCCGTGGAGACCTCGCCGGGGACGCGGCCGACCTTGAAACCTCCGCCGAGGTTGACGGCAGCGACCTCCGGCAGCAGCGCGGCGATGCCGAGGGTCATCCGGGCGCAGCGCTGCCAGACCTCGGGATCGCTGCCGGACCCGATGTGGGAGTGGAGCAGGCTGATGCGCAGTCCGTGGTCGCGCTGCAGGGCCTCGACCTGGTCGAGGTGGGCGTGCCAGATGCCGAAACTGGCGGAAGGGCCGCCGACGTTGGTGCGGTTGCTGTGGCCGGAACCGAGTCCCGGGTTGAAGCGCACGCCGAGTTCGCCGCCGGGAAAGCGGCTCCCGAAACAGGCGAGCTGGTGCAGGGAACAGGCGTTGAAGCGGACTCCCATGGAGACGAGACCCTCGAAGTCGTCCGGGAGTTGCTGCGCGGTCAGGAGAATCTGACCCGGCTCCACCCCCGCCTCCAGGGCGCGGCGGACCTCCCAGCCGCTGCTGGCGTCGATCTGCAGTCCGGCCCGGTTCAGCACGCGGATGACCGCGGCGGTCGGGCAGGCTTTCATCGCGTAGCGCACCGTAAGCCCGAAGGCGTTGGGAAACTCGAGGGCTGCCCGGGCCTGGGCTTCCAGGGCGTTCTGGTCGTAGACGAAAACCGGGGTTCCGAAGCGAGCGCGGAGCTCGCGAACCTGCCCCTCGTCGAGAAACGAACCGGTCGCCGGGGAACTGTTCATAGGTGTTGTATCTTACTATTTTTATTGGACGTTGGTGACTTTATCGGCATCGTCCGATTATCGCCCAGAGCTTCGACTTCGTCAAGACATGGCCGTCAACATCCTCGGAATTTCCGCCTTCTATCACGACAGCGCCGCATGCCTGGTGCGCGACGGCGAAATCATCGCCGCGGCCCAGGAAGAGCGCTTCTCGCGGGTGAAGCACGACCCCGGTTTCCCCTCGCAGGCGGTTCGCTACTGTCTCCGGGAAGGGGGGATCGGCGCGGCCGACCTGGAATGCGTCGGTTTTTACGACAAGCCGCTGCTGACTTTCGAGCGACTCATCGAAACCCATCTCAGCACCGCGCCGCTCGGCATCCGGCTGTTCTGGAAATCGATGCAGGTGTGGCTGAAGAAGAAGCTCTGGATCCCGCAGCTGATCCAGAATGAGCTGGGCCGCGAGGTCCCGGTCCTGTTCGGTTACCACCACGAGTCGCACGCCGCCAGCGCCTTCTATCCCTCCCCCTTCGACGAGGCCGCCATCATCACTCTCGACGGGGTGGGGGAGTGGACGACCACGAGTTACGGTTTCGGGCGCGGCGCGGAGCTGCACCCGCTGGCGGAGATGGACTTCCCGCATTCGCTCGGACTTCTGTACAGCGCCCTGACCTATTTCGCCGGTTTCAAGCCGAACTCGGGAGAGTACAAACTCATGGGGTTGGCGCCCTACGGCGAGCCGAAGTACGCCGGGCGTCTGCTCGACCGGGTGATCGACCTCGCCCCCGACGGTTCGTTCCGTCTCAACATGAAGTTCTTCAACTACCTGTCGGGCCTGACCATGACCTCTCGAGCGATGGCCGACCTCCTCGACGGCCCTCCCAGGCCTCCGGAAAGCCTGATCACCCAGCGGGAGATGGATATCGCCCGCTCCTGCCAGGTGGTGACCGAGGAAGTGATGCTGCGGATGGCAAGGAAGGTGCACGCCGAGACCGGCCTGTCGAAGCTCTGCATGGCGGGAGGGGTGGCGTTGAACTGCGTCGGCAACGGCCGCATCCTGCGCGAGGGCCCCTTCGACGAGGTCTGGATCCAGCCGGCCGCCGGCGATGCCGGGGGGGCGCTCGGGGTAGCGCTGTCGATCTGGCATCGCCACCTCGGCAACGGCCGCACCGCCGACGGGGCTCGCGACAGCATGAAGGGCGCCCACCTCGGTCCCGCCTACGACGACAGGGAGGTCGCCGGTTTTCTCGAGCGCGTCCAGGCGTCGGCACGGCGACGGTCCGCAGAGGAGCTGTCCGCCGAGGTCGCCGGGCTCCTCGACGAGGGCAAGGTGATCGGCTGGTTCTGCGGCCGCATGGAGTTCGGGCCGCGGGCCCTCGGGGCCCGGAGCATCCTCGGGGATCCGCGCTCACCGGACATGCAGTCCCGGATGAATCTCAAGATCAAGTACCGCGAGAGCTTCCGGCCTTTCGCTCCCAGCGTGCTGCGCGAGCACGTCGCCGACTACTTCGATCTCGATGCGGACTCCCCCTACATGCTGCTGGTCGCGCCGGTGCGGGAAGACCGGCGCCTCCCGGTCACCGAAGAACAGCGCCGGCTCTTCGGAATCGAGAGGCTGAAGGTGCCGCGCTCGGAGATTCCGGCAGTCACCCACGTCGACTATTCGGCGCGCGTGCAAACGGTGTCGCGCGAAGACAACCCCGCCTACTACGATCTCATCCGGGCTTTTTTCAGCCGCACCGGCTGTCCCCTGGTCGTAAACACGTCGTTCAACGTACGCGGCGAGCCGATAGTCAACACCCCGGAGGAAGCCTATCGCTGTTTCATGCGCACCGAGATGGACTACCTGGTGCTGGGCAGCTTCATCCTCGACAAGCGGGACCAGCCGGCCTGGGAAGAGGAGCAGTCCTGGCAGCTGGAGTTCGCACCGGACTGATGCCGGCGGCGAACGGAAGCCCGGCCCCTGGGAGGAGCTTTTCCTTCTGGAGCATTCCCTCCCCCTCCCAGGGGCAGTTGCGCAGCTTCGGGTTGCTGATGGCTGCCGTCAGCGTCTGCGCAGGGGGGGGGCTGTGGTATCTCGGCTCGCTGCCGGAGGCGGTGTGGGCGGGAGGCCTGGCAGTATGGCTGCTGGCATGCGCCCTGTTATGGCAAGGGCCGCTGCGGCCTCTCTACTTCGCCTGGATGTCGATTGCCCGTGTTCTCGGTTTCGTCAACTCCCACCTGCTTCTGGCGCTCGTGTTCTACTCGATCTTCACTGTGGTCGGGCTGGTAATGCGTCTCGTGCGCTACGATCCCCTGCACAAAGCCGGCTTCAAGAGGGAGGAGAAGAGCGATGGGATCGACCGGGGCGAAGGCCAGAAGTCGTACTGGTCCAGACGAGAGGGTTCCACGCCTTCCCGCGACCACTTTCAGCGTCAGTTCTGAAACGGACTACCTGTTCGTAACTGTTTCTGCAGCTTGGATCTACGCAGGAACAGGAGGCCTCCCCGCATGCCTTGACGCTGTTGTGACAAGTCGCCGGCCCGGTTATATTTTTCCCTCTTTGAAGCCTTCTTCCCCAGCCTCTTCACCGTCCGTACCGAACGAGGCGGCAGTCGATGACCTTGGAAGCAGCCGAGCAGGACGGGCTCGATAGGCAATGGATGAGGGAGGCCCTCGAGTTGGGCGAGAGGGCGGCGGCCGGGTCGGAAATTCCGGTCGGAGCCGTGCTCGTCAGGGGCGACAGAGTCATCGGTCGGGGCTCGAACCAGGTCGAATCGACTGGAGATCCAACCGCCCATGCCGAGATGATGGCCATCCGCGGGGCGGTTTCGAACGCCCCTTCCCGGCAGCTTGGGGGTGCTGTTCTGTACGTTACCCTGGAGCCGTGCGCCATGTGCGCCGGGGCCTTGGTACTTGCCCGGGTTTCGCGGGTGGTATTCGGCGCTCGCGATCCGAAATCCGGCGCCTGCGGAAGTGTCAGGGATGTCGTCCGGGACCCCCGCCTGAACCACACCTGCGAGGTGCAAGGGGGCGTGTTGCAGGCGGAATGCAGCGCCCTTCTCAAGCGCTTTTTCCGGCAGCTGAGAAAGGGGTGAAAGCGGGATTGATTTTGGAGAGGTGCCTGAGTGGACGAAAGGGGCGGTCTCGAAAACCGTTGTGGCCGTGAGGTCACCGTGGGTTCGAATCCCACCCTCTCCGGAGATTGATTGAACAAAAGTACCGACTGCCGTCGATAGCGGCGCGCAGTCAGGTGGCAGCGGCAAGCCGAATTGTCGGAGAGGTGACCGAGTGGCCGAAGGTGCACGACTGGAAATCGTGTGTAGCGCAAAACGCTACCGTGGGTTCGAATCCCACTCTCTCCGCCAGCATTGAGGGTTGGGTGGGGCAGTAGCTCAGTCGGGAGAGCGCCAGGTTCGCAATCTGGAGGTCGTGGGTTCGATCCCCATCTGCTCCACCAATCTTTCTTGCCACATTTCATTTCGCCCCGCCCTTTCCCGTACGTCCGCGGGGCGTCGAGCATCAGGTCGTGCTAGATGGGGAGTTAGCGGTGCCCTGTGACCCGCAATCCGCTACAGCGGGATCGAAGTCCCATCAGAGGCCCCAGTGTCTCTCAATCGTCCGATGAGAAGTGGCGTCGAAAGCCAGATTCCGCGCAACGGAAGGCTTCCGAACCCCGTCAGGACCGGAAGGTAGCAGCGGTAGGAACGCCATTGCGTGTGCCGCGGAGCCGTCTGGCTGGAGCCAACTGGCATCTGCCGAAACGGAGACCGGGTTCGAAGATGGGTGCACGACCTTTTTTTAACTCACAGAATCCCGAACTGAGATGACCTACCAGGTCACCGCCAGGAAATGGCGGCCCCAGACCTTTGCAGAGGTGGTCGGCCAGGAGCACATCACGGCGACGCTGACCAACGCCCTCGCCACCGGCCGGATCGCACATTGCTACCTGTTTTGCGGTCCTCGCGGGGTAGGGAAAACCACCACGGCCCGGATTCTCGCAAAGGCGCTCAACTGCGCCGACCGCCGCGGCACGGATCCATGCCAGGAGTGCCCTTCCTGCGTCAGCATCACCGACGGAACCAGCATGGATGTGCTGGAGATCGACGGGGCCTCGAACAACAGCGTCGACGATGTCCGCGAGTTGCGCGAGGTGGTCCGCTACGTTCCCACCGCCGGCTCCCACAAAATCTACATCATCGACGAAGTGCACATGCTGTCCACGGCGGCCTTCAACGCTCTCCTCAAAACACTGGAAGAGCCCCCGGAGAGGGTCGTATTCGTCTTCGCGACCACCGAGGTCCAGGACGTACCCGACACGATTCTTTCCCGCTGCCAGCGTTTCAACTTCCGCCGCATTCCCGCCGGACGCATTACCGATCACCTGCGGATGATCGCGGATACCGAGGGCATCTCCGCGGAACAGGAAGCCCTTTACCTGCTGGCCCAGCGCGCCGACGGTGCGCTCAGGGACGCCGAGAGCCTGATGGACCAGGTCGCCTCGTTCGAGGTGGAAACCAGGGTCGCCCCGGAAGCCGTGCGGCGGGTGCTGGGACTGGTGGACCGCAGCGTCTACTTCGATCTCTCAGACGCGGTAATCCATGGCGACGGCGACCGCGTTCTCGACGCTGTCGCAACGGCAGCGGAGGAGGGGACCGATCTCGAGGAGTTCATCAAGGGTTACACCGAACACGTCGGGCAATGGCTGTCAGTGCGGGTGCACGGCGCCGCAGACAAACTCGAGATCGCCGACGTCGAAAAGGCCCGCTTCGAGGAACTCGCTCCCCGTCTTCCGGAGGAGGACATTCTTCGCATTCTCAAGACGCTGCTGGAGCTCGAGGCGGAACTGAGGCGTTCGGTTCAACCGCGCTTTCGCGTCGAAATGACACTGGTCCGTTTGTCCCGCATGGGCCGCAGCATGGAGGTCGGAGAGCTGCTGAGCAAAGTCCGGGACATGGCCGCGGACGGGAGCCGGTCTGCGGCGAAGCCGGCCGCTGAGCCACCAAGGCCCCAGACACGAGCCCCGCGCCAGGTCTCTCCAGGGGGAACCGGGGCCGCGCCTGCGTCCGGGGGCGCACCGGAAGCCGCGGTCGCGGCGCCGGCATTGAGCCTGGAAGCGATCCGCGGCTGCTGGGTCCAGGTTATCGAGCGCCTCAAGCAGGAACAGCCCGGTGCGGGCAACTTCCTTGCAGAGGGACGACCTGACAGCTTGGAGGGCTCGACCCTGAAGCTGCTGTTTTCACCTGAGGCCAGTTTCAAAAAGGACCAAGTCGACAAGAACCGGGCGGCGGTAGAGAAGGCTTTGTCCGCGGAGACAGGACAAACTGTCCGCATTCGCTGCGAGTCTGCCGAGCCGCCGGAATCGGCGGTCGAGGAGGCCGGGAAGAGTCCTGCAGAGCACCCCAAGGTACGCGCCGTCCTCGACGCTTTCGACGGGGAGTTGGTGTAGGGGGGTCTGGTGTCGCCATGGGGCCTGAGGCACTGGAGGAAATGATTTCGGCATTCGCCCGTCTTCCAGGAATAGGACGCAAGACCGCGCAGCGGCTTGCATTCCATATCATCAAGAGGCCGCCGCGGGAGGCGGAGACCCTGGCGACGGCAATCGTCGACGGGCGCAACAGCATTCAGTATTGCGAAAAGTGCTATAATTTCACGGACAAGGGGGAGACGGCCTGCGCGATCTGCCGGGATGAAACACGCGACCCGGAGATCATCTGCGTAGTCGAGGAAGCGAGTCACGTGCTCGTCCTTGAGCGCAGCAGGCTTTTCACAGGAACTTATCACGTTCTCGGCGGAGCCCTGTCGCCGCTCGACGGCGTCGGGCCGGGTGATTTGCGCATCGACGAACTGGTGTCCCGGGTAAGTTCGCAGCAGGTAACGGAGGTGATTCTCGCCAACAATGCCAGCGCCGAAGGGGAAGCTACCGCCGAGTACATCCAGCGTATGCTGGGGCCGCTCACCGCAGTCTCCAGACTGGCGCGCGGGCTGCCGGTCGGATCGGATCTGGACCTTGCCGACAAGGTCACCCTGGCGCACGCCCTTCAGGGACGCCGCTCCTTCTGAGGGAAAGCCGTGCAATCGCGGACAGGTTTACTCATGGCCATTCGAGAGATCGCAAACGTTCCCAACCTGCTGACGATCTCCAGGATTTTCCTGACGCCGTTGTTCCTCGCGATGCTGTTCGCGGACACCTGGTACTGGCGAAGCATGGCCTGCGTCGTGTTCGCTCTGGCTTCGGTCACTGATTTCTACGACGGTCGCATGGCGAGGTCCAACAACCGGGTGACCAACTTCGGCCGTTTCATGGATCCCCTGGCCGACAAGATCCTGGTCACGTCGGCATTGATCGCCCTGGTACTGGGCCGCATCGTCCACTACTGGCTCGTCCTGCCCATCGTTGTTCGAGACATCGTCATCACCGGGATGCGCCTCTATGGTGTTTACCACGGGCGCCAGATGGAGACCTCCCGCCTGGCCAAGTGGAAGACCTTCGTCCAGCTGCTGGCTGTCGTCATCATCCTTTTCGCCATCGGCCTTCAGGAGGTCTTCGGCCGCTTCGAGTGGGACCACCTGCTTCCCCTCGAGGAATCGCTTGTCCCGACCTTGTCGAACGGCCTGATGGGTGCGGTTCTCCTGCTTACGCTCGCCTCGGGCTTTCACTATTTTATTCGAACTGGATACTCGGTTCGCTCTTGAGACCCGGCGAGTCCAGTCCCCCGACGAGACCGGGTCGCGGTCTCGTCCGGGCGATTGCCACCCTCCTCTACTCCGGCCATGCGCCGGTCGCTCCGGGAACCGCAGGAAGCGCGGTTACGGCGGTCGGCTATTACTTCCTCTGTTCTTCCCTGACGGCCGTTCAGTGGATGCTTCTCCTGGTGGGGAGCTTCGCGGTGGCGGTATACACCGCCGGCGTCATGGCCCGCGACTGGGGGCCGGACCCCGGTCCGGTGGTCATCGACGAGTTGGTCGGATACCTCGTCTCAGTGGCGTTCCTGCCGCACAGCATCTGGATCGCGGTCGCGGGATTCTTCCTCTTCAGGGCTTTCGATATTGTCAAACCCCCCCCGGCACGCCGACTGGAACGGCTGCCCGGCGGCTGGGGGATCGTGATGGACGACGTTGCGGCGGGGCTCTACTGCCAGTTGATACTGTGGGCGGCAATCACTGTCGGCGGCTGGACGGAAGCGCAGGGAATCGTACAAGAGGCGGGACGACCGGTATTGGAAACGAGGGGGGAATGACGTTCGAAGCCATGGGGAAAGAAAAGGACAACAGCCGGGACAAGCAGGCCAGGGATCGGGAAAACGCACTCGATCTGGCTCTCTCCCAGATCGAAAAGCAGTACGGCAAGGGGGCCGTCATGCGCCTTGGGGAGCGAGGTGGTCGGGTAGATGTGGCAGCGATACCGAGCGGGTCCCTGGCGCTCGACCGCGCGCTCGGAATCGGGGGGTTCCCCAAAGGCCGCATCGTCGAAATCTACGGGCCCGAGGGAGCGGGGAAGACGATGGTTTCCCTTCACGCCGTGCGTGAAGCGCAGAAAGAAGGTGGCACGGCCGCGTTCATCGACGCCGAGCACGCCCTCGACGTCGGTTTCGCCCGCCGCATAGGCGTCGATGTCGACGGGCTCATCATCTCCCAGCCCGACAGCGGCGAGCAAGCGCTCGAAATCGTCGATACCCTGGTACGCAGCGGAGCCTTCGACATCATCGTCCTCGACTCGGTCGCGGCGCTGGTGCCCCAGGCCGAGCTCGACGGCGAAATGGGGGATTCGCACATGGGACTGCACGCCCGCCTGATGTCGCAGGCGCTGCGCAAGCTTGCGGCATCGATCAACCGCTCCCGGACCTGCGTGATCTTCATAAACCAGCTGCGCATGAAGATCGGCGTCATGTTCGGCAACCCGGAGACGACTACAGGCGGCAGGGCCCTCGGTTTCTACGCCTCGCTGCGCCTCGACATCCGGCGCGTCGCCCAGATCAAGGACGGCGACGACGCCGTCGGGAGCCGCACCCGTGTCAAGGTGGTGAAGAACAAGCTGGCGCCCCCCTACCGGCAGGCGGAGTTCGACCTCTTCTTTCAGGGCGACCAGATCGGGATGTCGCGCGAGGGGGACATGGTCGACATCGGCGTCGACTGCGGGCTGATCGAGAAGAGCGGCACGTGGTTTTCCTACAACGGAGAACGTCTCGGCCAGGGGCGCGAAAACGCCAAGGGGTTTCTCGCCGAGAACAAGGAGGTCGCCTCCGCCCTCGAGTCGAGGCTGCGGACCGAGCTGGGGCTCGGAAACGGTTCGCAGCCGGCCCCCGAGCCTGGGGAGTAACGCGGTGCCGTCCCGGCACGAAAGCATGTGCCAGGCCAGGGAAGCGGCGCTGCGCTACCTGGGAAACCAGGACCGCACGGTGCATCAGGTGCGGGGCAAACTGGAGGAGAGAGGTTTCGAGCGGACCGTGATCGAGTCGACCCTTGCCGACCTGGAGCGAGCCCGTCTCCTCGACGACCGCGCCTTCGCGCGGCGCTGGATCGAAACCAGGATGGAGGACCGGCCCGCGGGGGGACCGCGCTTCGAGCAGGATCTGCAAAGCAGGGGGGTAGCTCCCGATGTCGTTGCCGAAGTGCTCGCCGAGTTCGACGATACCGTCGGCTCGGAGGAGGCGGCGTTGCAGGTGCTGCGACGGCACCAGTGGAGATACTCCGGGTCGGGGGAAGAGAAAGCCAGGCGGAAAATGTGGGGACTGCTGAGCCGGCGGGGGTTCGACGCCGATACCAGCCGGCGAGTTGTCGAACGGATGCTGGACGAGGCGGCCGGAGACAGCGTGGAAACTGTGGAGGAAGAGCAGTGAAGTCGCGGGAGTTTCGCGAGACATTCCTGAGCTTTTTCGAGGAGCGCGGCCACACGCGCGTGCCGAGCGCCCCGGTCGTGCCTGGGGACGACCCTACGCTCCTGTTCACGAACGCTGGGATGAACCAGTTCAAGGACGTTTTCCTGGGGCTCGGGAGACGCGACTACAGCCGCGCCGTCGACACCCAGAAGTGCATCCGGGTCTCGGGCAAACACAACGACCTGGAAGAAGTAGGGGTCAGTCCCTGGCACCACACGTTTTTCGAGATGCTGGGCAACTGGTCCTTCGGCGACTACTTCAAGGAGGAGGCCATCACCTGGGGTTGGGAGCTGGTGACCGAGCGCCTAGGCCTCGAGAAGGAGCGCCTCTGGGCGACGGTCTTCGAGGGCAGCGAGACCGAAAAGCTGGAACCGGATGAAGAGGCGGAGAGCCTGTGGATCCGGTGCACCGACCTCCCCGCCGACCGGATCGTCCGTCTCGGCAGCAAGGACAACTTCTGGGAAATGGGTGAAACAGGTCCCTGCGGCCCCTGCTCCGAGATTCACTATTTCCTCGGTGACGACACCGGCCTGCAGAGCGCCGAGCTGCTGCGCCGGGACAGCGGCGATTTCGTCGAGATCTGGAACCTCGTTTTCATCCAGTTCAACCGCGAGCCATCCGGGAATCTGCAGCCGTTGCCGGCGAGGCACGTCGATACCGGCATGGGCTTCGAACGGATGTGCAGCCTTCTTCAGGGCCGGGAGAGCAACTACGACACCGATGTTTTCGAGCCCCTGATCGCGCGGATCGCCGATATCACCGGAAAGCATCCCGCCGGGGAAGACCTGGTGCCGATGCGGGTTATCGCCGATCACGTCCGTACCCTGACGGTGGCGATTTCCGACGGCGTCCTGCCGTCGAACGACGGCCGCGGCTACGTCATGCGGCGCCTGCTGCGCCGCGCCGCACGCTTCGGGCGCAACCTCCAACGGCACGAGCCGTTCATCCACGAGCTGACCTCCACGGTCGCCGACCAGATGGGTTCCGTTTTCCCGGAGATCGCACAGAAAAGCGATCACGCAGCCCGGGTCATTCGCTCGGAGGAGGAGAGTTTCGGGGCCACCCTGGACCGCGGCCTCGACATCTTCGAAAAGATGAGCGCCAAGGGCGAGCTGACCGGCGCCGACGCCTTCATGCTGCACGACACCTACGGTTTTCCGCTCGACCTGACGGAACTGATGGCGAGGGAACGCGGCCTCCCCGTAGACACGGGGGGGTTCGAGCGCGAGCTGGAGGGGCAACGTGCCCGCGCCAGGCGCGCCGCCAGGGATCAGTTCACCGCTTCGGAGGGGGTCGGGGACATCGTCACCGGCGAGCACTCGCAGTTCGTCGGTTACACCGACCTGTCCGCGGACGCCGAGGTAGTCGATGCGGAGGTGGACGGCGGCGGGGGTGTAAGGCTGTTTCTCGACCGCACCCCATTCTATGCCGAGGCGGGAGGCCAGGTCGGAGACCGCGGGGTCATCTCCGGTTCCGGATTTGCCGTCGATGTGGAGAATACCCTCAAGGCGCGCGGCGGAATCATGCACGTCGGCCGGCTGCGTGGCGGAAGCCAACCTCCCGGCGGGGCGGTCAGGGCCGAGGTCGACGTCGTCTCCCGCGCCGCGGCGGCCCGCAACCACACCGCCACCCACCTTCTGCACGAGGCGTTGCGCCGAACCCTGGGGGATCACGTGTCGCAAATGGGTTCGCTGGTCGCCCCCGGCCGTCTGCGGTTCGACTTCTCCCATTTCGAGGCGGTCGAGTCCCGACAGGTTCGCGACATAGAAGCGCTCGTCAACGAGCAGATTCGCGCCGACTGCGAGATCCTCGCCTTCGAGGAGGATCTCGGACCCGCCAGGAAGATGGGGGCCCAGGCGCTTTTCGGAGAGAAGTACGACAACCGGGTCCGCGTCGTGCGGATCGGGGATTTCAGCCTCGAGCTGTGCGGGGGCACACACGTCGAGACCACCGGCCGGATCGGTTCCTTCGCCATCGTTTCCGAGGGGGGCGTCGCCGCCGGGACGCGCAGGGTGGAGGCGATCAGCGGCGACGCCGCCGTGCGGGAGGCGCGCCGGCACCGCGATCTGGCAGGTGAACTGTCGCAGCTTCTGAGCTCCGGTGCGGAGGAGCTCGCCGACCAGGTATGCGAGCTGCTGCGGCGCAACAGGGAACTCGAGCGGCAACTGGAGGAAAGCCGCCGCCAGGCTGCCGGAGACGAAGCCTTCCGGCTGGTGGAGCAGGCTGAACTGGTCGAAGGTGTTCGCGTGGTTGCCGGCCGTGTCGAAACCGAAGACGCCGGGTCGATGCGCAGCATGGCCGACGGGTTGCGCGACAACCTCGGCTCCGGCGTCGGCGTCCTCGGCGCCGCTTTCAAGGGCAAGGCTTCGTTCATCGCCGTTGTAACCGACGACCTCATTTCATCGAGGCGGCTGCACGCGGGGGATATCGTGCGTGGGGTCGCCGAGCACGCCGGGGGGTCCGGCGGGGGCAAGCCGCACATGGCCCAGGCAGGTGGCAGGGAGCCGGAGAAGTTGAACGAGGCGCTGGCCGCGGTTCCCGGCATCCTGCGCAGGATTCTGCAAGGGTAGCGGAGCGTGGAACGGCCAGCGCCGTACGACCCCGGTTCTCCATCTCCCGGACGCCGGCTCTGGAACGAGTGCGGCGGACAGCAGCAGATCACCGCCCTGGAATACCTCCTCTCGGTGCGGGACTCCCGGGGAGCCGGGTACCTGCCCCTGCTCGACCCTGACCGGCTGCCGCTGGACGAGCTGGAGGCGAGGGCGCAGGCGTGCGCCGAGGTGGGTGCCGACGCGATCCTCGTAGGCACGAGCCTGATGTTGTCGACGAGCCGGAACGCCGCCCTCTTCGAGCGCTTGAAGAAGTCTGTCGACGTTCCCGTCATCAGCTTTCCCGGGGATGCAAGCCAGGTAGTGCCCACCGCGGATGCCCTGCTGTTTCTCGCAATGATAAGCGGCCGCAATCCCGAACTGCTCATCGGCCAGCACGTGCGCGCCGCCCCTCTGCTGAAGGAGTACGGCCTCGAAGTCATCCCCACGGGGTACATGCTGATAGAATCCGGAACTCTGACGTCGGCGGAGTACATGAGCTCGACGCGGCCGATGCCAAGGGGGAAGAAGGACATCGCCATGACGCATGCCCTCGCGGCGGAGTTTCTCGGCATGAAGCTGATCTACATGGACACCGGAAGCGGTGCCGGTGATTCGGTGTCCGGGCAGTTGATCTCGGCGGTGGTCGACTACATTTCCCTCCCCGTAATCGTTGGCGGCGGTATCCGGGATCCTGAAACGGCGCGGGCCAAAGTCGACGCCGGGGCGAGCTTCGTCGTGACCGGAACCGCCGTCGAAACCGATCCTTCACGGCTCCGCGAGCTGAGCGACGCCGTGCACTGCAGGGGTTGAGCGAAGGTCAGCGGGGGCTTGCGGCGGTGGTAGCCAGGGAAGTGGTCATTGCGAACCGGCTCGGGATCCACGCCCGGCCGGCCACCCTGCTCGTAAAGGCGGCGGCGAACTTCGAAGCGGACATCTTTCTGTCGAAGGGGAACATCCGGCGCATCAACGGCAAGAGTATCATGGGAGTGATGATGCTGGCCGCCGAACAGGGGGCGACCGTGCTGGTCGAAGCCGAGGGCTCCGACGAAGAGGAGGCGGCAGCTGCGGTTGCCGGGCTCCTAGCGAGCAGTTTCGAAGAGGCGGCGTGAGCGACAAAGTCCAAATCCTGCACGGCATTCCGGCATCGCCGGGGATCGGAATCGGAAAGGCGTTTCTCTACCAGGCTGTATCTCCCCCCGTGGTGCGGCGCCGGGTAGCGTCCCACCTGGCAGCTGGCGAAGCGGACCGTTTTCTCAACGCCCTGCAGATGGTTTCCGACGAAATCCGACGCACCAGGCATCTCGTGGAAACAGAGCACGGAGACGATCTCGCCCAGATCTTCGATGCCCAGCTGGCGATGCTGGAAGACGAGAACGTCAAGGACCGAACCATCGAGATCATCCGCGCGGAACACCTCGCGGCCGAGCCGGCCTTCGTCCAGAACATGCGGTCCCTGCGGGCGGTATTCGAGGATTCGGACAACGAGTACCTGAGGGCCCGGGCCGCGGATGTCCGGGACATCGAGCACCAGGTATTGCTGCGCCTCCTCGGCGGGGGCCTTCACGGGCTGGGCTCGTTGCGCTCGAACACCATCGTCGTCGCCAGAGACCTGTTGCCGTCCGAATCGGTCCGCCTGGGCCGCAAGCTGGTCAAGGGGCTCGTGCTCGACCAGGGGGGAGCGACGTACCACGCCGTAATCATCGCGCGCTCCCTCGGCCTGCCTTCGGTGGTCGGTACCGGGGTCGCCTCCCGTTCCATTCGCTCAGGGGATCCCCTCGTCGTCGACGGCGACGAAGGCAGCGTGCACATCTTCC
Organism: Candidatus Latescibacterota bacterium; assembly: GCA_965243025.1. GTDB lineage: Bacteria > Latescibacterota > UBA2968 > UBA8231 > UBA8231 > CBDCXV01. Next base: position 5,788,755 of record CBDETY010000003.1, read on the forward strand.
CGAAGGGGGAGAGGCTGCGCTATTTCCAGTCCGAGCTGCGCAGGCAGCACCGGCGGGAGCGCAATCTGCGCGCGCGCCGCGATCTTCCCGCGATGACACGGGACGGGACGGAGATCGCCCTGATGGCCAACGTCGACCTGCAGCAGGAAGTCGACGTCGCCCTCGACAACGGGGCGGCCGGGGTCGGAATGTTTCGCACCGAGTTCCTTTTCATGGACAACCGCCCGCCGACGGAGGAAGAGCAGTTGGAGATCTATCGCGGCGCGGTGGAAGCGATGGCGCCTCGCCCGGTCGTAATTCGCACCTTCGACCTTGGCGGGGACAAACTCTCCGGCTCGATTGAGCCGGTTGCGGAACCCAACCCGTTCCTCGGGTGGCGGGGAATCCGTCTCTGCCTCGACAATCCGGAGTTCTTCAAGGTGCAGCTGCGGGCACTTCTGCGAGCCGCCGCAGGGGCGGATCTGCGCATCCTGATTCCGATGATCACCACCCTGAACGAGTTGCGGAGGACGAAGGAGCTGATCGGCGAGGCTGCACGGGAGCTGCGGGGACGCCGCCTCGACCATTCGGCCGACTGTCGGGTCGGGATCATGGTAGAGGTCCCATCGACGGCAATCACCATTGACAGGTTCGTTCCGGAGGTCGATTTCCTGAGCCTGGGAACGAACGACCTCGTCCAGTACACCCTGGCGGTTGATCGCACGACCCCGAAGGTATCCGATCTTTACGATCACTACGATCCCTCGGTTCTGAGGCTGATCAGGGATGTCGCCGACAGCGGCCGGCGCCATGGGGTGGCGACGAGCATCTGCGGCGAGATGGCCGGGGATCCGTTGGCGGCCATCCTCCTTCTCGGGCTGGGCGTCGAGACTTTGAGCGTCAGCCCGGGGCTGATACCGGAGCTGAAGGAAGCGGTGCGGTCGATCGCAATCGCCCGGGCGCGGGAAATCGCCGCGCACTGCCTCACCCTGGAATCCGGAGCGGATGTGCGCATCTGTCTGGAGGAGGAATTCTCCGACAGCGTCCTGCCGCGGCGAAGGAGACCGCGATTCCAGATGACGACTTAATCCTGCGAGGGGACACTCGAGATTGCGAAAGGATGAAGCGTGAGCAGATCCCTGTTTACATCGGAATCGGTATCTGAGGGACACCCTGACAAGGTGGCCGACCAGATCTCCGACGCCATCCTCGATGCCATGCTGGATCAGGACCCCGGCTCCCGGGTCGCCTGCGAGACCCTGGTCACGACGGGGCAGGTGGTCATTGCGGGAGAGGTGACAACTCGAGCGCAGGTCGACATCCAGGGGCTGGTGCGCCAGACCATACGGGAGATCGGGTACGACGATCCCGAGTACGGTTTCGACTACCGCTCCTGCGGCATCTCGCTCGCCCTCGACCGGCAGTCACCCGACATCTCCCAGGGGGTGGACGAAGAACAGGGGCTGCACGCGGAGATGGGAGCGGGCGACCAGGGGATGATGTTCGGGTATGCCTGTCGCGAGACCTCGCAACTGATGCCGCTGCCGATAACCCTTGCGCACCAGCTGCTGCAACACCTCAGGCGGCTGCGCAGACGTTCGGCGCTCCCCTACCTGAGGCCGGACGCGAAGTCGCAGGTCACCGTCGAGTACGTCGACGGCAGGCCGAGCCGCGTCGACACGGTGGTGATATCTACCCAGCACGGGCCGAAGGTTTCCCACCAACGCATTCGGCGGGAAATGATCGCGCAGGTGATCAGGAAGGTGATCCCGCCAGGGCTTCTCGACGGAGACACGGTTTTTCACGTCAACCCGACGGGCCGCTTCGTCGTCGGGGGTCCGCACGGCGACTGTGGCCTTACCGGCCGCAAGATCATCGTCGATACCTATGGAGGCATGTGCCCGCACGGCGGGGGAGCCTTTTCGGGCAAGGATCCGACCAAGGTCGACCGCAGCGCCCATTACATGGCGCGCTACATCGCCAAGAACATCGTCGCCTCCCGTCTCGCCGACCGCTGCCAGCTGCAGCTGGCTTACGCGATCGGCGTCGCCGATCCGGTTTCCATCCATGTCGAGACATTCGGCTCGGGGCGCCGTCCGGACGGTGAGATCGCGGACCTCGTGCGCGAGGTCTTCGCCCTGACACCAAAGGGCATAATCGAGCACTTGCGCCTGCGGCGTCCGATATACCGGAAAACCGCCGCATACGGCCACTTCGGCCGCTCCGGCCCGGGCTTCACCTGGGAGAAGACCGACCGCGCCGGAGACCTGAAACGGCTGGCAAAACTGTAAACGGGCGGGCATGTCGACGGGCGCGTTCGCCGCCCCCCGTCTCGAAGGAGTGTGATCATGCCGGAGACAGCTCGCGAGCGAGTCCGGCGGCTGGCCCGGCCTTTCGGGAGAGCACTGGCTCCGCACTTCTTCTGTTCCTTCCTGCTGGGGCTTCCTGGTTGCACGGTGAAAAGGCCCCAGGTTCCGATAATCGATTTAACGGTAAGCATCTCGGTCGCCGACGATACGACGACGATTCGCGACGTCGCCAAGCGCACGGAGTTTCTGCGCATCGACCCCGACGACCGCCTGGCTCTCGATTTCGTCAGCGAGTTCGAAGGCGGTGCCGAAATCGGAGACCGCCTGCGAATGACCCTCGAGCAGGGCACGTTTCGCACCCGGCTCGGGTCGATTTCGATTCCAGGCCGGGAACTTCCCGTTACCGGGATCTCCCTGGGCCGCATGCTGGGTACGGAGATCCCGGAAACGGACTCGGCTGTACAGCTGGCGGCAGCCGATTTCGCAACCGAGGTCGGCTTCACACTCGAAGACGCGACTTCGCTTGCAGTCGAGAAGGGAGGCCTCGACCTGTTCATACAAAGCAGACTGCCGATGGCGGTCACAACGCGGCTGGTTCTGGTCGACGCCGGCAAAGGGGATGTCGACGGGGAGGAGATCGACCTGGGGAGCATCGCTCCCGGCGGGTCCGCGGCCGCTTCCCTGGACCTCGGCGGAAAGAAGATTTCGGGCTCCCTGGAATTTCGCGTCACCGGGACCACGGATGAAGCCGAGGTGCGGATTCAGGGGGAGCCCGCCCTGGAGATTTCGGGCGTTCTGCACGACCTGACGGTCAGCGAGGTTACCGGGGTGATTCCGCAACAGGTTTTCGCCGGCACCGATTTCCTGGAGATTGCCGACGACCGCATCCAGGCTACCCGGGCCGAGATCAGGGAAGGGGGTGTCACTGTAGAGGTTGTGAACGGTATCCCGGTCCCCTTGTCCGTTACCCTGACGCTCGACGACCTGCGCGCATCCACGGGAGAGGTTCGCACCTTCACCGTCGACAAACTGCTTCCCGGCGAGGGAAAGCCGGTTTTCTTCGACCTTGCCGGGAACGAGTTCTCCCCCCTCGATCCGCTTTCGATCCGGCTATCCTGGGAAGCCAGGACGCTGGGGATGGAGACCGGGGCGACCCTCCGGGCCGAGGACGAGTTGCGGGTAGAAGCACGTCCCGGAACAATACTGTTCAACCGCCTGGAGGGGACTCTGGACAGGGTCGAGCTGCCAATGGAAACGGTCACAGATACCATCGATTTTCCAGACGGCCTGAATAACGTCGCCTTGAGCTCCACCTCGCTCGCGGTCTACGCGACCTCGGCGGCCGCGTACAGCAGCGAGCTGAATCTGTCGATAACCGGCACCAACCAGGGTGGGGAAAGCAGCACCCTGCTGGAAACAGAGGTTCTTCCACCGGGGGATCCGGACGACCCGGTCGGCATCGCGATCGAACGGGACTCCGAAGACCTGGTCGGTTTCATGAACCTCCTGCCTACCGAAATCACCATTGTCCCGGAGGTCTTCCTCGGTGACGGCGCCCGCCCCGGCGTGATCGAGACCGGTGACTGGGTCCGGCTCGACAGCCTCGTGTTCGATGTTCCGGGGCGCTTCCGGATCACCGGTGAAACCCGGATCGAGCCGGATCCGGTTCATCGCGAGTTTTCGGACGACGAATGGCGGCGGCGCATCCGCTCCAACCTCAAGAGCGCCTCGGTCACAACGAAGATCGAGAGCCATATTCCCCTGGGATTGACGGTAAGCGTCCAGGTCGGCAGGACCGCGGAGGAGGTTTACAGAAACCCGGCACTGACCATACCCGTCGACGGGACCGGCTTCGGCGTCGCCGCAGCTCTCGTCGACGACCACGGCCGCGTCGTCGCAACGACGCGGTCCGAGAAGGTGGTGGAGCTCACCGCAGAGGATGTTCTGGTCTTCCTGGAGGAGGGAGGGGTCTACTCCGGAGTGCTCGTGCAGATCGAAAACACGGACGGCGAAATCGAGCTGTTCGGCAGCGACTTCTTCACCGTGCAGGCGGGGGCGCAGATCTTCATCGAGATGAACGAGAGCCTGGTGGAATAACCGGAGCTGGAGACAGGTGACCGGGAAACCGAAAACCGGCATGGTTTCCATTCGCAGGCGGGAAATCGCCGCCGCGACAATGCTGACCCTTTCCCTGGAAGGGGCCGTCCATGCACTCAGCGACACCGAACCCCGGGCCCTGGCACTGGGGCAGGCGTACACTGCCCTGGCGCGAGGTCCGGAAGCGGTCTTCTGGAATCCGGCAAACCTGGCGCTGAGTGGGGAGCCGGAACTCAAATGGGAGATGCTGGGTGCCGGTCTTACCCTGATAACGGAAAACAACAGCTTCTCCGTCCGGACCTACAACGAGCACTTCACCGACGACACCCACAGGATCGGGACCGCCGAAAAGGAGAAGCTGCTCGGGGATATCCCCAAGGATGGATTGAGGTTCAACTCCGACCTCGTACCGTTCCTCTCCGCCGGCCTGCCCGTCAACGGGGGCATCTCGTTTCCGCTCGGGAATGGAATTCGGGCCGCCGTCGCCACCAACGTTGCCTTCGGAGTGGAGGGGGAAGTGCCGAAGGACATGTTCGAGCTGATGTTGTTCGGCAACGAGTTCGACCGCCGCTACGAAATCGCCAGGTGGGACGGGTCGTCCTGGCTTGTGGGGGGAGTGAACTTTGCGGGGGCGAAACCCTGGATGCCCGACAGGTTGGCTCCGCATCTGAGCGAGTTCACCGTTGGCGGGACCCTGAAGATCTCGGGAGGGACCTACGGCGAAATCACCCGGTCCGACGGCGGCATGATCTCACGCATCCAGGGAACCGACCTGGAGGGGTTTGCACTCGTCCGGCGCAGCGGGGGCATCGGCTTCGGCGTGGACTTCGGGGTGGCCGGCGTCTCCACGGACGGCAGGACCACCTTCAGCGCCGGCATGCTCAACCTCGTGGATTTCATCAGCTGGAGCATCGGATCGCGGCAGGACTCGGTGTATGCCAGGGCGACGAGGCTGCGGGTGACCCGCTTTCTCGATCCGGACCAGGTCCGGATGAGGGACGTGCTCGAAAACGAGGACATCGACGGGGACGGCGATCCCGATTTTCGAGAGAAGTTCAGCGAGAAGGGCTTCTCCCGCTCGCTGCCGGCGATGCTGCGCGCCGGGGTCGCGCACTGGCCGATGCCCCACATGACGCTGGTCGGCAACTACGACCAGGCCTTCAGCGCCGGTTTCGGGATTTCCCCGATGCCCAAGATCTCGACCGGAGCGGAGTACCGGCTGGTTCCCTGGTTTCCGGCGCGAATCGGTCTGTCGATCGGGGGCCGCAGCAGCAGCACGGGTGTCGGTTTCGCCTTCGGGCCGTTCAACGTCGGCCACGCTCAGTTCGAGTTCTTCGATCTCGCCCTGGTGACCCGCGGGGGACTGCTTCCGGGGTTCTCGAAAGGCTCGGCCATGTCGGTCATGCTCTTCCGTTTCAACCTGATCAACGCCTGAAGTTCACAAAGGCCGCGTGTCGTTCGTCCCGGTACCGCGGCTTGCGGCCGGGGGCGCGATCGTGTTGTTCAGGGTTCCGAGAGATCCATCGCCGGGTGAACGGCTTGCCCGGAATGAACCCCGATCCCTGCCAATGTGGCACTATCCCTTCCGCGAAAGATCGAAACGAACCGCCTTTGTTTTTTCTTAGTTGAATAAAAACATTGATTTAAATAAAATACCCTCGCTGCGGGAACGGGATTTGCTCAAGCAGAACCAACTGCTTCACCAGGTGTCGAACTGACCAGACCAAACCCGGCTTCGCAAGGGGATCGCCAGATGAACGCGAGCAAGCTGACCCAGAAATCGCAGGAAGCCCTGCAGCAGGCGCAAAGCGAAGCACTCGACCGCAATCACCAGGAGGTCGACGTCGAACATCTGCTCCTGGCTTTGCTGGATCAGGAGGCGGGGACCGTGTACCGCCTCCTCCAGCGCGCCGGGGCGCCCCCGGCTGAAGTGCGCCGAAAGCTGGAAGCGGCCCTCTCGCGCAGACCGCGCCTGTCCGGGGGCGTACCGGAAGTCCGCATGGCGCGGAATCTCCACGAGGTGCTGGTGAAGGCCGAAAAGGAAGCGGACAGACTCGAGGATGAGTTCGTGTCGGTCGAGCACCTGGCTCTCGCCATCCTCGCGGCTGATGGGGACGCCGCGAAAATCCTCGTGGAACAGGGGGTCGGCCGCGACGACCTGCTGAGGACCCTGAGCGCGGTTCGCGGCAACCAGAGAGTGACCAGCGCCACCCCGGAGGACACCTACGAGGCGCTCCAGAAATACGGGGCCGACCTCGTCGCGCAGGCGCGGGCGGGGAAGCTGGATCCCGTAATCGGGCGCGACGGCGAGATCCGCCGGGTCATCCGGATCCTGTCGCGAAAAACCAAGAACAACCCCGTCCTGATCGGCGAGCCCGGAGTCGGCAAGACCGCGGTCGTCGAGGGCCTGGCCCAGCGCATCGTGCGCGGCGACGTCCCGGAGTGGATGAAGGATCGCACGGTCTTCTCCCTCGACATGGGGGCCCTTGTCTCCGGCGCCAAATACCGCGGCGAGTTCGAGGAACGGCTCAATGCGGTGCTCAGGGAGATAACGCAGAGCGAAGGACGCATTCTGCTGTTCATCGACGAGGTGCACAACATCGTCGGCGCCGGCCGCACCGAGGGGTCGACCGACGCGGGCAACCTGCTGAAACCGATGCTCGCCCGCGGCGAGCTGCACTGCATAGGGGCGACAACTCTCGACGAGCACCGGCGCCACATCGAGAAGGACGCCGCCCTCGAAAGGCGTTTCCAGCCGGTGATGGTCGACGCACCTTCGGTCGAGGACGCGATCTCCATTCTGCGCGGGCTCAAGGAACGGTACGAAGTCCATCACGGGGTCCGCATTCAGGACAACGCCCTGGTCGCCGCCGCGGTGCTCTCGAACCGCTACGTCAGCGACCGCTTCCTGCCCGACAAGGCGATCGACCTCGTCGACGAGGCCTGCGCCCTGATACGCACGGAGATCGATTCGATGCCGGCCGAGCTCGACGAGGCGATGCGCCGCTCGACGCAGCTGGAGATCGAGGAGGCTGCCCTTGTGAAGGAAAAGGACGGCGCCAGCATGGAACGGCTGCAGGCGCTGCGCTCGGAGCTGGCCGATCTGAAGTCGCAGACTCACGCAATGCGCGACCAGTGGGAGCAGGAGAAAGGGGCCATCGGAGCGATGCGCGCGCTGAAGGAGCAGATCGAAGAGACGCGGCGCGACATCGAGGACGCGGAGCGGCGGCAGGATCTCAACGAGGCGGCACAGCTCAAGTACGGCCGCCTTCCCGATCTCGAGCGCCGCCTCGAAGAGGCGGAGGACCGCGACAGCGACAGCGCCGGGGGCAGGCTGCTGCGCGAGGAGGTAACCGAAGCCGAGGTCGCCGAGATCGTGTCGCGGTGGACGGGGGTTCCCGTCACCCGCCTGGTGGAGGGGGAGCGCGAGAAACTGCTGCGGCTCGACGAGATCCTGCACCGGCGCGTCGTGGGACAGGACGAGGCGGTGCGGCTCGTCGCCGATGCCGTCCTTCGCGCCAGGGCGGGAATCAAGGACCCCGGGCGCCCGATCGGGTCGTTCATTTTCCTTGGACCGACCGGGGTCGGCAAGACCGAGCTGGCCAGGACCCTGGCCGAGGCGCTGTTCGACAGCGAGGAGAACGTGGTCCGCATCGACATGTCCGAGTACATGGAGAAGCACGCCGTGTCCCGTCTGATCGGGGCGCCTCCCGGTTACGTCGGATACGAGGACGGGGGGCAGCTGACCGAGGCGGTCAGGAGGAAGCCGTATTCCGTGATCCTGTTCGACGAGATCGAGAAGGCCCACCACGACGTCTTCAACGCCCTGCTGCAGGTTCTCGACGACGGCCGCCTGACCGATTCCCAGGGGCGTACCGTCGATTTCCGGAACACGGTCGTCATCATGACCTCGAACATCGGTTCCCGTCACCTGATGGAGGGGGCGGCGGCCGGCGGCGAAATCCCGGAGGCAGTGCAGGAAACGGTCACCCGGGAGATGCAGCGGCACTTCAGGCCCGAGTTCATCAACCGCGTCGACGATATCGTGATGTTCAAGCCGCTTACCCTCGGCGAGATCCAGAAGATCGTCGCCCTGATGACGGAAGACCTGAGCCGCCGACTGTCGGAACGCCGCATCGGGATCGAGATCTCCGAGCCGGCCCTGGAGGCTGTGGCGAGAAAGGGGTTCGACCCGGTCTTCGGAGCGCGGCCGCTGAAGCGGTTCATCCAGCACGAGCTGGAGAGCCGCATCGCGCGCGCCCTCGTGGCTGGCGAAATCGATGACGGCGCCCGTGTTCGCGTCGATCTCGAAGAGGGTGAGCTGACCCTCCAATTCGACGGGGAGGAGGAGGGGGACCGGGTGCGCCCACGCGCCGCATGACCGGCTCTCTTGGGAACCGATCAGGCTCCCTTTAGTCTTGTATTGCTCGAAAGGCAACAACGAACCAGAATGGAGAGAAACCGGAAATGAAAGGGACAGGAAACCGGATGGTCCTCAGAATCGTCCTGGTCGCGGCAGCCATCTGCGCCGCGACGGCTTCCGGCGGACAAACCGCCGCGGAGCTGCAGAAGTGGAGCGACGGCTTCGCCGAGATCGTTGCCCAGGTGAAGCCGGGGGTGGTTGCGATCTCCACCGAGTCAAAGGCCCGGGTGGCCCCCGACACTCGCGGCGCCCCCTTCGAGCACGGCACCCCGTTCGAGTTCTTCTTCGGCCGGCCCCAACCGGATTTTCGGCCGCGCCAGGGACAGGGGTCAGGCGTGATCGTCACCCATGGAGGGGAGTATTTCATCCTGACCAACTACCACGTGATCCGCGGCGCTGACGAGATCACCGTCGAGCTGACCGACGAACGCCACTTCCCCGCCGAGGTGGTCGGTACCGATTCCCTCAGCGACCTCGCGGCCCTGCGCATCGACGCGGACGGTCTTCCCTCGGTATCCTGGGGGAGATCGGCGGATCTCAGGGTCGGGGAATGGGTGCTGGCGATCGGCAACCCGTTCGCACTGGAGCACACCGTGACTCAGGGGATAGTCAGCGCACTGGGACGGGACCGTTTCAGCGTTCAGGAATACGGCTCCTTCATCCAGACGTCCGCGGCGATCAATCCGGGGAACAGCGGCGGCCCTCTGGTCAACCTGAGGGGGGAACTGGTCGGCATCAACACCGCCATCGTAACCCGCAGCGGCGGGGACCAGGGGATCGGATTCGCCATTCCCGTAGACCTCGCCAGGGACGTGCTGTCGCAACTGATCGAATCCGGAGAAGTGAGGCGCGGGCTGCTGGGGATAGACATCCGCAACATCGACGCGTTGATGGCGGAAGCGCTGGGAATGGATAACACGCGTGGAGTACTGGTAATGGGGGTCAGGGAGGGCAGCGGTGCAGAGGAGGCGGGTCTGCAGGTGGATGACGTGGTCGTCGCCGTCGACGGGGACCCGGTGAGGAACACCACCCAGCTCAAGAGCCGCATCGGGGCCACTCCTCCCGGCACCGAGGTCGAGATCGAGTTTCTGCGCGACGGCAAAGGCAAGAGGGTCTCCGTCGAACTCGGGGAGGTGACACAGGAGGTCCTCGCCAGAGGGCGGTCCGTCGCGGAAGAGGCAGAAGCGGAAACCGCCTCCCTCGGGCTTCGACTCCGCGAACTCACCCCGGAGCTGGCGGAGCGGTTCGGGTACGACGATACCGAAGGCGTGCTGGTAACCAGGATACGGTCCGGGAGCGAGGCCTTCCGCCGGGGACTGCGCCGAGGCGACCTGATTGTCGAGGTCAACCGCCAGCCGGTGAGTTCGGTGAAGGAGTACCGCGAAATAATCGAAGAGCTGGATTCCGGCGCCGCGGTATTGTTTCGGGTTCGCCGCGGGGATGCGAACCGGCTGATAGCCTTGCGCCTTCCGTAGTTCCCCCGCCACCTTCCATTCTTCCGCGTCCCATCGCCAGGCGGTGGGACGGCGAACCTTCAACCCCTCAGGGAAGATGACGGAAGGCCGTCCCGTCTGGGACAGGGGAAGCTCCCCCGGGCTGTATCTGAGGTCGTCGATGGCGGCCTCCTCTGCAGGAAAGGTCGAGTTGAACTGCGCCTGTACGGGCCCCTTCGAGCTGCGCCTTGACGGACAGCTGGTCGCCTGCCGCCGTGGGGGGGCGCTGACCGAGCGTCCCCTTCTCCACCGCATACCCTTGCAGCTCAGGGGTCCGGGTCGCCACACCCTCACCGTGCGCGCCGCCAACCATCCGGCGGTTGCGGCGCCCTGGTTCGCCTGTTCGGGTCCGGCGGTTTCTCCCACCGCGGGGGACGGCACCTGGACCGTCCGGGCACTCCCCCGGCCCCTCGAAGATCCGGGGGTTGACGAATTCCACGATGCCGGGGAGGATCCCCTGGACGGCGATGCGGCCGATGCCGGCGACGGCTGGGAGCCGGCGGTCGAGGTGGACGCGGCAGTTCCCGCCACGGTCCGGGAGCCGGGTGGCATCATGGAAGAGCCGCTGCAGGCAGTCGCCGTGGCGGCCGCGGGGGAGTGGAGCGGCGACTCCCCGGAACCGGAGCGTCTGCAGGCGCTGGCTGACTGCAAATGCGTCCATCCCCAGGGCCTGCTTTCCGGCCGCGTCGCGCGCACCATCATCAGGACCGCCCCCTGCAGATCGGTAGTCATCCAGCTCGATCTGGGGCGCATCGCCAGCGGGTGTCCGGAAGTGCGCCTCGAGACGGAGGAGAGCGGCGGCATCGTCGACCTCTACTTCGGGTACGTCCGCGGCCGCACACACGCTCAGGTTCGCTACATCGCCCGGGCAGGCAGGCAGGGCTGGCGCGCCCTGCGGGAACAGGCGGGCCGCTACCTGACTGTCCGTCTCAGCGGGTTTGCCGAGAACTGCCATCTCGAATCGGTGTCCGTTGTAACCCGCAGCGACCCCGGCCCCGAGACGACTGCCACCGTGGAACAGGACGGGATGGTTGCCCCGCACCGGGTCGGACGGGAAACTCTCGATTCAGTGCGGCAGGAGATCTACTCCCTGCAGCTTCCGCCCCGCCCGTACGACTGGCTGGCGATGCTGACCGCCTTCGTCACGGATTTCTACCTCACCGGCAATACTGCGACGGCGCGAACGGTGCTGAGAACGGCAGCCGGCGGCGCCGCCAGCCGGGGCCCGCAGTCCTCGTGGGCGGCGTTTCCGCTCTTTGTCGAGGCCTACCACTTGTTGAGCGGTGACGGGGAGACCGTGTCGGGGCTGCTGTCGGATCTGCTTTCTCCGGCAGCCGCGGTCCCCCCGGACCCCGGCGGCGAGGTGCCGACCGCGCAGGCGGCTCTCGCCGCGGCGAGCGCCGCTGCCGCGGGGCGCGTTTGCCGCGGCCTGGGCAATACCGGGGCGGCCGTGGACTGCCAGGCGGAAGCACGGCGCTTGCGGGACCTGGTGCAGGGGCGCTGGCGCGAACCGGAGGGTCTGTTCCCGGAGACAACCGCCGAGGCGGCACGGTTCACCCAGTGGTCCAACGCCCTGGTCTTGTACGGCTCCCTGGCGAGGGTGGATCAGAGGGAACGAATCGCCGCAGCCATCGGGAATCCGTCGCTGTCGCCGGTGGGGGGACTGATCCAGGCGTGGTTTCTCTGCGAAGGGCTGTGGCGCGTCGGTGCCGAACAGCACGCCCTCGAGCACGCCGGGATGCACTGGGAAGGCATGGCGGCGAGGCCTGGAGAGACCTGGGCGGACCGGGCGCCACGGCCTTCCGCGCCGTACGAGCCGGGGCCTGAGTACCTGGCCGGGGCGCACCTGCTCGGGGTAGAGCCGCTCCGACCCGGGTTCGCCGTCGCCCGCATCAGGCCACCCCGCAGCGTCGCCACCCGCGCCTCCGGGTCGGTACCCACGCCAGCCGGAGATATCGCCGTCTCCTGGAGCCGGGAAGCAGACAGCTTCGATGTCGAGACCGAGCTGCCCGCCAATATCGAGGGCCGTCTGGTCCTGCATCGCGGCGGCAGGAAGATGCCCACCATCCTGGTCAACCGGGTCACCGTGTGGCGAAACGAGAAGATGTACCCCAACCCCTTCGTGCAGCGGATAGTCGCCGATGGCGAGGATATCGTACTTGCCCTGACCCAGGGGGGGCGCTCCCGGGTCGAAGTGGTCTGAGTCGCTGGAATGCCCCTCCATTTCGTCGCGGGGAAATCGCCGGCGCAAGGTGCTCCACTGCTTGTGCTTCTGCACGGATACGGCAGCGACGAGGGTGATTTGATGGGCTTGGCGCAAGTCCTCGACCCCCGCTTCCAAGTCGTCAGCGTCCGCGCTCCCCTTCCGCTCCCCGAGGGTGGCTTTGCCTGGTTCACCCTGGCGATGACGGACCGCGGGCTGGCGGTCTCGTTCGAGGAAGCCGAGGCGGCTCGCGACCAGGTGTGCGAGCTTCTCGACGCTCTCCAGCAACGGTACGAGGCCTCGGGGCGCACGCTGTTGCTGGGTTTCAGCCAGGGGGCCGGGATGGCGCTCTACAGCGGCCTCCGGATACCCGGGACCATCGGTGGAATAGCCTTCCTGAGCGGCCTGTTCCTTCCGGAGATGGTACCCGACGGGGGGGCGGGGGACTCGCTGATCGACACCCCCGTCTTCATGTCGCACGGCCAGTTCGATCCCCTGATCCCGATCTCAAGGGGCAGGGAATCGCGCGACCTGCTGACAAGCCTGCGGATGCGGATCGTCTACAACGAGTACTCAATGGGTCACGAGATCAATGCGGAGTGTCTCGGGGACCTGCAGGAATGGCTGAGGAAGCGGGCGGACGAACTGTGCGGTGCCGGGCGCTGATCGAAGCCTCCTGAAAACCTGAACGCCGGTTTGTCCCTGGTGGCCGGGGCGGCGCGGTTCCGTCCAGGACTGGATGGCCCCTTACCGTTCCCGGGTTCCTGCGAAGTTCCCGGGCCCGTCGGCAACAGGCTCTGAAACAGGTGCCTCCCCAATATCGGCGCCGGACTTTGCGGCGGGCGCAAACAGGCAGGGGAGGCGTTTTACGAGGGGCCGGCAAGCGGGCAACCACCCGGTTGCGGCGGACCCGGCCCCTTCAGATCCAGCCGCTGCTTTCCCTGCGCACCAGGGAAGCCATGGCGTCGAGCCAGCGGGGATGGCTGTTGAGACAGGGAACGAGGTGCAGACGGCCGCCCCCGGCAGCGCGGAAGGTCTCGTCGCCTTCACGCCCGAGCTCGTCGAGAGTCTCCAGGCAGTCGGCGGTGAATCCCGGAGCCACGACTCCGAGGCGCCCGCCGCCGCGTCCCAGCTTCTCCAGCACATCTTCGGTGTACGGCTGCAGCCACTCCTCCCTGCCGAAGCGGGACTGGAAACCCAGGTGCCAGCGCTCGCGATTCAGGCCGAGGGCCCCGGCCAGAAGGGCCGCGGTCGTCTCGCACTGAAGGCGATAGGGATCCCCTTCGTCGACGTAGCGTTTGGGAATGCCGTGAAAGGTGATCAGGAAGCGGTCCGGCGGATCCTGCATGGGGGCGAGGGAATCTTCCACGACCGACCTGAGACTGTCGATGTAGTCGCAGTCGTCGAAGTAGGGGGGAACGAAGCGCAGCGCCGGCATCGAGCGCCTGCGGTCGAACAGGAACGTTCCGCTTCGTCCCAGAGCGGCTTTCGCGACCGCGTCGTAGACGGATCCGGTGGTCGACGCCGAGAATTGCGGGAACATCGGCAGTACCACGATGCGGTCGATCTTTTCCGCCTCCATCCGCCCCATGGCGCTCTCGATGCCCGGCTCGCCGTAACGCATTCCCAGAACCACCCGGTAGCGGTCTCCCAGACGCTGCTGAAGTCCGGTTTCCTGGGCGCGGGAGTGAAGCAGGAGCGGGGAGCCCTGGTCGGTCCAGACGTTTCGATAGAGGGCGGCGGAGCGAGCCGGCCGCCGCCGGAGAACGAAGAGGTACAGAACGGGCAGCCATTTCCAGCGCGGCAGGTCGATGACGCGAGGGTCGGACAGAAACTGCTTCAGGTACGGCCGCAGGGAGGCCGCGCTGGGGGCGGCCGGGGTACCCAACTGGGCGACGAGAACGCCGATCGGGGGTGAAGCTCTACTCATGAGGCAGCTGCCCGTCCGCACCGGAAAAACAGCGTTGATCCCGGCAGTGGGCCGGGGTACCTTGCACCCGCGGAGGCGACGCCGAGGGCTGCGGAAAGCAGGCCCCGGGCGGGCTCTTCTCCGCAATCAACCAAAGGGAGAACCGACCACCATGCGCTGTATTTTCGTCGGCATCGAGTACGCGGGAAAAACGACATTGATCAATCTGCTCAAGGAGTACTACGCCAGGCGCCGGCAGCCCGTCCATATGGACGATCACTTCACCATTCCGGATTCGACTCTCAGTCCGTCGTCCCGTGAGGAGATGGTGAACTACCCCGACGACGTCAAGGAGCGCATGCAGCGGATGCAGATCCAGTACCACATCGAGGTGATCCGCAACTACGCCCACGTGCTGATCAGCGGCTGGCATATCGAGGAGAGCATCTACTCGGAGTTCTACGGAAACGACCCCGACAGCCCTTATTATCCCAATTTCTGGCACGCCAACAAGCGCACGCACGAGGCCCTCGTGCACGAAGCCCGCGTCCCGGACATGGTCCTGGTTCACGTGACCGCAAGCGACGGCGCCATTCGGGAACGGATGACCTCGGATCCGCACCGGTACCAGATCGTCAGGGAAGGGGACATCGGCGCCCTGAAACGCCGCTTCGAGGAGGAGTGCGACCAGTCGCTGCTCGGCAAAAGGGGCAGGATCGACCTCGATACCACGGACAGGACGCCCGGTCAGTCGCTCGACGAGCTGCTGCTGAAATCCGAGCCGATGATCACCCCCGGGGAGCTCGCCGTCCGGACCATGGCGGTTCCCGACGGCGACTACGAGGTCGTTTACGAAAACGGCGTGCGCAAAACCGTGCCCGCGGGAAGGCGCGGGTGATCCGTCCGGCCTCAATCGGCAACCTCGCGGCTCTGGTCTCTCTCTGCGCGGCCGTGGAGGCCGTCCCTCTCGACAGTCTGAAAGCCGACGCCCGGCGACTGCTTGCACCGCCGCGGCTGCATCTGGTCCTTGCCGGGATGGCCGTGGGCGGGCTGGCAACCCGCATCGACGACCGGCTGGAATGGGAGCTGCCCGGAGGCGGCATCCCCGGTGCCGCCTTCGATTTCGCCGGGTACTACGGTTCTACCGGAAAAACGGCCGCCGCGGGAGCCGTTCTGTGGACCCTGGCCAGATGGCGGGAAGCGGACGGCTTGAGAACCCAGTCCGAGGAGGTGCTGCGCAGTATCGCCGCTGCCGCCCTCATCGTCGCCCCCCTGAAGCTTGCTACCCGCAGGCGCAGGCCGGACGGGGGCGACAGGCTGTCGTTTCCATCCGGTCACACAGCAACCGCATTTGCCCTTTCATCCGTTCTCGCCCGTCGCCATGGTTTTCGGATCGGATTGCCGGCGTACGGTTTGGCGGTGCTGGTGCCCGTGGGGCGCGTCGGTGAAAAAAAACACCACTTTTCCGACGCGGTGGCAGGGGCCTGCATCGGCGCGGCGGCAGGGTGGGCGGTAGGAATCGGCCACGGCAACCCCGCCCTGCAGGCCCGATTCGATCCGGCGGGAATGCGGGCCCACTGGGCATTCTGAACATCCGGGTCGGGGATTCCCCGATCAACCATCTCGGGACCGTACCGTTCTAACTCTGCGGCACCCAAGAGGTTGCAGGCTTCCGGGGGAGCTGGGGCAGGACGGCTGCCGGTTCTGGCCAGGGGTTCTTCAGGGCCATTGAAGGTCACTTTTTCACGGTCGGCCAAAAGGCAGCGGATTTCTGGGGATTTCACTGCGAATCATAGTGGCCGAGAATCGCGATTGTCAGTATGATTGTACAAATTCTTTTTGAACGAAGGCTGCAACAGGCAGGTCTCGACCGGAGTTGGAGACATGAGCCCCTGCCTCCGGGGCCGCACTTCCCTTCTCCATCCACAAGGAGAACCAAATGACGAACACGATTGTCACCGCATTCCTTGAAATGGGTGGAAGGCAGGATCCTTGATCCGCCATCCCATTTTTTTTGCTGCAGAGCATACCTGCCCATCCGCGAAGGAAAGGCCCGGAACATTCTGATTGACCACAGAATAATCGCCTGACAACGCAACCATACCATCCGCGAAGG
Organism: Candidatus Latescibacterota bacterium; assembly: GCA_965243025.1. GTDB lineage: Bacteria > Latescibacterota > UBA2968 > UBA8231 > UBA8231 > CBDCXV01. The sequence continues at coordinate 5,805,284 of CBDETY010000003.1, forward strand.
AAGGGCGCCGGAACATTCTGATCGACCACAGAATCAGCCGCCTGACAACGCAGCCATACCATCCGCGAAGGTAAGGCGCCGGAACATGCTGATTGACCACAGAATTAATCGCGTGACAACGCAGCCATACCATCCGCGAAGGAAAGGTGCCGGAACATGCTGATTGACCACAGAATTGATCGCGTGACAACGCAACCATACCATCCGCGAAGGAAAGGTGCCGGAACATGCTGATTGACCACAGAATTAATCGCGTGACAACGCAACCATACCATCCGCGAAGGAAAGGCGCCGGAACATGCTAATTGACCACAGAACCAATCGCGTGACAACGCATCCCGTCCGTGGCGGATGCGCGGCCATAGTCTCCCTGGCCGCCCTGCTCTGTACCTCTTCCTCCTGGGCTCAAATCGGCTTGAGTCCGTCATTCGGGGACGGGACCGTTCAAAACCAGGTTTATATCGCAGACGCGGCGATCGAGCCGTTGGTGATGCCGGAAGCTTCGGGAGGGGACGGCGAGCTGGGATACCACGTGCTTCCAGAGCTTCCGGAGGGGTTGGTGTTCGAGAATGTCTCGAGAACCCTGTCGGGGACACCTGTGACCCCCCAGGCCGAGACACTCTACGAATTGTTCGCTACCGACGCCGACGGCGATGCGGCCACCGTCTTCTTTTCCATCGAGGTACTCGAAGATCTGATGCCGGGCTTCGCTGAAGATGTCGAGGATCGGATCTGGGCGGAAAACCAGGAGATCGAGCCGTTGGTGCTGCCAACGGCGGAGGGCGGCAACGGCGAGCTTTCGTATTCACTGGAGGGAGAGCTGCCCGAGGGGCTGGAATACGATGCGGCAACCCGGACGGTATCGGGAACCCCTGCAGTTTCCCCGCCCCCGACCGAGTTCACTTGGACAGCCTCCGACGTGGACGGAGACTCGGATGAAGTGCGCTTCTACATCTTCGGGTCGGTTGCGGAGGACCTGGTGCCGGACTTCGCCGAAAGGGTCCCGGATCAGGTCTACGTCGATGGTTGGCCTATTGAGCCTCTTTCGTTGCCAGATGCCACGGGAGGCACCGACGAGCTGGAATACTCGCTGGAGGGAGAGCTGCCCGAGGGGCTGGAATACGATGCGGTCACACGGACGATTTCGGGCACCCCTGTCGGGGCCCGGGCCCCCGGCGAGTACACATGGACAGCCACCGACGCCAACGGCGATGCGGCGGACCTGATCTTTTCCCTGGTGGTGGAAGAGGACGTCAACCCCGAGTTCACCGGAGAAGTGCAGAATCAGACGTGGATCCAGAACTCGGAGATTGCGGTGCTGAGATTTCCCGGTGCGGAAGGGGGCAACGCGCCGTATGTCTATTCGGTGTCACCTGAGCTTCCGGCGGGGCTGAGCTTCTGGGCAGGCGACCAGACGATTTCCGGCACGCCGACGGAGGTCCGGGAACGGACCGTCTATGTGTACCGGGCCGTCGATGCCGACGGGGACCCGGTGGAACTGACTTTCTCACTGGAGGTGATCGAGGACCTGATGCCCAGCTTCGCCGAAGGTGTGGGGGGGCAGATCTGGACGGAAGATTCCGAAGTCGAGCCGCTGGTTCTGCCGGTGGGTTCGGGCGGAAACGGCGATTTGACCTACGAGCTCTCTCCGGAACTGGCACAGGGCCTGGTTTTCGATCCGGAGACGCGAACGATCTCGGGAACGCCCGTGGTACCCAAGGAACGGACCCGCCACGTGTACCGGGTGCTTGACGTCGACGGCGACGCCGCGGTTCTGACCTTCTCGGTGGAGGTTCTGAAGGATCTGATGCCGAGCTTTCCCGAGGCGGTGCAGAACCAGACCTGGATCCAGGACTCGGAAATCGCGGCCCTGGATTTGCCGGGTGCGGAAGGTGGCAACGGCGCGATCTCCTATTCGATTACTCCGGAACTTCCCGCGGGGCTGACATTCCGGCTGGGCGACCAGACGATAATGGGAACGCCGACGGAGGTCCAGGAACGGACCCTGTACGTGTACCGGGCGGTTGACGCCGACGGAGATCCTGTGGAGACGACCTTCTCGCTGGCGGTGTTGGAAGACCTGATGCCGAGCTTCTCCGAGAGCGTGGAGGCTCAGACCTGGACGGAGGATTCCCCCCTTGTCGAGCCGCTCCAGCTGCCGGCAGCGGAAGGGGGCAACGGTGCCTTGTTCTATTCGCTGTCTCCGGAGCTTCCGGAGGAGATGTCATTCGATGCGAGGACCCGGTTGATTTCAGGCAGGCCGACAGATCCACTTGATGAAACCGAGTACACGTTGACGGCAACCGACGGCGACGGCGACCCGGTCGATCTGGTCTTCTCGGTGACGGTGCTGGAGGACCTGATGCCGAGTTTCCCGGCAGTGGTTGGGAACCAGCTCTGGACGCAGGATTCGGAGATCGAGCCGATCCAGGTTCCGGAGGCCGAGGGCGGCAACCGCGAGCTGGCCTCCATGAGGTATACGCTTACCCCTGAGTTGCCGGCGGGAGTGACGTTCGACGCGGAATCGCTGACGATATCGGGCACCCCGGAGAATCCGCAGGATCTGACGCGCTACGTGATCCGGGCGAGAGACGCCGACGGGGACGTGGCGGGATTCGCGTTTACCGTGAGGGTTCTCGAGGATCTGATGCCGAGCTTCCCCGAAACCGTGGAGGATCAGATCTGGACGCAGGATTCGCCGATCGGGACGCTGGCGCTTCCGGTGGGCGAGGGGGGCAACGGCGTCGACCAGGTCGAGGGTCTGCTGAGCTATACGCTGTCACCGGACCTTCCGGACGGTCTGATGTTCGAGGGCACCCGTCAGCGGATCCGGGGCACGCCGGCGGTGCCGATGGATGAGACGACGTTCACGTACACGGCCACGGACAACGACGGCGACTCGGTGGAGCTGACGTTCTCGCTGACGGTGCTCGAGGACCTGATGCCGAGCTTCCCGGCAGAGGTCAGGAATCAGCTCTGGACGCAGGATTCGGAGATCGAGCCGATCCAGCTTCCGGCGGCCGAGGGCGGCAACCGCGAGTTGGCCTCCATGAGGTATACGCTGACCCCTGAACTGCCGGCGGGGGTGACGCTTGACGAGGGGTCGCTGACGATTTCGGGCACCCCGGAGAACCCGCAGGATCTGACCCGCTACGTGTTCCGTGCGAGGGATGCGGACGGGGACGTGGTGGGGCTGGCGTTCAGCGTGAAGGTGCTGGAAGACCGGATGCCGAATTACGACGAGGGCGTGGAGGATCAGGTCTGGACGCAGGATTCTCCCGTCAGCCTGGCTCTTCCGGTCGGGATGGACGGCAACGGGGTCGACGGCGTCGAGGGCCTGTTGAGTTATACCCTGTCACCGGACCTTCCGGACGGTCTGATGTTCGAGGGCACCCGTCAGCGGATCCGGGGCACGCCGGCGGTGCCGATGGATGAGACGACGTTCACGTACACGGCCACGGACGACGACGGCGACTCGGTGGAGCTGACCTTCTCGCTGACGGTGCTCGAGGACCTGATGCCGAGCTTTCCGTCAGAGGTCCGGAATCAGCTCTGGACGCAGGATTCGGAGATCGAGCCGATCCAGCTTCCGGAGGCCGAGGGCGGCAACCGCGAGCTGGCCTCCATGAGGTATACGCTGACCCCTGAACTGCCGGCGGGGGTGACGCTTGACGAGGGGTCGCTGACGATATCGGGCACCCCGGAGAACCCGCAGGATCTGACCCGCTACGTGTTCCGTGCGAGGGATGCGGACGGGGACGTGGTGGGGCTGGCGTTTACCGTGAAGGTGCTGGAAGACCTGATGCCGAGTTTCGGCGAGAGCGTGGAGGATCACATCTGGACGCAGGATTCTCCGATCGGGACGCTGGAGCTTCCGGTGGCGGAAGGGGGCAACGGCGTCGACGGCGTCGAGGGTCTGTTGAGTTATACGCTGTCACCCGACCTTCCGGACGGTCTGATGTTCGAGGGCACCCGTCAGCGGATCCGGGGCACGCCGGCGGTGCCGATGGATGAGACGATGTTCACGTACACGGCCACGGACGACGACGGCGACTCGGTCGAGCTGACCTTCTCGCTGACGGTGTTGGAGGACCTGATGCCGAGTTTCCCGTCAGAGGTCAGGAATCAGCTCTGGACGCAGGATTCGGAGATCGAGCCGATCCAGGTTCCGGAGGCGGAAGGAGGCAACCGTGAGTTGGCCTCCATCAGGTATACGCTGACCCCCGAGTTGCCGGCGGGGGTGACGTTCGACGATGAGTCGCTGACGATATCGGGCACCCCGGAGGATCCTCAGGATCTGACGCGCTACGTGCTTCGGGCGATCGACGCGGACGGGGACGTGGTGGGGCTGGCGTTTATGGTGAAGGTGCTGGAAGACCGGATGCCGAGTTTCGACGAGAGCGTGGAGGATCAAATCTGGACGCAGGATTCTCCGATCGGGACGCTGGAGCTTCCGGTTGCGAAGGACGGCAACGGCGTCGACGGCGTCGAGGGTCTGTTGAGCTATACGCTGTCACCGGATCTTCCGGAGGGTCTGGTGTTCGAGGGCACCCGTCAGAGGATCCGGGGTACGCCGGCGGTGCCGATGGATGAGACGACGTTCACGTACACGGCCACGGACAACGACGGCGACTCGGTGGAGCTGACCTTCTCGCTGACGGTGTTGGAGGACCTGATGCCGAGCTTCTCGGCAGAGGTCCGGAACCAGGCCTGGACGCAGGATTCGGAGATCGAGCCGATAGAGCTTCCGCAGGCTTCGGGTGGCAACGTGGAATTGACCGGTGAGTTGACTTATACGCTGACCCCTGAGTTGCCGGCAGGAGTGACGCTGAATGGCGCGACCATTTCAGGCACCCCGACGGTGGATCAGGAGCTCACCCGTTATGTGTACCGGGCGATTGACGCGGACGGGGACGTGGCCGGGGTGGCCTTCTGGGTGGTGGTCGCCGAGGACCTGACGCCGGAGTTCACCGAAGGCGTGGAGGACCGCGACTACCTCACCGATCTGGCGATCGCCGCATGGGTGCTGCCGGAAGCCACCAGCGGCAACGGCCTCCTGGTTTACACGCTGACCCCCGATCTACCGGAGGGTCTGTCGTTCGACCCGCCGTCGCGAAAGATAACGGGAACCCCGACGGTAGCTCAGGATCGCAGGGAATACACCTATACCGCGACCGATGCCGACGGGGACACAGGTTCGTTGACCTTCGGGCTGACCATTACCCTGGCGAAGCCGACGGCGCGGAATCTCCTGCCTGACCTCCAGCTGCTGGCCGGCGGCAATGCGGCCAGTGTCAATGTGGACGGGCTGTTCACTGGTCAGAAACTGGAATACCAGTTCGAGTCGAACGACACCGATGTCGCCACGGTGCAGTCCGACGGGGCTTCTGCGGTGGTGACGCCGAAGCATGAAGGTTCGGCGATGGTAACGGTAACGGCGACCAATCCGAGCGGTTCTGTGGCAATCGAATTTTCCGTCGCTGTCAGCACCGCTCCGGAAGAGCGCGCCGTACTCGATAACGTCCTCGCCGGTCTGGCGCGGGCGCGGCTGAGCAGTCTGACCGGTGTGATCGGCCGCCGCTTCGAGGCTGGTGCAGCTTCATCCATGAGCGCCTCCCAGGCTTCCAGGTACGAAGCCAGCCGCCGGGACCTGTGGTTCGACGATCTGGACGCGTCCCTGGGTGGCTCTGGCGGTTATGGCTTTGGCGGTCCCGGGGATTCCCACCGGAAGCCGACCTCCAGACTGTGGGGCCGCACCTTTGCGGTGGCGCTCGGAAGCGGTGAAAGTGGCATGGGCGGCGAGTGGGCCGGGGCCGGTTCTGTTCAGTCCATGTCCGAGTCGTCGTTCAAGGTGCGCTGGAGCCTTTGGGGCGCCGGAGACCAGCAGAGTTTCAGCGGAGGCGAGTCCAACCAGTACGAAGGGGACCTGCGCTCGGTGTACGTGGGTCTGGACGGCGAATTCGGGAAACCGTGGCTGGGTGGCAGTCGCTGGCTGAGCGGAGTGTCGGTTGCCAGCAGCAGCGGTGAAGCCGAGTACGATTTCACCGAGTCCGACATGAGCGGCAGCGGCACCCTTACGACGAGTCTGACGAGCGTTTACCCTTACATGCGGGGCGTGCTCGCCTCCGGCCTGGAGCTGTGGTCCATCGCCGGGGCAGGCTCCGGCGAGGTGACCAACGAACGGGCCCACCTGGACGGCACAACCGACGAAGGCGACCTCACCATGGGGCTGCTGGCGTTGGGTATGCGCAAGCCACTGACGGCTGCGCAGACTCGGCTGACGCTGTTGGGAGATGCTGCACAGGAGTGGCTTTCCGCCAACGGCGCGGGTTCGCTTGCCTATAGCCCGGTGTCGTCGGTGCAGCGCGCGCGCATGGGTGTCGAGGTGGCGCGCCGCATGGGCGGCCTGGAACCGTTCGGCGAGGTGAGCGGCCGTTACGACGGCGGCGACGGGGACGCGGGATCGGGCGTCGAGGTGGCGGCCGGTTCGCGCTACCGCAGCGCCCGCCTCGACCTGGAGGCGCGGGGCCGCATGCTCGCCATGCACTCGGCCTCGGGCTACAAGGAGACCGGCTTCGGGGCGCGCATCCGGGTGCGGTCGCACGCCGACGGCACCGGCATGTCGATGTCGCTGTCCCCGCGCTGGGGCCGGGCGGAAGGAAACGGCACCTTGTGGAGAGACCAGGCCCTGCAGCTGAGGAGCGGGGGAGCAGTCGCTTCCGGACTTCGAGCTCCGGCGCTTGGGGGGGAAATCGGTTACGGTTTCGCCGCGGCGCAAGGTGTGCTGACTCCGACGCTGCAGATGCACCGCAGCGACTATGGCAGCACGCGGTTGGGGCTGGCCCTGGGTTACACTCCCACGCCGGCCATGATGCGCGCCTTCGATATATACGGTGCGATGCTTGACCTCGGCATCGGTCGGGCCGAAAGCCGCGGCTCCGATCCGGAGCACGAAATCCGCATGAGGGGCCGGATGCGGTTGTAAGCTGACCGGGCCTCCCAGTGGAATCGAAACCCGCGCGGAAGTGATTCCGCGCGGGTTTTTCGGTATGGTTTCCGTTTCAGGCGAAACGCCTTCAGCCTCCCCGGTTTGGATCAATCCAGGATCGTTGACGTGGCAGCCGGGTCGGTTCCGACATCATCCCGGGATGAGGGGGGATTCGCCCTGACGCCCCGGCCGGAAACACGGCTCGGACCGGTTGCCAGCCGGCGTTCCCAGCAAAGGAGATACCATTGATCGACCGAGAGCACATCCCGTCCCGGCCCCCGGCCGCCGGAATGCTCGCCTGCTGCCTGATCGCTTTTCTCGCGGCCGGAGTCGAAGCCCGCAGCAGTCGGGTTTCCCAGATTCCAAACGGTGGCGAAAACCGCTGCGCGAACTGCCATGTCAACCCGGGAGGCGGGGGGACCCTGAGCCTCTTTGGCCAGGTGGTCGAGGAGAGCTTTCTCACCGAAGCCGGCAGCCGCGGTTCGGTCATCTGGGGCCCCGAGCTCGCCGGGCTCGACGCAGATGAAGACGGCTTCACCAACGGCGAAGAGCTCGGAGACCCGGAGGGGACCTGGACCTTCGGCGACGATCCCCCCGGCCATCCGGAAGCGGTAACCAACCCCGCGGACCCGGACAGCCACCCACCGGAACCGGAGGCAACCGCAGTCGCGTTGACGACGTGGGGCCGGGTCAAGGGCATCCTGCAACTGCTTCGGTAAGCGTCGTTCCAGAATCTGGTTGAACGCAGCCTGTCGAGGAGGAGGCTTCCCGGAAGGGAACGCTCCGAACTCCTTGACAGGGGGGATGGCGGCTGCGATTCTCCTGCCTTGTGAAGGGTTGCAACCCCTGTTAAACGCTTCCTGAATCCTGTCGCCTGACCGGTCCCCGCTGAAAGGGGGGATTCCTTCTGCATTCAGGCCAACTGGAGAAATGCGGATGAGCAAGACAATCCTGCTTATCGGAGCATTCGACACCAAGGGAACGGACTACGATTTCGTCCGCTCCGAGATCGCCGGCCGTGGGCACTCCGTACTGACGGTGAACTGCGGCGTGCTCGGGAGCACCGATCTGTTTCCCGTCGATGTCGAAGCCTCGGAAGTCGCCAGCGCCGGGGACGGCAGTCTCGGGGAACTGCGCGGCACCCGGGACCGCGGCGAGGCGATGAAAGTCATGACCGCCGGTGCCGGAGTCGTCGCCGCCCGGCTGCACGCGGAGGGCCGCTTCGACGGCGTCATCGGGTTGGGAGGGAGCGGCGGCAGCACGGTGGTCACTTCCGCCATGCGCGCCCTGCCTCTCGGTGTCCCGAAGCTCTGCGTCTCGACAGTGGCCTCGGGCGACACGTCGGCGTACGTCGGGCTCAAGGATGTCACCCTGATGCCGTCGGTCGTGGACGTCGCCGGGCTCAACCGCGTTTCGCGGATCATTTACGCGCGCGCCGCCGGAGCGATCTGCGGAATGGTCGAGGCTGAGCCGGAGACAGGAAAGGGGGGTGACAGACCGGTGATCGCCGCGTCGATGTTCGGCAACACCACCGAATGTGTCGAGGCATGCGTAGAGGCCCTCTCCGCCCACGGCTACGAGGTCCTGGTCTTCCACGCCACGGGAACCGGCGGAAGAACGATGGAATCCCTTGTCGACGAGGGATTGGTCGACGCCGTGCTCGACATAACTACCACCGAATGGGCCGATACGGTTTGCGGAGGATTTTTCGACGCCGGTGAGGACCGCCTGTCTGCCCCGGGCCGCCTGGGAATTCCTCACCTGATCGTGCCCGGCTGTGTCGACATGGCCAACTTCCACGGGATCGAGACGGTGCCGAGCCATTACCGGGATTCCGGCCGGAACCTGTACGAGTGGAACCCCTCCGTGACCCTGCTGCGCACCAATGTCGAGGAAAACCGGCGCATGGGGGCCGCATTTGCGGAGAAGGCGAACCAGGCCGGGGGCCCGGTGGCCTTCCTTCTGCCGCTGAAAGGGGTGTCGATCCTCGACGGAGACGGGCAGCAGTTCTGCGATCGCGAAGCGGATTTCGCCATGTTCGAGGCGATCAGGTCCGGGCTGAGGGAGGACATCCCCGTTCACGAGCTCGATGCGAACATCAACGATCCCGAGTTCTCGGCACGCGCCGTAGAGCTGATGCTCGAGCTGATGGCGCAGAAGCGGGGTTGATGAAGGCACCATGCACCAACGGCAGCAAGGGCGGGATTGCATCCTGCGCCGCTTGTCGGGAGGTGTACCCCTTCCGGGAGCCGGCAACCCACCCTTGAGAATCCGGAGGCCCGGAGGGAATCCATGTCCAGGAAACTGACTTTCGTCCAGCCGGAAGATGTAGAGACCCAGGTTTTCGACTGGGGCAGGCTTTCGTGGCTGTCCGAGCCGAGCGTCACCGCCGCAGAGCGCTTCAGCGCCGGGGTCGTCAGACTCGAGCCCGGCAAGGGGCACGAACGCCACAACCATCCGTACAGCGAGGAGATTCTCTACGTGGTTCGCGGTACCGGTCTGCAGACGGTCGAGCTTCCCGAGGGGGAATTGGAGGAGGAGATCGGCCCCGGAACCCTGGTCCATATCCCGACGGCGCTGTACCACTCGACGATCAACAGCGGCGAGGACACCCTGGAGATGATCGCCATCTACGCCCCCTTCGGTCCGGAGGCGGAGCTGCGCCGCATGGATGGAGTGGAACTCGAACCCCCGCGACGACCGCGGCAGGAGTAGACCATGGCTTTCACGAGGGATGAAGTTCTGGGGCGCCTGCACAAGCTGATCGATCAGGGGACTCCGATCCTGGGAGCGGGAGCCGGAACCGGAATCAGCGCGAAGTTCGAAGAGGCGGGCGGCGTCGATCTGATCGTCATCTACAACTCCGGCCGTTTCCGCATGGCGGGCCGCGGCTCCCTCGCCGGCCTGATGCCGTACGGCGACGCCAACGCCATCGTCATGGAGATGGCGGGAGAGGTGCTGACGATCGTCGAGGACACCCCGGTGCTGGCAGGGGTCTGCGGCACGGATCCGTTTCGACGCATGGAGGTGTTCCTGAAACAGGTGGAAGAGGTCGGCTTCTCGGGGGTGCAGAACTTCCCGACGGTGGGGCTCTTCGACGGCATGATCCGCCAGAACCTCGAAGAGACCAACATGGGGTACGGCCTCGAGGTCGAGATGATCCGCCTCGCATCCGGGATGGGGATGCTGACCACGCCGTATGCCTTCAACCCCGGCGAAGGTGAGCGGATGGCCGAAGCCGGCGCCGACATCGTCGTCGCCCACATGGGGCTGACGACGAGTGGTTCGATCGGGGCCGAGACCTCGCTGACCCTGGAAGAATCGGCGGGGCGGGTGCAGGCGATCTGCGATGCCGCGCGCCAAGTCAACCCCGAGGTCATTGTGCTCTGCCACGGCGGACCGATCGCCATGCCGGCCGACGCCGAGTACGTGCTCCGCAACACCGACGGCGTCAACGGTTTCTACGGGGCTTCCAGCATGGAGCGGCTGCCCGTGGAAACCGCCATGGTCGAGCACATCCGCAAGTACAAGCAGATCGAATTCTGAAACCGCCCGGTTCCGGACGCCGGGAAAGCGATGCTGCCCCTCCGCAAGGTCGAGATACGCCGGCTCTTCGAGCGGGCGGCCCGCGACTACCCGCCCCGGTGCGAGATCGCCTTCCTGCTGCAGAACTTCGACGATCCCCGCAACGTCGGTTCGCTGTTCCGCGTCGCCGACGCGGTGGGGGCGAGCGAAATCATCTGCACGGGGAAAACCCCAACCCCCCCGCATGAGGAGATCGACCGCACCTCGAGAGGGCACGACCGCCGTGTGCCATGGCGCCGCATCCCGAGGATCGACGAGGCGACGAAGACCCTGAAAGCCGAGGGCAATCACCTCGTGGCTCTCGAGACGGCGCAGGGAACCTGTTGCTACCTCGACTATCCGTACGCCGAGCGCACCTGCCTGGTCCTCGGCAACGAGGCGAAGGGGATTCTGCCGGCAACACTCCGGGACTGCGACGGCGCGGTTTTCGTCCCGATGTACGGCAAGGGGCCGTCGATGAACGTCCACGTCGCGGCCGCCATCGTCTCCTACCAGGCGCGGATCGGACGCCGCTGACTGGCCCCCCCGAAAGAGCGCGGGTGTGGCCGGTCAGTTACGGCAGCCCTGCGGAACCGGCCGGGTTCAAGCCGCGGCCCGATGCAGGAGCACTCATCTTTCCATGTCCTGCCGGGGCGAGTCAGCCGGCGTGCAGGCTTTCCAGGCGGCGGTAATCCTCGACCAGATCGTCGTAGACACCCCGGGCGGAAGGGTCGGGCTGCAGCGTTGAACCGGGGACGGGTCGTGTAAAGGGAGCGACGATTTCAGACCAGTTGCGCTCCGGCCCAGCCTGCCTGAAGTGCGCGTGCGCGGCGCGCAGCGCCGCTCCGAGAGCGGCGGAGTTGGTCGTCCGGTAGCGATGCACCGGGGCCCCGTGCACGTTGGCGAAGATGCGCAGGATTTCGGTGTTGGCCGATGCCCCCCCGGTCACCGAGAGCGAACGCACCGGGACCTGCATCCACTCGCAGTGAATCCGCGACGAGAGGGCCTGCGCCTCGATCACGGCTCTGACATTGCAGTCGGCATCTCCGGGATCCAGTCCCTTGCGGATGACACCGGGTTCGGCGACGCGAGGAACGATCTCGGGGTCGAAGTAGGGAAGCATCAGGGCGCCGCCGTTTCCCGCTTCGGTGCGCTGCAGGGCCGCGGTGAACGTCTCCCAGTCGAGGCCGTGCTCGTCCCTGACGGCCTCCCTGGCCAGGCTGCCGTTCATGAAGCAGACGAGGGCCATGTAGTTGAGTCCGTCTGGTGATGCGAAGACGGCCCCCTCTCCCGAAGCGGAAACCCGCGGTTCCCCCATGCATGCGAACAGCGTGTCAGAAGTGCCGAGACTCAGGGCCACCTGTCCCGGCTCGACCAGCCCCAGGCCGATCAGGCTGCTGGGGTTGTCCCCCGAGAAGGGCAGTACCTGGCATCCGGGAGCAAACCCGTAGCGGCCTGCGAATCGGGGGCTGATGGTGCCGGCAGGGGAATCGGATGCGGCGACCGGCAGGAGCTTTGCAGATAACCCGGGTGCGGTCGCCGCCATCGCTTGCGGGCTCCACCTGCGGGTGCGGATATCCATGAGGTTGGTGCCGCTGCCGTCTCCGGCGTCGACCCCGACCAGCCGGCCGGCAAGGAGGCTGGCGATGAACGAGCTGACCAGGCAGACCGCCGCGGTCGCCTCGTACCCTTCGGGGTCGGTCTGGAAGAACTTGCGGACCTGGGGGCCGCTGAAGCGCTCGAAAGCGGCGTTGCCGGTCAGCTCGAGGAGCTTGTTGCGGCCACCGACCCCGGCCTCGATCTCGCGGCACTGGGACGCGGTCGACGAGTCCATCCAGACCGGGGCGGTGGCGCGCGAGAAGATGCCTGAAAGCGCATCGGCGGGGGCTTCCCCGGGGCCGAACCGCGCCAGGGCGGAGGCGGCGGTGGCGTTGAGATAAACGGTGCCGTGCTGTTGGCCGCACCCGGAGATCGCCGCTATGGAAGCGAGATCGCACCTTTCCCGGAGCCTCTCGAGCAGCAGGTCGAGGGCTTCGACCCACATCAGGGGAGGGGCGTGCACTTCTCCCGGGCCGAGCTCGAGAACCCCGTTGCCGACACCGTAGCGGTCGCCGAAGCGCTCGTCGAAAAGGATGGACTCCTCGGCGACGATGGCTTCCGTCGAGAAGTCGACGACCAGTCCGGTCATCGACTGGGTGCTGGAATCGATGCCGAGGAATTTGCTCATGAAAATCGCCTTGGTTAGGTTGACTCGCCCCCGCGAAACTTTCCTGCAGCGAATACTCGCACAGATCCGGAAGTATGCCAAGCCTCAGAGAGACAGATCCGGCGGTCGCCGGCATCCTCGACGCCGAGAACCGCCGCCAGCACCGGAAAATCCGCCTGATTCCATCGGAGAACTACAGCAGCCGGGCGGTGCTCGAGGCGACCGGTTCGATCCTGACCAACAAGTACTCCGAAGGGTATGCCGGAGACCGCTACTACGAGGGACAGCAGCAGATCGACCGCATCGAGGAGCTGTGCGTGCAGCGGGCGAGGGAGCTGTTCGGGGCGGATCACGTAAACGTCCAGCCGTACTCGGGATCGCCCGCCAACCAGGCGGTCTACGTCGCCTTCGCAAAACCGGGGGAGAAGGTCATGGGTATGTCGCTGGCTCACGGAGGCCACCTGACGCACGGGGCGGAGGTCAGCGTCTCGGGCCGGTTTTACGAATCGGTGGCCTACGGGGTCGATCCCGGGAGCGGCCGGCTCGATTACGATGAAATCGGCGACCTGGCGCAGCGCCACCGGCCCAAACTCCTGTTCTGCGGCGCCACGGCCTATCCGCGCGTCATCGATTTCGAGCGTTTTGCCGGGATCGGCCGGGAGGCCGGCGCTATCGTGGTGGCAGACATCGCCCACATCTCCGGCCTCGTTGCCGCCGGCGTCCATCCCAGTCCGGTGCCCCATGTGGACATCGTTACGACGACGACCCACAAGACCCTGCGAGGCCCGAGAGGGGGCATGATCATGTGCCGCGCCGAATACGCCGAGGCGGTCGACAAGGCGGTGTTTCCAGGGTTGCAGGGCGGCCCCCACAACCACGCGACCGCGGCGATCGCGGTGGCGCTGAAAGAGGCGGCATCCGGAGAATTCCGGGAGTATGCTGCGCGGGTCGTCAGCAATGCGAAAATCCTTGCGGATGCGCTGAGCGCGCGCGGCTTCGACCTGGTCTCCGGAGGTACCGACAATCACCTGCTGCTGATCGACGTCACCAACAAGGGGATCACCGGCCACCAGATGGCCAGGGCCCTCGACGCAGCCGGAATCGTCTGCAACCGCAACCTGGTGCCTGGAGACCGGCGGCCTGCCCGCCGCCCCAGCGGCATCCGCATAGGCACGCCGGCGATCACCAGCAGGGGCTTCGGTGACCGGGAGATGGTGCAGCTGGCGGACTGGATGCAGCAGGTGGCGGCCGCCAGGGCGGACGACGCCCTCGACCTCGAGGGGCGCCGGAGATTCTACAGGGAGATCGCCGGGCAGGTGAAGGAGCTGTGCGACCGCTTTCCGGCGCCCGGTCTGGACTACCCGGCAGGCGGGTTGCAGGAAGCCCGCCGTCGCCCGGATACCCCCGACAGCGCCCATTTCCCGAAGCAGCGAGACCCATGAACGAGCGAGGAAACGTCTACTCCCGGCTGGGAGTGCGCACCATCATCAATGCCTCGGGGCCGTCGACGCGCCTCAGTGGCTCGATCATGCCTCCCGAGGTCGCCGCGGCGATGAGCGAGGCATCCCGGTTCTGTGTGGATATCGCCGAGCTTCAGGGGCGGGCATGCGAGAGGATCGCCGCAGTCACCGGGGCGGAGGCGGGTTACGTGACCAGCGGCGCAGCCGCCGGGCTGCTGCTCGGCACCGCGGCCTGCGTTACCGGTCTCGACCCGGACAGGATGAACCGCCTGCCCGACACGGCCGGCATGCGCAACGAAGTGATCATGGCGCGCAGCCACCGCAACTTCTACGACCACGCGATTCGCACGACAGGAATACGCCTGGTGGAGGTGGGAATTTCCGACCGCTTCAGCGGCGCCGGGGTCCGCGACGCGGAACCCTGGGAGATCGAGGCGGCGATCAACGACAGGACCGCGGCGATCTGCTACGTCGCGTACAGCCACACGCAACCGCCGCTGCCCGAGGTCGTCGCCGTTGCGCGTGCCGCAGAGATCCCGGTCATCGTCGACGCGGCGGGTCAGCTGCCTCCTGCCGATAACCTGAAGCGCTTCATATCCGAGGGGGCCGACCTCGTGGCCTTCAGCGGGGGCAAGGCGATCCGGGGTCCGCAGAGTTCGGGCATACTGTGCGGCCGCCGCGACCTCGTTCAGGCCGCGGCCCTGCAGCACCTCGATCTCGACGTCTACTGGGAGCAGTGGAATCCCCCGGCTGTCCTGATCGACAAGGAGCGCCTGCCCGGGGCCCCCCATCACGGCATCGGCCGTCCCTGCAAGGTGGGCAAGGAAGAGATCGTCGGACTGCTGACGGCGCTGGACCTGTTCGTCGAAGAGGATGGATCAGAACGCCGGAAGCGCTGGTTGGACCTGATGCATTCGCTGCGGGAATCGCTCGCCGGCCTGCCGTGGTGCGAGGCCCTGCTCGTCGACGATCCGAAGCGTTCGGAGATCCCGGTGGTGCACCTGAAACTGGACGAAGCCGGTATCGGAAAGACCGCGATGCAGGTGGTCTGCGAGCTGCAGGAGGGGGATCCGGCCATTCACGCCAACCCGTCCCATGTTCGCGACGGCATCGTCGCCTTCGGCCCGCTCTGCCTGAAGGAGGAGGAAGTGGGCAGGATCGCCCCGCAGCTTGCCCGGATCATCGGCTAGCTGCACCAGCGGAAGTCGCAAACCAGGGCCCGCCCGCAGGCCGGATTTCACCCGGCCCCGTATCTCTCCAGCACTTCCCCCCACGTCCCCTGCGCCTTCATCAACAGCTCGATCACCTCCCTGATCGCCCCGCTGCCCCCCGGCGTAGTGGTTACGTAATCGGCCCGTTCCTTGACTTCCGGACGGGCGTTGGCCACGGCGACCCCAAGGCCGACCCGGTCGATGAGGGGAATGTCCGGAAGGTCGTCTCCGAGGTATGCGACCTCCTCGTCGGCGACGCCGGCGGCGGCGCAGATCTCCTCGTAGGGAGGTGTCTTCTCCAGGTGCCCCTGGCGGATGTAGGTGATTCCGAGCATCTGCGCGCGATGGGTCACTCCCGGGGAGTCGCGCCCGCTGATCAGCCCGCTCGCCAGTCCGGAGGCGTGCGCCCAGCGCAGCGCCATCCCGTCCTGGGCGTGCGACTGCTTGGCCTCGACCATGCCGCCGTCAGGTCCGGGAACGTAGAACAGGTTTCCGTCGGTCCAGACCCCGTCCACGTCCATGAGCAGCAGGCGGATTCCCGCCGCTTTTTGTTCCGCGTCCTTCATGCCGCCGCCCGGTGGTCAGGCACGGAGCGGAACCGCTCCGCTCTGCGACTCGATGGCTGCGAGGAGCTTTTCGAAGGGCTCGACGAACAGCCGCACAGCGTCCACCTGGAGCCGGTCGGTCACTTCCCTCATCGAGATCCCCGTTTCCTCGACCCTGTCCATGATCCGCTGCGCCTCGTCCAGGTCCTCTTCCAGGGAAGGCCTCACCTCGCCGTGGTCCCTGAAGGCCGTCAATGTCGCCTCGGGCATGGTGTTTACCGTGTCCGCTCCGACCAGCTCTTCGACGTACATCACGTCGCGGTACTCCGGATTCTTGGTGCTGGTGCTCGCCCACAGCAACCGCTGCGGTCTGGCCCCCCGAGCCGCCAGGGCGCCCCAGCGTTCCCCGGCGAACAGCTCTCCGTACCGGCGGTAGGCCAGCTTCGCGTTGGCGACGGCCGCCTTGCCGAGAAGACTTCGCAGTTCCTCCGCTTCGGGGGGCGATGCTCCTTCCAGGCGTTTCTCCAAAAGTCCGTCGACCATGGTGTCGATGCGGCTGACGAAGAAGCTCGCGACACTGGCCACGGCTCCCGGGTCGCCGCCGCGGCTCAGGAGCTTTTCAAGACCGGACATGTAGGCCTCGGCGACCTCGACGTAGTTCCGGCGCGAGAACAGCAGGGTGATGTTGATGTTCAGTCCTTCTCCTACGAGGTGCTCGACGGCCGGCACTCCCTCGGGTGTACCGGGGATCTTTATCATCAGGTTCGGGCGGCCCACCGCGGCGGCCAGCCGCAGGGCTTCGTCGATGGAGGCCGGAGTGTCCCCGGCCAGGTGAGGAGAAACTTCGAGCGAAATGAAACCGTCGCTGCCTCCGGTCTCTTCGAAAACCGGAAGCAGCAGGTCCGCTCCCCACTGGATGTCCTCGACAGCAATTGTCTCGTAAATCTGTAACGGCGACAGTCCCGAAGCCGCCAGATTCCCCAAGGCTCCCTTGTAATGGCTCGACCCGGCGATCGCTTTCTCGAAGATCGCGGGGTTCGAAGTCACCCCGCGCACGCCGTCTGCGGCGATCAGGCGCTGCAGCTCGCCCGATGTGATCATGCCGCGGCTGATGGTGTCGTACCAGACGCTCTGGCCGCGGCTTTGGAGGTCCAGCAGTGGGTTCGACATTTTCGATCTTCTCCAGGTCGCCCTAAGCACGTCTCACCCGGGTAAGGGGGCTTTTGGCCGAGGGGATTGCTGTTGTCGGGGTTGGAAATATCCCGCTTGCAGCCCGGGGTCGCAAACGACCCCGGGTCCGGGCGCCGGTCCTTTGCCGGGGGTTTTTCTAACTTTGTCAGCGGGCGGCCAGCCTGGTTCCCAACGGCGGGGTCGAGCCGTGAGCGCCTTCCTTGCCCGGCCCGCCGAATTCGATGTATACTTACCACAAACAACAACATATGGATTTTTCCCCCAACGGTTTCAGGCGGTTCGCGCGGTTGGTATGGCGACGATAATCGACGGTAAGAGACGCATTCCCTTCATGCGGGGAATGCTCGTCCATCACCTGATCCAGCTAGGTTTCGACTACGATCAGGCTTACCTGCTTGCCGATGATGTGCGCGCTGCCCTGCGCGAGAAAACGGATGTAGACAAGAAGACGATCACCCGGGTCATCCGTCAGCTGCTCTCCACCCATCACCAGGACCAGCCGGTTGGCGACCTCGTTTTCTGGGAACCGCGGCCGATGAGCGTTACCGTCGGCAGCCGGCCGTTCTCCCGGGAGATGTTGTCCAACTCGATCCAGGCCTCCGGTCTGCCGGCGGATCAGTCATTCCAGATCGCCCGCGACATCGAGACCCAGCTGATCAACAGCCGCCGCGGCAACATACCGGACGGGGAATTGCAGGTTCTCGCCGCCGACCTGCTCGAGGAACGGCACGGGGTGGACTATGCGGAGCGCTACCAGGTCTGGCGGGCGTGGGGCGACCTCGACAAGCCGCTGGTAATCCTCATCGGCGGTGCCAGCGGGGTCGGCAAGACCTCCCTGGCGATCGACCTCGCCCACTTGCTGAACATACCGCGCGTGGTGGCCACCGACGATATCCGGCAGATCATGCGTCTGACACTGGCGCCCGAATTCATGCCGACGATTCACACCTCCTCCTATTCCGCGTGGTCCTCCTTGAGGGATTCAGACGTATCCGATGCCGTAATCGAAGGGTATAACGAACAGGCCCGGGTGGTGGCCGTCGGCGTTCAGGCAATTCTCGCCCGTTGCATCGAGGAAAACAGCAGCGTCATCATCGACGGCGTGCATGTCCTTTCTCCGTACATTGATCTCTCTCCGACCCGGGACACGGCGTTCGTTGCTCCCTTATGCCTTGCCGTGAGCGACCGAGCTTCGTACGCGGCGCGTTTCGCCAAACGCGCTCTCGAAGCTCCCAAACGGCGCCGCAATCGATATCTCGATAACCTCGATCACATCATGCGCATCCAGGAATACCTGGTCGGCCGCTGCGTGCAGGAGGACATTCCGGTGATCGACGCCGAGGCGGTGGAAGACGAAACGAGCGCCGCGGTAATGGTGGTCGTAGAGCGGCTGCAGGAGCAGGAGGAGGTGCGGGCAAGGCTGGCGGCAAACGGAAAAAACGGCAAACCTGTGGGAAAAAAGAAAAAGAGACGAAGGCAAACCGAAGAACGGTCTTCAAGGCCTCAACACGGGAAAGTGAGGGCGTAAGATGCTTGGAAGGAAAGAGAACGGCCCCGCAAACGGGAGCGGACAACCCCTCAACACGATCATCGGAAGCGGTACCCTGTTCGAGGGGACCATGAAGGTGGACAACAGCGTCCGCGTCGACGGCACCTTCAAGGGGGAACTATCCTGTTCCGGAGCCCTTACCATCAGCCAGTCGGGGGAAGCGTACGCCCAGATCGAAGGGGTGGAGGTCTACATCAACGGCATAGTCAAGGGCACGATACGCGCCGAAAAGGTCCGCCTCGACAGCCAGGCGCGTTTCGTTGGCGAGGTCCATACCAGTTCCCTGTCGGTTTCCGAGGGAGCCGTCTTCCACGGCAACTGCGTCATGGAGACGACCGACGAGGTCGAAGAGACCGAAGATCAGGAGCCGGCAAAGCTGCTGCCGATGGAAGGGTAGTTACTTCCGGGACGCAGCAGTCTCGAACAGACCCGGGAACGGTCCGTCCGCAAGGAGAACCCCGGTTCCGGCGGTCGGCGGCGCTCCACCTACCTGCGAACAGCGTAAAACCTGAGGTCGGGGTATACGCGGATCGCCGGGGCCGGCAGGTGGATCCAGTTGAGCTGGGATTTCAGCGATTTCCACCAGGCCGCCTCCCCGGGCAGATCACGGAGATCGAAGTCGAAGGCGATCAGGATTTCCGGTTGCCCGTCGGGGAGGTTCCGGAACCCCCTGAATGGCCCCTTGCTCTTTACGTTGCTCCCGTGCAGACCCGTACCGCTGTATCCCAGTGCCAGTCCGAGGAAGTCAGGCCAGATGCGGGCCTCCCGGTCCGGAAGAAACTCCTCGACTGCCACCGTCATCCAGAAGGTCATGCCCTGGTAGTCGTCGATCAGGTGATCGGTGTGGGGCTGCTGCGCTCTGGAGCGCTGAACCCGCTCGAGATACAGGGGCGACGGCCAGTAGCTGAACTTGAAGCCGAAGGCGCGGCTGGGTGGACAGGCGGCGTAAACAAGCGGCACCGTCGCTCCCAGGGTGTTGAAGAAGAAATCCGGAATGCTGAAACCCCAGTGCACGAAGTAGGCGTCTCGCATTTCGATTTCGAACAGCGCCCCCCAGCTCGTGAGAGTTCCCAGAGCGGTAGATGTCCCGGTGTCGAACCCCGCCCAGGAATAGGCATTCGAAAACAGGCTCGACAGAAAAAGGCCGCCCATGAAGTGGCCGCCCTTGTCGAGATTCAGGTAGGTGTCGCCAGCCCAGTCGTTGAGCCAACGGATCGAGTCGCGCTTCTCCCCCTGGTACCAGGTGCGGTCGAAATAGCGGAACCCCAGATAGTGGACGGCGGCGCCGGCGCCGCACAGGGCCAGCACTCGTTCGAGGCGGACGCCGGGGATTTCGGCGGATTCCTGATCCTGGCTCGTGTAACGGGGGGAAATCGCATCGCTCCGGCCGGCTTCGGATGCGCCGGGGCAGATGACGGCGACTGCAAGAAACAGGGCCGGAGAACACCGCAGGCAGGCCGTCAGCTTGTATCGCAATCCAGGGAACCGGTTTACCTTAAATGGGGTTTCAAGTAGTTGTAGTTTAATGTATTAAGGGACAACGGCAATCGAAAACGCCGCCGACAGACCGGCAGCCGGTTAGATGGCCGGCAGCGATGGCATCAGTTCCGCCGGTGCCCGGCAGCGGGACCGGGGGCCGGGAACCCGCCCGTCGGTCCGCAGACGCCGCCCCGGCAGCCGGATCGATTTCCCGCCGGGGGCGCCTGCAGGTCCGCAGACGGGCCGGCGCTCTCGAGTGCGCCGATGGCTCTCGAGGATCGTCTCTTCATGGGGGCCGTCACCGACCTTCCGCATCTTTCTCTTTCTCGGCGGTATCATCGCCACCATGGGGTTTTTCCTGTACAACGAGTACGTGATCGACCAACTCAGGAGGCAGGAGAGAAACAGGGCAGCCCTCTACGCCAACCTCTACGGTCTGGCCTCGTCCCACCATCTCCACGAGGACTTCTCCGAACAGATCTGGAAAACTGTAATCTTCAACCCGGAAATCGACTTCCCGATAATCGTCACCGACCACCGGGAGGAGGTCGTGCTGGTTAAAGGAAAGGGCCTTCCCGCCGCAGGCGACACGTCCGCAGCTGCTGCCGCCCGCCTTCGGCGGATCCTCGAGCGGATGGACGCCCGCCATAAACCGGTGCGTTTTTTCGAGTCGCCCCTTGCCCGGGGACTTGTCTACTTCGACGGCGCCGACCTCGTGCTCACCGACCTGTCGGGCCGGGTCGTCACCTGGGCGGGCCCGGGTCTTACCGCTGCGGGTGATTCGACAGGGGCGGCAATTTCAAAGGCGGCGGCGGTGCTGCGGGTTCTTCGCACCGGGGTTGCTCCAGACTCGGTGGCAGTCGCCGCAGACCGCCGCAGCAGTCTGTATCTGGACGGGGACCGCTTCCTCGTCGTCGATTCCTCCGGGAAGGTCGCGGCCTGGGGCGGCAGCCGGCTGCCCGAGGGTCGTTCTCCCGCTGCCCTGGAGGAAGTACAGCGGGCGCTGAAAACCTGGCCAACCGGGCGGCCGCCGGTTTCGTTCCGAATCCCAACGGAAAAGTTCATCCACTTCGGCCAGTCCGACATGATCGGGCAGATTTCCCTCGCTCCCCTGGTTTCACTGGCAGTCCTGGCGGTCTTCGGCCTTATCGGCTACATCGGTTTTCGCAACATCCGCCGCGGCGAGCAGCGCTCGATCTGGGTCGGTATGGCCAAGGAGACGGCGCACCAGCTCGGAACGCCGCTTTCCTCGCTGGCCGGGTGGCTGGAACTGATGGCGGGCAGTCGCGGAAAGGTGCCGGAGGAGAGGGATGCGATCGTGCGCGAGATGCAGAAGGATATGCGGCGCCTGAATCAGATCGCATCGCGATTCAGCCAGATCGGCTCGGTGCCGGAGCTGCCCCTGACCGACGTGGCCTCGGTGATCGCGGAAACCATCGGCTATTTCAGCGGACGCGGCCCTCAGTTCGGGCGCCATGTCTTCGAAGTCGATATCGGCGATCTGCCTAGGGTTCCATTGAACGCGGAGCTGATGGGCTGGGCTTTCGAGAACCTGTTCAAGAATGCCATGGACGCCATAGGGGGGAAGGAAGGAACCATCGCCGTGCGCGCCAGGCTGCGCGACCCGGAAACCGTGAGCATCACCGTCAGCGACAACGGGCGCGGCATTGACGCCGACAGCCTTGCCCGGGTTTTCCAGCCGGGATTCTCCACCCGCAAGCGGGGCTGGGGCCTGGGGCTGGCCTTCGTCAAGCGAATCGTGGAGGAGTATCACGGCGGACGCATCCAGATCGCTCACAGCGCTGCGGGCCGGGGGACCACCTTCGAGATAGAGCTGCCGGTCAGGGGCGAGGGAACCGACTCCGGAGAGGAGCCGGGCTCGAGAGGGAAGTGATGGAGTCCAACCGGCGGAAGGTTCTATGGGCGGACGACGAGATCGACATGCTCCGCTCACACTGTCTGTTCCTGAAGGAGCGCGGCTACGAGGTAACCCCGGTCAGCAACGGGGAGGACGCCATCGCCCTGATGCGTCGCGAGCATTTCGACATAGTGCTTCTCGACGAAATGATGCCCGGTCTCGACGGCCTCGCTACCGTCGAGCAAGTGAAAAACCAGGATCCCAACGTCCCGGTGATCATGATCACCAAGAGCGAGGAAGAGCGCCTGATGGACGAAGCCATCGGCCGCCGCCTCGACGATTACCTGACCAAGCCGGTCAACCCGAGCCAGATTTTCATGGCGTGCCGGAAAATCCTCGACTCCAGGCAGATTCGCCAGAACCAGGCTGGTCCGGCCTACGTATCCCAGGCCAATCAGATCCGCGAATGGCTGTCGGGACCACAGACCTGGCATACCTGGATCGACATCCACCGTCTGTTGTGCGAGTGGGACATCGAGATCTCGCGGATCGGCGAACCCGGGCTGATGCGGATGATCGAGGACCAGCGGCGGGAATGCAACCAGGAGTTCGCCCGTTTTGTCGAGCGGGAATATCCGACCTGGGTAAGGAGCGAGGGGGACTCTCCCCCGCTGTCCGTCGATGTCGTCTCCGAGAACGTCGCGCCGCATCTTCGGGCCGGGAAGCAGGTCTTCTTCATCGTAATCGATTGTCTGCGGCTCGATCACTGGCTGACGGTGGAGCCGCTGATTTCGGAGTTTTTCAACGTACGGCGGTCGCACTACTACTCGATCCTGCCAACGGCGACGCCGTACGCCCGCAACGCCCTGTTCAGCGGTCTGTTTCCAGGCGAGATAGCGTCAAAGTACCAGAAGCTGTGGTCGGCCGGGAACGAAGACGAACGGAGCCTCAACCGTCACGAACACCGCTTCATAGACGACCTGATCGCCGCGGAGGGGATCGAGCTCGCCGGGTCCACGTGCTACTCCAAGATCCTGGAGGCAGGAGAGGGACGGGATACGGCTCGCAGGGTGGATTCGATGGCGCACTTCGCGCTGGTTGCCCTGGTCTACAACTTCCTCGACATGCTGGTACACGGCCGCTCCAGCTCGGAGATCCTGCGGGAAATAGCACCTGACGAGAGCGCCTTTCGCTCGCTCGTGCAGTCGTGGTTCGAGCACTCGTCGCTCTTCGAGGTGCTCAAGAAGATTTCGCGAATGGACGCTGTCGTCGTCCTGACCACGGATCACGGAGCCGTGCGCGGCAGGCGGGCGACAGTGGTCCACGGCGACCGCCAGACATCGCCCAGCCTGCGCTACAAGCGGGGGCGGAACCTGCGCTGCGATTCCAAGGATGCCCTGCTCATTTCGGAACCGCTCGCGTACGGACTCCCCGAGGTCGGGCTGGGGGGCAACTACCTGATCGCAAAGGAAGATTTCTTCTTCGTGTACCCGAAGAATTTCCGGGAGTACCGGCGCCATCTCAGAGACAGCTTCCAGCACGGCGGCATCTCCCTGGAGGAGATGATCCTTCCCATGGTCACCCTCGAGCCGCGATGACGGGCGAGACCTCTGCGGGGGTACCCCTCTCCTGGCCGGAACCAGGCTTCACCGGCCGGCGCGCGACGACCCGCTCGGCAGCGGAGACACAGGCACTCGGGGCCCGTTTCGCCGCCCTGCTGCGCCCCGGGGAGCTGGTGGCTCTTTCCGGAGAACTGGGAGCCGGCAAGACCTGCTTCATACAGGGTATCTGCAGCGGACTCGGTGTCGAAGAGACGGTGAACAGCCCGACATTCATACTGATGAACCAGTACTCCGGACGCCGCGAGGGCATTGCGATTTCCATCTACCACTTCGATTTTTACCGCCTCTCCGGCGCCGGGGAGCTCGACAGCTTCGGGGCGGACGAATTCTTCGACGGAGAGGGCATATGCCTGGTAGAGTGGGCGGAGCGGGCGCCGGAGCGGCTCCCGCCGCGGCGCTGGCAGGTCGAAATGGAGTACGCCGGAACCGGGTCGCGGGCGCTGCGTTTCTGCAAGCTCGGCCCCGGCAGCTGACCAGGAAGGGAAACGGATTGCCGCACCAGACAGGAAGGACGATCAGCGGGGTCTTCACGGTATTGCTGCTTTGCGGGGGTGTCCGGGCGCAAGAGCCCGAACCGGTGAGGCTGGTCGACAGCCCGACCGCCGGACTGACCTCCAAGGGGCGCTTCGGCATAGACACGCGGCTGTTCTCGAACGGCGGCGTAACCGGCGAGGTGAACGCCGGGATCCTGAAGCGCATCGCGATCGGCCTTTCCTTCGGCGGCACCGGGATCATCGGCGACGACGAGGTCTCCTGGTATCCCCGGGTAGAGGCTGCGGCCCGCTACCGCGTGATCGAGGAGAGCTCGGCGATGCCGGGGGTGGCGATCGGATACGAAACCCAGGGGTACGGGGCCTACGAAGAGAAACGCTACCAGATAAAGTCCAAGGGCCTGTTCGCGGCGTTCAGCAAGAACTACGCCTCCGCCCTCGGCCAGTTCGGCCTTCATGCCGGAATCAACCTGACCCGGGAGGACGAGGACGACGGGGATCTTTCCGGGTGGCTGGGCGTCGACAAGAGCATCGGAAGACAGCTGTCGATAGTCGGGGAGTACGACCTGGCCCTCAACGACAACGAAGACGACTCGCTGGGCTCGGGAAAGGGCTACCTCAACCTCGGGGCCTACTGGTCGGCGGTGCCGAACATCGGCATCGGAGTCCTGCTGAAGAACGTCCTGAGGAATCGGGAAGATCCGAAAACAGGAGTCCCGATCCTCGAACAGCAGCTGTCGGCCGATCCCGACGTCAGCCGGGAGATATCCATTCGCTATACCGAGGAGTTCTGAGATGATGCGGAGATTCCGGGAGTCCGCAGTAGTGACCTCGCTGGCGCTGGCGATTCCGGCGTTTGCCCAGGAAGAGCGCGCCGTCGACCACTTCGCCGGGGTCGGGGTGCGGGCCATGGCGATGGGGGGAGCCTACTCGGGAGTGGCGGATGATTTCACCGCGGTCTTCTGGAACCCGGCCGGACTGGTGCAGGTGCAGGAGCGGGAAGTCCATGTCGCCTTCCTGCGCAACGGGGTCACCAACGACTCCGAGCTGGACGGCACCGCTTCGAGCTCCGAGCTCAGCAACACCCGCTTCGGTTCGCTCGGATTCGTCTATCCGTATCCCGTGTACAGGGGCAGCCTGGTGTTCGCCGCCGGTTTCAACCGCGTCAAGGATTTCGACTGGAGCCTGCGGGACCGGGGCTTCGTCGCCGCCGACAGCCTGTCGTTCGACAATTACTTCAGCCATGAAGGGGAGCTCGCCATGACCTCGGTGGCGGCCGCCGTCGACGTCTCGCCCTCGATCTCCCTCGGTGTCGCCGCGAGCCTGATTTCCGGGGAGGACGAGGCGGTCAACGAATACGAATCGCTGGACAGCGAAGACTATTTCCTCGAAAAGAGGTTCACGGCGAGAGAGGTATTTGTCGACGACTACGAGACGACCTACCAGGTCACCCTTGGCGCCATGGTCCGGTCGCCGGTGGTGCGGTTCGGGGCGACGGTCGGAACCGGACCGACGCACGAGGTCAGCTACACATTCAAGGCGCCTCCCGACGCAGGCTGGAATTCGATCGAATACGACGACGGCTCGTTGGTGGAGACACCGAACGAGCAGATAAGGGATTCCTACGAGATCTCGTTGCCGCTCGAGTTCGGGGTCGGCGCGTCGCTGCGTCCGGTTTCCGGGTTGCTGTTCGCCGCCGGCGTCCACGTCGCCGAGTGGACGCAGACCGAGTACCGCGGAAAGGACGAAAGCGAGGTTCGCGCCAACACCTCCTTCGAGTCGCAGTACCGGGACGGAACCCGCTACCACTTCGGGATGGAATGGCAGGTGCCGGTGGTGGCCCTCGACCTGCGCGCGGGGTACTACACCGACCCCCTTCCCTTCGTCGGTCCGCGCGATCCGGGTCGTGAGGTCGACAGCGAGACCAATCCCCTCGTAATCGCCAGCCGGGACCGAGCCTTCCTGACCCTGGGGGCCGGCCTGGAAATGGAGGAGGCCGTGGAGGTGAATCTCGCGTGGAACCGCGGAACCTTCGAGCGCCTGGAGCATCCCCTTAAGGAAGAGGTCACAGTGGACCGGGCATTCATAGGGTTGTCCTATCACTTCTGACCCTCGGGGCGAGCCTTGGATCTGATCCATACCAGATGTATATTGAAGGCATGGCTGCTTGTGAAGGGTTTGTCCGGGAATGCGGAAAATAGTCACAACAGGCTGAAAAACAGGAGGTTGTGTCCATCATGAAAAAAGCGACGGTTATCGCGGTCACCGGCCTGGGGGTCGTCGCCCTGTCGTTGAGCGGATGTTACACGGTGCTGAAATCGCCGTACGCCGCCGATGATGCCAGGGACGATTCCCGCTACTCCCGATGGGAAGAGAAGAACTTCGACGACGACCCGTACGCACCTACCATCGGGCGATTCGACGACGGCGACCGGTGGGACAGCCCCTACGACTACGGCCGCCAGGGTTTCCCGGTCTTCGGGTATCACTCACAGTACGGCGGCTACGGCATGGGGGGATTCGGCAACCCCTACGGTGGGTACGGGGGCTACAGGTCCCCTTACGGCTACGGTTATGACCCGTACTACGGCTACGGTCAGGGTCCGTACGGCTACGGCTACGACCCGTATTACCAGAATCCCGGCGGAGTCTACGTACCTCCAGGGTACGAGCTGGTGACCACCTCGGAGCTCGAGCGGCTGAGGCGGGAAATCCAGACACTCAATACCACCCAGGATCGTCTGCCGACTGTCGATGAAGAGGCATTGCGGATGCAGAGGATCGAAACCGACAGACAGACCTGGCAGCGCCGAAACACACCTCGCGCTACCACGAAGTCGGCCCCCACGACCCGGCGGGAGACAACCGCCACATCTCCTGCTCCGGCCGCCAAGAAGAAGGGGTCGGAAAAATCTTCGGGTGAGTCGAGTGCCGGGAGCCGGAGGAGCCGCCGTTAGCGCGGTTCAGCGGACGAAAACCAGGCGACACGAGAAAGGCGGATGACCCGTTTCGGGCCATCCGCCTTTTTTTGTCCGATACGGCACCTGCGGCTCGGCTCGGCTCATTCTCCGGAGAGGTCGAAGTGCCGGCCCTCCTGCGTCGGCGGAGGAGCCACGCGCCGCAGGAACTGCCTCAGCGGCGCCGCAAGGGCGGACAGCAACTGACGCTCTCCGCCGTCCCCGCCGCCAAGCAGATTCACCTGCATCGGCTGCCAGTTGCTGCTGCGCTGGCGCTGCTGGGTCCAGGACTGGCCGGTCACCAGATTGATCAGGGTAAGTTCCAGATCGACCGAGATGTTCATGCCCGGCGTGTGCACCAGTCCGTAAGGACTCGGAGATACCGGAGTCATCTGCGCCTGGAAGCTTTCCAGGACGACATAGATAACCGCGCCGATCTCCAGCTCGTCTCTCAGGGCGGTGCGGTGCTCCTGGGCGGCAAGCCAGGTGGAGTCGAAGAACACCTCCTTGAAATGCCAGCGAATCTCGTCCTGGGTGATGACCCGGCTCTCCGGGAGGTTGCGCCCGATCGCCTTGGCGGTGGCATCGGTAAGGCGGCCCATCACCTTCTCTATATCAACCCCCCGAACCTCCTCGATGTTGGTTCCGGACAGGACGCCGATGGTCTCCACCTCTGCGAGGAGAGGGGAAAGCTCCGGGTCGGGAAGCGCGGGGGCCCGGAACTCGACCTGCTTGAACGAACCCCCCGAACGGCCCGCGCACGAGGCCAGACCGACGGCGAGGGCGGCGGCCGCCAGGGCGACACTAAAAGCTTTTGCCAAAACTGAAATGCATGCGCCAGTCGGAGAAGTCCTTCATGTCCGTCTGGCGGGCGAACTCGAAGTTCATGGGAGCGAGGAAGTAGACGAGCAGGCCGAATCCCACTCCGGCGCGCAGCTTGCGCGGATCTCCCTTGTCTTCGTGGGGGGCGTCCGGCGGCATCAGCGGCCACGGATCGAGGGTGTCTCCGTCGTCCCAGGTTCCGCCGATGTCGAAAAAGAAGCTGCCGTCGACCGCCGGGATGGCGAAGGTTCCGGGCCAGCCGAAGGTGATGTTGCGGATGAAGGGAACGCGGATCTCGCTGTTGAAAAGCAGGACGCGGCTTCCGGTGAACTGGGAGAACGGGTACCCGCGCAGCGGCCCGACGTTGAGGTTGTAGCCCGGAAAGAATGGCAGGACCCAGGAGGGGCCGCCGAGATTGTAGGTCAGCCCGTCCCTGCCCAGCGACCCGACGCCGACGCCGCGCAGCCCCAGCACCGACCACCTGCCCAGGCGGATGTAGTGGCGATAGTCCGCTTCGATGTGGGAGAATGAGCGGTCGCCTCCAGTGAGAACGAGGGTGCGCCCGACCGAAAGGTAGTACTTGCGGCCCGACGTCGGACCGAGAAGGCCGTTGTTGAGCGAGTCGTGGACGTAGGAGGTCTTGAACAGGTGGGTGCTGAAGCTCTCGATGGTCTCCGTATCCGGCCACACCAGCTCCCGCCGCTCGTCGACGAAAGAGTAGCTCAACTCGACGCGGCGGTATACGTCGAGGGGATACGTAGCGTCTGCGAGAAGCCCTCCCTGACGGCTGCGTACCAGACCGCGCACCAGGCGGCCCCGATAGAAAAAGAGGCGGTCCTGGGTGTCGTTGAAATACTGGTTCCAGTTGAAGATCGTGGCGCTGTAGGTCGGCCGGCGGCCGTAGTAGCTGTAGCCGACGGCGAAGGTGAAGTCGCTGTTGATCTCCCGCGAGCCGATGTAGTCGGTGAACAGGATCAGCTGGTGATTGCCGAGGAGGTCGCTCATGCTCAACTGGCCGATGCCGGACAGAAACCCGTTGTAGTAACCCATCTGGAAGGAGACGCCGTCGAACTCCAGCCTCGGTGTATAGCGCCGGCGGGGCAGTTCTCCCAGGGATACGTCCCCCTTCCCGGCGAGGCCGGACTCGAGCTGGACACCACCGGAGGCCAAGGGAGTTGCGACCGCCTCACCCGGGGGTGGATCGGGGATTTCGGAAATCCCCGCGCCGGTGTCCAGGGGCTGAGACACCTCCGCCAGTTTCACCGCCTTCCCCCGACCCGCGGCCCCCTGCTCGAGGAGGGGTGGAACCGCATCAGCGAGTCCGTCGAGCGGCGCCTTCCTGAGGACGGCCGCCAACGCGGAAGTGTCCGCGGCCGCCGTGGCCTCCGGCTCGGCCGCCTCCGGAGGGGAGGCGGCAACCGCCGGGTTCTTTCCCGGAATCCGGGCGGCGAGCTCGGCATCCCTGCTCTTGATCTCAGGCCAGTTCGGCATGTCCAGGCGGTACAACTCCTGGCGGCCGTGGTAGTAGGTTCCCAGCACGATCTGCTTGCCGTCGGGTGACAGCGCCGGCGACAGTATTCCGCTGATGGTGCGCGTGATGCGGAACTCCTGCCCTGTCTCCAAGTGGTAGACGAAGAGGTCGTTTATGCGCTCCCGGGTCGAGACGTAAAGCATCTTGTTGCCCTCGGGGAGCCACTGGGGCCACAAGTCGTCGGTCGGGCTGGAAATCAATCCCCGGGTGCGGCCGGTCTCGAGGTCGTATTCCCGGATGTCGAACTGGCCGTTGCGCTTGGCGCTGAAGGCGATCCTGGCGCCATCCGGGGACCACGCAGGGTAATCTTCGCGGGTCGGGGTGCCGGTCACCTGCGTCAGCTGGCGGGTCTCGACGTCGACGTAGTAGATGTCGCTCTGGCCGTACCCGGTGCCGACGAACGCCAGGAGCCGGCTGTCGGGAGCCCAATCGAGACTCCTGATGACCTCGATATCTTCGAAGACAATGGAACCGGTCACCTCCTTGTCGTACAGGTCCCACAGAAGAAGCAGGTCCTTGGGCCCTTTCTTGGCGACGAAGGCGATGGTGCGGCCGTCGGGTGCCCAGGCGACCGAGCCCTGGCCGAAGGTCAGGTCGTCGAAAATCGCGGTGCGCATCCCCGTGGTGACACGCTCGACCACCGTGC
Organism: Candidatus Latescibacterota bacterium; assembly: GCA_965243025.1. Classification (GTDB taxonomy): domain Bacteria; phylum Latescibacterota; class UBA2968; order UBA8231; family UBA8231; genus CBDCXV01. The sequence continues at coordinate 5,835,404 of CBDETY010000003.1, forward strand.
CGTTGCGCAGCCTGATGATGTCGACGTGCTCCTCGACCCCGTCGGTGGAGAGCACGGCGAGCATGTCGCCGCTGAGCGACCAGCGCGGCCCCGCGTAGAGCGAATGGACGTCGTCGTCCTGCACGACCCGGGTGGCGAATTCCGAGACGTAGTCGCGGTTCTGCAGCAGCGGCCAGTACTTCTTGCGCATGTGCGCCTGCCAGCGTTCGTCGAGGGTCTTCATGTCGACGTCGATCAGCCGTTCCAGGAGCTTGTCGGTGTCGGTCCGGCTGTCCCAGACGCGGAGAATGCGGCTGATCTTTTCCGGGCCGTAGTTCGCCGCGATGTACTCCATCAGGCTGTGGCCCTGCTTGTAGGCGAGGAACGTATTCGGCAGGTAGTCCCACGAGGAGTCCATCACCTCGAGGGGAATCAGCTCGTCGGTGAGGATGGCGTCGCGCAGCACCATCTCGTCGATGGTGCCCATGCCGGCCTCCCCTTCGGCGAACTGCGCCATCCCCTCCATGATCCAGGTGGGCGGGCGGGCGACCGGGTTGGTGATCCGTTTGACAGGTCCGCGGTTGACGATGTCGTACTGGAATATGTGCATCAGCTCGTGCACGAGGACGTTGCGGAAGTTGTCGAGGTCGCCGTCGAATGGGATGACCATGCGGTAGCGCAGCGGCTCGGCGAAGCCGGCCACTCCGGGAGGAAGAAAGGCCTGGATGATGTTGGTCTGCTGGAACTCGTAGTGCGACTTGAAGATGACAATGGGCGGTTTCGTCGACAGCTCGTGGCGCATCAGGCCGCTGATGTGATCGTAGGCCTCCTCGAGAAAGAGGATGGCGCGGTCGGCGAGATCCTCGAACTCCGGCTCGTAGTGAAGCAGCAGGTGCTCGCTTTCGGCATAGTGCCAGTCGAAGTCCTTGTAACGCACCTTGTTCTTGCCGAACCCCTGGCGCAACTGTGAGGACACGACGTCCTGGGCAGCCACCTCGCCGGCGCCAAGGAGGAGGCTGACCAGGAGTGCCCCGGTGGGTCCGGTTTTTAGAATGCCGGGTTTCAAGACTTCACCTGCTTTCCGGTTAAGTGCCGGGATTCCGCCCGTCAGGATCGCCGCTCTCGCCAGCGTCTTCGCCGGACTCGACAGGGGCATCCAGTCCGAGATCATCAAGCCCCGTCGCCAGCGAGTCTACCTGTTCCCCCTCTCCGAGGACCTCTCTCGATTTGCGTCCCTGCAGCTGCCGCAGGTTGATTCTGTACGCTTCCCGGCGCGGATTGAGGGCGCGCGCCCGCTGATAGGCGAGCTCGGCCTTCTCCCGCTCTCCAAGGCGCTCGTACACGACGCCGAGATTGTTGGAAAGGCTCGCCGACACGCTGTCCGCGGCGAGGGCCTTCTCGAGGTGCAACCGCGCTTCCTTCCACATACCGTTTTCGATGCACCAGAGCGCGTATTCGTTTACTCGCTCGACCTTCTCCTTCTGGCTGCGGGTGCGGGCGGCGTGCAGGGATTGCAGCTTGCGGTCCAGCTCGGGGTTCCTGCCGCTGAAGATTTCACCTTCACCCGCAGGGCGGGCTTTGGAACCCCGGCGGCGCGCTTCTGCCGCTCTTGAGGGGGGTGCGTCCATCCCGGCTGCAAAGTCCGGGTCAGGGGCCGCGGTATTCACCGGCAGGGAGTCCCCGGCACTGGCAACGGAGCCGTCGTCCCCCGCAGTCGATACCGCCCCTCCAGCGGCCGTATCTTCTTGGACAATCTCACCTTGCGGACGGTTCCCCGGGTCGTCCCACCAGGGCTTTTCGGTATCGGGGCGGCGTTTGACCACCTCGAAGCAGCCGCTCCAGACCAGGCATGAGGCCGCAAGGATGGCGGCGCTCAGGGGAACGGCACGGCCCGGGCGCGGCCGGGAACCGCCCGTTTCCGGTTCTGAAGCGACCCTGGAAAGATTCGTTGCCATGGCTGTCTGCAGTGCGGCCGACGGCGGCTGACGCCTTGGGAGTGCGGAGTTCCGGGGGCCTCTCCTGCCCGCCAGCCGCCGGGAAGCCCTTGCCGGCCCGGCGAAGCGGGCGCGCATGCTGGTCGACTTGCGGCACGGCGGCCGGTTCCCGGAAGCCCCGAGACAGAAAGGGGAACCCGTTTTCGAGAATATAAGCAGTGACCTGCCGGACCTCATAAGAGCAGGAGGAAGGCAGTTTCGGTTTCGGCTCCCGTTAGCGGAGAGAAGGCAGCCGTCGGCGAAGGATCGGGACACCCGCCAGCAGAAGGTAAAAGGGGGCGAACTCCACCAGCCTGACCCAGGCCTGCTCTTCCCATACGCCGAGGTGGAGGTAGCGGCCAAGTACTTCGTAGGAAAGCACCACCAGCCCGGAGAGGCAGAGCCAGGCGGGGTTGGGAAAAAACGGCAGAAAGGGGAGAATCCAGAGCAGGTACCAGGGATGCAGAGTCGGGGACAGCAGGGTGAACACGGACAGAACCACGAACAGCACGCGCAGCGGATCGGCCATGAGCACGGGAGCTGCCAGGCAGGTAAGCGCCACTGCACCGGCGCAGAACAGGCGGGCCCCGGAATGGGCTCCCTCCGCGTCGACTCCGGCCAGGCGCAGGCCCTCGACTGCAAGGGAGAAAACCGAATCGTTGAAGCGCCACCTCGCCGCGTACGCCGACAGGCCGTCGAAGAGACCGGAACCCGCGCCTGAGTAGGGAAGGTACCCGGCCAGGACGCCGACGGGAAGAAGCAGCAACGGCATGCGCCCCCTCAGGCTGAGCCAGGCGCGCAGGTCCCTCCCTCCGTGGTTCCCGAACTCGCGCCAGAACAGGGGTGCCGCCAGCAACGGAATCAGCTTGGCCAGCACTGCCGCCGCCAACGCCAGGGCCGCCGCCCCCCGGCGTCCATTGAGCATCAGGGACGCAGCTGCCATGAGCAGCGCGATGCCGAGGGGGTCGATGTGGCCGCTGCCGGCGATCTCGACTACGGCAAGCGGGTTCCACAGGTAGAGGAGCACCCATCGGGGGTCGCGCCCGGAGCGCCGCAGCAACAGGATCAGGATGGCGGCCAGCAGCGCCTCGCAGCAGAGAAGGGCGGCCTTCATCGCGGTCACGGTATGGCTGACCGCGGAAACCCCGAGAAAGAACAGCTGCGCCAGGGGCGGATAGATCGTCGGCACGTCCTTGTGGTTGATGTGGGGGTAGTGGACGTCCCGCAGCTCCTCCACGGCGGGGTCCCCGGGGGAGTGCATATACGGGTTGATCCCGGCTAGCTGGACGCGGCCGTCCCACAGGTAGCGGTATATGTCGTCGGACAGGCTGGGAGCCGCCGGCAGGAGGGTGAGACGGAAGACCGCGGCACCGATCAGGACGGCGGCCAGGGAGCCCCGCCGCACGGCAACGAATGCGGCTCCCCCGGTATACGCCGCGAAAGCGACGGCGAAAAGCATCCAGAACCAGGGTATGGCGGGGCGCAGGTCTCCCAGCGAGGCGAGAACCAGCCAGGCTCCCTCCATGGCCGCGGCGCAACCATAGAGGGGGGCATCCCGTTTCAGGCGCTGCAGCTGGAGGGGCATCCGGGCGTGGAAATCAATAGGTCAGCCGGCGGGCGCCGGCGTAGCGGCTGCCGAAATAGGGCTGGTTGAGACTGTCGATTACCCCGCCCCGGCTCAGGCTGGCGTGGATGAAGCGGTCGTCCCCGACGTATACGCCGACGTGTGAAATCCCCGGGCCGGAGGCGGCGATGCGGAAGAAGAGGAGGTCTCCGGGCCGCAGGTCATCGCGGTTGGCGATCGGGGAGCCGACGACGAACATCTGCTTCGAGGTCCGGGGAAGCTCGATGCCGTAGGCCTCGCGCACGATGGCCCGGGTCATGGCGGAGCAGTCCATCCCTGTGCGGGTGGTGCCTCCCCATTTGTAGGGGATTCCGAGGTACCCGTTGGCCACCTCCAGCAACCGCCGGGGACTGCTGTTGCGCAGGGCGCGCTGGCGGGCCCGCAGCTCCTCGACGACCGTGCGGCCGCCGGGGGGCTCGCTCGTGTAGCGCGGTGCCGGTGCGCAGGCGGCCAGCAGGGAGAACACCGCGAGGGCCTGCACCGGTTGGCGCCTCACGCCGGCCTCCGCAGCAGCTCGAGGACCCTCCCGATATCCTCCGGCAGCGGCGAGGAAAAGCTCGCGGCCTTTCCCGTGGAGGGGTGTTCGAAGGCGAGCCTGCTCGCGTGCAGGGCCTGGCGGCCGATCAGCCCGAGCGCCTGGCTCGCGGCGCCGCGGTGCCCGGGGGCGATTCCGCGCAGGCGCGAGCGTCCCCCGTAGACGGGGTCGCCGAATACGGGGTGGCCGGCGTGCTGCATATGCACGCGGATCTGGTGCGTTCTGCCGGTTTCCAGCTCGACGCGAAGCAGGCTCAGGAAACCGAGCTTTTCGCAGGTCGTGAAACGGGTTACGGCGCGGCGGCCATCTTCGCGAACCGCCATCTGCACCCGGTCCCGGGGATTGCGGGCGATGGCGGCTTCGATCCGGCCGGCGCCCGGATCTCCCCAGACGACGGCGGCGTAGACCCGGCTGAGGGTCCGCGCCTCGAGCTGTGCTGCGAGACTGCGGTGGGCGCGGTCGTTCTTGGCGACGACCATCAGCCCGGTGGTGTCGCGGTCGAGGCGGTGTACGATGCCGGGCCGCAGGGCCCCGTTGATCCCGGACAGATCGCGGCAGCGGTGGAGGAGGGCGTTCACCAGGGTTCCCGTCCGGCATCCTGGAGCCGGGTGAACGGTCATCCCGGCAGCCTTGTCGACAACGAGGAGATCGTCGTCCTCGTATGCAACCGACAGGGGGATCTCTTCGGGAAGGAGGTCGAGCCTGCCGGGGGCGGGAATCGTCATGTCGACGCGGTCTCCTGCCCTGACCCTGTAGCTGGCTCGCCGCGGTTTTCCCCCTACGCGAACGGCTCCGTCGCCGATCAGCGTCTGTATCCGGCTGCGCGAAAGCGAGCCGCAACGGTCGGCGAGGAACCGGTCCAGGCGTTCTCCCTCCTCCTCGTCGGGAATGACGACTCGAACCGAAGCGCCGGGTTCGGACATGCCTTGCGGAAGCGCAGCTGGCCGCCGTGGATCCCGTGTGGGTGCGTCAGCTCCCGGAGACGCGATCCGACTCGGCGACCTCGGGCCCCCCCTCACCCGGACGCGGCCCGGGTTCCTTTCGGCGGCCGTAGCCGATGGCGAGAATGACGATGCCGACGGTGACGAACGAGTCGGCGACGTTGAAGACCGGCCAGCGCCAGTCCGGGCCGATTCCGAAGTCGAAGAAGTCGATCACCTCCCCCAGGCGAATGCGGTCTATGATGTTGCCGAGCGCCCCGCCGAGAACCATGGTCACCGCCGCCCGCAACAGCCCCGAGTCGGAAGGCAGGGTGCGGAACAGGTAGGCGAGAACGACGAGAGCCGCTACCGATACGAAGGTATGGATCTCGGGGCCGCCGAAGCTGAGACCGAAGGCGGCGCCGCGGTTGTGGATGTAGGTCAGGCGAAAGAAACCGCCGAGAACCTCTATCGAATCGTTCCGGGCCATCGTGGCGGCGACCAGGAGCTTGGTCGCCTGGTCGAGCGCCAGAATCAGGGGAAGGAGAACGGGGAGGGAAAACCGCCGCCACGGGGATTTTCCGTCGCCGCCCGGGCTACCAGCTGCCGGCCTTGTCATCCTTCGACTTGCAGGCGATGCACTGGGTAGCCGTCGGCACCGCTTCCAGCCTGGGGCGGCCGATCTCGCCCCCGCAGACGCGGCAGATGCCGAAAGTGCCGTCCGCGATCCGCTGCAGGGCCTCGTCGAGGTAATCGATGTAATTCCCCTCGCGCTGGGCGAGCAGGAGGTTCTTCTCCCGCTCCATGGCGTCCGTGCCGCGGTCGGCCATGTGCAGCGAGTACGCCGAGCGGTCTTCGGAAGACTCCTGCGCGTCGTCGCTGCGAGACACTCTCTCCAGCTCTTCGAGGTCGGCATTCGCCTGGACCCGTTTTTCGGTGATCAGGCACTTGAAGTAGGCGAGATCTTCGGCGTTCATCGGTTTCCAGCTCTCTGTAGTGATCGTCCAATCGAAAGGCTCAGGCACGAACGATCGCGAAGACGACGGTCTCCCCGTCGATGTCGCTTTCCTGGCGCAGCAGGGCCGTTCCGGGAAGTTCGTCAAGCCGAATCTCGATTGCCAACGTCTCCGCGGCAATGTAGCCGCTGTGGTGCCGGGTGGCCGACACGACCGCTTCGGAACCGGCGGTCCACAGGCGGATCCGGTCCGATACCTCGAGGCCGGCAGCCTTGCGCATGTTCTGCACCCGGTTCACCACTTCGCGCGCCGTCCCCTCGCGGACCAGCTCTTCGTCGAGATTGACGTCGAGGCCGACGCACAGGTTGCCGTCGACGGCGACCACGACCCCCTCTTTCTCGCTGCGGGTCAGCTGCACGTCGCCAGCGCCGATGCTACCGCCGGCGACGCGGAGGCGCTCGCCTGCTTCCAGGCGCGCCACCTCGGCGCGGGTCAGCTTCTCGATGAAGGCGGCCGCCTCCTTGACGCGCTTGCCGAAACGGGGTCCGAGAGCGCGGTAGTTTGCCTTGCAGGAGACCTCGCTGATCTCCGCCTCGTCCTCGACGAAAACGACCTCCTTGACGTTGAGCTCGTCGGCGACGAGGTCGGCAAGGGCGGCGAGCATCTCCCCTCCGGTGTCGTCCGGGGGGAGCAGCAGCAGGCGGCCGAGGGGCTGGCGGATCCTGATCTCGTGCCTGCTGCGCAGGGAGCGCCCCAGGGCAACCGCCCGGGCGGCCAGCGCCATCTGCTCCTCGAGGCCGGAATCGCGCATCTCCTCGTCAGCGGCGGGCATGTCGCACAGGTGCACGCTCACCGGAGCGTCGCGGTCCCATGAGCGCACCAGGTTCTGGTAGATCTTCTCGGTCGCGAACGGCAGCACCGGCGCCAGGCTCTTCACGAAGGTTACCAGCACGCGGTAGAGGGTGGCGTACGCCGACGCCTTGTCGTCGTCGTCCTCCGATTTCCAGAAGCGGCGGCGGCTGCGGCGGATGTACCAGTTGGTGAGCTTCTCGACGAAGGCGACCATGGCCGGCACCGTCCGGTACAGGCGGTAGGCCTCCATCTCGGCGTTGATGTCGTGGACGAGTGTCTGCAGCTCCGAGAGGATCCAGCGGTCGAGCAGGTTCTCCGCCCCCGGGTCGCGCCCCCCGGCCGGGGACCAGCGGTCGACCTCGGCGTAGGTGACGAAGAAGCTGTAGGCGTTCCACAGCGGAATGATGACGTCGCGCAGACTCTGCCTGATGCCGGTCTCGGTCAGGCGCATCTCCTCGGCTTTCAGGGCCGGAGAGTTCAGCAGGTACAGGCGCAGCGCGTCGGCCCCGTAGAGTTCGAGCATCTCCGTCGGCTCGGGGTAGTTCTTCAGCCGCTTGCTCATCTTGCGGCCGTCTTCGGCGAGCAGCATGCCGGTTACGATGCAGTTGCGGTACGCCGGCTTGTCGAACAGGGCCGCGGCGAGGATGGTCAGGGTGTAGAACCAACCGCGCGTCTGGTCGAGCGACTCGGTGATGAAGTCGGCGGGGAAGTTCTGCTCGAAGAACTCGCGGTTCTCGAACGGATAGTGGTTCTGCGCGTACGGCATCGACCCGGATTCGAACCAGCAGTCGAGCACCGCGGGGACTCTCTTCAGCACCCCGTTGCCCGACGGCGCCGGGATCTCGATGTGGTCGACGAACTGCTTGTGCAGGTCGGTGACCGTCCGTCCGCTGAGCCGTTCGAGCTCATCGACGCTGCCGACGCAGACCGCTTCCCCGGTTTCGTCGTTGCGCCAGACCGGCAGCGGCGTTCCCCAGTAGCGGTCGCGGCTGATGCACCAGTCGCGGGCCCCCTGCAGCCATTTTCCGAAGCGCCCGCCGCGGATGTGCTCCGGGATCCACCAGATCTGCTCGTTGGCGCGCAGCATCGCGTCCTTGACGCTCTCGACGCCGACGAACCAGCTCGAAATGGCGCGGTAGATCAGGGGGGACTCGCAGCGCCAGCAGAACGGGTAGGAATGCACCAGCGTGCTCTCGCTGAAAAGCTGCCCCCGGCGCCGCAGGGCGCGGATGATGTCGCTGTCGGCGTCCTTTACGAAGCGGCCGGCGTAGTCGCCGACGGCGCCCGTGAAGCGGCAGTCCTCGTCGATCGGGCAGACTGCGGGCAGTCCTTCCCGGAGGCCGAGCTGATAGTCGTCCTCGCCGAAACCGGGGGCGATGTGGACGACGCCGGTACCGTCGTCGGTCGACACGAAGTCCGCGGCGACGACGCGGAACGCGCCCTCGTTTCCGAGCCCGGCGAAACAGTCGAACAGCGGCTCGTAGCGGAGACCGAGCAGCGCCTCTGCAGGCTGCTCATCGACCGCGGCGATCTCGCTCTCGCGCTGGCTGAAGACCGCGTCGATGCGCTCGCGGGCGAGGATCAGCCGTTCGCCGCCGCGCAGCTGCACGCGGGCGTACTCGCAGTCGGTGGAGATCGCCAGGGCCATGTTGGCCGGAAGGGTCCAGGGCGTCGTGGTCCAGGCGAGGATCGAGGTGTTCTCCGCCCCCTTCACCCGGAAGCGGACCGTGATCGAAGGGTCCTGGGTGTCGCGGTACCCCTGGTTGACCTCGAAGTTCGACAACGCCGTGGCGCAGCGCGGACAGTAGGCGAGGGACTTGTAGCCCTCGTAGACGAGCCCGCTGTCCCAGAGGCGTTTGAATACCCACCAGACCGACTCCATGAACTCCGGGTCCATGGTGAGGTACTGGTTGTTCCAGTCGACCCAGCGCCCGACGCGGCGGACCAGCTGCTCCCACTCCGCCGTGTAGCGCAGCACGAGGGAGCGGCAGTAGTCGTTGAAGCGCGGCACGCCGTACTCGAGGATGTCCTTGCGCGATTGAAGGCCGAGCTGAAGTTCCGCCTCGTTCTCCACCGGCAGGCCGTGACAGTCCCAGCCGAAGCGGCGCTCGACCCGGTAGCCGCGCATCGTCCAGTAGCGGGCAACCACGTCCTTGACGATGGAAACCAGCAGGTGCCCGTAGTGGGGAAGGCCGCTGGCGAACGGCGGGCCGTCGTAGAAGACGAAGGGGTTGGACTCCGGTCTCGACTGCACCGACCGCTCGTAGGCCGCTGTCTGTTCCCACAACTCCAGGGTTTCCCGCTCCTGGGCCGGGAAGTCGACCTGGGAGGGGACCGGATCGAAGATGGGGAACGGACTCTGTTTGCGGGCGGTTTCCACCATGTCGGTTGCCGGGCTGTCGCCTGCGGTGATTTCTGCTGTTCAGAAGCGGGCTTTGCGGGAATCGGGCCTTACACCCGGATGCTGCGCAGAAACCAGATGACTAACTGCAGCAGCAGGATCAGGAACAGAGGGGTGAAGTCCAGTCCCGTCGACCACAGGACATTGGGCACGTAACGGCGCATCCTGGCGAGCGCGGGCTCGGTTACGGCGCGCAGAAACCTGACGATCGGGTTGTAGGGGTCGGGGTTGATCCACGAGATCACCACGGCGACGATCACCACCCACGTGTATACGGTAAGCAACGAGGTGATGATCCCGATGACCCCCATCAGGAAATAACTGTGATCGAACAATGGCAACTCCTATGGCGCTGCTCGCGGTCCGAATATCGCCGTTCCCACCCGCACCATCGTGGCACCCTCCTCGATGGCGATTTCGAAGTCGCCGCTCATTCCCATTGACAGGACGGAGGTCCCGACGCCTTCGATATCCGCCCTCGTCAAGTCTTCGGACAGGGAGCTCATGCGCGCGAAACAGGAGCGAAGGCGGGCTTCGTCCGAAGTGAACTCGGCGATGGTCATCAACCCGAGTACCCGCAGATGCGACATCCCGGCGACCTGTTCCGCGAGGGCCAGGGTATCCTCGGGAGGAACACCCCCCTGCCCGGGTGCCCCCGAGCTGTTGACCTGAAGCAGCACGTCGAGCGAGCGCCCGGCTTGGACCGCACGCCGTTGCAGTGCGGCAGCCAGGCGCGTGCTGTCCACTGACTGCACGACCTCGAACAGTTCCACCGCCCTGCCCGCCTTGTTCGACTGCAGGCGGCCGACCAGGTGCCAGGCAGCGGCAGATTGCACGCATCGCCGTTTCGATTGCGCCTCCTGGACCCGGTTCTCGCCGAGGTGGGTCACCCCGGCGGCAATCGCCGCCTCGATCTCCCCGGCAGTACGGGTCTTGCTTACGGCTACGAGCGTTATGTCGCTCCGCCGCCTTCCGGCGCGCTCCGCCGCCCCTGCGATTCGCTCCTCGACGGCCTGAAGATTGCGGGCGATCTCTTTCACGAAGGCCTGGTCTGGTCGGGAAAACCGCAACTCTCCAATGTACGGATGCCCCCCTCGGAGGCACAATTTGAGGGGCCTCGCCGGGAGGCGGCCGCGTCCCGCAAATGCCTGGTTTCAGCTGACTGAAACCTATTGTCCGTCAGACGGAGGCAAGCGCGGTCCGCGTTTGTTGAAAAGGGCGTCAGCGCGCGGGGGAGCCGGTGGATTCGGCAGCCTTGCCCAGGGGGGGCTCGGCGGGTTGTTCGGGCTCGAAGAGGGCATGGTCCCGGGAGGGCAGGAACCGCCGCGCGAGCGCCGAAAGGAGGACGGCGTAAAGGAGCAGGTTGGCAATGGCGAACTGGCGAACCAGCTCGGAGAGGGGGTGCGCAAACAATGAAGCCACGCCCTCGGGCCTGCAGGCGATCTCGTACAGCAGCGCCCCCGCGGGCAGGAGCAGCAGGCCGTGGCGGCGGGAAAACCCGGCGCCGGCCATGGGAAGCGGATGCCAGGCGAGGGGGGCGGGCAGGCGCGCCGCGACGACCGCGAAAAGCTGAAGGAGCAGCAGTTCGTACAGACCCGGAACCGGGGAGGTCGCCAGCCGTAGGGGGTCGAGGGAGGCTCCGGCGATGGCGAAGAAGACCAGGCCTGCGGGTGCGCGGCCCGGCTCGAGCATCTGCCGCAGGCCGGTCCGGTCCAGGGAAGCGAGCACGACCCCGGCGCCCAGTCCGGCGATCAGTGCGAACAGGTGGGTGTCGCGGACGAGAATCCCCAGCAGCAGGAATCCCGCGCCAAGGGCGACAACCGATGCCGTGCGCGTGCCCGGGAGCCGGAGCCGCCACAGCATCACGGCCAGGAGGGAGCCGGCTGCGGCCGAGGACCACAGGCGCAGCAGGACCGACCCGGGGGCGCCGTCAAAAGAATCCCTTTGCGCTGCGAAGAGCAGGGCCGCACTCAGAAGAACCAGGGCGAACGCCGAGCCGAGGGCGGCGGCCAGCACCGGCTCGTTTCTGCGCATCAGCGTCGATGCGACGATCGGTCCCCACAGGGCGGCCAGGGCGCCGAGGGCGAGGGCGGATTCGGTGGAGAGCCCTGCCAGCAGGATCGCGCCGCCCCCGAAAACCGCGGCCGTTCCCAGAGTCGACAGGAAGATCGCCAGGGGAAGGGGCGGTCTGCGCCGTTCCCAGCGAAGGTCGAGGCCGAGGCCGGCAAGGCAACCCAGCCACAACGCCGCAAGGGTGTAGGCGAGTTCGACGCTGCCGGAGGCAGCGGGAAGCACCGCCCGCATTCCTCCCTCTCCGAGGATCAGCCCGGCCGCCATCCAGCCGACGACGTCGGGGAGGCAGATGCTGCGGGCGACCTGTTGGGCGACGAAGGCGAAGGCCAGGAGCAGCCCGAGGGACCATGCGGCGTCGATATCCGGCCGCGGCTCGGGAGTCACCAGCGCCATGAAGAGCAGCAGGCAGCACACCGCCCAGCGGGCGTTCAGGGGGAATTGCGCCGGGATTCCCAGGGAGGATCTCGCCCTGCGAAGCCCTCCGGTTCCCAACCTTTTCATCGGCGGGCCCTCCTCAGTTCAGCGCGGAGGGGACGCCGCTCAAGGTATTCTGACGGCGTCTCCATGGGGATCCCGGAAGCCGGGGTGCCGCATTTCCCAACTCCCCGGCGTGGGCCTGTCGGGGCCTACCTGCCGCTTCCGCCCCCGCGCTGCTGCCGCCGGGAGCGCTCCTGCCTCCGTTGCGAGCGCTCGTGACCGGCCAGCAGCACCGGGCTGGCGACGAACACGGAGGAGTAGGTCCCCACGAGGATACCGACGGCGAGGGTCAGGGTGAAGTCGCGAATCACCTCGCCGCCCCAGACCATCAGGACGGTGACGGCGATCAGGGTTGTCAACGACGTAATCACGGTGCGGCTCAGGCACTCGTTGATGCTGATGTTGAGTGTGTCTCCGAACTCCGCCCGCATGCCGCCGCGCAGGTTTTCGCGGATGCGGTCGAAGACGACGATGGTGTCGTTGAGGGAATAGCCGACGATGGCGAGGATCGCCGCGACCACCGCGAGAGTGATCTCGATGTCGAGAATCGAGAGCAGGCCGAGGGTGATGAGCACGTCGTGGGCGAGGGCGGCGACCGCGGCGATGCCGAACAGGAACTGTTTGAACCGCCAGGCCATGTAGACGAGGATCAGCGCCAGCGACACGATCACGGCGCGAACCGCCGCCCCGGTCAGCTCCTCGCCGATCTTGGGACCGACCTTCTCCTGCCGCCGTACCCAGTCGGTCTCGGCGATGCTGCCTCCCAGCCCCGCCCTCAACACCTGCTTGATGCCGTCGGCTACGTCGGTGCCCGCCTCCGATTCGGTGACGCGGATCAGGATGTGCTCCGGCGCCCCGAACTGCTTGATCTCGCTCGAGCTGTAGTCGCGCGTCCCCTCTCCCAAGGGAACCGCCCCGAGATTGGAGCGGATCTCCTCGACCGTTACCGCGGGCTCGAAATGCAGCTCGAGCAGGGTGCCCCCGGCGAAGTCGATACCGGGGGTCAGCTTGTTTACCGCCGCCACCGAGACCAGCCCGACGGTCAGGACGGCGGCCGAAACGAGCATGGCGACCTTGCGGAAATTGATGAAGGGAATGCTGAGGTTCGACAGCACTCCGACCGGGCCGATGCTCAACGACTCGACCCGCTCCCTGGCGGTGTACAGCTCGAAAAGGCTGCGGGTGACGATGAGGGCCGTGAACAGGCTCGAGGCGATCCCGATGCACAGGGTGAGGGCGAAGCCGCGAATGGGGCCGGTGCCGAACTCGTAGAGGACGATGCCGACGATGAAGGTGGTGAGGTTGGCGTCGATGATGGCGGAGAGCGCGTTGCCGTAGCCGCTGTCGATCGCCGAGCGCACCGTCTTTCCCGAGCGCAGCTCCTCGCGGATGCGCTCGAAGATCAGCACGTTGGCGTCGACCGCCATGCCGATGGTAAGGATGATACCGGCGATTCCCGGCAGGGTCAGGGTGGCATCGAAACCGGCGAGAACGGAAAACACGAAGAGGATGTTCAGGGCCAGGGCGACGTTGGCGACGAGGCCGGCGAAGCGGTAGTAGAGGAGCATGAAAACGGCGACGATGGTCATGCTGATCACCGCGGCCACCCGCCCCTGCTCTATCGAGTCCTTACCGAGGGAGGGGCCGACGGTGCGGTCCTCGATCACCTCGACCTTGGCGGGCAGGGCCCCGGCGCGCAGCACGATGGCAAGGTCCTTCGCCTCCTCCTCGTTGCTGAGACCCGTGATTTCGGCGCGCCCGTTCTGGATCTTCGTCACCAGCTCCGGGGCCATGTACACGGCGCCGTCGAGAACGATGGCGAGGCGCTCGCCGATGTGGGCGCCGGTGATCTGACGGAAGAGGCGGACCCCTTCGTCCGTGGTCCACAAGGCGACGACAGGCTGCCCCAGCTGCTCGATCGCCTGACTGATCTGGACCTGGGCGTCGCCGATCATGTTGCCGGTCATCTCCGGTTTCTTGCGCACCAGAAACAGCTTCTGGAACAGCTGTCCCGGGACCCCCTCGGCCTTGCTGCTGAACAGGAACTCGACGTCCTCGGGAATGACGGCCCGGGCGCGGGGGTCTCCGAGGTGGGCCTTGACAGCGGGGATGTCCTCCACCCGGATGACGACGTCGTCGCGAAGGCCCTGCAGGAGCGACGACAGCTCGCGGTAACCGGGGTCTTCCTTCTCAGGCTCCTCGAACAGACCGGCATCCTCGGTCTCGGTGTCGAACAGGCTGACCGGTTCCTCCCCGGCGGAATCCGCAAGGGCGGCCTCTTCCAGTTCCTGGTCGGCGTCCCCGGACGAGGCCACGGTGTCTCCGGCGCCGGCGGCGAGCAGGCCGCTTATGCGCTGCAGCAGGCGGTTGCGGTCCTCGATCGGCTCGACGAGCTGGAACTCGAGAAGGGCGGTCTGTCCGATCAGGTTCTTGGCGCGTTCGACGTCCTGCAGCCCGGGGAGCTCGACGATGATGCGGTTGACTCCCTGGCGCTGAATGGTGGGTTCGGCGACACCGAACTGATCGACGCGGTTGCGGATGACTTCCTGCGCCCGCGCCACGGCGTCCTGCGCCTGCTCGTCAGTCATGCCCTCGATATCCACTTCCATCACGAGGTGAATGCCACCCTGCAGGTCGAGTCCGAGTGTAATCGCGCGACCGTGGAGGTCGAAGTACTCGGCGGGGGAATTGAGCTTCATCTTCTCGCGGTCCGCGCTCGACATCCCGTACAAGTCGAGCGACGGGTACAGGTAGAAAGCGGCGACGGCTATCAACGCCAGGGTCAGGAGAGCTTTCCAGTTCTTTCTCATCTTCTCACGTATCCATCGTTTCTTGTCCGCGGGATTCTTCCGGCTATTCCAGAGGATTCCGCGGGACTGTCATTTCCTTCAGCCGGCCGTCGAGGCCGGACGAAGCCCGGTGTCGGACGGCGCCGTCCTCGAGGAAGAAAACCACCGCCTCGGCCCGCGGGAGCGTCTCGACGAACCCGATGCCCTCGCCGGGTCCCATTACGAAGGCGGCGGTCGCCAGGATATCGGCGTCGAGCGCGGTTTCCGTCCAAACGGAGGCGCTGATCGCCCTCGCGGCGGGGTATCCCGTGGCCGGGTCGAGCAGGTGGTGGTAGCGTCTCCCCTCGAACTCGAAAGCCTGCTCGTAATCTCCGGAAGTCGCCAGGGCCGGAAGTCCCACCTTCTCCGCTACCAGGTAGCGCTCGCGTTCCCTGGGATGCAGCAGGCCCAACCGCCAGTCGCTGCCGTCCGGCTTCTCTCCCCAGTAGCGGATGTCGCCGCCGGCCTCGACGAGACCCGCCTCGACGCCGGCATCCCGCAGCGCCTCGACGGCGCGGTCGACGGCGTATCCCTTGGCCGACCCGCCGAGATCGACCCGCATCCCCGGCGCCGACAGGACGGTCCCGGCGGGGCCGGCCTGCACCAGGCGGAAGTCGACCAGGGCGCGGGCCGAGTCGACGAGAGCCGAATCGGGCGGTGCCACCGCCTCGGGAAAGTTCCACAGGGCCGTCAGGGGGCCGACGGTCGGGTCGTATGCCCCGCCGGTCCGGCGCGACCAGTGGAGGCACCGCTCCAACACGAACCCGAGTTCGGGCACCCCGCCGCCGGCACCGAGACTGCCGGCGCTGTTGAGGCGGCCGACGCCGCTTTCCGCCCGGTGGTTGCTCAGCGACGAATCGATGGCGTCGATCTGTTCGGCGGCCAGGGCAAAAAGTTCATCCGCTTCCTCCTCCCCGGCGTACAGCGCGATCCGCACGACCGTGCCCATGGCGACGTGGTGCTTTTCCACGGGAGACGCGACTTGGGCGGGGGGCAGCAGAAGAAACAGGAGAAGAAGCCCCGCGCCGCCCAGAAAGATGCGCGTCCATATCAATTTTTGCGTTCGACCACGAGGCGCGCCGCCGTTTCGAGGATGGCCAGGGGCACCGAGGGCTCCAGACCCTTCAGGCACTCCCGGGCCATGCCGGCGTAACGTCGGGCCTCCTCGGCCGCCGAGCCGATCCCGCCCTGTGTCTCGACGAAGTTCACGACCTCCTCCCAGTCGGATTCCGCCTGATCCTCGCGCCGGAGAATCGCCTCGATCCGCTGGCGCTCGCCGTCGCGTGCGGAGGCGAGGGCGCGAATCAGCGGCAGGGTGATCTTGCCCTCCCGCAAATCGGAGCCGACCGGCTTGCCCATGGTGTCTGCGTCTCCGGTGAAATCGAGCATGTCGTCGGCGATCTGGAAGGCGAGCCCGAGGTACTCGCCGTATTTGCCCAGGGCTTCCGCCGTCCCTTCAGGCGCCCCGGCGATCAGGGGACCGATCCTGCAGGAGGCCGAGATCAGCGAGGCGGTCTTGTCCCCCACCATGGCGAAGTAGGAGGACTCCCTCGTATCGCGCTGCAACGAGATCTGGGACTCGTGGATCTCTCCCTGAATGAGGCGTTCGGTGGCCCCTGAAACCGCGGCCAGGGCATCCCGGTTGCCGAGGCCGACGAGCAGGGAGAGTGCGCGGGCGAACAGAAAGTCCCCGAACATCACCGCGGTGTGGTCGTTCCACTTGGAGTTTACCGACGGCTTGCCCCGCCGCGTTTCGGCGCGGTCGACCACGTCGTCGTGGATCATGGTGGCGGCGTGGATCATCTCGACGGCGACTCCGGCGTCGATGACGCGATCGTCCCACGAACCGGCCGCCTTGGTACAGACCACCGCCAGGGCCGGCCGCAGTCTCTTCCCCTTGAGGGCGGCCATGTAGCGGGCCACCTGGTGCACCATTTCGACGTCGGACCGCAACATTTCGTCGAGGCGGCGCTCGAAGAGGTCGATCTCTTTCTGAATGGGGCCGAGGAGCTGGTCCATGTGAGGTCGGAAATGCCGCGAACAGGCGGCCGGCAATGGCGCCGGCTTCTACAAAACAGCGTCTGAAGGGCGGAAAGTTCGGTGATTATAAAGAAAGGCAGATAGGTGGAGTGTCAAAAATGGCGGGGCGCGAGGGCCTTCCTGCCGCAACCGGGGATCAAAGGCCGGGGTACATGCGCCCCGGGTTCAGTGTCGATCCGGGATCGAGGGCCTTCTTCAGCGCCCTGTTGGCCGCCATCAGGGGAGGCGTAAGCGGTGTGAACGCCTCTTCGTTGTCGTCCTGCGGGCCGGTCGAGAAGCGCCAGGCGCCGCCCCCGCAGCCCAGGGCGTCGGCGTGCAGGGCGGTCCCGTCGCAAGCGGCCGGCATCAGGGCCCACACGGCAGCCCCGGCCTGGTCGAGGCCGCAGCGCCCCATTCCCTGCGATCGCAGCCGTTCGACCAGGGAGACCGCCGCGCTCGCCGGGACCGCGAAGCGCCACAGCTCCTCTCCTGCTCCAGGCTGCATCGCCGAGAGCTCGCGGATATTCCGCCACGTCCGGCGGGACTGGTCGGCATCCAGTATTCCGGCGCCGCTTCCCGCTTCCCGCGCCAGCGTTTCCGCCTGCTCCACCACCGCCGCCTGCAGCCCCTCGACGCGGGCGAAGGCGCGGTTGCCGGCGTCTTCCGGGAACCAGGAAAGGCCGCTGATTTCGAAGGGCAGACGGGCCCAGGTCACCAGTTTTTCCGCGGCTGCTCCGATCTGCAGACCCTCGATTACCACGGTGCGCTCGCTTTCCGGCCGCGGCCACAGCTTCAGGCAGATTTCGGTCAGCACCCCGAGAATCCCGAAGGAACCGGTCATGGCGCGGGGCAGGTCGTAGCCGGTGACGTTCTTGACCACCTTGCCGCCGGCGCGCACCAGCTCTCCACGGCCGTCGACGAACTCGACCCCGAGGACGAAGTCGCGCGCCGCCCCGGCCTTGAAACGCCGCGGTCCGGAAAGCCCGCAGGCGATCGTGCCTCCCAGGGTGGCGGCCAAAGACCAGTGCGGCGGCTCGAAGGCCAGGTGCTGGCCGCCCTCGGCAAGGAGCTGTTCCAGCGCGGTCAGCCTCATTCCGGGGCGCGCGACGACGATCAGCTCGTCCGGCTCGTAGCTGACGAGGCCGTCCAGCCCGCAAAGCTCAAGCCGGTCTCCCTGCGGGGCCCGGCGGCCGAGAAAGGAGCGGGTGCCGTTGCCGGCGATCACCAGGTTGCTCCCGCGGTCGGCTGCGCGGCGCACCGCCTCGCCCACTTCGGCCGGGTCGCGGAGAAGCTGTTCCTCGACGGGGGTCGCCCGGGTCATTCCTCAGAAACGCTCGAGCCCGGGAAAGGAGAGCTGGCCGCCGTGCACGTGCATGCGCCCTTCCGCGCAGCGCCGGAGCACGGGGTACACCTTGCCGGGATTCAGCAGGTGGCGGGGATCGAAGGCAGCCTTGACGTGCTCCTGGGCGTCGAGGTCGGCGTCGCCGAACATGCAGGGCATGAGGTCCCGCTTCTCGATGCCGACGCCGTGCTCCCCGGTCAGCACGCCTCCGGCGGCGACGCAGAGCTTGAGGATCTCCGCGCCCAGCTCCTCGGCCGTCTCCAGCTGCCCCGGCTGGTTGCCGTCGTAGAGGACGAGGGGATGCAGGTTGCCGTCACCGGCGTGGAAGACGTTGGCCACGGCGAGGCCGTAGATCCGTGAAAGCTCCTGGATGCGGCTGAGGACCTCGGGCAGCCGCCCCCGCGGAATGGTGCCGTCCATGCAGTAGTAGTCCGGAGTGATCCTCCCCATCGCGGGAAACGCCGCCTTGCGGCCGGCCCACAGCTGCAGCCGCTCCGCCTCGTCGGCGGACTTCCTCATCTGCGTCGCACCCGCTGCCGCCAGCAGCTCTTCGAGCCGCGGGAACTGGGCCTCGACCTCGGCCCGGGGACCGTCGAGCTCGACGAGCAGCAGCGACTCGACGCCGCGCGGGTACCCGCACCCGAGGAAGTCCTCGACCGCTTCGATCGCCAGCCGGTCCATGATCTCCATGCCGGCGGGGACCATCCCGGCGGCAATGATGTCGGCGACCGCGCGCCCGGCCGCCTGCACGCTGTCGAAGACGGCCATGACGGCGCGCGCCGTCTCCGGTCTGGGCAGAATGCGCAGCGTCGCCCGGGTGATGAGGCCGAGCAGACCCTCGGACCCCGTCATCAGGGCGAGCAGGTCGTAGCCGTTGCACTCGAGGCCCTTGCCGCCGATTTCGACCACCTCTCCGTCCGCCAGCACGATCTGCAGTCCGAGGACGTTGTTGGTCGTCGTGCCGTACTTGAGGCAGTGCACCCCGCCCGAGTTCTCGGCGACGTTGCCCCCGATGGTGCAGGCGAGCTGGCTCGAAGGGTCCGGGGCGTAGTAGAACCCCCGGTGCTGCACGGCGTGAGTCACCCCGAGGTTGGTAACCCCCGGCTCCACCGTGACGGTGCGGTTGTCGAAGTCGATGTCGAGGATGCGGTTCATCGCCGCCATGCTGACGACGACGCCGTCCCGCAGCGGCAGGGCGCCTCCCGACAGCCCGGTCCCGGCCCCCCAGGGGACGATCGGGATGCCGAGGTCGCAGCAGGTCTTCATCAGGGCGGACACCTGTTCGGTCGAGCGGGGCAGGACCACGGCCATGGGAACCTGGCGGTACGCCGACAGGGCGTCGCACTCGTACGCCACCAGGTCCTCCCGGCGGTGGATGACCTGGTTTTCGTCGAGGAGCCGGCGGAGTCGGCGCACCAGCTCGTCGCGGCGCTGCAGGCGGGCGGGGTCGGGTTGCGGAAGCTGCATCGGGGGAATCCCGGATCAGGCGGCGCCGTCGAGCCCGAGCTCTTCGGAGTAGGCGAACAGGGCGGGGGTGCCGCCGGTGTGCACGAACACCAGGGTGTGTTCGCCGGACCACCAGCCGCGGGAGACGTGGGCGATCAGCCCGGCCATGGTTTTTCCGGTGTACGAGGGGTCGAGGAGAAGCCCCTCGGCGCGGGCGGCCAGCCTGATGGCGTCCCGGGCCTCTTCGGTGACGACGCCGTAGTCCGGTCCGACGAACTCGGAGTAGCTCTCGAACTCGGCCGCCTCGAACTCGAGGTCGAGGTCGAGGATGCTGGCGTGCTCGGCGGCCAGGGCCGCCATCCGCCGCGCCGCTTCGGCGTCGTCGCGCGGGGCGGGGCTGATTCCGACGATGCGCAGGCCGAGTCCCAGGGCCTTGCCGGCGACCACCATGCCGGTATGGGTGTGGGCTCCGGAGCAGAGGTAGATGGCGTCGGGCTGAACCTCCATTCCCTGCAACTGCTCCCACAGCTCGAGGAAGCCGTCGACATAGGCGATGCCGCGGTACTCGTAGCCGTCGGTGCTGGTGTTGAAGGGGCGGTGGCCGGCGGCTCGCAGCTCCTCCATGCGCGTCGCGATCGCCTCGGTCTGGCAATCCGGGGGGGCCAGAAGGACCTCGGCCCCGAAAAGGCGGGACAGCAGCAGGTTCCCCTGGCTGTGGGCGTGGGCGTCCCGGCGGCCGACGACCACGGAACGCAGTCCGAGCCTGGCGGCGACGGCGGCGGTCTGGCGCGACTGGTTCGACTGCGCCGCGGCCCCGTGCAGCAGCACGTCGCAGCCCTGTTCCACGGCCGGGGCCAGCGAGTACTCGAACTCCCTGATCTTGTTTCCGCCCATGGCCAGACCGGTGTGGTCCTCCCGCTTGACCAACAGCCGGGGCCCCAGCTCGGCGCTCAGCCGCGGCAACGGCTCCAGCGGGGTGGGCAGGACGGCCAGGTCAAGGCGGGGAAGGCGCCCGAGGCGCTCGCGGATTTCTTCAGCGGTGTAGGTCATGGAAGTTCCCTCCCGCCAGCCGGGAGAAGTCAAGAAGATAGGTTCGGGCAGTCCGGTGAGCCACCGGCACGGGCAGGTCCGACAGCATATAAGTTCAATCCAGCAAACAAGTTGTCGGATTCAAGAGAGGTCTTTAGATTAAACTGGCTGTAACGTTCTCCCACCGTTTCGTTTCCGGTCCGGGCCCCATCTCCGCTACTCCCCTCCGAGATCCGGCGCCGGGCTTGAACGGACTTCCGTCGACATGGACCTGGTAGAGCCGATTCCTCCCGAACTCGAGGGGCACCTGCGCCGCAAGCTGCGCCCCGGCGAACTGCTGATGGTGTTGCTGTCGTCGGACATCTCGCAGCAGGGCCGCTTCGACAGCTCCTGGCTGGCGATGACGGACGAGCGCCTCATGGTGCTGCGCTCGAACGGCGCCGGCATGGAGGAACTGGAGGAGGTCCCCCTCGCCGACATCGAGAAGGTTCGCACCAGGAGCTACGTCGGCAACGGCACCCTCGTCGTCGACCTGCCGGGGGAAAGCCGCGAGATCGTGCGCTTCTCCCAGGGAGCGTTCTACAAGTTCTCCGCGGTTCCCCAGGTCGTCGAGGCCGCCCTCGTGCATCCGGCCGCCGAGGAATCCCCCGGCGAGGACGCCTCTCCGATACGCCGCGTCGAGTACTGCCGGACCTGCGGCCGCGCCCTGCGTTCGGGCTCGGCGGTATGCCCGAACTGCATCCGCAAGACCGAGACCTTCTGGCGGCTGCTCTCGTACATCCGACCGTACAAACGGATCGCCGCCGCCGGTTTCCTGCTGACCGTCACAGTCACCGCCATCAGCCTGCTGCCGCCGCTCCTGAACGAGAAGCTGATAGACGACGTTCTCACCCCGGTCATTATCGAGTACACCAGCCTCGAGAAAAGCGGCGCCTCCCTCGAGGGCTGGAGTCCCCCCGCCGAAGCGGTGACGCTGCTGGGCTGGATCGTCCTCGGCCTGCTGGGAATCCACCTCGGTCGCACCCTGCTCAACAGCATGCGCAGCTACAGCCTCGGGTGGCTCGGGCAGCGCGTGGTGTACGACCTGCAGACGGAGATCTTCGAGTACCTGCAGTTCCTGTCGCTGAGCTTTTACAGCCGCATGAGCACCGGCCGGGTGATGAACCGCGTCACCGGGGACACCGACCGCATGCGCCTGTTCGTCACGCGCGGCTTTCAGGACATGGTGATCTCGGGCCTCACGGTCGTCGGGATCGGCGCCGTGCTGCTCTACAAGAACTGGCAGCTGGCCCTGCTGGCACTGGTGCCGACCTCGATGATCGCCGTGGGGACGGTCTTCTACACGCGGCGCGTGCACTGGGTCTACCACACGATCTGGCGCCGCGTCGCCACGCTCAACGCCCACCTCGCCGACACCATCCCCGGCGTCAAGGTGGTCAAGGCGTTCGCCCAGGAGGACCGGGAGCGCAGGCGCTTCGACCGGCGCAACGACCAGCTCGTCGAAGCGCGCATGGCGTCGGTGAGGATGCGCTCCCTTTTCCTGCCCGGCATCGCCTTCTTCACCTCGGTTGGATCGGTGGTTCTCTGGTGGTTCGGCGGCCATCGCGTCCTCAACGCGACGCTGACCCTCGGCGAGCTGCAGGCGTTCATCACCTACATGATGATGTTCTACAGACCGGTGGGGGAGCTGTGCACGCTCTCCGACGACCTCGAGTCGGCCGCCACCTCGGCGGAACGGGTGTTCGAGATCCTCGACACCGAACCCGATGTCGTCGACGCCCCCGGCGCCGTCGACCCCGGGGTCATCGACGGCCGCGTCGAGTTCCGCGACGTCAGCTTCACCTACGACGGTTTCGCGCGCATCCTCGACCGCGTCTCCTTCACGGCCGAGCCCGGGGAGATGATCGGCATCGTCGGACCGAGCGGGGCCGGCAAGTCGACGCTGGTCAACCTCGTCTCGCGGTTCTACGACGCCACCGACGGGGCGGTCCTGATCGACGGCATCCCGGTCGCGGAGATGAAGCAGCAGCGGCTGCGCGCCCAGGTCGGGGTAGTGCTGCAGGAGCCGCTGCTGTTCCAGGGCACCATCGCCGAGAACATCGGCTACGGCAGCCCGCAAGCGCGGCCGGAGGAGGTGATCGCCGCGGCGAGAGCGGCCAACGCCCACCAGTTCATCATGAACTTTCCCGACGGCTACGACACCGAGGTGGGGGAGCGCGGGGGGCGGCTGTCGGGCGGCGAGCGCCAGCGGATCTCCATCGCCCGGGCCCTGATCGGCGACCCGCGCATCCTGATCCTCGACGAGGCGACCAGCTCCGTCGACACCGAAACGGAGTACGAGATCCAGGAGGCCCTGGAGAGACTGATCGCCGACCGCACCACCTTTGCCATCGCCCACCGGCTTTCGACCCTCAAGAACGCCGACCGCCTGCTGGTGCTGGAGCGCGGCCGGGTGGCCGAAGTCGGCACCCACGCCGAGCTGCTCGAGCGCGAGGACGGGGTCTACCGCAGGCTCGTCGACATGCAGTCGGAGCTCGCCAGGGTGCGGGCGCTGTAGGAGAGGATGCAATGGCCGGGCGGCAAACCGACGGTTCCATGCTGGATGAGACAGAGGTGAGGCTGGCGCGCAACGCCGCCGGTCAGTTATGCCTGTCGGCGGCGGGGAAATCTTTCGCCGACGTCGGGGTGCGCCGCGCCTTTCCGCTGGAACACCCTTTCCGCTACATCTCCTTCATGGACGGGGAAGGGACGGAAATCGGGATGATCCGCGATCTCGAGGGGCTGGAACCGGCGAGCCGGGAGATGCTGAGAGAGGCGCTGCACCGCACCTACTTCCTCCCGGTGGTCGAGGCGATCCCCCATATCCGGGAGGAGTACGGCGTCATCCTCGCCGACCTGGAGACCTCCAGCGGCCCGCGGCGGATCGAGATCCGCGGCTACCGCCGCAACGTCCGCCCCCTGTCCCGGGGCCGCGCCCTGATCGAGGACGTCGACGGCAACCGCTACGAGCTGCGCGACTGGCCCCGGCTGCCGAAGCGGACCCGCGAGATACTGGGTCTGTAGGCAAAGGTCCTGCCGCGGCCGGCGGCAGCGTTCTTCCGGGAAAGGGCCGGCCCGGGATCAGCTCCCGCCGGCGAAGAAGCCCCGCATCTTCTCCATGCCGACGCGCACCGTTTCCTCCGGGTCGCGCGCCCACCACTCGCGGTTGAACAGCTCGAGCGAGACGTACCCCGAGTAGCCGCTGGCGACGGCCTGCCGTTCGATCTCCCGCAGCGGCCCGGCGCCGTCGCCGGGCATGACGCGGTCGGCGTCCCCCTGCTGCGGCAGCGGGGGCTTCGGGGGGACGTCGTTCCAGTGCCAGATGGCGACGCGGTCGCCGGGGACGGAGGCGATCTCCGCGGCCGAGCCGCCCCCGCGCAGGATATGGAAGGGGTCCATCACCACCCGGGCTTCGGGATGGTCCGCGGCGCGGGCGATCTCCCAGGCCTGCGTTATGGTGTGGACCGAGCCTGCGAACCCGAGAAACTCCATCGCCGGCCAAATCCGGAACTGCTCCCCGAGCTCGATCAGCTCCCGGTACTGCTCGCCGGCTGCGCCGAGGTCGCACGGCTCCAGGGGCGGCGAGGCGACGATGCCCCCAGCCCCGATGGCCGCGGCCTGCTCCATGCGCCTCCCGGCTTCGGCCAGGGCGGCGGCGTGCTCCTCTCCGCGGGAGCCGAGCCAGCCGTGCACGGCGATGACCCCGGGGACCTCGAGGCCGCCCTCCTCCAGCGCCCCGCGAACCTCGGCGAGGGACCCCCCGGCCTGGAGGAAGGCGTCGATGTCGTCGCTCCACAGCTCGATGGCGACGAAACCGGCCCCGGAAGCGAGGCGGATCTTGTCGAGCAGCGGGACGGGCCGGATGGTGCTGGTGTTGAGACAGTACTGGAAACGCGGCATCGGGATCTCCAGCGTGGGGAGGCGGACCGGTTCGGTCAGGCGACGTGCAGGTAGTCGCGGCCCTCGGCGAGGGCCGCGCGCTGAAGCTCGCGGCGAATCTCGCCCCGGGCACCCCGCGAGGCAACCGCGGCCAGCAGCATCGGGTTGCGGCAGCGGCGCCAGCGCCCGGCGAACTCCCCTGCCGAAATGATGGCGACCCGGCGCAGGGTGCGGCCGATCTTGGCCGGGTCGATGTCGATGAAGGCGGCGAGGGGGCATCCACCCCTGACCAGGTGCTTGGAAAGGCGCCTGCCGGTCTTTCCCGCGCCCCAGATGAAGACGGCGTCGCGCCCCCGCAGCGGCCCTGCGAGCAGGTAGTGGGCCTTGGCGCGGAGGAAGTTCTCAACGGAGTAACGGCCGTCGGTGCGGGTGAGGCGTCCGGGGTGCTCGCGCCAGCGCAGCAACACCTCGGGGACCTTGGCGAAGCGGACCCCGGCGGCGGCGAGGCGCAGCCACAGATCGTAGTCCTCGGCCCAGCCGCGGTCCTCGTATCCCCCGGCTTCCTCCAGGACGCTCCGGCGAACGCAGGCGCCGGGGTGGGTGATCGGGCTTTCGACGAAGATCTCCCTGACGATCTCCTCGTGGGTCCGCAGCCGGTTCTGCCATTCGAGGTACAGGCGCATGCCCTCGCCGACCTGCCCCGGCGGGAATCCCTCGACCAGACAGCCGGCGACCCCGAGCCCGGGGTCGTCCCGAAGCATTTCCAGCTGCTTCTCCAGGCGTTCCGGGAGCGAGACGTCGTCGGCGTCCATGCGGGCGACGAAGGGAGCGCGGCAGTGACGCAGGCCGGCGTTGAGCGCCGCGACCAGGCCGCCGTGTTCCCGGGCCACGGGGCGGACGCGGAGGTCGCGGGAGGCCGCCTCCCGCAGGATGCGCCCGCTTGCGTCTTCGGAGCCGTCGTCGACGGCGACGATCTCGATATCGTGCAGGGTCTGCCCGCAGATGCTTCGCAGCGCCTCGGCAAGGGTCTCTTCGGCGTTGTGCACCGGCATCAGTACGGAAACCCGTGGCTGGGACATGTCAGTTTTCAGCCGAGGCCGTGAATGGAAGCAGAAGCAGGGTGAACTTCACCTTTCGGACTCGAGCCGGGAATGGCAACGAAAGGGCCGAACGGGGTCGGGGAAGGCAGGCATGCGATCCCGGCCGATGGACCGTTGCGGTTTTGCGAGTATGCGGGTCCGGCATCTATGCGGCCAGCACCTATATTGAATGGCTCGGCAAGTAACGGGAAAACCAGCAAGGGTCTCCGTGATCCACCTGAAATCCGCCAGGGAAATCGAGAAGATACGCGCCAGCTGCCGCATCGCCGCCGAGGCGATGATGCGGGTCCGGGAGGCTGTCGCTCCGGGAGTGAGCACCGCCGAGCTGGACGCCGTGGCCGACTCCTACATCCGCAGCCGGGGGGCCGTGGCAAGCGCCAAGGGATACCGCGGCTACCCGGCCAGTATCTGCGTCTCGATCAACGAGGTCATCGTCCACGGGATTCCCGGCCGGCGCCGGCTCGTCGAAGGGGATATCGTCGCCGTCGACATCGCGGTCAGGAAGGACGGCTTCCACGGCGACATGAACGTCTCCTTCGCGGTCGGCGAGACCTCGGGCGAGGCGCGCGACCTGCTGATGACGACCCGCGAGGGGATGGAGATCGGCCTGCGCGCCTGCGAGGCCGGCAGGCGGCTCGGGGATGTCGGCCACGCGATCCAGGAGTTCGTCGAAGGCAGGGGCTACTCGATCGTGCGGGAATACTGCGGCCACGGCATCGGCCGGGATTTCCACGAGGAGCCCCAGCTGCTGCATTTCGGCACCCCGGAAACGGGGCGGCGGCTGCAGCCTGGCGTCGTGTTCACGGTTGAGCCGATGGTCAACGCCGGCGGGCCGGAGGTGCGCCTCCTCGACGACGAGTGGACCGCGGTTACCATGGACGGAAGCCTCTCCGCCCAGTTCGAGCACACCGTGGCGGTGACCGCGGACGGCCCCGACGTGCTGTCGCGATTCGACGACCTGCCGTTCTGAACGGCGTTTGCCGAATCCCGGGCGGCTCCTAGATTTTGTCGTTGCAATCCGTTACCGGAGTTCAGGCATCGGCCGCGTCAGCCCGGAGAGAACGCGGCCCCGGGCTGCAGGATGGATGCAGGCCCGGCCCGGGCCTCGACTGCCGGGATGGCACCCAAGCGAAAAAGGAAACCGAGATGGCGCAGAATTTACGGTCCCGCAACGATGAGGAAGCGACCGATTTTTCGACCTTCGATTCGGGAAGCACACGCGAGCTGGAAGTGGAGGACGTCTGCTGCATCACCGGCGAGGAGGTGCAGGCCAGCTTCTGCCGGTTCCCCGACTATCGGCGCGGAACGATGATGGTGATGTCGAAGAAGCATGCCATCGAGCACCTGCGAAAAGGAACCACCATCGAGAAGTTCAAGGAGGTCCTGGTCGAGCGACACGGAGAAGAGGTCCTCGAGGAATACTGACCGAGGAAACAGCCGACGGCGCTCCCGGCGCCTTCCTCCAGCGCGACCGGAAGCCGCCGGCCAGCCCGGCCTGCGGTCGCCCCCGCTCCCTTCCCACCCGATTCCCCGCCGCTCCCGCGGCGGTTTCAGACCCTGTCCAGCAACATCTGAATCTCCTCCCCCAGTGCGGAGAAGGGGGAGAAGCGCCCCGACCGGTCGCGCGGCACCCCGCGGTGCACGGTCCGGGTTTCGCCGTTCTGGTCGATGACGATCGTCAGCGGTATGGCTACCATCGGGGAAGAATCGTAGTTGCGCACCCAGCGCATGTCCGCGTCGTAGTAGATCGGATAGTTGATTCCGTACTCCGCCATGAAGCGGAGCAGCCTGGCGTCTATCTGCCCGGGCGTGCCGTGTTCGCTCATTGCGATTCCGACGATGGCGACGTCGTCCTCGGCGAACCCCTGGCGCAGCTTGACGAGGTCGGGGATTTCGATGCGGCAGGGCCCGCACCAGGTCGCCCAGAAATTTATCACGAGCACCTTGCCCCTGTGGGCTTCCGGCCTGAAGTCGGCGGCGTCGCCGACGGCGCCGGTCTTCGGCGCAGGGGCCGTCTCCGTGGTGTCGGCGCCGCTGCAGCCGGATACCCCGAGGAGGGCGGCCAGAAGGGGAGGGAAAAAGTGCTTCATCCCGGTGCGGCGTGCGGTTGCTCCATGCATGGCGTCGAATATATGGGCGGCCAATGGGGGCGGCCACCGATGGGCAGGCGCAAACCCGGGGGGGATGCCGCCTCACACGCCGACGTTCGCAACGCCGCCGGGACGATCGCCGGTCGGTGGCCTCGACCGCCGGACTCACCCGGCTCGGCAGGGGTGCGCCTGCCGCTGCTCGAAAGCCGCCGTCTCGTTGCTCAACCGCATTCTCGCACTCGAGCTCGAATCACAGGAGGGCAAGTCCACACCGTCTGTCCCGGTGCCGTCCGCATACCGACCTGCCTCTCAGCGCACCGGTTGTCCGAGTGCGAGCCGCAGTGCGCCGCGGTTGTTGATCTATATTGAGTTTGAGGAGAGACTCCCGCCGTCCTGGCCGGCAACGGTGCTGACAACTCATCCCGCCAGGCGGTCTCGGGAGGTGGTCGAGTATGAGTGAGTCTTCTCGTTTTGCCTCGCCCACGTCGGGCTTCGAGCTCAGCGAGCTCCTCGGCAGGCTGCGCGGGACGTTCTGGGCGAGCTTCGGCCTCGGAGCGCTCCTGCACCTGGCGCTGGTAGCCGTCGATCCCTTCAGGGACCAGGCTGCCAAAGCGCCCAGGCCGCTGACCACCAGATTCATCAAGAGAGAGCCTCGGCTGACCAAGCCGCTGGAGTTGCGCAAGATACCTCAGCCCAGGAGGCAGATGGTCAGGCGCAAGGTTGGGTTGGCGCCGGCCCGCATGGACCAGGTACGGGCGACGGCGGCCTTCAACACGGGAGCGGTGATCGGGCAGGTCGCCCATCCCGGAGTGATTCTGGTCCGGGAATCCGCGCTACCCTCTCCCGACCTCGAACCGCGGGCGGTGTCCCTCGCGCAGTTGGCGGGAACGCGGACGCCCGGGAACAAGATCGACATGGCTCTCGAGATGATGGATATCAACGCCATGGACACGGGACGCTATCGCTCCATGGTCATCCAGGACCCCAACGATCCCCAGGGGGTTACCGGCTTCGTGAAGCTGGCCCAGGTTCTTTCCGCCCGCTCAATAGAAGCGGGGCAAAGTGGGAGCTACAGCAGCATCCGAACCGCGGACATGGACATCCTGCGCGACATGCTGAACGAGTACACCGGCATCAAGGGCGAATATGCCGGCATGATCACGTATGACGACGAGCGCATGATGGAGGTGCCGATCCTGGTTCCACTGGGCACCCCCAACGAGAGTGAACTGGAGGCCCTGTCCCGCTATCTGCTGGCCGGCGGGTTCGTCATGGGGCCTTTGTGGCCAAGGGCGAACGAAGAGCAGCAGAACCGGTCGATCCGCCTGCTCTCGGAGGCGCTGGAGAAATACGGCGGCCTGGTCCAGGGCCGGGACTTCTGGACCGAACGGATCCCGGACAGGCACCCGATCTATTCCGCCTTCTTCGATGTAAGGGGTGGCATGGTCTCCGGGTACGGCACCAAACTGGCGAGCGGCAAGCAGGGCGTACCCAGCTGGCCGGCGTTGACCGGCTATTACGTGAAAGGCCGGCTCGCCGGGATCTCCTCCAGGCAAGGCACGGGTTGGCTCGACCACACGGCCAGCGGCGACGGCTCACGCCAGCTGCAGATGGCCGTCAACATCATCGTCTTCGCGTTGACTCAGGAAGGGTCGATGACCCAGCGCCTCATGCAGATGGTCAACTGATCGTCCGCACTTAAGTGGACGCCGGGTTCTGCACCCCGCATAGCGGCAGCGATTGCTTGTGTACAGGCAGGCCTGTCGAGACCGGCTCAGGCGCGCGCGGCAACACCCTTCGCAGGGTTCGGCGCTTCGGTTAGCCAGGGCTTCTCCGGCTCGATCAGTGTTCCCACCGCCTTCAGCAGCTCGTCCGACGGATTGACCCGCAGCGACCGCGAGCGCACCACCGCGTCTTTGCCACCCCCGTTCCTCAGGTGGATCAGCAGCTCGCAGTTCCCGGTGTGCTGCTCGACCAGCCGGCGCAGGCGCTGCAGCAGGTCCGAGCTGCTTTCTTCGTCGAGCTTGAGGACGAAGTTCACAGCCTTCGTCAGTTTCTGCCGCGCCTCGGCGAGGGGGATCAGCGACTCGGCCTGGAGGCCGAGGTTGCCGTTGCGGCGCGACACGCGGCCTTCGGCGAGCACCGCCTGCCCCTGCTCGATCAGCGAGCGGAAATTTGCAAAGGCGTCGGAGAAGAAGACGACGTCGGTCCTGGCGCCCTGGTCCTCGATGGTCGCGAAGGCGATGCTCTGGCCGCGGCGGTCCGTCGAGGTGCTGACGCGGGTGATGAGGCCGCCGATGCGCACCGAAGCCCCGTCGGCGTAGCGTTCGAGCTTCCCGATCGGGGTGGCGAAGAAGCGCAGGTCCCTCGCGTGCTCGTTCAGGGGGTGGCTCGAGACGTAGAACCCAAGCAGCTCGCGCTCGCGTTCGAGGCGTTCCGACTGGCTCCACTCCGCGGTTTCGGGAAGCGACGGCTTGTCGACCCGGGCGGCCATGTCGCCGGCGTCGTCGAAGAGGCTTCTCTGGCCGCGCAGCTTCTGCTCGTTGAAGATCTGGGCGTTCCTCAGCACCAGGTCGAGGCTCTCGAGCAACTGGGCGCGGTGCGTCGACGGGCGGTCGACGGCGCCGGCGGCGATCAGGGACTCGACCACCCGCCTGTTTACCGCCTTGAGGTCGAGGCGCTGGCAGAGGTCGAACAGGTCGGCGAACCTGCCCCCGTCCGCCCGGGCCTCGAAGATCGCCTGCGCCGCCCCTTCGCCGACATTCTTGATCGCCGACAGACCGAAGCGGATGCCCTCCGGGGTCGGGGCGAAGTCGGGGGCGCTCTCGTCGACGTCCGGGGGCAGCACCGGGAGCTCCATGTTCCGGCACTCCTCGAGCAGCACGGTCAGGCGGTCGGTGTTGTTGCGGTCCGTGGTCAGGCTCGCCGCCATGTACTCCCTGGGATAGTGGGCCTTGAGGTAGGCGTTCTTGTAGGCGACCTCCGAGTAGCAGGCCGAGTGCGATTTGTTGAACCCGTACCCCGAAAACACCTCGACGTCCTCCCACACCTTTCCGGCGACCTTCGGCGGCACGCCGTTGGCCTGCGCCCCCTCGAGGAAGTCGTGGCGGTATTTCTCCATTACGTCGGCGAGCTTCTTGCCCATCGCCTTGCGGATGCCGTCGGCCTGGCCGAGGGTGAAGCCGGCCATGTCGCCCGCGATCCGCTGCACCTGCTCCTGGTAGGTGATGACGCCGTAGGTCTCCTCGAGGATCGGCTCGAGCAGCGGGTGGTCGTACTCGACCGCCTGCTCCCCCTGCTTGCGGGCGATGAAATCGGGAATGCGCTGCATCGGTCCGGGGCGGTACAGCGCGTTCATGGCGATCACGTCCTCGATCTTGTCCGGCTTGAGCTGCACGAGGTACTCGCGCATGCCGGCGCTCTCGAACTGGAACACCCCGATGGTGTCCCCCCTGCTGAACAGGTCGAAGGTCGCCGCGTCGTTCCGGGGGATCGCCGAGAGGTCGAAGCCGGGCTCGCCCAGCCGGATCAGGCGCTCCGCCTCGTCCATCAGCGACAGCTCCTTGAGCCCGAGGATGTCCATCTTGAGGAGGCCGACCGACATGCAGGTCTCGCCGTCGAACTGGGTGGTGACGGTGCCGTCCTTGGGAGCGCGGTAGAGGGGCACGTAATCGGTCAGCTCGGAGGGGGCGATGATGACGGCGCATGCGTGGACCGAGGCGTGGCGCGCCATGCCCTCGAGCTTGCGGGAATACTCGATCAGCCGGCCCTCCTCGCCTGGCGCCTCGGCGAGCTGCTGCAGTTCCGGGACACGTTCGATGGCGCTGTCCAGGGTGATCTTGAGCTCGTTCGGGATCAGCTTGGCGATGCGGTCGACCTCGCCGAAAGGCATGCCGAGAACGCGCCCGACGTCGCGCACCACCGCCTTGGCTCCCATCGTCCCGAAGGTGATCACCTGCGAGACGTTCCGTTCGCCGTACTTGTCGACGATGTAGCGGACGACCTTGTCGCGGCCGGTATCGGCGAAATCGATGTCGATGTCGGGCGGCTCGATGCGCTCGGGATTGAGGAAGCGCTCGAACAGCAGGCCGAACCTGATCGGATCGGTGTCGGTGATCTTCAGGCAGTAGGAGACCAGGGAGCCGGAGGCCGAGCCGCGGCCGGGGCCGACGGAGATCCGGCTATCGCGGGCGAAATTGACGATGTCCCAGACGATGAGGAAATAGCCGGCGAACCCCTCCTTGATCAGCAGGTCGAGCTCGTAATCGAGCCGTTTCTCCAGGACGGGATCCGGTTTGCCGTAGCGTTCCTCGAGCCCTTCCCGGGCGAGCCGGGTCAGGTAGTCGCCGCTGCTCTCGTACCCTTCGGGAATCGGGAAGTCCGGCATCAGGGATTTCCCGAAATCCAGCTCGAGGTCGCACTTGCCGGCGATCTCGACTGTCTTCTCCAGGGCCTCGGGCAGGTCGGCGAAAAGCTCCTGCATCTGCGCCGGGCTCTTCATGAACAGGCCGTCGACGTAGCAGAGGCGGTTGTCGTCGTCGACGGTCTTGCCGGTCTGGATGCAGATCAGGGCGTCGTGGGCGTCGTGGTCGTCGGCGCGGAGGAAGTGGAAGTCGTTGGTCGCGACCAGCGGCACCCCCAGCTTCCGGTGCAGCTCGAGCAGCCCCTCGTTGACCTTGGCCTCGGCCTCGATGCCGTGGCGCTGGATCTCGAGGTAATAATCCTCACCGAAGTGGTCGGCGAACCAGCGCGCCGACTGTTCGGCCGCGGCGAGGCCCTCGTTCTGCAGCAGGTGGGGGATCTCGCCGCTGACGCAGCCGGAAAGGCAGATCAGGCCTTCGCAATGCCCGGCGAGCAGCTCCCGGTCGATGCGCGGGAAGTAGTAGAAGCCCTCGAGATACGCTTTCGAAACCAGCTTTACGAGGTTGTGGTAGCCGCTGCTGTTCCTGGCGAGAAGGACGAGGTGATGAGAGGCGTGGCTAAGCCCTTTGGCCGCCTTGCGGTCGTGCCGGCTGCCGACGGCGACGTACACCTCGCAGCCGATGATCGGCTTGATGCCGGCCTCCCGGCAGGCCTGGTAGTGCTCGACGGCGCCGAACAGGTTGCCGTGGTCGGTGACCGCCAGGGCCGGCATCTCCAGGTCGGCGGCCAGCGCCGCCATGTCGCCGATGCGGCAGCCGCCGTCGAGGAGGCTGTACTCGCTGTGGCCGTGGAGGTGGACGAACTCGGCTCGGGGCATGAAGGGGCTACCTCCGTACGGGGAGCGGCGGTGAGAGAAACCTGGCGGAGAAGGACCGGCATCGGCTGCCGGACGCGCCGGGTGAACCGGAGAGGGGGTCGCAACGGCGGCCGCGGAAAGGGGAGGATGCTGCCGTTACGGCGCGTACCGGGGGAAGGTCGCGGAAATGCGGAATCCCGCGCCTGCACAGGTCTTGGGGCGCTAACGTATCAAGCCGCTTCGGGCGCGTCAATCAGGCGGGTTCCCGAAGCGGAAATCCCCCCGCCCGGGATGCTCAAAACCGGTTCGGGGTGTAATATCTATGGATGTATCCAGGCGTTTGGTCGACCATTTCCCGGGGTGCAATCCGACTGTTTTCCGCCGCGGGGGTACCCGCTGCCAGGGGCCGCCTCCCGACCCCGGACGATTCCGCAAACACGTGAAGCCCGTACTCGTCGCCGGAACGCGACCCAACTTCGTCAAGATCGCGCCGCTGGCCGCCGCCCTGCGCCGCTTCCCGGAGGAGTTCACCCCGGTGGTCGTGCACACGGGCCAGCACTACGACTACAACATGTCCGGGGTATTCTTCAGCGACCTCGGGATGCCGCCGCCGGACCATTTCCTCGAGGCGGGGACCTGTTCCGGGGCCGCGCAGATCGCCGCCATCATCGCCAGGTTCGACCAGGTCCTGCAACGGGAAGAACCGGATCTCGTCATCGTCGCCGGTGATGTCGCAGGCACCCTGGCCTGCGCCATCACCGCCGCGGTCAGCGACGTCCCGCTGGCCCACGTCGAGGCCGGCCTGCGCTGCGGGGACCGGCGCCTGCCCGAAGAGATCAACCGCGTGGCGACCGACGCCGCCGCGGACCTGCTGTTCACCTACTCCGAGGATGCCGACGCCAACCTGCTCGCCGAGAACGCGCCGGCCCGCTGCATTCACCGGGTCGGCAACCTGATGATCGACACCCTGCGCAGGCTGCGGCCCAGGGCCGAGAAGTCGAGCATACTCCACGACCTGGGGCTGATCCCCGGGGAGTACGGGGTCGTGACCCTGCACCGCCAGGCCAACGTCGACGCCGCGGCCCCGCTCGAGGGGATCCTGCGCGCCCTGGTCGAGATCCAGCGGCGTCTTCCCTTGGTGTTCCCGGTGCATCCGCGCACCCGCAGGAACCTGCGCCGCTTCGGTCTCGACGCACTGGCCGCCGAAGCAGGGAACCTGCGTCTGGTCGAGCCGCTCGGCTATCTCGACATGCTGAAGCTGCTCGCGTCCTCCGCCATCGCCCTGGTGGACTCGGGCGGCATCCAGGAGGAGACCACCGTGCTCGGGGTCCCCTGCCTGACCCTCAGGGAGTCGACCGAGCGGCCGGTCACGGTCACCCAGGGGACCAACAGGCTGACGGGAACCGCGACCGGGCGGATCGTCGAGGAGGCCGGCCGCGTCCTCGACGGCGAGGCTCCGGAAGGGAGGATACCCGACCTCTGGGACGGCCGCAGCGCCGAGCGCCTCGTCGAACACCTGCGGCAGCCGATTAAACGCAGATGAGGCGGACCGACTCAAAAGAACGGAGCCCCGATTGAGAGTGCTGATAACGGGGGGCGCCGGTTTCATCGGCTCCCACCTGTGCGACCTCTTCCTCGACGAAGGGTGCGAGGTGATCTGCATGGACAACCTGCTGACCGGCAGGGAGGAAAACATCGCCGCCCACTTCGGGGATCCCAGGTTCCGCTTCGTCCGCTGCGACGTAACCGAGTACCTCGACGTCGACGGGGACCTCGACTACATCCTGCATTTCGCCAGCCCGGCAAGTCCGGCGGACTTCGAGAAGCTGGGGATCCGCATCCTCAAGGTCGGCGCCCTCGGGACCCACAAGACCCTCGGACTGGCGCGGGCAAAGGGTGCCAGGTTCCTGCTGGCCTCGACCTCCGAGGTCTACGGCGACCCGCTCGTCCATCCCCAGAGCGAGGAGTACCGGGGCAACGTGAACTGCATCGGCATCCGCGGCGTCTACGACGAGGCCAAGCGCTTCGCCGAGTCGATGGCGATGGCCTACAACCGCACCCACGGCATCGACGTGCGCATTGTCAGGATCTTCAACACCTACGGAGAGCGCATGCGCAGGAACGACGGCCGCGCCGTTCCCAACTTCATAACACAGTCCCTGGCCGGGGAAGACGTGACCGTTTACGGCGACGGCAGCCAGACGCGCAGCATCCAGCACGTGAGCGACCTCGTCGCCGGCATCCGCGCGCTGATGCGGTCGGACGTGACCTCGCCGGTCAACATCGGCAATCCCGTGGAAATGACCCTGCGCCAGCTTGCTGAAAAGATCATCGAGCTGGCCGGGAGCGGAAGCAGCATCGTCTACCGGCCCCTTCCCGAGGACGATCCGAAAATCCGCCTCCCCGACATCTCCAAGGCGCTCACCGTGCTGAACTGGGAGCCGGAAGTCGGCCCGGACGAGGGGCTGAGGCGAACCATCGAGTGGTTCCGGAAGGAGGGCTCGTGAGCATTCCGGGCAGAACCGGTTCACGCCTGGGAACCGCGCAGGGGAAAAACCTGCTGAAGGGTGGCCCGGGGCGGTCCCCGGGCGTGGGTGAAGCGCCTTGCCCTGCCCCCCGCTGCATGTGGAGGCGCGAGTTTCCCCGGTCCGCCGGTAAAGCCGCCGAAACCCGGCCCTGTCGCTTCGTGCGGAAGGGCGGCGGGCCGCTGCTGCTCCTCGCCCTTGTGGTCGGCGGCTGCGCCTCGGCCCCGCCGGCGCAGAAGCAGGGGCACGGGGTCGAGCTGCCCCTTGTCTGGCACGGGCAGGCGGCCGGTTCCGGCCCGGTGGACGAGCTCTGGTGGCGGCGCTACGACCCCAGGCTGGGCAGGCTGCTCTCCGAGGCCCTGCAGCACAACCACAACCTCGAGGCCGCCGCCTCCCGGGTAGCGGCCGCCGCCGCCCAGGCGCGCATCGCCGGGGCCGCGCAGCGGCCGCAACTGGCCGCTGTGGGCAGCGGATCGCGGCGGCGGCAGAACTTCGCCGGCTTTCCGCTGCCGACGGGAGGCAGGGAGGTGCTGGCGACGACGACGAACAGTTTCGGGGTGTCCCTGAACGTCAGCTGGGAGGCCGACCTGTGGGGACGGCTGCGGGCCGGCCAGGCCGCGGCGCTCGCGGAAGTGATGGCGAGCCGGGCGGACCTGGCGGGGGCGCGCCTGTCGCTGATCGCCCAGACGGCGCGCGCC
This sequence comes from Candidatus Latescibacterota bacterium, assembly GCA_965243025.1. Taxonomy (GTDB): domain Bacteria; phylum Latescibacterota; class UBA2968; order UBA8231; family UBA8231; genus CBDCXV01. The sequence continues at coordinate 5,871,407 of CBDETY010000003.1, forward strand.
TGCTGGGCCGCGGCCGAGGCCGGGAAACAGGTGGCCCTTGCCGAAGCGGCGGCCGCCGATGCGCGGCTGTCGGCCGGGCAGGTGGAGGAGCGCTACCGGCAGGGCCTGCGTTCGGCCCTTGACCTGCGTCTGGCGAGATCGAGCGAGGCTTCCGCCGAGGCGGTTCTCGGCCAGCGCCGGCACCGGCTCGACCTGCTGAAACGGCAGTTGGAGATTCTCCTGGGCAGGTACCCGGCGGCGGAGATCGAGACCGGGGCCGAGCTCCCCGAGGTCGAAGATCCGGTTCCCCCGGGCCTGCCGGCCGAGCTGCTGGCGCGGAGACCGGACCTCGTGGCCGCCGAGCGCCGTCTCGCCGCCGCGGACGCCCGGCTGAGCGAAGCGCGCCGGTCGCTGTACCCGCGCATGAGCCTGACCTCCTCCGGGGGCCGGTCCAGCGGAGAGCTGAACGACCTTCTCAAGGGAGACTTCGGCGTCTGGAGTCTTGTCGCAAACCTCACCCAGCCCCTGCTCCAGGGCGGCCGCCTGCGCGCCGGGGTCGACCTGGCGGAGGCCAACCGGGAACAGGCCGTGGCGCGATTCGCGCAACAGGTGCTGCTCGCCTGCGGTGAGGTGGAGAGCGCCCTCGGTGCCGACGCCTACCTCGCCCGGCAGGAGTCCGCCCTGCGGCGCGCCGCGGAGGAGGCGGCGGCGGCCCGGAGGCTGGCGCGGGAGCGTTACGACCGGGGCCTGGCCGACCTGATCGCCCTGCTCGAGGCCCAGCGCCGGACCTACGAAGCCGAGAGCCAGCTGGCCTCGGTGCGGCGGCAGCGCCTGGACAACCGCACCGATCTGCACCTCGCTCTCGGAGGGGATATCAGCGCCGAGGCGGTAGCCCGATTTCAAAGCGAGTTCAACTGAGTGGACCAGACCGAGCCCGTGTCACCGAAACCCGCCGGATCGCGCCTGTGGCGGATCCTGATCCCGCTCGCCATCGTCGCCGCAGGCGCCGGGGTGTACGCCGGGATGGTCGCGATGAAAACCCCTCCCCCCAGGCGCCCCCGCGTTCACCTGGGGCCCCTGGTGGAAACCATCCAGGCGCCGGCGCAGTCCCTGCGCGTCACCGTGAAGGGACACGGAACCGTGCGCCCCGCCGAGGAGATCGACCTGGTTCCGCAGGTCGCCGGAATCGTCGTGTGGAAGTCCCCGCGGTTCGAGTCCGGCGGCTTCTTCAGGCGGGGGGAGCTGCTGGTGCAGATAGACCCGAGGGACTACCGGCTCGCCGTCGAGGTCGCCCGGGCCGAGGTCGCCCAGAGCCAGTACGGGCTCGAAGTGGCGCGCGGAGAGGCGGGCGTCGCCCGCCGGGAGTGGGAGCTGATCCAGGGGGCCGAGGGGGGGTCCAACCCGCTGGCCCTGCACGTTCCCCAGCTGCGCGCCGCCGAGGCGAGGCTGCAGGCCGCCAGGGCGCGCGCCGAAGAGGCGCGCCTGCGGCTCGAGCGCACCGAGCTGTACGCCCCGTTCGACGGGCGCGTCGGGTCGACCCGGCTCGACCGCGGCCAGTACGCCTTCGCCGGACAATCCCTGGCGCGCATCCACGCCACCGGCTCGGTAGAGGTCGTCGTTCCGGTGGCGGACGAGGACCTCGCCTGGATCGAGGTGCCGGCCGCAGGCGGCAGGGGAAGCGCAAACCGCGATGACAGTGGAGCCGAGGTAAGGGCCATTCGCGAAGCGGGTGAGGAACCGGTCTTCCCGGATGCCGCGGTCAGCGGCCGCTACGCCGGCCGGGAGCGCCGCTGGCAGGGGGTGGTGCGCCGCGTCGAGGGAGAGCTCGACCCGCGCAGCCGCCTGGCGAATCTCGTGATCGAGGTCTCCGACCCCTACGCCGACCCGGAGGCCCCCCTGCTCGTCGGGGCGTTCGTCGACGTCGAGATCGCCGGCGGCGCCGCCGACGGGGTGCGCGCTTTGCCGCGCCACGCCCTGCGCGAAGGCGGCAGCATCTGGGTGGCAGCCGCCGACAGCATCCTGCGGGTGCGCCCCGCCGACCTCGTCCACCGGCGCGGAGAGGAGGTGCTCGTCTACGCCGACCTCGAGCCGGGAGAGGAGGTCGTTGTCTCGGCGCTGCAGGGAGTCACCGACGGCATGCGCATCCGCGTCGTCCGGGAGGGGGCGCGATGAAAGGCCCCGTCACATGGATGGCCCGCAACCACGTCGCGGCCAACCTGCTGATGTGCTTTCTCCTGCTGTCGGGTTTTCTCGGCATCGCCGGAATGCGCAAGGAGACGTTTCCCGAGTTCTCGTTCGACCAGATCCAGGTACAGGTTCCCTACCTCGGCGCCAGTCCGGAGGAAGTGGAGGACGGGGTCTGCCGCCGCGTCGAGGAGCGGCTCGCCGGCCTTTCGGGAATCCGCCGCATCCAGTCGACGGCCTCCGAGGGGATGGGAATCATCATGGCGGAACTCGAGCCGGGGACCGATACCAGCCGCATGCTCGACGACATCAAGGCCGCCGTCGACCGCATCGAGACCTTCCCGGCGGAAACCGAGAAGCCTGTGGTCATGGACGTGGTGCGGCGCAACCAGGTGATCGACGTGGTCGTTTACGGCGACGTTCCCGAAAAGACGCTGAAGGTCGTCGCCGAACAGGTCCGCGACGACCTGCGCGCGACCCCGGGGATTTCCCAGGTCGAGCTCTCGGGGGTGCGCGTCGACGAGATCTCGATCGAGGTGCCGGAACGCAGCCTGCGCGAGCACGGGCTGAACTTCGCCGGGATCTCCGGGGCGGTGCGGCGCGCCAGCCTCGACATGCCGGGGGGGAGCGTGCGCAGCGAGGAGGGCGAGATCCTGGTGCGCACCAAGGGGTTGAAATACCGGGGCAGCGAGTACGCCGACATCCCCGTGCTGTCGCGGGCGGACGGCACTCAGCTGAAGCTTGGGGATATAGCGAAGATCGTCGACGGCTTCGAGGACAGCGACCTGATCTCGCGCTTCAACGGCCTGCCCGCGGCCGTGGTCCAGGTGTACCGGACCGGCGATCAGAGCGCCCTGGAAATCTCCGGGTTCGTGAAGGAGTACATCGAGGAGCAGCGCGTGCACCTGCCGGCAGGCGTGGGCATAGACTACGCCAGGGACGACGCCCGCCTGCTGCTCGGCCGCCTCGACCTGCTGCTGCGCAACGCCCAGCTCGGACTGGTGCTGGTGTTCATCTGCCTCAGCCTGTTTCTCAACCTGCGGCTCGCTTTCTGGGTGATGATGGGCATCCCGATCTCGCTGCTCGGCAGCTTTCTGCTGATGCAGCCCTTCGACGTCTCGATAAACATGCTGTCGCTGTTCGCCTTCATCGTCGCCCTCGGCATCGTCGTCGACGACGCCATCGTCGTCGGCGAGAACATCTTCGCCCACCGGGAACGCGGCAAGGATTTCCTCACCGCCGCGGTCGACGGCACCCTCGAGGTCGGCAAACCGGTCGTCTTCGCGATTTTCACCAGCGTCGCGGCGTTCGCCCCCCTGGCCTTCGTCGCCGGCATGATGGGGAAGTTCATGGGGGTCATCCCCATCATCGTCGTGTCGATGCTCCTGGTCTCCCTTGTCGAGGCGCTGGTGATCCTTCCCGCCCACCTCAGCGGAAAGGGGGACGGTCCGCTGCAGCGCGCCTGGACGAGGCTTTTCCGCGCACCCCTCCGCTGGCACGGCGCCCTCCGCCGCGGGGTGGACCGCAATCTCAGGCGCCTCATCGACGGACCCTACACCCGCCTCGTGCGGGCCGCGGTCGCCAGCCCCTTCACCGCGCTTGCCGCAGGGCTGGCCCTGTTGCTGGGGACCGCGGGAATGATCACGGGAGGCCACCTGAAGTTCACCTTCATGCCCGAGATCGACTCCGACTGGCTCGTGGTTTCCCTGGCGATGCCCCAGGGCACCACCGCGGCGCAGACCGAGACGGTGGTGAGCCGGATAGAAAGGGCTGCGCTCGAAATCCGCGACGAGTACGACGGGCAGGGAACCGGCGGGCCCTCGGTCTTCAAGCATGTCTTCACCGTTATCGGCGACCAACCGATGGGACGGCGATCGCAGGTTGCCACGCCGGCCGGCGGCGGACAGGGGCATCTGGCGGAAGTCACCATCGAGCTTCTTCCTTCGGAGCTCCGCCATGTCGGCACCACCGAGATTGCCGCACGCCTGCGCGACCGGGTCGGCGAGATCCCGGGAGTGGAATCGCTGAGGTTCACCGCCTCGATTTTCTCCGTCGGAAACGAAATCGAGGTGCAGCTGTCGTCGGAGGACTTCGATCGACTGTTGACGGCGGTCGAGCGCCTCAAGGAGGAAGTGGCGAGCTACCCGGGCACCGGCGACATCGAGGACAGCTTCCAGGAGGGCAAGCAGGAGATGAGGCTCTCCCTGAAGCCGGCGGCGCGGACCCTCGGGATCACCCTGGCCGACCTGGGGCGGCAGGTGCGGCAGGGGTTCTACGGCGACCAGGCCCTGCGCGTGCAGCGGGGCAACGACGATGTCCGGGTAATGGTCCGCTACCCCGAGGGGGAGCGCCGCACCCTGAACGACATCGAGAGCATGCGCATCCGCACCCCGTCAGGGGCCGAGGTGCCGTTCTCGGACGTCGCCGAATCCTCGATCGGGTTCGGGTACGCAAACATCCGGCGCATCGAGGGGGAGCGGGTGGTCAGCGTCACCGCCGACGTCGACGAGGCGGTCGCCAACGCCGACGAAATCAACGCCGACCTCGAAACGAGATTCCTCCCCCGTCTGCTCGAGGACTACCCCGGTCTCCGCTACAGCTACGCCGGGGAGCAAAGGGAGCGCGCCGACTCCTTCTCCAGCCTGGGCCGCGGATTCGTGGTAGCGATGTTCGCCATCTATGCCCTTCTGGCCGTCCCCTTCCGCTCCTACATACAGCCCCTGGTGGTCATGAGCGCGATTCCTTTCGGAATTGTCGGGGCGGTGTGGGGGCATGTGCTGATGGGGCTGGACCTCGGGCTGCTCAGCATATTCGGGTTCGTCGCCCTCTCCGGGGTGGTCGTCAACGACTCCCTCATTCTCCTGAGCTTCTACAACCAGCTTCGCGAGCAGGGAGTGGAACGGGACCAGGCCCTGGTCGAGGCGGGACGCCAGCGCTTCCGCCCGATCCTGCTGACCTCGCTGACGACCTTCTTCGCCCTGCTGCCGATGATTCTGGAGAAGAGCGTGCAGGCGCAGTTCCTGATTCCGATGGCGGTCAGCCTCGCCTTCGGGATCCTGTTCGCCACCGGGATCATCCTCGTCGGGGTCCCCGCGACGATGAAGGTGGCGGCCTGGTTGCAGGAGCTGGCAGCCGGCAGGCCCCTTCCGGAAACCCCTCTTCCGGCGCCGGTTCAACCTGCCCGCAACGCGCCTTGACACTCGAGGGGCCCCGGCTATCTTTGCCGGTCGCTTCAGAGGGAAATCCACGAATTGAGGGACCGGCGGCGTCCCGGCGCCGGTTGTGTCGAAAACAAGGAGCAGGGCTTTGAAAAACTTCGAATACACGGCTCCGCAAACCCTGAGAGAGGCAGTCAGACTGCTTGCGGAGAAGGGGTCGGGGGCGCGCGTCCTGGCGGGGGGAACCGACCTGATAGTACAGATGCGGATCAACCGGCACCGGCCCGACAGGGTCGTCGACGTCAAGAACGTTCCCGAGGTGAACGAGCTGGCGATCAGGCCGCGCAAGGGCCTCGTAATCGGCGCCGCGGTTCCCTGCCACCGCATCTACGACGACAGCGAGATCAGCGAGCGCTACCCGGGTCTCGTCGACGCGGCGGCGATAATCGGCGGCATCCAGATCCAGGGCCGCGCCACCTTCGGCGGCAACCTCTGCAACTCATCGCCGAGCGCCGACACCACGCCGATCCTGATCGCCCACGGAGCCACAGCGGAAATCACCGGCCCGGGGGGCAAGCGGCGCGTCGCCGTCGAGGATTTCTGCACCGGCCCGGGAACCAACGTCCTGACCGACGGCGAGCTTCTGGTCTCCCTCGTGGTTCCGCCCGATCGCAGGAACAGCGGTTCCCACTACCTGCGTTTCATTCCGAGAAACGAAATGGATATCGCCGTCGTCGGCGCCGGGGCATACGTCGAGCTCGGCAGGCGCGGCAAGGTCTTCAAGAGCGCCCGCATCGCCCTCGGTGCGGTCGCACCTGTTCCTCTGTACGCCAGGGAGGCGGGCGAGGGCCTCGCCGGCAAGCCGGTGAGCGAGGAAACGATCGCCGAGGCGGCGGAGGCGGCCAAGGGGATCGCCAGACCGATTTCCGACATGCGCGGTCCGGCGGAGTATCGCACCCACCTCGTCGGGGTCCTGGTCAAGCGGGCACTCAACGGCGCCGTCGCCCGCGCCCGCGGCCAGTTCGTCGCCAACGCCGTTCAGGAGGCCGCGGGCTGACTTTCGTCAGCCCGTCAGAGTTCGGCCAGAGGCCGAACTCTCTGTCCCGTGAGTTGAGAACCAGGCGGATCGAGTCAGCAAGCCAGTGAACCAGAATCGATTTTAGTGAACCAGAATCGATTTTAAGGAAAAGGGGCAAATCGAGATCATGAGTGACAAGATTCACGTAAGCTGCACGTTGAACGGAGAGACGACCGATTTCCTGTGCGAGGCGCGGCAGAGCCTGCTCGAGGTGCTGCGCGAGGACCTGGGATTCACCGGCACCAAGGAGGGCTGCAACGACGGCAACTGCGGCGCCTGCAGCGTGCTGGTCGACGGCGTGCTGGTCGACTCCTGCCTGGTGTTCGCCGTCGAGGCCGACGGCAAGGAGATCACAACCGTCGAGGGGATGGCGACCCCCGAGGGGCTGCATCCCCTGCAGCAGAAGTTCCTCGAGCACGCGAGCCTGCAGTGCGGCATCTGCACCCCGGGGTTCCTCGTCGCCAGCAAGGCGCTGCTCGACAGGAACCCGGATCCCAGCGAGCACGAAGTCCGGCACTGGCTGGCCGGGAACCTCTGCCGCTGCACGGGGTACGACAAGATCGTCCGCGCCGTCCTCGACGCCGCCGAGGTCGCGCGCGGCGCCTGAAAGGCGGCCAGACTCAGGAACAACCAGCTTTCCGAAACACGGAGGATGACAGATGGCATCGTCCCACGGCGAGATTCGCGACTACGGCAACAAGGAGTACAAGGTCATCGGCACCCGGCCGATACGGCACGACGGCACCGACAAGGTGACCGGCCGCGCGGTGTACGGGGGCGATGTGCAGCTTCCCGGCATGCTCTACGGGCAGGTGCTGCGCTCCCCTCACGGGCACGCCCGCATCAGGTCGATCGACACCAGCAGGGCCGAGGCGCTGGAGGGGGTGCGCGCCGTGGTCACCGGAATGGGGGACCTGCCCCCGACCGAAGGGGACGAGATCGTCGACCTCGGCGAGGGGCCGGCCAAGCTGAAATACATGCGCGACAACGTCCTGGCCACCGACAAGGTGCTCTACCGCGGCCATGCCGTCGCCGGGGTCGCCGCGATCAACCAGCACATCGCCGAGGAAGCCCTCGGCCTGATCGACGTCGACTACGAGGTGCTGCCGCCGTACACCGAGGTCCTCGAGGCGATGAAGGAGGATGCCGTGCTCCTGCACGAGGACCTGACCACGCAGGAGTTCGGCGAGGACACCGGCAGGAAGAGCAACATCGCCTCGCACAACCAGGACAAGCTCGGGGACATCGCCGAGGGCTTTGCACGGGCCGACGTGGTGGCTGAGTACGAGGTCAACACCGCCACGGTCCACCAGGGGTACATCGAACCGCACAACGGCACCGCTTCCTGGAGCCAGGACGGCAACCTGACGGTCTGGACCAGCACCCAGGGCTCCTTCACCGCCCGCGGTCAGCTCGGGGCCGTGCTGGACGTTCCGGTGCAGAAGGTCAAGGTGGTGCCGCAGGAGATCGGCGGCGGCTTCGGCGGCAAGATCCCGGTCTACCTCGAGCCGGTGGCGGCGCTGCTTTCGCGCAAGACCGGACAGCCGGTCAAGATCATCATGACCCGGGCAGACTGCTTCGAGGGAACCGGTCCGACCCCGGGATCGTTCGTGCGCGTCAGGATGGGGGCCGACAGCAACGGCAAGTTGACCGCCGCGGAGGCCTGGATCGCCTTCGAGGCCGGGGGGTATCCCGGCTCGCCGGTGTTCTGCGCGGCAATGTGCGTCTTTTCCTGCTACGACATACCCAACTGTCTCGTCGACAGTTTCGACGTGGTGACCAACAAGCCGCGCAGCTTCGCCTACCGCGCCCCGGGATCGACTCACGTCGCCTTCGCTACCGAAAAGGTGATGGACGATCTCGCCGCCCAGCTCGGCATGGATCCGGTGGAGTTCCGCCTGCAGAACGTCGCCGTCGAGGGAACGCGGCGCTCCGACGGCGTCGTCTACCCGCGCATAGGGGCAAGGGAGTGCCTGGAGGTGATGCGCGACCACGACCATTACAAGGCTCCGCTGGAAGGGCCGAACCGGGGCCGCGGCGTAGCGATCGGATACTGGTTCAACATCGGCTTCAAGTCCGCCGTGACCGCCTCCGTGAACGACGACGGCACCGTTAACCTCGTCGAGGGCTCCACCGACATCGGCGGCACCCGCACCAGCATCGCCATGCAGTTCGCCGAGACCCTCGGGCTGGCCGCGGAGGCGATCAACCCCGCGGTGGTCGACACCAACTCCATCGGTTTCACCGACGTAACCGGGGGCAGCCGGGTGACCTACGCCACCGGCTGGGCCGCCCACGACGCCGCCATCGACGTCCGCAACCAGATGGTCGAGCGGGCCGCCGCCCTGTGGGAGGTCGATGCCGCGGACGTCGAATTCGAGGACGGTTCCTTCCGCACCAGGGACGGGGCGAAACAGCTGAGCTTCAAGGAGCTGGCCGGAAAGCTGGGGGAAACCGGCGGTCCGGTGATCGGCAAGGCCTCAGTCGATCCCAACGCCGGCGTCGGCGGCTCGTTTGCGGCCAACATCGTCGACGTCGAGGTCGACCCGGAGACCGGAAAGGTCACCATCCTGCGCTTCACCGCCATCCAGGATGCCGGCAAGGCGATCCACCCGAGCTACGTCGAGGGCCAGATGCAGGGCGGATCGGTTCAGGGTATCGGATGGGCTCTCAACGAAGAGTACTTCTACAACGAGGGGGTCATGGAGAACTCGACTTTCCTCGACTACCGCATTCCCACCACCCTCGACCTGCCGATGATCGACACCGTCATCGTCGAGGTGCCCAACCCCGGCCACCCGTTCGGGGTCCGCGGCGTCGGCGAGGCGAACATCGCTCCGCCGCCGGCCGCGATCGCGTCGGCCATCTCCGACGCCACCGGCTTGCGGCTCTGCGAGCTGCCGATGCGCCCCGACCGCATCGCCGCGGCAATCGCGGAAAAACGGGAGGCGGATTCGCTGGCCGCCGGATAGTCCCGGCGCGCCGGCAGCGGCATCATTTCTCATGCCGACCGTTTGGATCCCACCCCTGTGGAGAGACAAGCTCACCGGGGGGCAGGAGACGGTGGAAGTTTCCGGCGGCACGGTGCGTGAAATCGTCGCCGAGCTCGAGGCCCGGTTTCCCGGGATCCGCGAGCGCCTCGTCGACGAGGAGGAAGACCGGATTCGCCGCAACATCGCCGTCGCCGTCGACGGGGAGGTGTCTCGGGAGGGAATGCGAAGGAAGGTTCCCGAGGGGGCTGAGGTCCACTTCCTGCCGGCGATGAGCGGCGGAAGCCGGGTTCGCGGCTGAGCCAGACCTTGGTTTCACCCTTCCGGCGCCCTCCAGGAGAACCTCACACCTGGTGGTGGTGGCCGACCCCGTAGCTTCCCCGTTTCCGACCGGCCTTCGACAGGATCCTCATTCCCCCTTCCCCTGCGCGAGGCGGCCCGTTGACTGAAGGCGTCTACCTTGTGAGGGTGACGAAGAGAAGCACGATGGTGGACACCTCGCCGATGACCGCCATCGACTGCGTGAAGATCGTCCAGTAGTCGCGCTCCGGTTTCTCCTTGATCCAGATGCGGTCTCCGGGGTCGATCACCCTCACGTCCTTGGCCAGCTTGCTCTGGCCGGTGCGCGCCTTGATGACGCGCACGTCGTCCGAAGCCCGCCAGCCGTACCCCCCGGCGGCCTCGATGTAGTCCCAGACGGAATAGTCGGGATTGTAGACGATGGCGCCCGGACTCGTCGCCGCCCCGCTGACCATGACCGTCTGCTGCAGGCGCGGAACGATGATCGCGTCTCCCGGCAGCAGCTCGATATCCTGGGATTCGTCCCCGGCCTCGAGGGCGACGAAATCGACGACCATCTGGCCCGGTTTCTCCCGGCTCTTCATGATGAAGTACTGATTCTCGTCCTCGGTCCTGTCCGCCGGGGGGATCCAGCGGATGCGCTCGAATTCGGGATCCTCGGCGACCTGCTCCCGCAGCCTGACCACTCTCGCTTCGGAGAGAGCGGCCTCGCGGGTGAAGCCGCCGGCTAGGCGGATCACCCCGCTCAGGGAGGTTCCGTTTTCCTCGACGACGTGGAAACCCGGAAGCTTCACCTCCCCGACGATCTGGACCGTGCTGCGGCCGTGATATCCGGTCAGTTTGCGAAGAACGATCCAGTCCTCGGGCTCCAGGGGCAGGTCGGCCTCTTCCCGTCCCTGCAGAATCGCCTCTACATCGATCTTGCGGGTGTACTGGGTCTTGCCGTCCTCGCGGTAGCGGAAGAGAAGGGCGTTGTCGGGATCGTAGGAGGCAGCTGGCCCGTGGGCGAGGGTGAGGAGGTCGCTGATGCGGTCCCCTTCGACGAACTCGAAGACATGGGGCCGATGAACCGCCTCGTGGGCGACGACCTGGCCCCTCCGCGCCGGCACCAGGACGATGTCGCCGTCTTCGATGAACGGGTTGTACCGGGACAGCCCGGTCGCTTCGTACAGTCCCAGGTCGACGCGGCGGGACTGCAGCGTGTCGAGGGCGCTGGTATCTCCCTGCCGGGCGCGCGAGCCCAACTCCATGGCCGCGGCCGCGTCGAGCCCGGTCTTGAGGAGGAGGATGTTCCGGCTCGAGGCGAAAGGAGCCAGACCTCCCGCCTTGCGGATCAACTCGCCGACCCGCTCCACCCCGCTGGTCTGGCGGATTCCCGGCTCTTCCACCATGCCGACGACGGAAACCGGGAACTGCCGGAGATCGCTGAGCTCGACGTGGATGTTGCCGACCCTCACCGTCTGTCGGAAGGCGTCGGCAATCGCCTTGTGCGCATCCCGCAGCCGCAGTCCGCCGACCTGAACCGGTCCGACCTTCGGGACGAACAGACCGCCCTCCGAAAGTACCGGGGCAATGTACGGTTCTTCCATATAGGTGGCGAAGATCAGGAACTTGTCACCGGGCCCCACCAGGTAGTTGCCGCTCGCCAGCACCTCGTGGAAAGCCTCCATGCCGATAAGGGCGGGCTGCGCTTCAGTGGGTTTCTCTTCCGGCTCGACGACGACGATCTGGGGTTCGTCCTCCTCCTCCTGAGCAGCGGCGAAAGCAGTCAGGGCCAGCAGCCAAGCCCCGGCGGCGAACAGGGAACCGGGCCGTTTCATGGCGGGGTCCCCGGCCATGACGGCGACCTCCTGCAGGCGGTGATTTTCATGTTGCCGTCTTCTCCTTTTTGGGCGTAAAGCCGGAATCCGTCGGCGGCGTAGCTGCCGAACACCCCCACTCCTCCGTCGACGTGGAAGATCGGGCCGCTGTCGCTGTCGGCGCCGGAGACCCCGTTCAAGCTGTGAAGGGGGCGGGAAGCGGACCCTGGAACCGGTTCAAGGATCAGCGCTCCCCGGTCGACCCGAAGCCGCCGCCGCCGCGGCTCGAAGCGCCCAGTTGCCCGGTCTCGGTCAGTTCCGCCCGGGTCACCGGCGCGAACACGATCTGCGCGATCCGGTCTCCCGGCTCGACGACCTGCTCCTCGCCCGAATGGTTGATCAGGATCACCCCTACCTCGCCGCGGTAGTCGGCGTCGATCGTTCCGGGGGCGTTGAGCACCGACAGCCCGCGTTGGAGGGCGAGGCCGCTGCGCGGCCGCACCTGTCCTTCGAAGCCGGCGGGGATTTCCAGGCGCAGGCCGGTCGGAACGAGGGCGCGCTCTCCCGGGGCGAGGCGGAGCGGCTCGCCGAGGTCGGCGCGCAGATCCATGCCGGCGCTGCCGGCGGTTTCGTATTCCGGCAGGGGGTTGTCGGTCCGGCGCTGGACCCGGACTGAAAGCGGGGGGCTCACGGGGCTGGGCGGTGCGGCGTTTCCGGGGCCCTTCTCTTTTCGGAGAAGGTGCCGCATTCAGGCTGCAGACCGCGGCGCGGACTGCCCGTACCGGCGCCATGGCGATCGACGTCGGCCATGCCGGGCGGGGGCGTTTCAACGGTGCGCATACTGCTTCTCGTAGTAGGCCCGGTACTCTTCTCCGGACTTGATCCGGCGCCACCATACCTCGTTGCGGACGTACCAGTCGACGGTATCGCTCATCGAGGCGGCCAGATCGCGCCGGGGCTTCCAGCCAAGTGCGGCGATCCTGGAGGAGTCGAGGGCGTAGCGGCGGTCGTGGCCGCTGCGGTCCCTGACGAACTCGATCAGCGATACCGGCTTTCCGAGCTGCCCGAGTACCGTGCGCGCGACCTCGAGGCCGTTCGACTCGTTCTCCCCCCCGACGTTGTAGACCTCCCCCACCTGTCCCTGGCGCAGCACGAGGTCGATCGCTTCGCAGTGGTCCTCGACATGGAGGTGATCGCGCACCTGTCTGCCGTCGCCGTAGACCGGCAGCGGCCGGTCGTCGATGGCGTTGGTGATGTAGAGGGGAACCCGCTTCTCCGGGTACTGGTAGGGGCCGATGTTGTTGGACGCCCGGGTGATCACCGCGGGCAGGCCGTGGTTCAGGTGGTAGGCCCGCACCAGGATGTCGGCGCACGCTTTGCTCGCCGAGTAGGGATTGCGCGGGTCGACGGGGGACTCCTCGGTCCAGGCCCCCTCCTCGACGCTGCCGTAGACCTCGTCGGTGCTGACCTGGTGAAAGCGCTCGACCCCGTAACGCCTGGCCGCCTCCAGCAGCACCGCCGTCCCGTACACGTTGGTGCGCACGAACTCGGCCCCGCCGAGCAGGGAGCGGTCGACGTGGCTCTCGGCGGCGAAGTGGACGACGGCGTCCGCCTCTTCCACGAGGGGATCGACGGCCTGCGGGTCGCAGACGTCTCCACGCACGAACCGGTAGCGCCGATCCCCCTCGAGATCGGCGAGGTTCTCGAGGTTACCGGCGTAGGTCAGCTTGTCGAGGTTGGTGACGTTGCAGCCGGGGTACCGGGCCAGCAGGTAGCGCACGAAATTGCTGCCGATGAAACCGCACCCCCCGGTGACGAGAATCCTCTTCATCTTCCGATCAGGTCCGCAGCGGCACCGAATGCACAGGAGAGCTCAGGTCCGGCTCGTCCCCCGCTTCCCCGGGGGCCAGGGCCCGGCGCCCGACGCTGACGTACTCGAAGCCGAGCTCCCCCATGCGCCGCGGCTCGTAGACGTTGCGGCAGTCGAGGAACTTCGCCGTGCGCAGGGCCTCCCGCAGGCGCGGCAGGTCCATGTTGCGGAACTCGTTCCACTCGGTCAGCAGGACGGCGGCGTCGCAGCCCTCGGCAGCGGCATAGGGGTCCTCGAAACAGAGGACCTCGGGGAACCGGGCCTGCGCGCGTTCGTTGGCGGCCGGGTCGCAGGCGCGCACCGCGGCCCCCCCGGCCAGCAGCGCCCCGATCATGTCGAGGGAGGGTGCTTCGCGGATGTCGTCGGTGTCCGGCTTGAACGAAAGCCCGAGGAGACAGACCGACTTTCCCCCGAACGGGCCGATGAGATCGCCCAGCTTGGAGATCATGCGCCGCCGCTGCAGGGCGTTGCTGCCGTCGATGGCATCTATGAGGGGAGCCTCGACCCCGGCCTTGCGGGCGGTGGCGGCCAGCCCGGTGACGTCCTTGGGGAAACAGCTGCCGCCGTACCCGGCGCCGGCGTTCAGGTAGCGGTGCCCGATGCGACCGTCGTACCCCATCCCCCTTGCCACCGAGGAGACGTCGGCGCCGTAGGCCTCGCAGATGTTGGCGATTTCGTTGATGAAGGAGACCCTGGCGGCGAGCAGCGCGTTCGAAGCGTACTTGATAATCTCGGCCGACTCGACGTCGGTGAGCACCATCGGGACGTCCCGCTCGTACAGCGGGTTGTAGACGTCGAGGATCGCCTCCATGGCGCGGCGGCTCGTCGCCCCGATGACCAGCCGGTCCGGGTGCAGGAAGTCGTCGATCGCAGAACCCTCGCGCAGGAATTCGGGGTTGGAGACGACGTCGAAGTCCTGGTCCGGCCGCACCCTGCGGATCACCTCGCCGACGTCGACTCCCGTGCCGACGGGGACCGTCGACTTGTTGACGACGATCTTGTAGTCCTCCATGAAGGTGCCGATGGTCTCGGCGGCCGCGGTGACGTAGGAGATGTCGACGTCACCGGTGGGGAGCGGCGGGGTGCCGACGCAGATGAAGATGATCTCCGATGTCTTGATCGCGAAGGCGACCTCGGTCGAGAAGGTCAGGCGGCCGCGGCTGACGTTGCGGGCGGCCAGCTCGTCGAGTCCCGGTTCGTATATGGGGGTTTCTCCGGCCTTGAGCCGGGAGATCCGCTCGTCGTCGATGTCGACGCAGACCACGGCGTGGCCGAAGTCGGCGAGACAGGAGCCGGTGACCAGGCCGACGTAGCCCGTCCCCATTACGCAGACGCGTCTCAATGATCTCTGCTCCGGTTTTTCTTTGAGGACAGGTGGTATCTGGCGGGACGGCTGCGGCGAAGAGCCCCCGGTCGGCCCTTCGAGCACGAAGCGGAAAACAAGCATCTATTTGTTAAAGAAAGAGTTAGCAGAGCGTTTACCTTAGGGGTCGCGACAGGGGATGTCAAACGGCAGCGGTCAGTTCCACCAGCGCTGAAAAAGCGCCCGGTCCGTCGCCGCCGGGGCCGCCCGGCGGCGGGACGAACGGAGTGTTCCGCCCCGCGGCTTTCAGGCTCCACGTCAATCGTCGTCCTCGCGTTCCGACAGCAGATCGCCCCGCTGCAGGCGCTCGGCGTTTTCCGTCGACCAGAGGATCCCCTTCATCAGCTTCTGCGCGGTGATGTAGCGGGTGGCCGCCAGCATGTGCATCCGCTTTTCCTCTTCGTCGCCGCTCAGGTCGAAGTGGCGGAAGGCGGCCTCCAGGACCTGGAACATGTGCAGCTCGGCGTCCTCGCGCAGCAGGATGTGGGCGAGGGTATGGCGCAGCCGGGTCAGGTCGTGCCCCTCCTCCAGGTACTGGTTCACAAGCACCTCGGCCTCGAAGACCTTCTGGAAGTCGGCGAACTCCTGCAGCCGCTCGAGCATCGCTTCGGGGCCGGCGAAGGATTCGTCGAGGCGCTGACCGGGGCGCGGCAGGCGGGCGGCGGGCATGTTGAGCCAGCGCAGGTAGGTCAGGAAGACGGCGCCGTGGAAGATGCCGCGCAGCAGCTCCTTTCCGGGGGCGAGGTGGAAGGCGCGGTAGAGGCCGTGGGCATAGGAGTAGATGTTGGCGACGTCGTGCCAGTCCCCCTCGTTCTTGAGGTGGAAGCGGGCGACGCGGATGGCGCCGGCGCAGGTCATGGCGCGGCACAGGTCGCGCGGGTCGACCCCGGCGCGCAGGCGGGCCTCGATTTCGACGAGGATCGGCTCGAAGTCGTCGCCGAGCATGACCCGGGCGAAGGCGGATATGTCGAGGGCCGCCTGGTTCTCCTGGTTTTCCCTCCAGATGTCGTCGAGGCGGGTGAAGATCTCCTCGAGAACCGGGACGCTGTCCGACCAGCGCGAGGTCTCTTCGTGCCGGGTGCGGCCTGCCAGGTCGACGACGATGGGGCGCAGGATTTCGTGGGCTCCCTCCCATTCGACGCAATCGAGGGCCTCGAACATCTTGTTGGCGAAGTCGAGGGCGTGGCCGTCCCCGGTGAAGTAGAAATCGGTGGCGGTCGTGAAGACGAGGTCGGCCAGCGTCCCTGCCGGGTAGCCCCTGTCGTGCAGGGTGAGGAGGATGCGCTCGGCCGGCCCGCGGTCGCGCTGTTCGATGTAGCGGCGGAACCAGCGGCGCATGGTCTCGAGGTCGGGGTCGCTGCCGGCGCGCGGAAAGGGGAAGCGCTGCCGCCGCGAGCTGCCCGAGGTGCGGTTGGCGATCTGGCTGAGGCCGTGGACGAGAAAGAGGTTGCGGTCGCCGGGGTCGATATCCTCCCACAGGTTTGCCGCCAGGGTGAGTATGGTCACACCGGAGGACCAGCCCTCGCTGGTCTTGTGGGCCCCGTAGTAGAGGCCCTGCTGTATGATCTCGCGCGGACCGGCCCCGGCCTGGCGCAGGGCGGTTACCGCCTTGGCGATGAGGAAGGAGCTGCGGTCCTTGAGGCCCTGCTCCAGGGCCCTCTTGCCCCTCTCGATGAGTCGCCGGGCGGCGGCCTCGCGCTCGTCGGCGGAAAGGCCGACGTACAGGCACCCGTCCCGCTCCTCGACAGGGAAAGTCTTCAGGTCGTCCCCCGAGGTGAGGAAGCAGCCGCCGGTGTTGAGGTCGAACTCCCAGTGGTGCCAGTGGCAGATGAGGACGCCGTCGCGGATGCTGCCCTTGGACATGGGGTAGCCCATGTGGGGGCAGCGGTTGTCGACCGCGTGAAAGCGGCCCCGGTAGCGGAAGAGGGCGAGGTGGGTGCCGTTGACGCTGAAGGGGCGGCTTTCTCCTTCGGCGACGTCGGCGGCGGCGCACAACCGGTGGTATTCCAGCGGCCCGGCAGAGGGAGCGTCGTCGGGGCGGGTCGCCTGACTCATGGTCAGCCTCCTCGGGGTGAGGTGGGCCGGGGAGGGGGGTATTCCGGTTGGCCTGTCCCCGGCGGAACGCTACGCAAGTAACGTTTTGCGTTCCCCCTGGCAAGGGGCGGTCCCAACCGGAACCGGGCGGCGGGGGTTCGCCGGGGAGCCTGACTCACTCCCGCCTTGATCGTTCCCGGGTGCGGCCCTTATTTGCCCATCCCCGGCCTCATCCATAAAACCCCCAGGAACCGCCCGCGTTCCCGGACCTCGCTTTTCACAAGGGCAGGATCCACCATGAACGCCTCCACCAGGGACCTGATCATCGCCGTTGCGGCATGCGCCCTCATCATCTTTTTCTTCGCCTCCATCGAGCTGATCGAGCTCTTCTTCGACTTTACCCGGAAGTACGAGGAATGGAACCTCGATGAGGTGATTGCCGCGGTTCCCGCCCTGGCGCTGGTGACCGCCTGGTTCGCCGGGCGGCGCTGGCGCGAGATCCGGAGGCTGAACGGCGAGCTCGAAGAGACGGTGGCCCAGCTCGAGGAGGCGATCGCGCAGCGCCGCGCCATGGAGGAGCAGCTCGGGGAAGCCTACAAGATGGCCGCCATGGGAGCGCTTACCGGCGGGCTCGCCCACGAGTTCAACAACGTGCTGCAGCCGATAGTCACCCTTGCCCAGCTCACCCTGGACCGCGGCGACCTGCCCGAAGAACAACGGACCCGGATCAGGCATATCCTCAAGGCGGCCGAGCACGGCTGCGATGTCGTCAAGGGGACCCTGGCCTTTCCCGCCGGCGGAACCCAGGAAACCCACGACATGTTCCCGGCCGAGGATCTCGCCGCCTTCGTCCAAAAGGCGAGGGGGAATCTCGGAGAGGTCGAGATCGACACCCGGATCGCCGCCGACCCCGTGGCCGTTCGCGTCAACAGGACGGAGTTCCACCAGGTGCTGACCAACCTGGTGAAGAACGCTGCCGAAGCGATGGACCACAGGGGCAGGATCGAGATCGGCGTCGGCTCCCGTACCCTCGATGCCGAGGGAGCGCGCGCCAAGGGGCTGGCGGCCGGCAGGTACGTCCGCGTTACGGTGGCGGACAACGGCCCGGGCATGGCCCCCGAGGTCAGGGACCAGATCTTCGATCCCTTCTTCACCACCAAGGAGGCGGGAGAAGGCACGGGGCTTGGCCTCGCCATCGTCTACAGCCTGGTCCAGGGATGGGACGGAAAGATCTCCGTGTACTCCTCCCCCGGGAACGGGGCGGCGTTCGAAATCCTCATCCCCAGGCTGGAAACGGGGGCCTGAGCATGGCGGCCATACTGCTCGGCGACGAGGACCCGGAGGTGCGCTTCGCGCTGGGGATGCTGTTGCGGGAGGCGGGCCACGAGATTCTCGAGGCGGACCGCTGCTCCGCGGTCCTGGAGACCGCCGCGGAGAAAAGGCCGGACCTCGTCGTGACCGACGTGAACATGGCGGGCATGAGCGGCGTCGAGCTGATCGAACAGCTGCGCAAGGCCCGCCCCGGAATCCCGGTCATTGCCATGACCGGAGGCGGAATGCACCAGACGCCGGACCTCGCCGCGACTCTCGCGGCGAATGCCGGGGCCGACAGGGTGCTGCAGAAGCCGTTCGGCAACGACGAGCTCATCGCCGAGGTTTCGACCCTTCTTTCCGGTACCGGTGGTTCCGATCCGGAGAGAGATTCGTGAACCCGGAGAACCAGTACGATCCGATCGCCGAGGCCTACAAGGAGTCGAAGCAACTGCCCTTCCGGGAATTCGTCGAAGCCTATTCCCTTTTCGAGATCCTGGGAGATATTCGCGGGGCCACGGTTCTCGACCTGGCTTGCGGCGACGGCTTCTACACGCGCAGGATCGTGCAGGCCGGGGCCCGGGAAGTCTCCGGCGTCGATATTTCCACCGAGATGATCAGGCTGGCCGAAGAGGAGGAACGCGCCAGGCCCCTGGGCTGCAGGTACCTGCAGGGAGACGCTGCCAGGCTCGAGCTTTCCGGGCAGGTCGATCTCGTGGTGGCGATGTACCTGTTGAACTACGCCAGGACCAGGGAGGAACTTCTCGGGTTCGTCGAGGCGGCTTACGGCTTCCTGCGGCCCGGGGGACGGTTCGTCGGGTTCAACGACAATGTCGGGCAGGTCCCCGGGGGAACCGTTTCCTATGCCCGGTACGGATTTGAAAAGGAGTGCGCCGACGCCCCCCGGGAAGGGGATGTCGTCCTGTACAGGATGAGGCGAAAGGACGGCGGGACGTTCGAATTCAGGAACTACTTTCTGAAACCGGAGACGTACAGCTGGGCTTTCGGGCAGGCCGGGTTTCTCGACTTTGAATGGGCCGGGCCCTACCTGCACCCCGCCGAGCGGCAGAATGGATACTGGAACGAATTCATGGCCCGGCCGCCGGTCATCGGCTTCAGAGCGGAAAAACAACAGGATGTCGGGGAACCCCGGGGGTAAGCGGGGGATCTTCATGGACTGCAGGATTGACGCTGAGCCACACCGTAAACCATCCGGATCGCGAAGGGGAGAAAGACCGAGATGAAGAACAATGAGCTGATCGACATTGCGCAGGCTCTTGTGCCGACAGGCAAGGGAATCCTCGCCGCCGACGAGAGCTCCGGCACCATTGCGAAGCGGTTCTCCGCAATCGACACCGAGTCGACGGAGGAGAACCGGCGCTCCTACCGCGAGCTGCTGTTCACGACGCCGGGCATGGAGGAGTTCATCAGCGGGGTCATCCTCTACGACGAGACCATCCGGCAGGCGGCCGGCGACGGCACGCCGCTGCCGCAGGTGCTGTCGGACAAGGGGGTGATTCCCGGGATCAAGGCCGACATGGGGCTGAAGGATCTGCCCGGCTTCCCGGGGGAGCAGGCCACCGAGGGGCTCGACGGCCTGCAGGACCGGCTCGAGGAGTACCGGGAGCTGGGGGCGCGGTTCGCCAAGTGGCGGGCGGTGATCGCCGTGGGGGACGGGCTGCCCACCGCCGGCTGCATCGAGGCCAACGCCCACGGGCTGGCGCGTTACGCGGCGATATCGCAGGCGGCAGGGCTGGTGCCGATCGTCGAGCCGGAGGTGCTGATGGACGGCGGCCACGACCTGCAGGCCTGCGAGGAGGCGACCGGGGCGGCCCTGGCCGGCGTCTACGGCCAGCTGCTCGGCCAGCGCGTCGAGCTCGAGGGCACCCTGCTGAAACCGAACATGGTGCTCTCCGGAAAAGACTGTCCGCAGCAGGCTTCGGTCGGGGAGGTCGCCGAGGCGACGCTGCGCTGCTTCCGCCGCACCGTGCCCGCGGCGGTCCCGGGCATCGTGTTCCTCTCGGGGGGACAGGGCCCGGAGCAGGCGACCGCCCACCTCAACGCCATGAACGCGATCGGCGGGGCCCCCTGGCAGCTGAGCTTCTCGTACGGGCGCGCCCTGCAGGAGACGGCGCTGAAGGCCTGGAAGGGGGATGCGGCCAACACCGAGGCGGCGAAGCGGGCTTTCTACCTGCGCGCCAGGCTGAACGGCGCCGCCCGCCACGGAGAGTACACCCTGGCGATGGAGCGGGAAGCCGCCTGACTCGCGGGGCCGGGGCACTCAGGAATGGGTGGGGTCGCGCTTCTCCGGATCGATGCCGAGCTCGGAGGCCGCGCGGCGCACCTCCTCCCGGCCGAGCATTCCCTGGCGGTGCAGGTCGGCGAGGGCGGCATAGGCGATCGCCCCGGCGTCGACCTCGAAGAAACTGCGCAGCGCGGCGCGCGACTCGCTGCGGCCGAAGCCGTCGGTGCCGAGGGCGACCGGAGGCCGCGGGAACCAGCGCGCGATCGAGTTCGGCAGCGCCTTGATGTAGTCGGAAGCGATGACGAAGCTGCCGCTTTCCCCCTCGAGACATTGGCCGATCCAGGATTTCGGGGCCGCTCCTTCCTCCTGGCGCAGGCCGAGCCGTTCGCTGGCCGCCCCGTCCTCGTGGAGCTGGCGGAAGCTGGTGATCGACCAGACGCTGGCGCCGACGTCGAAGCGCCCGGCGAGGATCTCCCGGGCGCGCAGCGCCTCGTTGAGGATGCTGCCGCTGGCGAACAGGTGGGCCCGCCCGGAGCAGCCCTCCGGCGCTTCCCGCAGCCGGTACATCCCCTTCAGGATCCCCTCCTCGGCCCCCGGCGGCATGGCCGGCATCGGGTAGTCCTCGTTCTGGACCGTCAGGTAGTAGACGAGGTCCTCGCCGCGGCCGTACATCCGCTCGACCCCCTCCCGCACGATGACGGCGAGCTCGTAGCCGAAGGCGGGGTCGTAGGCGACCACGTGGGGATAGCTGTAGGAGAGGAGATGGCTGTGCCCGTCCTGGTGCTGCAGCCCCTCCCCGTTCAGGGTCGTGCGCCCCGAGGTGGCCCCGATCAGGAAGCCGCGCGCCCGCTGGTCGCCGGCGGCGAACACGAAATCGCCGACGCGCTGGAACCCGAAGATCGAATAGAAGACGAAGAACGGCAGGGTGTGGATGCCGTGGCTGGAATAGGCGGTCCCGGCGGCGATGAAGGAGGACAGGGCCCCGGCCTCGGTGATCCCCTCTTCGAGGAGCTGCCCGTCCCGGGCCTCGCGGTAGTAGGTCAGGGTCTCGCTGTCGACCGGCTCGTAGAGCTGCCCGATGTGGGAGTAGATGCCGTACTGCCGGAACAGCGCCTCCATGCCGAAGGTGCGCGCCTCGTCGGCGACGATCGGCACGATCAGCGGGCCGAGCTGCTTGTGGCGCAGCAGCTTCGCGAGGATGCGCACGAACATCATGGTCGACGACGCGCGGCGCTCCCCGGTGCCGGCGAGGAACTCGTCGAACAGGTCGCGGTGCCCCCCCTCTCCCGGGGGCGGCGCCGACGGCCGGCTCGGCACGAAACCGCCGAGGGCCCGGCGGCGCTCGACCAGGTACTGGCTCTCGGGGGTCTCGGCCGCCGGCCGGTAGTAGGACAGCTGCTCGACCTCCTCGTCGGACAGGGGGATGGCGAAGCGGGTGCGGATGTTCCTCAGGGCCTCGCTGTCGAGCTTCTTCTGCTGGTGCGCCCCCATGCGCCCTTCCCCGGCTTCCCCCATTCCGTACCCCTTGATGGTCTTGGCGAGCACCACCGACGGGGCGCCGCGGAACTCGAGGGCGGCGCGGTAGGCGGCGTACACCTTCTCGGGGTCGTGGCCGCCGCGGCGGATGGTGCGGATGTGCTCGTCGGTCAGGTGCCGGGAGAGCTTCATCAGGCTCTCGTCGACGCCGAAGAAGTGGTTGCGCTGGTAGTTGCCGTCGGAGACGCTGTACTTCTGGTACTGGCCGTCGACGAGCTCCCCCATGCGCCGCGCCAGCAGCCCCTTCTCGTCCCTGGCCAGCAGCGGGTCCCAGTCGCTGCCCCAGATCACCTTGATGACGTTCCAGCCGGCCCCGCAGAAGACCGTCTCCAGCTCCTGGATGATCTTGCCGTTGCCGCGCACCGGGCCGTCGAGCCGCTGCAGGTTGCAGTTGACGACGAAGACGAGGTTGTCGAGCTGCTCGCGGGCGGCCAGGGAGATGGCCCCGAGGGATTCCGGCTCGTCCATCTCGCCGTCGCCGATGAAGGCCCAGACCTTGGCGTCGGACCGCTGCTTGAGGCCGCGGTCCTCGAGATAGCGGTTGAAGCGGGCCTGGTAGATCGCCATGATCGGGCACAGGCCCATCGACGCGGTGGGGAACTGCCAGAAGTCCGGCATCAGGCGGGGGTGCGGGTAGGAGGACAGCCCCCCTTCCGGGTGGAGCTCGTGGCGGTAGTTGTCGAGCTGCTCCTCGCTCAGCCGCCCCTCGAGGAATGCGCGGGCGTAGATCCCCGGGGCGGTATGCGCCTGCCAGAAGATGTGGTCCCCCTCGAAACCGCTGCCGCGGCCGCGCATGAAGTGGTTGAGCGCCACCTCGTACAGAGCCGCCACCGAGGCGTAGGTCGCGATATGGCCGCCGATCGTCGGGTCGGCGCGGTTGGCGCGCACAACCATGATCATGGCGTTCCAGCGGATGATGTTGCGGATGCGCCGCTCGAGGTCGTGGCTCCCCGGATAGGGGGGCTGCGCCGCCGGGGGGATGGTGTTGACGTACGGCGTGCTCGCGGCGAACGGCAGCGACACCCCGCGCTGCCGGGCGTGGTCGCGCAGGCGCTCGAGCAGCCCGCGGACGCGCTCCGGTCCCGAGTGCTCGAGCACGTAGTCGAGGGACTCGAGCCACTCCCCGGTCTCGAGGCTGTCGAGCAGCTCCTCGTCGGTCCGCGGCATGCCGGTCATGGCCTGTACACTCAGTTCACGACGTTCTCGGGCTCGCCGGCGAGATACGCCTTGACGTTGTCGACCAGGGTGTTGAGGAGCCGCGAGCGCGCCGACCGCGTCGCCCAGGCGATGTGCGGGGTCACGAAGCAGTTCCTGGCGCTGAACAGGGGATTGTCGCGCGGCGGCGGCTCCACCGAGACGACGTCGAGCCCGGCCCCGGCGATGCGGCCGGAGTTGAGGGCGTCGGCGAGCGCCCGGTCGTCGACGAGGGGGCCGCGGCTGGTGTTGATCAGCAGGGCCGACTCCTTCATCAGGTCGATGCGCCCGGCGTCGACGAGGTTCTCGGTTTCCGGGGTCAGCGGGCAGTGCAGGCTGATGACGTCGCTGCGGCGGAAGAGGTCGTCGACCCCGGTGAACTCGACCCCGGGGAAATCGGCCGGGTCGAGGTAGGCGTCGTGGGCGAGCAGCTCCATGCCGAGGGCGCGGCCGATGTCCCCGGTGCGCTGGCCGATGCGTCCGTAGCCGACGATCCCCAGGGTCAGTCCGTCGAGCTCGCGCAGCGGGAAGTCCCAGTAGCAGAAGTCCCGGCACTCGCTCCAGCGGCCTTCCTGGACGGTGCCGGCGTGGTGGGCGACCCGCTGCGTCAGGTTGAGGACGTGGGCGAAGACCATCTGCGCCACCGAGGCGGTGCCGTAGGTCGGGATGTTGGTCACCGGGATTTCCCGCTCCCGCGCCGCCTCGATGTCAACGACGTTGAACCCAGTCGCCTGGACGCCGATGTACTTCAGGTCCGGCAGCTGGCCGATCACCTCGCGCGAGAGCTCCACCTTGTTGGTCATGACGATTTCCGCTCCCCCGGCCCGTTCCACCGCCTGCTCGTCGAGGGAGTGGTCGTAGACGGTGAGCTCGCCGAGGGCCTCCAGGCCCTCCCAGCTGAGATCGCCCGGGTTTAGGGTGTATCCGTCCAGTACGACAATCTTCATCGATCGCGTCTCCTGTCGCCCCGTGTGAGGGGGATGGGCTTTCCGGCCGCTATAGCGGCGCCGTGGTGATCGGCCCGCGTGATCAGTACAGGATAAACGGATTTAGCGGGGGAGCGGGCAAGGGAGAGCGCGGTACCCGGCCTGCGCCCTGTGGCATGCCGTTCCCCCCGTGTCCGCCGCTCGCCTGGTGGCAAGCCCCCCAGGCTCCAGGGAGGGACAGGGTGAAAGACTAGAAATACAGCTTGGTCTCGAGGTAGTAGAAGTCGGGATAGGTTCCGAACTCGCTGCGGAACCTGAGGTCTTCGGCTGTTCCTCCAACGGGCCGGCGGCCGCGCGCGACCACCGCCCCGGCGACCACCTCGACTTCATCCGCGGCCGACCAGACCAGGCCGGGTTGGGCCAGCCAGGAGCCGTCCCCGATCCCCCACAGTCCGGCCAGGGAGCCGCTGACCAGGGGGTGGATCCGGCCGCTGGCGAGAGCTCCGAGCAGGTGGCTGCCCGCGTGCCGGAGCCGGCCTTCGGCTACCAGGGCGAACCGTTGCTTCAGGCTGCCGCGGGCGGCGCCGTTGTAGAAGTACTCCGCCTGCAGCTGCAGGCCGCCGGCGGCGAAACCGCGGCCGGCCCCGGCGACGGCGCTCAGGTAGCCGTCGACCCTGGAACTCCCCGTAACCCCGGCCCAGGTCTCGTCCCGGGCCCCGAACCAGGCCGCTTCCCCTCGCAGCTCCAAGCCCCCAAGCTCTCCGGCGGCGGCTCCCCCGAGCTGATAACCCCCGAGAATCTTTCCTCCCTGGGCGGCGACGTCCCAGCTTCGGACGTTTCCAAAGGCGCGCGCCACGAGGGCGCTGCGGTACCAGGCGTCCCCGCCGCCCGCCGGCGCGGCCCCGGACTGCGCCCGCCCCGGCACCCCGACCAGGGTGGCGCCCGAGAAGTCGCCGAGAGGGAGGTCTACGCGCACGGCGTCGACGCCGGGCTTGTAGTCGCGGTCGAACTGGGTGGATCCGAAAGGCAGGAAGATGTCGAGGGGGTTCCAGAACCAGGCCTTGCCGAAGGTGACCGCCTGGCGTCCGATGGTCAGGTCGGCGCGCTCGAAGGCGATCCTCATATGGGCCCGGTCGAGGTGGGCGGAGGCCCTGACGCCGCCGCCGTCCCCCCAGTCCCGGCGGGCGCCGGCAAGGCGGTAGGGCACCTCGGCGCTGGCGGCGCCCAGCAGGTTGGCCGAGCCGGCCGCGGCGTCGGCGAAGGTGGTCAGGGCCAGGTTCTTGACGGCGTGCGCCTCCCAGCGCAGGCGCGGGTGCGGGCGGCCGGAGGCGATGAGGCGCAGGGCGAGGCCGGTGTGGTAGTCGGCGACGTCGTCCCGGCCCCGCAGAAGCGGCCGGTCGTAGTTGCGCGCCGCCACGCTGGTGGTCCGGAGGTTGGCGTCGAGAGCGGGGAGAAGGCCGTCGGCGGGACTGCCGGCCGCCGGAAGCGCCGAGAGCGCCGCGCCGAGACAGGCGGGGGCGGCCGGCCTCACTCCGCGGCGTCCTTTTCCGGCGCCGTGTCGCCGGTGATGCGGCCGTCCGTCAGGGTCAGCAGGCGCCGGGCGCGCTCGAGGACGCGGCTGTCGTGGGAGGAGAACAGGAAGGTCGTGCCCCGCTCCTCGTTGAGCCGCCCCATCAGGTCCATCAGGGACGAAGCGGTCGCCTGGTCGACGTTGGCGGTAGGCTCGTCGGCGAGCACGAGGGCCGGCGACGAGGCGATGGCCCGGGCGATGGCGACGCGCTGCTGCTGGCCGCCGGAGAGCTCGCGCGGAAAGCGGTGCTCCATGCCGGCGAGACCGACCTGCTCCAGCAGCTCCATCACCCTCTCGCGCCTCTCCCGCGGCCGCACCCCCTGCAGCATGAGGATGTACTCGGCGTTCTCGAAAGCGGTCAGCACCGGGATGAGGTTGTAGGCCTGGAACACGAAGCCGATGTGCCGCAGGCGCAGCTCGCTGAGCCGGCTCCCCGAGGCGGAGGTGATCTCCTCGCCGGCGACGAAAACCCTGCCCGCGGTGGGCCGGTCGAGGCCGCTGGCGACGTTGAGCAGGGTGCTCTTGCCGGAGCCGGAGGGCCCGGCGACCGCGGTGAACTCCCCGGGATGGATTTCGAGGTCGATCCCCGCGAGGGCGCGGGTCGCGACCTGGCCCTCGCCGTAATCCTTGACCACCCTGTCGAGGCGGACGATGGCGGCGTTCATCGCTTCAGGCGCGCAGGACGTCGGCGACGGCGATGCGAGAGATCTGCCGTCCCGGAACCAGGCTGAGGAGCACGGTGGCGGCGAAGACCAGCAGCCACATCGAAACGAGCAGCTCGGCGGTGACGTCGGCGTAGACCATGGTGTCGAGGGCGAACCCCGAGACGTCGATGTCCTCGCCGTAGAAGCGGGAAATGTCGAGGCCCTCGGCCTGCATCCACCAGCCGAGTCCTCCCCCGAGCAGGACCCCGAGGGTGCTGCCGAGGGCGCCGAGCAGCGCGGACTCGACGACCACCTGCAGGCGCAGCAGCGAGGCCGACACCCCGAGGGCGAGCTGCATCGCCAGCTCGCGGGTGCGCTCCAGCACCGACATCAGGATGGTGTTGAAGATGGTGAAAAGACTGAGGAAGACGATGATCCCCTGGAAGACGAGGTTGCTGCCGCGGTCGACGCGGATGTAGTTGGCCAGCTCGGGCATCACCTCCTCCCAGGTGCGCAGGGCAACCCCGGCGGGAACGAGCTCCCGCGCCGCGGCCATCACCGCCGTGCGCCGCCCGGGATCGGAGAGCAGGACCCCGACCTGGGTGGCGTCCTCTTCGCCGAGGCCGTAGAGCCTGCGCGCCGATTCCAGCGGGATCTGCACGAGGTAGGCGTCGACCTCGTCGGACCCGACCTCGAAGGTCCCCTTGACCCTGAACAGCTCCTCGACGATCTCGCCGGAAGCGTCGTTGGTGGCGATGACGAGCTTCTTTCCGGTCCGCAGCTCGAGCCGCCGGGCGAGCTTTTCCCCGAGAACGACCTTGCGCCCGTCCCCCTCCTCGAGGTAGGACCCGTCGACGATCCCGCCCGCCAGGGGGGAGGAGGCGGCTTCGAGCGCCGGCTCCACCCCCATGACCGACACCCCGACCGCGCCGTGGCCGGACCTGGCGACCCCCTGGCCGAGGACGAGGGCCTTGGTGCCCAGGACGCCGTCGAGTCCCTCGATGCGCTCTCGCAGGCCGGAGACGCCGCCGACGAAAAGATCGACCGCCGGGGCCTCGCGGTAGTCCGGGTGCTCGAGGGTGAAGTGGCCCCCCTGCATGCGCGTGGCGTCGTCGATCAGCTGGTTGTAGACGCCGTCGCCGAAGGCGATGAAGAAGACCGCCAGGGCGAGCCCGAAGGCGATGGCGCTGACCGTGATCCAGGTGCGGCGCCGGTTGCGCCAGATGCTGCGCCACGAAATTCTGAAGATCAGTGCGAGCTTTTCCATATCGATGGTTGGTTTCCCGTTGCTGCCGACCCGTCGTGCGGCCCCCGTTCTCCTCACTGGTGGGTCATCGCCGCCACCGGGTCGAGGCGGGCGGCCTTGAGCGCGGGAAACAGCGCCGCGGCGGCGCAGACCGCCGACATGGTGACGACCGCGGCCGCCACCCTGGCCGGTTGCAGGGAAAACTGGTAGACCGCGGCGATCGGCATCCCCGACATGGTCAGGGACTCCCCCTGCCAGCGCGTCAGGTCGAGGCCGCCCGAGGCCTCGAAGTAGAGGCAGACGGCGCTGCCGAGCACCGCCCCGATCAGGGCGGCGGCCCCCGACAGCAGCAGCGCCTCGACGAGGACGTCGCCGACGATGCGCCGCGGCCGGGTGCCGAGGGCCTTGAGCATGCCGAACTCCCGAACCCTGTCGTGGGTGGCCATGAACATAGTGTTGAGCACCCCGAGGCCGGCGGCCAGCAGAAAGATGCCCGAGAGGATCCCCATCGAGGCGCCGGAGACGTTGACCATGTCGGACAGGGTGGGCAGCAGCTGGCGCCAGGTCTCGGCCACCATGCCCTCCCCATCCTCTTCGGTGCCGTCGTACAGGGCCGCCACCTCCTCCGGGGCCGTGCCGTTGCCGAGCAGGGCGACCTCGTGGACGCGGCCGCCGGCGACGAACAGGCGGTCGAACTCCTCCCGGTGCACGAGGATGCCGCCGCGGTCGATCTCCTCGCCGACGCTCTGCAGGATGCCGGCGACCCGGAAGAGATCGTTGCCGAGGGAGCCGTCGGCGGCCTGCACCACGGCGACGATCTCGGAGCCGACGTCGGCCTGCAGACTGCGGGCGAGCCGGCGGCCGATCACCACCTCGGACCGCGCCTCCGACGACAGAAAGCGGCCCTGCCGGAGCTTGCCGGCCAGCTCGAAGGTGCTGCTCTCGGCGGCCGGGTCGATGCCCCAGAAGCTTGCCCCCGCGGACTTGGCGCCGCACGACACCAGGCCGAAGCCGAAGCTGCGGGCGGCGGCTCCGAAGCCGGCTGCCGCCGCCCGGTCGAGCAGGGACTGCGGCGCGGGGAGGCTCTTGTAGATCGAGCGGCCGGCCCGGTACCCCGGGGCGTGCAGCTGCACGTCGCCGATATAGGTGTGCCGGGAGCTGCGCACCATCTGCGCGATCATGCCGTCCATCATCGCCCAGGTGAAGATGAGCACCGCCGTGTTCAGGGCGACGGCGACAACGGTCACCGCGGTCCGCCGCGGCTTGCGCATGATGTTGCGCCAGGCAATGGCCAGCGAACGCATCCGCCTACTCGCGCAGGCTGCGCAGGGAGAAGAGGTCCCCGCCGAAGGGGAGGTCGAACTCGATCTCCTCGTAGCGGACCTCGGTGTGCTCCTCCGGCTCGTCCGCCGGGGCGATGCGCATGCGCCGCGGAAGCAGGCGCTCCCCCACCTCGCCGTAGTCGCCGAAAGTCATGGTCCGGGCCGGCTCCATGTCCTCGTCGAAGTACTCGACGGCAACCGGCATCCAGTCGGCGCTGCGCACGCGGATCACTACCTTGCCCCAGACCACCGCGGCATCCGCTTTTGGAATGCAGACGACGGCGACCTCTCCCTCTCCGGGGGCCTCGCCGTACTCGAAGTCGTAGTCCTCGGCCATGCGGCTCTCCTTGACGAGGTCGTCGTTGGTGAAGTGGCTGCCCATCCAGGAGCCGCCCATCATCGACGAGGGCACCTTGATGACGCGGTCGACCTTGGGCAGGTAGTTCCACATCTGCCGGCCCGACTTGAGGGTGGCGGTCCCCTTCTCCTTGCGCGGCGACAGGATGCGGAACAGCGACTTCTCCCTGCCCTGGCTCCAGGCCTCGAGCTTGAGCTCGCGCGTCCAGTGCTCGGTGACCACCGTCATCGCCATGACGGCGCGCGAGGAGTCGCCGCGGTAGAGGTCGTCGAAGCGGTCGAGAATCTGCCTGGGCGTCGGCTCATCAGAGGCATGGACGGCGACTGGCAGGGCGAGCAGGAGCAGCAACGCTGCCCGGGTGGGATTCATTACGGGAGGCATGGTGTGTGAACCGTTATCGGGACCAATATACGCGGTTGCGAGAGCGCAATCCGGCTTGAGGGTGGGTTTGCTCAAAGCTTGCATCCCGCTTCTGGATTCGGGTAACGTAGATTTCCCGGATCCGGTGGCTACTTGCCCCTCCCTGCCCGATGGCTTTGCCAAAAAAACCCGATTCCCGACATGATCTGTCGCAACTCCGTGACAGGTTCGATTGCAGCCACCTTCAACATCCAAAGGTTCCAGTGAGGCAACCCAAAATGTGCACCCGGAGGAACCATGGTCGCTCCCGACAAACGGAAGTCAGGAAGCCCGGATTTGGAAAGGGGAATCGACCGTGAGCCGGCCGATCTGGGAACTCGACATCCTCCGAAGGCGCCCGACCTTCGTGGCCGCGGCGTTGGGCGGGGACAGCGCAGTAAGGACCTTCGCGCGCAACGAGCGGGGACGGGACTTCGTCGTCGGCGATATTCACGGGATGTTCTCCGCCCTCGAGGACTTCCTCGAGGAGCTGTCCTTCGACCCAGGCAGGGACCGGCTGTTCCCGGTAGGCGACCTGATCGACCGCGGCCCGGAATCGGAAGCTGTCCTGCAGTGGCTGACCGGGTGCGAGTGGTTCCACCCCATCCGCGGCAACCACGACCAGTTCCTTCTCGACGCGGCCGCCGACCCCGCGGGGGAACGGGGCGAGGAGCACGACCTTTGGGTCAACTACAACGGCGGGACGTGGTGGAACCGGGTGCCCGCTTCGGAGCGGGCTGCCTGCGTGCAGGCGTTCTCCACCCTGCCGTTTGCCGCGGAGGTTGACTGCGAGACGGGGGCTGTCGGCATCGTCCATGCCGATGTTCCGGAGGACCGCACCTGGGAGGAGTTCCTCTCCGCGCTCCGGGATGGAAACCGCGAGGACAGCTATTGCGCCATATGGTCCCGCCGCCGCATGGAGCGCTACGTCTACGGCGGTTCCCCCGAAGAGGCTCCCGCGGTAGAGGGGCGGGTGGCGTGCGTAATCTGCGGGCATGCCCGCGGGATGCGGGCAGAGAGGATCGCAAACCTGTGGATGATCGATACGGGAGCTGCCTACACCTGGGCGATGCCGACCTCCCGCTTCACCATCGCCCGGATTCACCCCGGACCGATACGGCTTTTCGAGCATCCGACGTAGCCGTATCCAAAGGATGAAAGTCTTCTTCCTGATTGGCCTGCATCCCGTTGACTGGGGAGCTGTTGGTATATAACATGAGATATATCACTGCCGTCGATGAGTCCGGTTTCGACACCCGGACCACCGAGGCTATTCCATTGGAGTGAAAGCAATGAGTACGATACCGGATTATCGGGGCATCGCGAAGGTTTTCTGGAGCGGTCGCAGTCAGGCCGTCCGCCTGCCGGCTGATTGCCGGTTCGAAACGTCGGAAGTCGAGATAATCAAGGTTGGAAACGAGGTTACCCTGCGTCCTCGCGGCAAGAACTGGGGCGCCTGGTTCGATTCCGGCTCGCGCGGCAGTTTGCCTCCGCGGGATCAGCCCATCCTCGAAGAGCGGGACGGAATTCACTGATGTACATGCTGGATACCAACATCTGCATCTACGCCATCAACGAGCGCGATGAGGCCCTGCGCGAACCGTTCGAAGCACACGCGGCGGAGATCTGCATCTCGTCGATCACCTACGCGGAGCTTTGCTACGGCGTTGCCAATTCCGAGCGCGTCGGGGAGAACAGGCGGGTGTTGGAGGCTTTTTGTCACGATCTGGCGATACTGCAGTTCGGGGTCGATGCCGCCGCGCACTACGGTGAGATTCGCCACGCCCTCAGGCAGAGTGGGATGCCGATCGGTGCAAACGATCTCTTTATCGCGGCGCATGCCCTGAGTCTGGAGGCGACCCTGGTTACGAACGACCGGGGGGAGTTCGAACGGGTGCCGAAACTGCGAGTGGAGAACTGGTCCCGGTCGTAATCCCGGGGCGATGTCTCCCGAACAATGCTTGCCCGGGTTTCTGACCTGATCCCGTTGTTGGGTTTATTGGGAGTTCAGTGGATAATTGGGAGTTTGGTTGATTATTGACATTTCAAGGCAACCCCGGCGTGCGGCAACGGCCGGGGGTCGATGGGATGTCGTCCTGCAGGAACCGGCCGGGTTGCGGAGCGTCGGCGGCACAGGTATGTTGCTGAACCGGATCTGAAATGAGAATCGCCCGAGCCATAGCGCTGGCAGCGCTCGTCGCCGCCCTGCCGGCTTCCGGCTTCGCCCTGGAGGGGTACTGCCTCCACTGCGCGCAGGTGGAGGCGGCCCCCGGCTGTCACCCGCAGCAGGCCGAGGACCGGCCGCAGCTCCGGGCCGACTGCTTCTGCTGCGCCGCCATGGCCTGCGCCGGGGAGACGCAGCCTACCGCCGATCCGGGCCACAGCTACCTGCCGGCGGCCAAGGCCCCGGCAGCGGCCCTCGCCGCCAGGGCTCCGGAGCGAACTCCCCGGGCGGCGCCGCCGCCCCCCTCGGGCATCCGGCCCCCGCTGCATCCCGCAACGGTTCCCCTCTACGTCCTCCACGACGTCTACCTGATCTGATCCTCCTCCGCTCTCGTCGCGCCGCCGCGGCCGATGCAGAGCGCACAAACGAAGCGCAGGCCGTTCCCGCCCCCGGCGGCGGGGAGGGTTTTGCGCACCCCGCGCGCACCGGTCTGTCCGTGGCGCGGGCCGTTCCCTTTGCAGGAGGAGGAAGATGCACCGAAGAACCATCTGCGCCGCGGCGCTGGCGCTGGCCGCGTCCGCCGGCGCCGAACCACCGGAGCTGGAACTCGAGCGGCTCATTGAGGAAGCCCTGGCCGCGAACCCCGGGCTGAAGGCGCTCGAGCACCGGGCAGCCGCGGCGGAGGCCAGGGTCCCGGCGGCCGGGGCCCTGCAGGACCCGTCGCTCCGGCTGGAGCTGAGCAACGTCCCTTTCAGTCCCCTCAGCCTCGACGGCTCGCCAATGAGCGGCCGCCAGGTGACCCTGTCCCAGAAGCTCCCCTACCCGGGCAAGCGCGAGGCCCGGGAACGCGCCGCCTCCCACGCCGCCGAGGGTGCCTCCGCCGCCCGCCGGGAGCGCGAGCTGACCGTCGCCAACATGGTGAAGCAGGCCTATTTCGACCTCGCCTTCCTCGACCGGGCGATCGCCATCGCCGAGAGGAACCGGGAGCTGCTGAAGGATTTCGTCCGCATCGCCCGGAGCAAGTACTCGGTCGCCCGCGGCCCCCAGCAGGACGTGCTCAAGGCGCAGGTGTCGCTGTCGAGCCTGCGCGACCGTCTGCTGATGCTCGAGGGGCAACGGCGGTGGGCGGGGGCGCAGCTGAACGCGGTGCTGAACCGGCCCCCGGGGGAGCCGGTGGGCAGGACGCCCCCGATCGAGCCGACCCCTCTCGACATCGACGCGGCGCGTCTGCGCGAGATCGCGCTGGGGGAGCGCCCGCTGCTCAACGGCCTGCGAGCCAGGCGGGACCGCTGGCGCGCAGCAGAGGAGCTGGCGGACCGGGAACGCCGACCCGACTTCGTTGTCAGCGCCGCCTGGCGCCAGCGCGGTTTCAGGGAAGACCCGGTGGCGGGAAGCGACTTCTTCTCCGCCGGCGTGATGCTGAACCTGCCGGTCTACCAGGGCCGCAGGCAGGACCGGGAGGTCGCCGCGGCGCGGGCCGAGGCCAGGGCGGTCGAGGCGGAGCTCGAGGCGGAAAGCCGCGAGCTGGCGCTGCAGATCGAGCAGCTGCGGATCGACGCCGAGACCCACCTGCGGGAGATGGAGCTGTTCCGAGGCGCCATCATTCCCCAGGCCGACCAGTCGCTGGCCGCGGCCATCGCCGGCTACCAGGTCGACGAGGTCGACTTCCTCACCCTGCTCGACAACCAGGTGACCCTGCTGAATTTCGAGATCGACTACTACCGCCACCTGTCGCAATACGAGAAGACCCTGGCGCGGCTGGAGTCCGTCGTGGGCAGGAGGCTCTTCTGATGCCCGCCGGCAGAACATTCGCGAAGGCGCGGCGATGCATCCTGCCCGCTGCGGCGCTCGCTCCGCGGGGCCCGTTCCGGTCCTTCGCCACGGGAGCCGGGGATCGCTGTAAGCCGGTCAGGGGAATTGCCAGGGCTTGCCCTGGGCGGGAGCTCCAGGCCGCGCCGGTCCCGCGCCATGGGGATGGACTTTTCAACGGGCTGCCAGGTCATGGGCAACTGCCGGCGCCGTCTCTGCCTGACCGGCTGGCAGTTCGGCCGGAGGTCGAACTGCAATTCGAAGCGCCGGCGTCCTGGTATCTGCCAGGTCGCACTGTCAGGCGCTGTCGGGCATTGAGGGAGGAAAGAACATGAAGAATACCGGGTGGAAATACGGAATCGCCGTCCTCCTGTCGCTGGCCGCCGGGCTCGGGGTTGGCCTCTGGCTGGGGGGCGCATTCGAAATGCAGGGGCTCGCCCACCATGAGGAAGCCTCGGTGTACCGCTGTCCCATGCATCCGACCGTCGTCTCCGACGGTCAGAGAAGCTGCCCGATCTGCGGCATGGACCTCGTGGCCGACGAGCCTGCCGGGGGGGTCGGCGGCGGACACGCCCACCACGAGGAGGCCGTGCACCGCTGTCCCATGCACCCGACCGTGGTCTCCGAGGGTCCGGGAAGCTGCCCGGTCTGCGGCATGGACCTGGTGGCCGACGAGCCGGCCGCAGGCGCATCCGGCGGTGAACGCGCCGTCGCCTACTGGCGGGCGCCGATGGACCCGTCGTACACCTCCCCGGAGCCGGGGAAGTCGCCGATGGGCATGGACCTGGTGCCGGTGTACGAGGACGAGCTCGAGGCCGAGGGCACGGTGACCATCGATCCGGCGACGGTGCAGAACATCGGGGTGAAAACAGCGGTGATTGAGCGCCGGCGCCTGCACCGCACCCTGCGCACCGTCGGCCGGGTCGACTACGACGAGACGCGCATGACCGACGTCAACACCAAGATCGCCGGCTGGGTGGAGAAGCTGTTCGTCGACTACACCGGGCGGATGGTCGAGAAGGGGGAGCCGCTGCTGCAGATCTACAGCCCGGAGCTGGTGGCGGCCCAGGAGGAGTTCCTGACCGCCGTCGACTACAGCGAGCGCCTGCGCGCCGGCGCCGACAGCGACGCCCTGGCCGGGGCGCGCGACCTGCTGTCGGCGTCGCTGCAGCGGCTGCGCTACTGGGACATCAGCGACCGCCAGATCGACGAGCTGCGGGAGACCGGGTCGGTGCGGCGCACCATGACCGTGCACTCGCCGCAGCAGGGGACCGTGGTCCACAAGGCGGTGTTCGACGGCCAGCACATCGCCCGCGGGCAGCACCTCTACCGCATCGCCGAGCTGTCGCAGGTCTGGGTGTACGCCGACATCTACGAGTACGAGCTGCCGTGGGTGCGGGAGGGGCAGGAGGCCGCCGTCGAGCTCTCCTACCTGCCGGGGAAGACCTTCACCGGCAAGGTCACCTACGTCTACCCCTTCCTCGAGGCGAAGACGCGCACCGTGAAGGTGCGCATGGCCTTCCCCAACCCCGGACTCG
This sequence comes from Candidatus Latescibacterota bacterium, assembly GCA_965243025.1. GTDB lineage: Bacteria > Latescibacterota > UBA2968 > UBA8231 > UBA8231 > CBDCXV01. Next base: position 5,906,424 of record CBDETY010000003.1, read on the forward strand.
AGCTCAAGCCGGAGATGTACGCCAACGTCACCATCCGCTCGCCGCTGCCGGCCGAGAGCGTCGTCGCGGTTCCGGTGCAGGCGGTGATCCACTCCGGGCCGCGCCGCATCGCCGTCGTCAGCCTCGGCGAGGGCCGCTTCCAGCCGCGCGAGATCCGCGTCGGGGCCGAGGCGGAAGGCTTCTACGAGGTGCTCGACGGCCTCCGGGAAGGGGAGCGGATCGTCACCTCGGCGCAGTTCCTGATCGACTCCGAGAGCAACCTCAAGGCCGCGGTCCGGTCCATGCGGGAAGGTGCGTGATGATCGGCCGCATAATCGAAGCCTGCGTCGGCAACAAGCTGCTGACCCTGCTGCTGGCCCTGCTGGCCGCCGGCGCCGGCTTCCTCGCCATGTCCGACACCCCGCTCGACGCCATCCCCGACCTGTCGGACGTGCAGGTGATCGTCTACACCGAGTACCCGGGACAGGCCCCGCAGGTGGTCGAGGACCAGGTGACCTTTCCGCTGAGCACGGCGATGCTCGCGGTGCCGTTCGCAAAGGCGGTGAGGGGGTACTCCTTCTTCGGGCTCTCCTTCGTCTACGTCATCTTCGAGGACGGCACCGACATCTACTGGGCGCGCAGCCGCGTGCTGGAGTACCTGAACTTCGCCGGCGACCGCCTGCCGGAAGGGGTGCTTCCCAGGCTCGGTCCGGACGCCACCGGGGTCGGCTGGGTGTACGAGTACGCCCTGGTCGACACCAGCGGCCGCCTCGACCTCGCCGAGCTGCGCTCGATCCAGGACTGGTACCTGCGCTACGAGCTGACCAGCGTGCCGGGGGTCGCCGAGGTCGCCAGCATCGGCGGCTTCGTCAAGCAGTACCAGGTGACCGTCGACCCCAACAAGCTGCTGGCCTACGGGATCCCCCTGCAGCATGTCCGGACCGCCATCCAGCGCAGCAACCGCGACGTCGGCGGCCGCCTCATCGAGCTGGCCGAGACCGAGTTCATGGTGCGCGGCCTCGGGTACATCCGGTCGCTGGAGGACATCGGCAACGTGCCGGTGAGCGCCGGCCGCTCGGGGACGCCGGTGCGGGTGCGCGACGTCGCCACCGTGCAGGTGGGGCCGGAGCTGCGCCGCGGCCTGGCGGAGTGGAACGGCGAAGGGGAGGTCGCCGGCGGCATCGTGGTGATGCGCTACGGCGAGAACGCCCTGAAGGTGATCGACGCCGTCAAGGAGAGACTCGGAGAGCTCGAGGCCGGCCTGCCGGAAGGGGTGGTGGTGGAGACCGCCTACGACCGCTCCGGCCTCATCCGCCGCGCCGTCGGCCACCTGCAGGAGAAGCTGATCGAGGAGTGCCTCGTGGTCGCCGCGGTATGCGGGCTCTTTCTCCTCCATTTCCGCAGCGCCTTCGCCGCCGTCGTCACCCTGCCCCTGGGCATCCTGATCTCCTTCATCGTCATGTGGGGCCAGGGGATCAACGCCAACATCATGTCGCTCGGGGGGATCGCCATCGCCGTCGGCGCCATGGTCGACGCCGGCATCGTGCAGATCGAGAACGCCCACCGGCACCTCGCGCGGGACCGGGGCCGCAAGGGGCACTGGGAGATCATCGCCGCCTCTTCGAGGGAGGTGGGGCCGGCCCTGTTCTTCTCGCTGCTGATCGTCACCCTCTCCTTCCTGCCGGTTTTCACCCTGGAGGCGCAGGAGGGGCGGCTGTTCAAGCCGCTGGCCTACACCAAGACCTACGCCATGGCCGCCGCCGCCATCCTGTCGATCACGGTGGTGCCGGTGCTGATCGGCTTCTGCCTGCGCGGCCGCGTCGTCGACGCCGACCGCAACCCCCTCAACCGCCTGCTGACCCGGGGGTACGCGCCGGTCCTCGGCTGGCTGCTGCGCCACAAGGCCGCGGTGCTCGCCGCGGCCGCGGCGGTGATGTTCGTGTCGCTGTTTCCCTTCCGCAGCGCCGTGGTCGAGCGCTTCGCCGAGCGGCCGCAAAGTCTGGCGCACCAGGCCTTGTCACGCCTGCAGCGGCTGTTTCCCCTCGAGATGATCGGGTCGGAGTTCATGCCGCCGCTGTACGAGGGGGACCTGCTCTACATGCCGACGACCCTGCCGGGGGTGTCGGTGACCAAGGCGCGGGAGCTGCTGCAGCAGACCGACCGCATCATCGGCACCTTCCCGGAGGTCGAGAACGTCTTCGGAAAGATCGGCCGCGCCGAGACCGCCACCGACCCGGCGCCGCTGTCGATGATCGAGACCACCATCACCCTGCGGCCGCAGGAGGAGTGGCGGCCGGGGATGACCCCCGAGAAGCTGGTCGAGGAGCTCGACGCCGCGGTCCGCTTCCCCGGCCTCACCAACTCCTGGACCATGCCGATCAAGACGCGCATCGACATGCTCTCCACCGGCATCAAGACCCCCGTCGGCATCAAGGTCGCAGGGGACGACCTCGAGACGCTCGAGGAGGTCGGGCGGCGCATCGAGCAGGTTGTGCGGGAGCTTCCAGGCACGGCCAGCGTCTACGCCGAGCGGGTGGCCGGCGGCAACTACCTCGACTTCGAGATCGACCGCGAGGAGGCGGCGCGCTACGGCCTGACGGTCGGCGACGTGCAGGAGGTGATCCTGTCGGCGATGGGGGGCGTCAACGTCACCTACACGGTCGAGGGGCGCGAGCGCTACCCCGTCAACCTGCGCTACGGGCGGGAGCTGCGCGACAACCTGCCGGCCCTGAGGCGGGTCCTGGTGGCCACCCCCGCCGGGGCGCAGATCCCCATCGGGCAGGTCGCCGACCTGCGCATCCGCAAGGGGCCGCCCGGCATCAAGAGCGAGAACGCGCGCCTCAACGCCTGGGTCTACGTCGACATCCGCGACGTCGACGTCGGCAGCTACGTCGAGCGCGCCAGGAAGATCGTCGGCGAGGAGGTCGACCTGCCGGCGGGGTACAGCCTGGTCTGGAGCGGCCAGTACGAATACATGGAAAGGGCCCGGCAGCGGCTGACTCTCGTCGTTCCACTGACGCTTGCCGTAATCTTCCTGCTCCTGTATCTCCATTTCCGCAGAGTCGCCGAGTGCCTGATGGTCATGCTGACGCTCCCGTTCGCCCTCGTCGGGGGGATCTGGCTCATCTACCTGCTCGGCTACAACATGAGCGTCGCCGTCGGCGTCGGGTTCATCGCGCTGGCCGGGGTCAGCGCCGAGCTCGGGGTGGTCATGCTCACCTACCTCGACCAGGAGCTCGACAGCAGGCGCAGGGAGGGCCGGCTCGAAACCGCCGGAGATCTCGCCGCGGCCGTCGTCGAGGGGGCTTCGAGACGGGTGCGGCCGGTATTCATGACCGTGGGCTCGACGGTCGGCGGCCTGCTGCCGATCATGTGGGCCACGGGAACCGGGTCCCAGGTGATGAAGCGGATAGCCGCCCCGATGGTAGGGGGGCTGGCGACCGCCACCCTGCTGGCGCTGCTGGTGCTGCCGGCCGTTTACACGTTATGGCGCGGGTGGGAACTGCGCCGCCGCGCGAAACCGGAAACAGATACCCACACTCACAAGGAAGGAGTGAAAGCATGAAACGCTTTCGATTCGCCGCCGTACTGGCCATCGCCATGCCGGCCGCAGCCGCCGGCAGCCAGTGCTCGGTGCACGAGGACAAGGCCTCCGTCCCGAAGGCGGGGGCGGCCGAGGCCGCCGTCGCCGATACCGCCTCCATGCAGGGAGAGATCGTCGACATCGCCTGCTATTTCCGCCACGATTCCAAGGGCGAGGAGCACACCAGCTGCGCCGTCTACTGCGCCAACCTCGGGATGCCGATGGCCTTCCTCGAGGAGGGGACGGGGAACCTCTTCGTGGTGCTGCCCTCCGGGCACGCGGACCCGAAGGAAGCGGTGCTGCCGCACCTCGGAAAGAAGGTCGACGTAGAAGGGGTTCTGATGGCTTCCGGGGGCCTGACCGGAATCGAGATCATCGGGATTCGACCTGCCGGAGCCGGCCCTGCTTCGCCACAGAAAAAGGAGGGGCACAGTGAGCACTAAACGGATAGTGGTCCTCGCGGCCGCCGCCGCGGCTGTTCTTCTCGCCGGGGGCGGCTACCTCCTGCAGGAGCAAAGCCAGCCGCCGGAGCTGCCGCCCGACGGACTCGCCCTCTACCGGACGCTGCTCGAGGAGATCCCCGAGGTGGTGAGCCAGGTGCCGTGCGCCTGTTGCAAACAGACCCTGTCCTGGTGTTACCAGGGAGGCTGTCCCCCCACCTGACGGCAGTGCAACGAAGAGGGCCGTGACGCCTTCAAGTGGCACCACGAAGGAAAGGACATCGAGGAGATCAAGGAGCTGATCCTGGCGAAGTACTTCGACCAGTAGTTACCAGGTCGGTTCAAAAAAATCCGTAAATTCAGATTTGTAAACTGACCGAATTAACGTAAATTCAGTCAGTTACATGGCTGAAATTTACATACCTCAGGCACAACTTACTCGGCTCGAGCGTTCGGTCGCGCCGGGAAAGGTCGTCGTGGTGTACGGTCCGAGGAGGGTCGGGAAGACCACCTTGATCCGGCGCTACGTCCAGCAGCACGACCGGGAGGCCCTCGTGGTGACAGGCGAGGACATCGCCGTGCGCGAGTACCTGGAAAGCCAGTCCCTTGACAGGCTCAGGGCTTTCGTCGGCGGGCGGCGGACGCTGATCGTGGACGAAGCCCAGTACGTGCGCCAGATCGGCCTGAACCTCAAGCTGCTTGCCGATCACGTCGAAGGCCTCCGCATAATCGCAACGGGCTCCTCTTCCTTCGATCTCGCCCGACAGACCGGCGAACCCCTGACGGGGCGCAAGTACACGCTGCTGCTCCTGCCCCTCGCCCAGTTGGAGCTCCGGGAAGTAGAAGGAGCCCATGAAACGAAGGCGCGGCTGGAAATGCGGCTGATCTACGGGTCCTACCCGGAGGTCGTCCTCATGGAAGCGAACGAAGACCGCGAGCTCTACATCCGTGAGCTGGTCGCTTCCTATCTGTTCAAGGACATCCTGCAGCTGGAGGGGGTCCGGCACACCGACAAGCTGCTGCGCCTGCTGCAGCTGCTGGCTTTCCAGATCGGCCGCGAGGTTTCAGTGTCGGAACTGGGGACTCAGCTCGGCATGAACAAGAACACGGTGGACCGCTATCTCGGCCTGCTGGAGAAAGCCTACGTCATCTACAGCCGGGGCGGATTCAGCCGCAATCTCCGCAAGGAGATCATCAAGAGCCGGCGCTACTACTTCTACGACAACGGGATCAGGAACGGACTGATCGGCAACTTCAACCCGCTGTCTCTGCGGGACGACACCGGCGCCCTGTGGGAGAACTACATCATGGTCGAGCGGCTGAAGTACAACCTTTACACCGGGCGCCTGGCCGAGAGCCGTTTCTGGCGCACTTACGACCAGCAGGAAATCGACCTGGTTGAGGAGTGGGGCGGGCGACTGTACGCGGCCGAGATGAAGTGGTCGGCCAAACCTGTTCGAGCCGTGCGTGCCCCCGGCGCCTGGCGGCAGGCATATCCGGGCAGCTCGTTCGAGGTGGTTCACCCCGGGAATTACCTCGATTTCATAACAGGCTGAGGCGGCGCGAAGGAGCCGAAGACCTGGGGGTCAGCTCTCCTTCCGCCCCGAGAACGGCTTCGCCTTCCCTTCGGCGACGAACCTCTCGAACACCCCCCTGGTATCGCTCATCAGCTGCCTCAGCTCCTCCTCCAGGGCTTTGCCGTCGGCCGTACCCAGGGTCCGGGCAAGCCTTTCCAGCTCGGCGCCGCCGGGCAGGGCGGTGATCGGGCGGTTGCCCATCATGCGGAACCCCTTCTCCACCTCGCGGAAGCGGTCGTAGGCCGGCAGCAGGACCTGCCCGTCCTCGCGGCCGATCAGGCCGCTCTCGAGCAGCCGCACCAGCCGCGGGCGGGTGCCGCTCGTCGCCAGGCCCGGCGTGGTTTTCCCGTGGGTGATCAGCAGGATCTGGGCGATGAACTCGATGTCGGTGATGCCGCCGCGGCCGCGCTTGATGTCGACGCTTCCCGGCTGCACCGACTCCTTCAGCCGGCCGTGGATGTCGACGAGGCGCTCGAAGCGGTCACCGTCAACGGGGTCGCGGAAGAGGAAGGTCCCGATCGCCCGCTGCACCTTCCCGCACAGGGCCGGATCGCCGGCAACGGGGCGGGAGCGGGACAGGGCGAGCCGCTCCCAGTCGATGGCGCGGGTCTTCAGGTAGCGCCGGTACCCGGCCAGGTCTATGGCGATCGGCGCCCTTCTGCCCTCGGGGCGCAGGCGCGCGTCGACCTCGTAGGACATCTCCTTCAGGGTCTGCATGAAGACCTGGGCGAGCTCGCTGAAGAACTCGTTGTTGTCGACCGACCTGCCGGTCTGGCCGGCGGCCCCGTACACGAAGAAGAGATCGAGGTCGGAGCCGAAGTTGAGCTCGCGGCCCCCGTACTTGCCGGCGGCGAGGCAGGCGAACCCGACCTCGGCCCCGCGCCGGGACCGCGGCCGTCCGCGCCGCTGGACGCAGCTGCGCCAGGCGTGGCGGAAGGCGATCCGCACCATGCTGTCGGCGAGGTCGGACAGCTGCAGGAAGGTCTCCTCCGGGTTCGACAGGCCGAGCAGGTCTTCGGCGCCGATGCGCAGCAGCTCGCGGTTGCGGTAGCGGGCCGCCGCTCCCAGGTCGGGAGCGCCTCCCTCGGGCGCGGCTCCGCCGGCGGACAGGACCGGGGTGACGAGGCGGTCGAGCAGCGCCGGATCGCGCACCACGAGGTCGGTCAGGTACTGGCTGGCGCCGCAGATGGAGATCAGCATCCGCCGGAACTCGGCGTTGCTCTCGAGGAGCTGCAGGAAGATCCCTGGCGCCCCGTAGGCGCTTATGACGCCGCGCAGCCGCACCAGGGCCTGCAGGGGATCGGGCGAGGCCCCGAGGCCGGCGAGCACTCCCGGGATCATGGCTCCGAAGTTGCGCCGCGCAAGCTCGGTCATCATCGGCTCGGAGCTCATCTCCGCCAGGATCTTGCGGGCCGGCTCCGGGGCGTCGAAACCCAGGCCCCCGAGCCGTTCCTCGATCGCCTCCGGATCGGCGGTCAGCCAGTCGAGGTCCCCCCCGTCGGCGGCCGGCTCGGGGAAAAAGACGTCGTCGTAGATCGCCCGCACGCGGGCCAGGTGGCCCTGGATCTCATCGTCGAGAGCGTCCTCGCCGTCGAGATCGAGGGCGGCGGCCAGACCGGTCCGGGCCTCGGGGGAGTCCGGGACCTGGTAGACGGCCCGGTCCGACTCGATCTGCAGGAGGTTCTCGAGCCGGCGCAGGAAGCGGTAGGCGGCCCGCAGGTCGCGGGCCTCTGACGCGGACAGCGTCCCGGCCGCCCGCAGCCTCGATATCGCCTCGAGGGTGTTGCCCGAGCGCGCCCGCCGGTTGGCCCCCCCGCTGATCAGCTGCAGGCACTGGACGGCGAACTCGATGTCGCGGATTCCCCCGGGGCGCAGCTTGATGTTCTCGGGACTGCGCGACTTCTCGACTTTGGCCTCGATGCGCTGCTTGACGTGCCGGATCTCCCGCTGCGGCGCCTCCTCGAGGCGGCCGGGATAGACGAAGGAGACCAGCATCTGCTGGAACTGCCTCCACAGCCGGACCGAGCCGGCGGCCCGCCGCGCCTTTATCAGCATCTGCCGTTCCCACAGCTCCCCACGGGTCTCGTAATGGACCCAGTAGCTGCGCATCGAGCGCACCAGGGGGCCGCGCAGGCCGTCGGGCCGCAGGCGCATGTCGACCCGGTACAGACTCCCATCCACGGTCACCCGGGTCAGCTCGCGGATCAGGGTCTCCCCGAGGCGGGTGAAGAACTCGTAGTTGTCGGTCGGCTGGCTCCCCTCGGCCGCGGCCGTGCCCTCGCCGTCGTAGACGAAGAGGAGGTCGACGTCGGAACTGAAGTTGAGCTCCTCGCCGCCGTACTTGCCGAGGGCGACGACGCAGAAGCGGGCGCGCCGGCCGCGGTGGTCGCGGGGAACCCCGTAGCGTTCCTCCAACTGCCGGGTCACGGTCTCGAGGACGGTTTCGAGAACGAAGTCCGCCAGCCAGGCCAGCTCCGCCCCGATGCGGGCGACGTCCTTGAGGCCGAGGATTTCGGAAGCCCCGAGGCGCAGCAACTCCCGCCGCTGCCCCCGCCGCAGTTGCTCGAGGCCGGCTCCGCCGGGAGCCCTCAGGTCGAAGTCGCGGCGCAGGCTGGCTCCCAGCCGCCTGCGGTCGAGGGCGCGGCGGAGAAACGGGGTTTCCTCGAGGAGCCAGTAGAGGTACCCGGGATCGCGGACCAGGATGTCGGTCAGCAGGGCGCTGTGCCCGAGGAGGGCGAGCAGGCCGTCGCAGAGGGGACCGGAATCGGCGAGACGGCGGTAGAGGGTGAAGGGGGCTCCGCCGGCGCTGGCGAAACGCTCGAAGTGGCGCAGCGCCCGGTCGGGACGTCCGCAGACGGATGCGGAGACCAGCACCTCGGGGGGCGGTCCCGTGGAGGATTCGGCGGACTTTTTCCCGCGGCCCCGGGGCCGGCGCTGCGAACCGCCGGTACCGGCGGCCTCGTGGAGCCGCTCGAGGATGAGGCCGGCCTGCTCCGGCTCGCTGAAACCGAGCCGCTTCAGCGAGCCGGCGGCCCCCTTTCCAGCCAAGGCCTTGCGGGCGAGTGCCAGCAGCGGCCCCCGGTCTGCGTCCCGCATGAGAATCCGGTCAGATGGCGTTGTTTCCGGTTTCGCCGGTGCGGATGCGGATCACCTCGCTCAGCTCGGAGACGAGGATCTTGCCGTCGCCGACGTCGCCGGTGCGCGCCCCCTCGATGATGGCGTCGACGGCGCGCTCGAAATTGTCCTCCGAGACAGCCACTTCGATCTTGAGCTTGGGCAGGAAATCGACCTTGTACTCCGACCCGCGGTACACCTCGCTGTGCCCGCGCTGGCGCCCGAATCCCCGCACCTCGGTCACCGACATGCCGAGGATACCGACCTCGGAAAGGGCCTCCTTCACTTCTTCGAGCTTGAACGGCTTGATGAAGGCTTCAAGTTTCTTCATGGGTTCACGGGCCGCATTCCGCCTGCGCCTGTCCCTGGCCGGGAGTTGGATATTGCGGCGGGATTGGGGTTAATTGCTCGCGTGGCACACAATGTAAGAAACCGGCACGAACTGCCCGAAATCCGCGGCCTGCGGCGATGAGCGAGGGGGAAGGCGGCTTCCCGCGGCGGCTTGTGCCGCGGCTGTTCATCGCCCAGAAGGAGCGGCCCGGCCACCTGGGGGAGATCGACCTCGAGGCGCTGACCCCGTTCGAGCGCGGACTGCTCGTCATCGTCGGCCTGGTGACCCAGTTCATCGAGGCGCACCAGCTCGAAGCGGTCGACGTCGAACAGCTCTCCCAGGAGAGAATCGCCCTGGAAGAGGACCAGCCCTGGCTGGAGGCGGCCTTCGGCGACCTGGTGGCTTCGCGCTCGGTGCTGCTGACCGGGGCGGCCAGCGGCAGGGTGTACGTTCACGGGCAGGCCCTGATCGTCGAGGAGCGCCTGCCCCCCGGGATGCGGATCGCCCTCGCCAGACCGGATCTCGGCATCGGCCGCGCCCTGCGCCGGGAGCGGATCGAGCTGTACGGCGACCTGCTCTGGTGCGGAACGGAGCAGGTCGACCTTCCGGGACTGCCCTCCGACCGCGCCGTGGTCAGCCGCACCTACCGCTTCGTCACCGCGGGAACCCCGTCGATGCTGATCACCGAGCGCTTCGCCCTCCAGGGGAACAGCTGAGCAGGAGCTTCCATGAAACAGGAGATGAAAAGGCTGAAACGGCCTGCCGCCTTCGCCGCGGCGGCCCTGGCGCTGCTGGCGCTGCCCCCGTGGGCGGACCGGACCCGGGGAGAGGACTGGCCCCAGTGGCGGGGCCCGAACCGGGACGGGGTCTCCCGGGAGACGGGGCTCCTGAGCCAGTGGCCGGAGGAGGGCCCCCCGGTGGTCTGGAGGGTTCCGGGAGGCGAGGGGTTCTCCAGCGTCTCGGTCGCCGGGGGCCGCGCCTTCACCATGGCCGCTTCCGGCGAAGACGAGTTCGCGCTCTGCCTCGAGGCGGCGACCGGGAAGCAGCTCTGGAAGCGCCGGCTCGGCGAGAAGTTCACCGAAGGGCACGGGAACGGACCGCGCTCGACGCCGACAGTGGAAGGGGACAGGGTGTTCATCCTCGGGTCGCGGGGCATGCTGACGGCGCTGAACGCCGGCACCGGGGAAACCGTGTGGGCGTCGGACCTGCGCGAGGTTCTCGGCAGCGGCCTGCCGCCCTGGGGGTTCGCCGCCTCGCCGCTGGTCGAGGGGGAGCTGCTGATCGTCCAGGGGGGTAAGGGAGGGTTCCACTGCATCGCAGCCTTCGACAAGCAGACCGGGGCGGTGGCCTGGACTTCACACAAGGACGGAGGCGACTACTCCTCGCCGATCGCGGTCACCGCGCGCGGGGCGAGGCAGGTGCTGTCGCTTACCGAGCACGCCCTGGTGTCGCTGGCGCCGGCGAGCGGCGAGCTCAACTGGCGCTACCCTTTCAAGGAGAACCTCAACATCGCCACCCCTCTTCTGGTGCCGCCGGACCAGGTCTTCATCTCCTCCGCCTACGACAAGGGGGCGGCCCTCGTCGAGATGACCGGGGGACCGGGGGCCCTCGGGGTCGAAGAGGTCTGGTTCCGCCGGGAGATGAAGAACCTGTTCAGCTCCTCGGTGCTGCACGACGGCCATATCTACGGCTTCGACAACGCCATCCTCAAGTGCATCTCCGCGGCGGACGGGGAGACGCGCTGGCGCCAGCGGGGCTTCAACAACGGCTCGCTGATCCTCGCGGACGGACACCTGATCGTCCTCGGGGGGGAAGGAGAGCTGGCCCTGGTCGAAGCCGCCCCTGACGCCTTTCGCCGCAAGGCGGGGTTCCAGGTGGTGACCGGGAAGTGCTGGACCGCCCCGTCCCTGGCCGACGGCAGGCTCTTCCTGCGCAACCAGGAGGAGATCCTCTGCCTCGACCTGGCCGCCGGGGGCTGAGCCCGGCAATTACCGGAGTTCCTTCCAGATCATTTCAGCCGCCTCCGGCCCAGACTTGATCCAACGAAATCGTTGCAAAGCGACAATCTCCGCCCCCGGGGCGAGTCCCCGTGAATACCGCCACTCCTGATCCTGCCGGCACCCGGAGGCCGGAACCATGACCAGAATCGAGGCGAACATACCGTTTGTCGAGCCGCCGGAATGGGCCCTGCTCGAGCGCAGCCTCATCGACCTGATGGACGAATCGGTCGCCCCCGTGATGGAGCGCTACGTGCGCGGCGACGGCTCGGTGATGTGGCCGACCAGGGAGGACTTCACCGGCATCGACGGCCTCGACGACGCCTACGAGAGCTTCCACAACTGGCCGCTCTTCTACCTGATGGGAGGAGGAGACCACCTGCTCGAGTACTCCCACCTCGCCTGGGAGGGGATCACGCGGCAGTTCAGCCGTTACGGCACCGGGCACGGGCACCCGATGGTGGTAAAGGAGTTCGAGCAGGGGTACGACTGGATGCACATGGGGGAGGGGTACGCCTTCTTCTACAACCTCTGCCTCGCCGACCCGGGAAACGAGCGCAACGCCGAGAGGGCGAGGCGCTACGCGGGATTCTACCTCAACGAGGACCCGGAGGCGCCCAACTACGACCCGGAAAAGAAGCTGATCAAATGCGCCCACAACGGCTCGATGGGGCCGGCGTTCCGCAACTTCGAAAAGCATTACACCGTCTACCGCTACGATCAGTGGAAGCCCTGGCCCCTGCCGTATTACGACCTGCCCGGAATCGACTCGGTCGAGGATCTCCGGAAGCCCGGAATGGAGGAGCTGATGGGGCGCACCCTCGTCGAGCGCATGGGGCGCGGGGACGTCGCCACCAACCTCGGCGCCAACACCCTGGTCGCCAACGCCTACCTGTTCGGGGGCGAGGCGAAGTACCGCGACTGGGTGGTCGAGTACACGGAAAGCTGGATGGACCGCGCCCGGGAGAACGGCGGCGTCATTCCCGACAACGTCGGCCTGTCGGGGAAGATCGGCGAGTACATCGACGGCAAGTGGTGGGGCGGCTACTACGGCTGGACCTGGCCGCACGGCTGGCACCTGATGGCAGATTCGGTGACCGCCGCGGCCGAGAACGCGAGTCTGCTGTGCCGCGATTCCGGGTACATGGACTTCCCGCGCTCGCAGATCGACCTGCTGATGGAGAAGGGGGAAAAGCGCGGCCTGACCGTGTACGCCCCGCATCACTACCACGACAAGGGATGGGACGGGTACGGGCCGCTGCATCCGGCCCCGATGACGCACATCTGGCAGATGACCATGGGACCCGGCGACGCCGACCGGCTCATTCAGCAGCGCAACCACGAGTCGGACGACTGGCGCCGCATCCGCTCGCACGGCTCCAAGCACGGCGCCGGCCACGAGGCCGCCTGGTTCTCCTGGCTCAGGGGGGAGTACCCCGGGTTTCCCCTCGACATCCTGCGCCACAACCTCGCCCAGGTGCACCAGCGGCTGGCGTTCATGCGCGACGACCGGCAGGACCCGGCCACCTACGGCGACTGGTACCTGCAGGTGCGCAACCCGATCACCGTGGAGGGGCTGCTGCAGCTGACCATGGGCGGGCCGCTCTACCTCTACAACGGCGGCCTGCAGGTGGCGCGGCTGCGCTACTTCGACTGCCACCGCCGCCGTCCCGGGCTGCCGCGCGACGTCGCCGCCCTCGTGGAGGTCCTCGAGAAGGACCGCGCCGTCGTGCAACTGGTGAACCTCAGCGCCACCGAGCCGCGTGAGATGGTGGTGCAGGCCGGCGTCTTCGGCGAGCACCGCTTCACCGGGGCCTCCTGGCAGCAGCGCCGTCTCCTGAGCGCCGAAGAGGCCGCCGCGGGCCAGGCGCACGAGGCCCAGTTCCGGGAGGTGGTCGAGGGGCAGCTGGAGAAGCGGACGGTGGAGGTGAACGACCGCCGCTTCACCGTCGGGCTCGCCCCCGGCGCCGGAATTCGCCTCGACCTGGGGATGGAGCGGTTCGCCAGCGAGCCGTCCTACTCCCAGCCCTGGTAGCAAGGGATTCGTCCCCTGGGACCGCGGAAACAGCCCCCATCCAAAAAGCGAAGGAAGCAGCATGCGCAACCACCCGATGGACGGAATCGAACGCGAGAACATTGCCATCACCGACATCGACGTCATTCCCCTGTCCTACGTCGACCCGGGGGGCGATCTGTGGCGGTGCGGCAACTACCAGGTCTGGAAGACCGACGGCGCCATCACCCGGGTCTTCACCGACCAGGGGATCGTCGGCATCGGCGAAGGCTCCCCCTACGAGGGGCCGGAATACATCAGGGAGTACACCGAGCGGAACATCAAGCCGCTGCTGCTCGGCAAGAATCCCTTCGACGTCGAGTTCCTCTGCAACCGCGGCAATTCCGACCGCCACAGCCGCGCCCCCTGGGCCGGGGTCGACTGCGCCTGCTGGGACATCATCGGCAAGGCCAGGGGGTCCCGGTCAGGACGCTGCTGGCAACCGGCGACGAGGGGGCCGTCGACGAGATCGGGATCTACGCCAGCGGCGGCGTCGAGCACGTCTGGCACGAGGGCGGCGAGCAGTCCCTGATCGAGGAGGCGCTGCGCTGCAAGGAGCAGGGGTACGACGCCTTCAAGTTCCGCCCCGGCACCGACTGGGAACGGAGCGGCATGACCTTCGACGCCTACGTCCCCGTCCTGCGCCGCCTGCGCGAAGCCGTGGGGCCGGACTTCCGCCTCATGCACGAGGGGATCGGCACCCTCCTCGGGTCGCTCAAAGCGGTGATCACCGAGTTCGCCCCGGTCCTGGAGGAGCTGGGGTTCTACTGGTTCGAGGAGGCGTTCGGCGGCACGAACAGCGAGCACATCGACCTCTTCGTCGAGCTCAACGAGGCGATGCCGACGGTGATGGTCTCGGGAGGGGAGCGCTTCATGGAGCGCTTCGAGTCGCAGGTCTGGCTCGACCGCGGCGCCCTCGACATCATCCAGACCGACTGCAACGTCACCGGCCTCACCGAGAACTGGTACATCGCCCGCACGGCGCACCTGCGCGGCAAGCTCGCCATCCCCCACAACTGGCACGGCGGCGGCACCACCATGGCCAACGCCCAGTACGTCGCCGCCATTCCGAACCGCGACTACTGCGAGCTGAACCAGACCCGCAACCCGCTGAAGGAGGAGATCTTCAAGGAGCCCCTGACCGTGGAGAACGGGGTCATGAAGCTGCCGAACAGGCCGGGCTTCGGGGTCGAGCTGATCGACGACGTCGAGAAGAGATTCCCCTACGTCCCGGGGTCGTACAGCAAGCCGAACGAGCGCCTCCCGGGATAGGGGGGAGGGGGAACTGCTGGGGCAGCAGCTGGAACGGAGGCGTGCCGGTTTCGGGGTCCGCCGGCAGCGGATAGAGACCGCCCGAGGCCGGTCGAGGGACCGTTGTCTGAAATGGCAAAGTGCTTCGAGCTTCGGGGTGTTCTGAACGCCAAATCCTCGCTACCGTCCCGATCTACGAATTGCGGCATGCGAGAAGAAGGACGCCTGCGCGCCTTGACATCGCCATCTGATGTAGCTACAATGAGCCCTCATCTTCAGGAGAAAGTCCGATGAGCCAGGATACCGTCGTACGCGCTCGAATCGACAGCGATACCAAGGCCCGAGCTTCCGAGGCGCTCCAGGCAATGGGCCTGTCAGTGTCCGACGCAATCCGCCTGCTGCTGCTGCGGGTGGCGGATGAGAAGCGGCTGCCATTCACCGTCCAGGTGCCGAATGCAGAGACCGTTGAATCGATGAAGGAGTTGGACGAGGGCAAAGGCAAGCGTTTCGGCAGCGCGGAGGAACTGTTCAAGGACCTCGGCATCTGAGGTGCTGACCCCGGTTCGGTCCACGCGGTTCAAGCGCGACGTGAGAAGAGCCGGGAAGAGGGGAAAGGACCTTGCCCGGCTGAGAGTGTTGCTGGAGTCGTTGATCCAGCAGGAACCCTTGTCCGCCCGTTATCTCGACCATCCCCTCCGGGGAATCTGGAAGGGCTACAGGGAGGCTCATATCGAGGCGGACTGGCTTCTCATTTACCGCGTCGCGGGATCGGAACTGCACCTCGTCCGCACGGGTTCTCATTCGGATCTCTTCAAAGAGTAGCCCGGGTCGCAGCATCGGTGCTGGATGCCGCCCGGGTTAGCCCCCGAAAAACCCATTGCCTTCCTGCCCGGGCAGTCCGACAACTCAACCGGTCGGCAAGGTTTCTGCTGCCACCCTCTGCCTCAGACGCGCCCGCCGCAGGCGACGATCGTCTGTCCGGTGATGAAGCTCGAATCCTCGGAGAGCAGGAACTTGACCGCGGCGGCCATCTCTTCGGGTGCGGCCATGCGCCCGAGCGGGGTGGCGGCGATCAGCTGCTCGACCATGTCGGGGTTGGCGGACCGGCCCATCTCGGTGTCGGTCAGGCCGGGGGCGAGGCAGTTGACGCGGATGTTGTGGGGGGCGAGCGCTTCCGAGCAGTGGCGGGTGAAGGCGACCACGGCCGCCTTGGTCGTCGCGTAGGGGATCACGTTCTTCTTCAGAATCATGGCCGCCAGCGACGAGATGTTGACGATGCGGCCGTAGCCGCGGGCGATCATCCCGTCCTTGACCGCCCAAGTGGTCAGGAACGGACCGTCGACGTTGACCTCGAACATCTTCTTCCAGTCTGAAAATCCGACCGCCTCGTGAGTCGCGTTGTCCGCCATGCCGGCGTTGTTGACCAGCAGGTCGACCGGCCCAAGTCCGGACTCCGCGGCCGCGGCCATGCGCGCCACCTCCTCTTCCCGGGACACGTCGGCCTGAACGGTCAGGCCCCGTGCCCCGGCAGCCTCGACCTGCGCCAGGGTTTCCCGGGCGGCCTCCTCGTTCTGTGCGTAGTTGACGGCGACGGCGGCCCCCTGCTCGGCGAGCATGACGCAGATCGCCCTGCCGATGCCGCGCGAGCCGCCGGTCACCAGGGCGGTCCTTCCGGAAAACAGGGGGGCGTTTCTCTCTTCAGCCATATGCACCCTTTGCGTGCCGTCCGAGCAGGCGCTGCAGCCGGGGCGAGGCCCCGTCCCAGACGTGCCCGGGCATGCGGTAGTCGATGAAGGGGTAGAACTTCTGCGAGACGAACCGCCTGCTGTAGGTCACGCCTGCCATCAGGCGGGTGCGGTTCGAGGTGTTGGGGGCGCCCCGGTGCCAGACCTGGTTGTTGAACAGGTAGGCGTGCGTCCGCCGCGCGAGGAAGGAGTGCGGGCCGTTGCCGTCGAAGCAGGGCTGGTCCTGCATTTCCGGCTGCCTCCCGGAGTAGTGGCTTCCCGGGACGATCTGCGTGGGGCCGTACTGCAGCTCTTCGACGTCGGTCAGCGGCGTGAAGACCTGCACGACGAAGCAGGGCAGCGGCACGTCGGGAGAGTGCCGTGCGATCCGCGGCGGCAGCGGGAAGTGGACGAGGTCGTCGATGTGCCAGCCCCCCGGGCCGTCGGTGGCGGCGCCGAGATCGGGAGGGGTGTACAGGGCATTCTGGGACATGCAGTGGCAGTCCGCCCCGAGGATCGCCTCGGCGAGGCCGGCGAACGGCTCGCGGACGATGAGGTCGCGGAACGCCGTCGAGTACTCGAACATGCGCATGAGGCTCCTGCCGCGGACATGGTCCCGCTCCGGCTCGCGCATGGCCGGGTCGTCCCACTTGCGCTGCATGTCCTCGCGCAGCGCCTCGACCTCTTCCAGCTCCAGCACCTGCCCGAGGTCGCAGAATCCCTCCCCCTGAAACCGGGAGACCAGGCGTTCGGTCTCTTCGGCGGTGAACGGTTCACCGGGGAGAATGGCGCTGTCAGGCATGGCGGGTCTTCAAAGCAGCGAGGTTGGCGAAACCCGCGGACTTGGCGCTGCCGCAGGAAGCGAAGGCGTTTCGGCCCCGGGCGGCCCCGGGGATTTGGCCGATGTCGTTGTCCACCAGGATCAGTCGAGGCTGTAGAACCGGTAGCGCAGCGACCAGCGGTCCGCCTGTCCGGGTGGGATCTTCAGGTCGATGAACGGCTCCGGGCAAAGGGTAGTGGCTGGGGACCAGAAATACAGCTTCGACATCGGCCGGTCGCCGTCCATCCTCACGCCCGCCCCGGTCCTGCGGTTCTCGATGAAAAAACGGTGATCCTCCGTCCGGCTGGAAAAACCGCTCAACAGCGTCAGGATGAAGGCACCCTCCGGGATCTCCCGGAGATAGGTCAGCTCCTTCCCCTTCACCTCGGCGAACCCCTTCAGATCCTTGTCCGCCCGGGGCTCGAACGGAAAGCGCACGACGAAACCGGGACCGGTCGGCTGACCGTCGATGACGAAGAAGTTGTGATTGTACACGTCCGTTTCGATGGCGAGGCGGCCGGTGTTCTCGAGGAGGTGATCGATCACCAGCTCGGCGTTCCCCGGGGTGAGTGTCAGCCGCTTCGAGTACGAATACCCGTACCCCGAGCTGTCGTCTCTGACGGCCTGGCCGAACTCGATCCAGTTGTCCCCTTGTGCTGCGGTCCAGCCGCCGTCGTCGACGATGTCGTAGGTATGGTTCCAGCGGAAGTCCTCTTCCTCAGGCTGCCTGCAGACCCCGATACCGACGCGAACGAAGGTGGTTCCGGGCTCTCCCCGCCGGTACCCGAGCACTCCGAAAGAGTCGGCCGGGCCGGTCATGCGGGCCTGATGGTAGGGGTCGTCCGAGTCCTGCCACTCCCCGAAGTACTCGTGCCCGTCGTGGGTCAGGCTGTAGATGACGCCGGACCAGTCGAAGCGGGTGCCTCGGTAGTAGCCGTTGTCGCCGTCGGGCAGGTAGATCCTGGCGGTGACCACGTCGTTGGAGATGACGGCTGTCGGAGGAGAATCCTCAGCCGGCGTCGACGCGGAGAGCGCGAGCAGCATCGGCAGCAAGAGGGCCGGTGATGGAAATCCTGAGAAAATCCGATTCACGGGTCAGCTGGTTCAGGGGCATTCAGGTGATGGGTGAGAGCGATCCAATGGGTCTTTCCCGGACATGAGCCGGAAATCAACTCCCGGCGGCCGGTTCGCGGCAACAGGGCGGCGACTCGCGTCACCTCCCGGCGACGAACGGCTCGCGCTGAAACGACATCAGGAACTCGGGGCCGTCCCCGGTCACGTGGCATACGTCCCCGAGGGGAACGAACATCTTCCCCGACCCGGGCAGCGAGAAGGTGGAGTGCACGACCGCGGTGGTTCCTGACTGCAGCGGGGTCTCGTTGCTCTCGTTGAGAACCGGGCTCTCGCTGTAGTCGAGGCCCATGCCGTGGCCGATGCGGCCGCCCTGGATCTCCCAGCCGCTTACGGCAGCCTTCTCCCGCACCGCCCTGGCGACGCCGCCCACGGGAGCGCCCGGCTTCATCACCTCGAGGCCGGCGTCCTGGGCCTCCCGGGTCAGCGCGCAGATGCGCTCGAGCTCGGCGCACGGCTCGCCGAGGGAGCCGGTGCGCTGTCCGTGGCACCAGTACCCCCTGTAGACGACGTAGGAGCAGGCCGCCATCAGGTCGCCGGCTTCGAGCACCCGCATGTGGGGTTTGACCTCGAGCCTGACGGCGGACCAGTCCGGCCCCGGCCCGGAGGCGATCCAGTACTTGGCGACGTCGGCCCCCTGCCTGCGGATGACGCGCTCCATCTCGGCGACGACCTCGATGCCGCGCATGCCGGGGCGGGCGGTCTTCACCAGGGTCTCGAAGCCGAGGTCGCTGAGCTCGGCGGCCCTGCGCATCATTTCCACCTCTTCGGGGGACTTGGCGCAGCGCAGCTCGGCGACGATGTCCCGTGGGGCGGCGAACTGTGTGCCGAGGCCGCCGGCCAGGGCCTGGTGGAACGGCTGCGGCATGTTGTCGATGCCGACAACCCCGACCTGCCTGTCGCCGAAGCCGCACTCTTCGAGGATCGCCAGGGTTTCGGAGGCGAAGCTCCCCGGGGCCCCCGGCTTGCGCGCGTCGACCGCCACGGCGTTGGGATCGACCGCGGCGACGAGGCGCACGTCGCGGAGCGGGGAGACCTCGAGGGCGAGGTCGCGCATGTAGGGCAGGCCGGCGAACATCAGCGCCGCCTCTCCCGCACGCGGGACGACCACGGCCGAGTCGACGATGCGGTCGCAGTCCGCCCACCCCGACAGGTAGGCGACGTGTCCTGTCTGCCCCCACATGTGCTCCATCGCCGGCGAGTAGACGAACAGCGCCCCGAGGTCCTCCTCTTCCAGGAACTGCTGCACCTTGCCGATGCGCCCGGCAATCGTTTCGCGGGATATGGCCATGGCTGTTTTCCCCTTGTCACGCCTGCCCGACGAGCCAGGGCAGACCTGGTGTTTGTCCGTTGCGGCGTTCGTTCAGCCGGTTCTCCGGGGCTCGCCGAACCTCTGCAATGCGCCCGGTGTGGAAAGCCAGGACACTACACGCGGGCGAACTTCTGGACGCGCTGCCCCCGGTCGCCGTCTCCGATCTCGGCGACGTAGATGCTGCCTTCGGCGTCGACGCAGAGGCCGTGGGGGGATTCCAGGACCCCCCCGGCGGAGCCGGAAAAGCGGCTGACGCACTCCCCCTCCGGGGTCCAGACGCCGGCGCGCCCGAAGCCGCCCTGCTCGACGACGTAGATCATGCCGTCCCCGGTGACCCAGACGTCGCCGGGCATGGTCAGGTCCGTCCACTGTTCGATGAAGGCCCCGTCGGGATCGAAGACCTGGATGCGGTCGTTCTCGCGGTCGCAGACGAGCACGCGCCCCTCGCGGTCGCAGCCGATGTTGTGGACGACGGCGAACTGCCCGGGGCCGGAGCCGGGCTCGCCCCAGGTGAGCAGGTGCTCTCCCTCCTTCGAGTACTTGTGGACGCAGCGGTTGGCGTACCCGTCCGAGACGTAGATCGACCCGTCAGGACCGATCGCCACCCCGGTCGGCATGTTGAACTGCCGCCGGTGGTAGGTGACGCCGGCGACTCCCCGTTTGCCCCACTCCCGCTGCATTTCCCCGAGCAGGCTGTAGCGGCGCACGATGTGCTGCAGGGAATCGGTGAGGTAGACCTCGTCGTCGGGACCGATGAAGATGCCGTGCGACTGGCTGATCAGGTGCGGGGAGACCCCGAAGTCGCCGTATCCCCAGGAGGTGACGAAGCGGCCCTCCCGGTCGAAGACGATGATCGGGTGAATCCCGCGCGTGAAAATGAAGATGCGCCCCTTCGAATCGACGGCGGCGTCCGACACCTGCGCGGGAACCCAGCCTTCGGGGTACTTCGCCCAGCCGTCGACAAGCTCGTACCTGAAATCACCCTCTCCAAGTGCCATGCGAATCCTCCGTTTGTTGTTGTATTTGTATGGGTTGCAACTCTCGCGCCTTTCGGACAGTGAGGGGGCGGCAGGGGATATTGCCTCCGGCGTTTTGTGAGGTCCCGGGCGCTCCGTTCCCCCCGGCCCGGCCCCCAACGTTCGTTGAGGTCCCCGGAGCGCCCTGCCCACCCCTTCCTCCCCTCACAAAACGCCTCCGACAACACCCCCTGCCGCGCCACTGGGACCGCGAGGGGGCGGCAGGGGGTGTTGCCTCCGGCGTTTTGTGAGATCCCGGGCGCTCCTGCCCCCGGCCCCGCCCCCCAACGTTCGTTGAGGTCCCCGGAGCGCCCTGCCCACCCCTTCCTCCCCTCACAAAACGCCTCCGACAACACCCCCTGCCGCCTTTCGGACAGCGAGGGGGCGACAGGGGGTATTGCCTCCGGCGTAAGGCACTCTGGGAAGTTCCTTCACGCAGTCCGCCGATGCATTCCGACTCGCTGCGTTGGGGGGATGACCAACCCGCGGGCAGCGCGTCTTGCTCGCGTGTGAGGCGACACGGCGGTCTCGTTTCGCAGCATACGCGCATGCATCAGGCGCGGCTCGCTTCGACAAAGGAATCGACGTCTACCGGTACTCCTCCACGGCGGGAGGACTCCCGGGCGGCCAGGAGCGGCGCCAGGGTCTTCAGTCCGTCGCTGAAATCGCTGCGCAGCCCGCTGCCGCTGCCGCTGCGGATCGCCTCGATGAAGGTGCGGTCCAGCTCCCGCCAGGGCTGGAACTCCTCCGACACGTACACGGTCTCGCCGTTCATCTCGATGTGCGAGTAGCCGCGGTGGATCGCCAGGTACCCGCCCTCGTAGTAGAACAGGAACCAGGCCTCGTTCGCCGGCGACTCCGGCGAGGTATGGAGGAAGGTCATGCTCATGGTGGCGCCGTTGGAGAGGCGGAAGCTGCAGGGGGCCGACAGCGGCACCCGGTAGGGGCCGCGCTCGCAGAAGAATGCCTGCGCCGCCTCGACGTCGAGACCGCTGACGAAACGGACGTAGTCGATGGCGTGCGGCCCCCATCCCAGGAAATTGTCGTGGCCCTCGATGACGGTCTCCCAGCCCGGGGTTGCGGCGTCGGGGTCGGGGGGCGGCAGCGGGTCGACGCTCTGGAAGCGGACGTGGACGATCTCTTTGCCGGCGAGGCGCCGTTTCGCCTCCTGGAAGATCGGGCGGTAGCGCTCGCGGAAGCAGACGGTGCCGAGCAGGCCGTTGCGCTTCAGGGCGTCGTCGATCTCGAGGGCGGTCTTCATGTCGAGGGCCTGCGGCTTCTCGCAGAACAGGTGGGCCCCGTTCCCGGCAGCGGCGATCTCGACCGCGGGCCGCACCGCAGCCGGCACCACCGACCACAGGGCGTCGAGGGATTCCCTCTCGACCATCTCGAGGCCGTCGGCGTAGGCCGCGGGGACAGCGAACTCCGAGGCCGCGGACCGGGCCTTGCCGCCGTCGATGTCGCAGACGGCGACGACCTCCGCGCCGGGGATGGATTTCAGGTTGGGAAGATGTTGGGTGACCGCGTGAGCGCCGGCGCCGAACATGCCGACGCGAACCCGGTCGGGAGCAGCCATGATCGATCCTTGTGCCGCTTGTATTGGGCGGGGGTTCGGGGGGCCTTCCTCCGGTGACATTTTCGGGTTGGCCGTCACCGCTGGCAGAGCGACCTCACCGGCGCTTTGTTGTTCAGGAACAGGCGTACCAACCACATTAGGACACCCGCGGTCAAGCAATCGGAAACGAGCCGGAATGAAGCTGAAGGAATCGCTGGAGCTGGGGGGGCGCCACCTGCTCGGGTGGCTCGACCCGGAAAGGAACTGGCTGCCCACGGGAAGCTGGGCGATCACCCACGACCTCGGGCGCTGGTGGGATGCCATGCTGCGCCTCGAGGACGCGACCGGGTTCGAGATCCCCGGGCACATGGAGGGGGCGAACCTGGCCAACCTGCACTGGCTCACCGACAACCCGGACGGGTTGCTCTGGGTTCCGCCCGGCCTCGACTGGCACCCGGTCAAGTTCGAGTTCCACAGCCTGCGCGAGGGGATCCTGACCTTCGCCGCCCTGGCGAAGTTCCGCGGCAGCGCCTGGGCCCGCCGCGCCGGCCGCCGCTACCTCGAAAGCATCGACAACGGCCTGGCCCCGGACTTCTCCTGGGACGTGGACAGGTTCGAATACGCCCGCCAATTCGAGCGGGCTGAAAATCAGCACCCCGGGCACACCCCCGAAAACGAGAACCGGTTCCAGAAGACGGTGAGCCACGGCCGCTGCATCGAGGCGCTGGTCTGGTACTACCGCTGGACGGGAGACGACCTCGCCCTCGAGCTCGCCGAGCGCCTGTCGCGCTTCCACCTCGACTACGCGGTCGCGGCCGACGGCCGCATCCCGGGTTACCTGATCGCCCCGGACAGCGCCCCGGGGGACCGCCAGTCCCACCTGTACACCCTGTGCGGGCTGTTGCTGTTCGGCCTGCTGACGCGCCAGCCGCGCTACGTCGACGCCGTGGTCAGGACGTACGAGGTCGGGGTGCCGGAGATCGTCAACGAGTGCGGGTGGGTCGCCCACGACCTCGGAGTTCTGCGCTTCCCCGACAGGACCGGGAACCCGCTGGCAAACACCGAATCGACCGGGGCCGCCGCCCGCCTCGCCCTGTGGATGGCGATGCACACCGGCAGGGCGGAGTGCTACGACGACGTCGAGCGCCTGGTGCGGGCGCGGCTGTTTCCCGGGCAGACCACCGAAGCGGACCGCCGCGGCAATCCCGGGGTCGAGATAGAGGACAAGGCGATCGGCGGCTGGGGGGCGAACGACTACCCGCACGCCGGCAAGGGGTTCAACCCGAGCGGCACCGCGGAAGTCGTGCACACCTTCAGCGCCGTCTACCGGAACGTCACCTCGCGTCAGGAGGCGGGGCTGTTCGTCAACATGCATTTCGACTGCGACGGGCCCGACGCCGAGGTCGCGGTAACGCGCGACCGCGAGGCCGTGGTGACGGTCACCCCCCGGGTCGAGGACCACCTCTTCGTGCGCGTTCCCGGGTGGGCGGACCGGGTGCGCCTGTCGGTCGACGGCGAACCGGTGGAAGCGAACATGACCGGGGCCTGGGCATGCGTCCCGCGGCAGAGGCTGAGGCGGCGAAGCCGGGTGGTGCTGCGTTACGGGCTGCCGGAGAGACGGACCACGGAGACCATGCCGGCAGGGGACACCTACGAGTTCGCCTGGAGAGGGGACGAGATCGTCGGGGTGGCACCTAACGACAAGCCGCTGCCGTTCTACCCGACGCTGAAGGTTCAGTGAGCGACCGAGCCGTCGGCGTGAAAGAAGCCGCCGATCTTCACCGGCTCGAAGGGGATTTCCGCGCACGCCCTCTCGTCGATTTCGACGCCGATGCCGGGGCGTTCCCGTATCTCCCGGAATCCCCCTTCCTCGGCGAACGGCTCGTCGACCAGCTCGGCGGCGGTCCCCAAGTCACGCTGCGACTCCATGAAGGCGTAGTTGGGAATGGCCGCGGCGAGATGGGCGAAGGCGGCGCCGTTGACGGGGCTGCCCATCAGGTGCGGGAACAGCTGCACGAGGGCGGACTCGGCCAACGCGGCGATCTTCTTCACCTGCGTGAAGCCGCCGGCCAGCGACAGGTCGGCGCGGATGAAGCTGGCGACCTTCCTGTCGATCAGCTCCTTGAACTGAAAGAAGCTGTAGCTGCGCTCGCCGACCGCCAGCGGAATGTCTATGTGGGCGGCGACGTACTCGAGGGCCTCCTCGCTCTCGGGGACCAGCGGGTCTTCGTAGAACTTGAGCCGGAACGGCCTCAGCTCGGCGGCGAGAGTGATCGCCTCGTCCGGCCTGAGGTTGCGGTGGATCTCCACCCCGAGATCGACGCGGTCCCCGGCAGCCTCGCGAGCGGCCGCGACCATGGCGACGGCGTCGTCGACGACCTCGGCGGAGGTCCGCTGCTCGAAGCCGGGGAAGAAGGGACCGAGCCGCAGGGTGGTGTAGCCGGCGGCGACCGCCTGCCGCGCCGACTCGCCGACCTCCTCGAGGGAGGAGCCGCCGATGCCGCCGAACACCGCGACCTTGTCGCGGCACTTGCCTCCGAGCAGCTGGTAGACCGGCAGCCCGGCCTCCTTGCCGAGGATGTCCCAGAGGGCGACGTCGATGGCGCTGAGAGCGGCGCTCAGCACCGATCCGGTGAAATGGGCGCTTCGGGAGACCGTCTGGAAATGGTGCTCGATCCGGCGCGGGTCCTTGCCGACGAAATACTCGGCCAGCTCCTCGATGGCGGCGGCGACCACCGGGTGGTGGGCCCACAGCCCGGCCTCGCCGTTGCCGACGAGGTCCCTATCGGTGTACACGCGAACCAGCAGGCAGCGGCCGGTGAGGAAGCTCTTGATGCGGGTGATCTTCATGGGGGACAACCGCGGGTGCTTTGGGGTTTGGGACAGCAGCGGGGTGCCGATGGTACGGATCGATCAGGGGTGCTGCAAGCAAGGGTCCATCCGTTGCAGGTCGTCCGGGAGTTGCAGAGTTCGATGCAACCAGTGAGGCGCCCGACACGGGGTTTGGCGTTTCGCGTCCATCGCCTGCCGAGTCTACGGGACCCACTCAATGCATTTTGACCTTCGACTCCCGGCAATCGCCCTTGTGGTGGGAATATTTCCCCGCCGGCGACGTGGAGGACGAGGAGGACCCGCAGGGCTACTGCGGGTTCACCAGGATGGGCTGAGCGGAATGCAAACGATGGGCGATTGCATCACCAGTTGCATACAATATGCCTCCATAAATGCCAGCACAGGAGGACGCCAATGCAGACCACTGTCAGAGGGATTCCATCGGATCTCGAACACCAGCTTCGAGAACGGGCCCGCGCGTCGGGCGAGAGCCTGAATCGAACCCTCATCCGCCTGCTGCGGGAAGCCGTGGGCCGGAATCCGACCCGCAAGAAGAGGGACCTGTCGGCCCTGGCCGGCACCTGGAGCCAGGAGGAGGCCGATGAGTTCGACCGCGAGGTCCGCCAGTTCGGGAGATCGATGACGAGTTGTGGGGATGAGCCGGCTATACGTCGGTCCGCAACGTAGACGAGGGAGTCGCCGAACGATACGGCCATCTGGTCAAGCAACTGCGAGAGCAGGGGAACGCCGATCCCGGACCAACGATATCTGGATCGCGGCGACCGCGCTCGAATCCGGTGCCCGTCTACTGACCTATGACTCCCATTTCACCCACGTCGCCGGAATCATGACGGAGTCGCCCTGAGAGCGCCGTCCGAACTCACTGGCTCTCCGTGGTCCACGTGGTCACCATGCCCGGCCATCTTCTGCCCATCGTGCTGGAGGTCCTCGACCGCGGCGGTCATCTCTCTTGGGGAGGGTGGCATTTTGCCCCGGATCACTTCTCTCCGGTAATGTGGTTCCCTTTACCTGTGGTAGCGGATGCGGGCTACGGCCCCACGAGCAGCAAGCTGGCCCCGGGCATAGTGACCGGGCATCGCCGGCGACCGCCAGCGGCCGGCTGTCTGCATTTCGGCAATCGAAGCGCCGCCGGCAGCGAGAGACTCAGCGCCGCCGACGCGCAGGGAGTGACCGGAAACCCCACTCACGCCAGCGGCCATGCATCGGTGTTTGATGATCTGTCGGACGCTTACGGTGCTCAGTTCCTTCTCGCCCCCGACTTTTCCGCCTCGATGAAGGCGGCGAAACAGCGGCCCACGCGTAATCCTGGACGCTTCCAGCCACGCCTTGACCCTGCCCATGGTAGGGGGACCGAGGTAGAGCACGACTCCGACCCCTTCCTGGTCCGTCTTCGAGTGGCGGATGGTAACGCGGCCGCCATCCGGTTCGAAAGCGAGATCGTGGACCTGGAGGGCTACCAGCTCGGAGACGCGCAGCAAGCCGTCGGACATGACCGAGATGATCGCCGCATCGCGCAGACCCTGGATGGAACCTTCGCCGGCGGCGAGAGCCGCGACGGCCTCGGCTTGCGAGAAATTCACGCCGTTCACCTGACCTCGTCCCCTTCCCCGCCCCTGGCGCCGGATCCCGGCAAGGACCCGGTTGGTCCGGGATCCTACCGGCGGTGGAAGGTCCTGCAGCTTGGCCCGGAACTTTAGCGCGGCGACTACCTGGGAGCAGGTCGCAGGCGACTTCCTGGCATCGTAGAGGGCGGCGAGGTAGTTGGCAACGACGGTATCGGTGACGGGGTTGTCGCCGATCGCCTGGTCGAATCTCGCCAGCGCCGACTTGTATGCCCGCCTGGTGTTGGCGGAAATACTGGCTTCGACGAGCTCGAGGGCCTGACTGGAGGCAGTGAGCGACTGCCCTTGTTTGACGGCGACTAGTGCGGTGTGAGTGCTCATTTCATGTGCATGCGAAAAGCTGTCCTCCAGAAGGAGCTGACACCCCAGCGGCTCAGTGAAGGAGATCCAAGCTATTTAACTCCAAAGGTTCCCGTTCAGTTCCCTGGAAAATCGGGGCCGGGAGGTATGGTCTCGATCCTAGTGCTCTGTTAGGATTTCGGGCCGGTTAGTTTTTCGCACGTCGCTGTATCATTGGGACAAATTTCGGGTTTCCGAGAAGTATTCTGTCATGGGTCTCATGCTAGAATACAGAAACGTCGGCTAATGCGATCTAAAAAGTTGGTTTCTGTACTGGGAAGGCTGCCGAAGTGGGAGGCTCAGGAGAACCGCCGTCAGCGGTTTTCACAGAGGTGCCAGGCGACCTTGTTGTCCGGTGCCCGGCGCTTACAAAATCCAACTATTGGCGAAGTAGGATCCACTCGGGACGGACGCAGAAACTTAAATCAAAACGCGATCAATAATTATCAAATGTTATAAACATGATTTTTATAAGATCGGTTAAACAAGCTATTTACCGACCTTTCCTCGAAAGGTTCGATAATCCTGCCGTAAATGTCAAGCACTTTTTTCACCCAAACCCGTTGACAAGCCGACTCGGAACGGGAGCAGGACAGAACCTGACCGACCAGCTACCAGAACAGCGCCTTAAACGACCGCTACCTCTCCTCCCGGCCGTACGGCAATCGTCGGATCGACCCTCGTAGTGACCCCATCCCGGGCGCATGTGTTCGCTCCTGCCCACCAACGGCCGGCTCTCCGGACTCCAGGCCTCACCCGCCCTTCGAGAAGGGCTCGGCCGACTCGGAGACCCCGAAGCTGCACCGCGAGGCGGAGCCACTTCGGTCCAGTCAACAGATCCAAGGACAAGGCACATTCCGTGCCAGAGAGGGAGGACCGCGGAAGGAAGATCTTTGAGAGTCCTTCAGGGAGGCCCTAAAGGACTGAAATCTTTACTACTTAGAATGGTACTGAGGGTGGTGTTTGCCCTGGTTTCGTCAGTGGGGTCGTTTGAATACCGATGCCACCGGGTCGGTTTTCGTGTACGGTGTCGTATTCCTCATACGATTTCGTATTCGTCTTCGTATTCGTCCGGTTTTCTCTTCAGGACACCCCCCAGTGCCTCTTCAATCCATACACGCGCATTCGGGAACGAAGCCGCTCCGGGTTCATTCCCAGCAGTTTCGCCGCACCTTTCTCTCCGTAGATCCGGCCTTTCGAGGCTTGAAGGGCTTTGAGGATCTGCAGCTTTTCGTCCCCTTCTTCACAGGGCTGATCGGACGGTGAGAGAGACACCGGTCCGCCCTGCCCTTCGTCTTCCACCGGCAACGACACATGGGCGACTTCCAGGATTTCGCCCTCGGAAAGCATCACCGCCCGCCGTATCAGATGCTGCAACTCGCGCACGTTCCCCGGCCAGGAGTGCTCCTGCAGGTACCCCAGAGCCTCCTCGCTCAGGGTCGGCACCGGGCCCGGCAGCTGCCGGGAGTACTCGGCGGCGAAATGCGCCGTCAGGACCGGGATCTCCTCGCGGCGGTCCCGCAAGGGAGGGATGAGCACCGGGAACGTTCTCAAGCGGTAGTACAGGTCCGCTCGGAAGGTCTCTTCCCGGATCATCCTGTCCAGGTCCCGGTTGGTTGCGGCGATCACCCGTACGTCCACCTGCACGGAGTTCCTTCCACCCACTCGTCTCAGCAGCCCATCCTCCAGGATGTTGAGCAAGGCCTGCTGCCCGGCGGGCGGCATATCCCCGATTTCATCGAGAAACAAGGTGCCTCCATGCGCTTGTTCGAAAAGACCAATCCTCCGCATCCCCGCACCGGTAAAGGCCCCCTTCTCATGTCCGAACAATTCACTTTCTACCAACGTGGAGGTCAGCGAACCGCAATTGACCTGGACAAAGGCCCTATTCCGGCGCGGGCTCAGGTCATGGATCTGGCGGGCAACCAGACCCTTGCCCGTACCCGTTTCTCCCCGCAACAGCACGGTCATGTCGGTCTCGGCCACCCGCCGGAGTTGCGACAGGAGCCCGACTAGGGTCGGACCGTAGCCCGGGACCGCTTCAACCGGGGGCCGCTGCTCACGCTCCGGCTGCCGGAGACCCTCGTTGCGGGTCTCCGGGACCACCCGAACCTGCAGGTGGGCTGCCTCTGACAGGATGCCTTGGGGGTCGCGGGTCCGCACCCCGAAGAGATATTCGCCCACCGGCAGGTCGCGATACGACACCCATTTGGCGGGCGTGAACTCACTCCACTCCTCTGTCGGACCGTGGCCTGCCAGCCGATGGCTGTAGAGCATTTCCCCTTCGTCGATCTGGAAGCGAAGGCCCTGGAAATGGATCTCGACTTCAGCGGTGTCCTTCGGAAAGGACACCGCTTCGGGGGCCTCCAGAAGTCGCCCATCCAACGCCTGGCGGATCACGATTCCCGGGGGGACCGGGCGGGGCCGGTACACGGTCAGTCCCCCTTGGGTGCCAAACCACATCCGTCCCCGGCGATCGCACAGAATGGCATTGACCTGACTCTCCCGCGAGGACTCACCGAGATGGATGCGGTGGAAGGCCTCGCCCTTGTAATTCAGGGCTCCTCCGCCGTTGGTCCCGATCCACAGCCGTCCCTGCCGGTCGGTCCCCAAGGACGTGACACAATTGGCCGGAAGCCCCTGGTCCATGGTATACCGGCGTACCTCCTTGGAGCCCAGGTCGACCGAAAACAGCCCGCTTGGCGCCCCAACCCAGAGCAGGCCCTCGTGCTCGCACAAGGCGTTCACCGCGTAAGCCGCTTCCAGGCCGGGGAAATCCGACGCATGGAGACGATGAGTTCTGTCCTTGTAGTACAAGGACGGACTTTCCTCGTCTGTTCCGATCCAGAGGACGCCTTCGCTATCCTGAATCATGGTCCGGCATCTTTGGGGCAACCGCTCTTTCAGCGCCGCGAAGCGGTCCTCTTCGATGTACCCGAGGATCCCATGAGAGGTGCAGACCCACAGGCGCCCGGTCCGGTCCTGGCACAGCCCCACGATGACTTCGAGGTTGTCCTCAGTCCGCACGGGGATCACCCGGGGTTCCCTGGCCCTCTTGGACACCTTCCCTTCCGAGTCCCCGATCCAGAGCGTTCCCTGTCGGTCTGCCTCCATCACAAAGACCACAGGCCCCGAATTCGTCGAATGGATCTCGTCCTCTTCGAAGCAGGCCGTCCCTCCATCGGTACCGATCCAGATTTGGCCCCGGCGGTCTTCGGCCAGACACGTGACTTTGCTGTGCGGCAGGCCGTCGGCTTCCGTGTAGCGCACGACAGCGGGCTGACTGAAAAAGGCGAGTCCGCCGCCGTAGGATCCGACCCAGATGTTCCCTTCGCGGTCCTCGTACGACATGCGGGTATTGGAGAAGTCGGCATCGGGAAAACGGGCGGAGAAGGGATGCCATTCCTGCCCGTCGTACACCAGCACGCCCCGGCGGACCATCCACAGCCGGCCCCTGTCGTCCGGGCGAAGGTGCCGTATTCCGGGAGCCACGATCTCCGCCGCCTCGGAGGGGGCGTTCACCTCGACGAAGTCGAGATGCCGGCTTTGCGGATCGTAGCGGCCGACCCCGGCATCCTTCTTTCCGTGGCGGGACGCAATCCAAAGCAGGCCGTCCGCGTCTTTCGCCAATTTCCAGGCCCAGTTCCAGGCACCGCCTTCGGCAAAGACCGGGCTCAGGCAGCGACCGTCCAGGCTTATGATCCCCAGGGTCCGCGTGGCCAGCCAGGTCGTGCCCGTCGAGTCGGTGACCAGGTCGTGCACGCGGCCGAGGGGTTGGCCCCCGATGTGAGTAGTGCAGTCCACGCACGCCCCCCCGGCGAAGCGGCCGATGCCGGCGCCCGTAAGCAGGCGCATGGAGCCGTCGGCCTGCGGCTGCAGGCCCAGAATTTCATTGGACGGCAGCCCGTGCTCGGTGGTGTACACCTCGAATCTCCGTCCATCGAATAAGGCCAGTCCCCCGCCGAACGTTCCGAACCACAGCCGCCCGTCCGCGTCCTCGGCAATGGCCATCACCGCGAAATCGGGCAAGCCGTCCGAGGGCCGGAAGTTCTCGAAGGCCTCCCCGTCGAACCGGCTCACCCCGCCGTCCGCGGTGGCAATCCAGAGCAGCCCTCGCCGGTCCTGGTAGATGTCCTCGATCAGCATCCCGGCCAGCCCATCCTTCAGGGTGTACTGGCGCGCCCTTGTGTGATCGAGGAATGCTGCGGATTCCGGAATCTCCGGGGATGGAGGTCTGTCTTTCATGTTCCGTTGTCGCCCCATGCCGACGGCCCGGCGCTGGAAAGGCATCCGGGTGATGACGAAAGGTCCGAAAGGTCCGGGCGGCCTTCAACCAGGGCCCGGATGAGGACAGCCTGTCCCTCCCGAAACCGGGCCGACCTCTAAGCACCTCACCCTCAACTCCTCCTGTTCCTCCGACATCCGGGCTGTCCGCTCTCCCGGGCAGGGGCCGGTCTATATCCCCGGCCCCTCCAGGGGCCCGGATTACTTGCGATATCCGATCGTATCGAAACTGCCAAATCCATCCGAAAACTGCCTGAAACGCGGTTTCCCAAGGGAGAGGGACATACGCAATGGATAATTGCCACGAATCACCCATGAAATGGCTGCGCGGAGGAATGCTCGCAGTACTGGCCGTGTCGTTTCTGGCCGGCAAGGCGCAAGCGGCCGACGAAGGTCCAATTGACGCTCCTGACCTCACAGTAACCTCCGGGCCGGAAAAGCTCACGGTATCCTGGAAAGCGGTCGAGGACGCGGATGCATACCAAATCCAGTGGAGGGAAGACAAGACTACCCCGGACCCTTGGGGGGCATCATCTTCCGGAGATATCACGGGCCTGAAACATGTCATCGAGGAACTGGATGCAAGCAAAACCTACCAGGTGCGGGGTTTCGCCAAGGACGGGAACGGGGATTACAGCAATCCTTCGGACAGCGATTCGGACACAGATGGAGATCAACCCCACACTGGCACGCCGGCGCCGGGCGCAGTGATGAACGTGACGGTGACGCCCGGCTCGCAGAAGCTTGAGGTATCGTGGGACAGGCTCGGGGTCCTCGAGGAGGCCACTGGCACCGACGTTAGGCCGGGTTACAAGGTGCAGTGGAAGTGGGGGGCGGAGAAGTATTCCGATACTCGGCTAATAGAAGTGGGTCAGGGGGATGTGGCTCGTCTGAGTGTGACCATTAATGATGTGGATGGGGATGCGACTGCGGATGCGGATGGGGATGGGGAAAATGTCGATCCTCTGTCGGCGGGCACCGAGTACACGGTGAAGGTGACCGCCACGAACGCGCCCCAAACCGAACCCACCCCCTCCGTCCCCGGCGACGGCGGCGATGGTTCGCCCGTTGAGAAAGAGGCCACGCCGACACCGGCAAAAGTGGGGGTGGTGACGGTGACCAACGACCACGAGAAGAAGTCGAAGCCGGGGGAGCTCAAGGTGGAATGGGGTAAATCGGCAGTTAAAGAGCCGGTAGTTGGGGCCACCGGATACACGGTCGAGTGGAAGTCGGAGACGGACAACGACTATGGACCGAATCGACGAATTACAGCCGAGGATGATGAATTCGAAAAAACGATTGGGGAGGATGCTCCTCTGGATCCAGGCACCCGGTACACGGTGCGGGTGTACGCCACGAACGCGAGCGGCCCGGGCGAGCCCTCGGATGAAATGCCCAAATCGCCGCTCCCGGCCAAGGTGGAGGGGGTGGAGGTTGAGAGTCTGGCCGAGGAGGAGCTCACGGTGAGGTGGGAGGCGGTCCAGGGGGCCACCGGATACACAGTGAAGTGGAGCCCGAAGTCCACGAAGCGGAGCACGCCGTTAACAACAGGGGCCGGCTCAGAGACCGAAGGAACCACAGGCAGCGCCTCAGCGTCCGGAACGAGTCATACGTTTTCTCCTTTTACCACCACCGCAGATCTGAGTTCGGCGGCCATCATGTACGACGTGCAGGTGGTTGCCTTAAACGTTGCGGGAGAGGGAGGCGCCGACTCTGAGAAAGCAACAGGCACGCCGAGGCCGAGACAGGTGGTGCTTCCAGGTGTCAATGTGACGGCCGGCCATAGGGAGCTCATGGTATGGTGGCCGGGGTTGGGCGACGGGGAAGTCGATACATACACGGTGCAGTGGAGGCCGACAACGGAGCTGTCGTACGCTCCGGGAGACCAGGATATTGTGCAGGCGACTGATTTGCCGACGAGTTCGGGTCCTCACAGGATTACGGGTCTGCAAGGAGGCACCGAGTACACGGTGCGGGTGTACGCCACAAACGATGGGGGCGATGGGAGGCCCTCAACGGAAATAGCCGAGACCCCGACCGTCCCGTCGGAAAACGGGGTGTCGGGCGTGGAGGTGACTTCCGGCGCGACAGAGCTTACGGTGAACTGGGACGGGATTCCGGGGGCCACATTCAGGGTCCGGTGGGTGGAGACGACAACAGCATTAACATCTGCTACTGACTTCAATACGGCCTACGATGCGGATGGTGCAGTCAAAGGCGAAGCCTCGGGGATTAGAGGAACCAGCCACAGGATCAGCCCTCTGAAGGCGGGCACCCGGTACGCGGTGGAGGTGAGAGCTACCGTGGCCGGGGAGTCCGGAACTTCCGGGTTTGGAAATGCGTGGACCAAGCCGGGCCCGGTGACGGGGGTGACGGTGGCGCCGACAACTGGGGAAGCGGGGCGACTCACGGTATCGTGGAAGGGCGTCGTGGGAGCCTCCTCCGAAGATGGCTACAAGGTGCAGTGGAGGTCGGAAAATCAGGGTTGGGACTCGGCTCGCGAAGTCAGCGTAGACCAAGTGACCGGTTTCGATCCGACGGCCGATCCTCCGGTTGTAACTGTTACAACGGTCCTTGGGGATGGGGATGCTTCGGCTGGGGCCGCGGACCCGCCTCTGGACGGCAACACGTACACGGTGCGGGTGATCGCCACCAACGACGGCGGGGACGGCCATCCCTCGGCGGTGGAAACAGGCACGCCGACGCCGGGTGTGGTGGGCGACCTCACCTCGGACACCGGGGTCGCCCCGACGGTGAAGCCCGGCTCGAGGAAGCTCGAGGTGAAATGGACGAAGGCAAAGGGGGCCACGGCATACACGGTGCGGTGGTGGACGGGACCGTCCGGGACAGGGTTCGGTGACGCCGCTGCAAAGGACAAAGGCCAAGAAAAGGATATCTCTGAAGAAAAATATACGATTCCGAATCTGAAGGCGGGCGTCACGTACATGGTGGAGGTGATCGCCACCAACGTGAAGAAGGAGCCTGGTACTGCCACCGCCGCGGCATCAGGCACCGGCCCCACCGGCACCACCCCGTTACCGAGCAAGGTAACGGACGTGAGGGTGGAGCCCGAGGCGCAGAGCCTCAAAGTATCGTGGACGCCAAAGGGTGAGGCTGAGGCCTCCGGATTCTACACCGGATACAAGGTGCAGTGGAGGAAGGAGTACCAGAAGAAGGGAATGGGCAGCGAAGAGGTAGTGACGACCGGTGCCGGGGGGGCGATGACTCTGACGATTGGGGATGGTATAGGGGAGGATGGTTCTACTTCTGACCCCACGGATACTCCTCTGGATCCGGGCACCAAGTACTTTGTGCGGGTGATCGCCACCAGCCTCGGTGGGGACAACGACCCCTCAGATCCTGAAGTATCAGGCACGCCGGCGCCGGCAGATTTTACCGACTTTGAAGGTGTCGACGCCGGAGACCGCTTAAAGGTGGAACCAGGTAAGGAGGCAGGGACGCTTGATGTATTTTGGAATACGGTAACAGGGGCCACGGCATACACGGTGCAGTGGAAGTGGGGCAGCAGTGCGGCGTACGAAGGGAGCCAGAGCGGCGAAGACATGGCGACCGAAGTCTGTTATACGATTACGGGTCTGACCGCGGGCACCCCGTACACGGTGCGGGTGATCGCCGAAAACGCGACCGGCCAGACAACGCCCTCGCATGGAAATGACGGGGGGGTCACCGAAATTCCGAAGCCGGGCAAGGTGACGGGGGTGGGTGTGGTATCAGAGGAGACGGCCCAGCTTACGGTGTCATGGACCCGGTTCCGGGAAACTGGAATTGCCTACAAAGTGCAGTGGAGGGCATCGGATGATTCTTGGCCGGCTTCATTTACGGAGGGCACAAATCAATTTACGGAGACCGGGTCCAATAATAGCTATACGATTACTACGGGTCTGACCGCGGGCATCGAGTACACGGTGCGGGTGATCGCCACGAGCGGGGTGGATAGTGACAACGACGGAACGTACGAAATGGGCGGCGACGGCGAGCCCTCAGAGGAAAAACCAGGCACGCCGATACCCCCGCGGGTAACCGTGGCTGACCACTCCCTTGCTTTTGACGGCACCATCCCCGGGGAGGTGACGGTATCGTGGACCACCGTTGCCGGGGCAACGGAATACAAGGTCGAGTGGAGGCGGGGGGGGAGTAGAACTCGGCCGTTTACCGTCGAGCCTCTTACTAAGGAATTTTCATACAGGCTTACGGGACTTTCGGCGGGCGACTACGAGGTGCAGGTTTCTGCCAAAAACGACGGGGGCTTTGGGCTTCCATCTGTTGTTGATCCATCCGCGACACCAACTGTTCCTCTCTCGTTCACGGTGACCGGCGGCTCTGTCGACCGGGTGACGGGCGTGGAGGTGGAGCCCGGCGTGGACGAACTCGAAGTATCGTGGAACCGGGTCTCGGGGGCTACCGGCTACAGGGTGCAGTGGAAGTCCGGGACCGAGGGGTACGACGACTTAACTGTTGCGACGGATGATCCTGACGACAGAACCGCTACTCCTACTTCTACTGATCCTTCTCCTGTGACCGGAACGAGTTATAAGATAACGGATCTGATTCCGGGCACCCCGTACACGGTGCGGGTGATCGCCGTAGGTTCGACGACAGCCCCGATTTTCGGTAGCGCTGGCGTCGGAAGCCCCTCCCATTTAAGCACTGGCGAACCAGGCTACACCACTGGGAGCCCCACCGGGGTCATCGGCACGCCGGAACCGGGCAAGGTGACGGGGGTGGCGGTGACTGCCGCCGCGGAAGAGCTCACGGTAACGTGGGAGGAGGTTTCCGGGGCCCATAGATACACGGTGCAGTGGAAGTCGGGGAGGCAGGGCTACAGCGACGTACGTTGCAAATTATTACCGGAGAACGACGCTACGGCGACCCCCCCCATTGAGAACAATCTCGGCTCCAACCCACCGGAGACCATTACCCTTTCAATCGACGAGTTGGGTAGTGACAGAACCCTGTTTGATGTGGGTGCCAGGTACACGTTTCGGGTTTTCGCCACAAGCGCCTCCCTCCCCCTATCGGCCACGTCTGTTACAGTCAACGGCCTGCCCTCCGACGACGGCTCAACGGCCTCCGACATTGCCAAGCCTGCCCAAGTGACGGAGGTGAAGGTGAAATCCGGCAGAGACGAGCCGGGGCCGGGGAAACTTCTGGTGGAGTGGAAAGAAGTGGACGGGGCCGATGACTACGCGGTGGAGTGGAGAGACCCAGACGCCACTCCCCCCCAGGATGCTTGGGACGAAGGCAGAACCGCGTCGCGGAATCCCCGCCACGTCCCCGGTATTACGGGGACGAGCCACACGATTTCTGGTTTGCCGGGCGGCACCCTGTATGAGGTGCGGGTTTTGGCCCGGAACGATGGCGGCAAGGGACCGTACTCATTGATAGTAAGCGGTAGGCCAGCGCTGGATCCGGTGGGGGTGGTGACGGTGGAGACGGTGGCTTCCCAATCCGAGGAACTCAAGGTAACGTGGCCGGCGGTCACGGGGGCCAAAGGCTACAAGGTGCAGTGGAGGAAGTCGTCGGAGACGGAGTACGACGAAGACGACGTCCGGCAGACGGTCGGTACAAGTGATACAATTCAGGATCTGGATCCGGGGACCGAGTACACGGTGCGGGTGACCGCCACCCTGATACTGGGCTCCGGTAACATGCCGAAGGAACACGACGGCGTGCCCTCAGCGGAACAAACAGGCCTGACGGTGCCGGCCCAGGTGACGGAAGTTGAGGTGGATCCCGGTGTAGAACAGCTCACAGTAGAGTGGAAGGAGATCCCCGATGTCACCGGCTACAAGGTGCAGTGGAGGGATGCGAAGCAGGTAGCCTCTTGGGGTGAGGATGATTTCACACCCACCGAAGACACCAACCAGAAAACGGTGACCCCCCCCGCAATGAGGTATACGATTACTACGGGTCTGACCGCGGGCACCGAGTACACGGTGCGGGTGATCGCCACGAACGAGCCCGATCCCCCAACCCCCGGGGACGCCAGCGACGGGGGCGACGGACCGGCCTCGGCTGACAAAAAGGGTACCCCGACGGAACTCAAGGATGGCCAAGTGGCGCTCGATGAGGGGGACGTGGTGCCCGGCCTGAATCAGCTCACGGTATCGTGGGACCCGGTCACGGCCCCGACGGGCGTCACCGACTACAGGGTGCAGTGGACGTCGGGCTCAGATGACGATGACTTCGACGACTTAAAGTACACAGCTGATGATCCTGACGACAGCACCGCTACTGTCACCGGAACCAGTTATACGATAGCGGGTCTGATGGCGGGCACCGAATACGCGGTAAGGGTAATCGCTGTCCTGTCGCCCACGGAGGATGGAACCCCCTCGAATACGGTCTATAAAACCCCGTTGTCTCGTCTGGGCCAGGTAGCGAACGTGGATGTAACTCCCGGCCCGAACATGCTCACTGTATCATGGGACGTGCTTCCAGGGGCGGACGGCTACAAGGTGCAGTGGAGGTCGGGGCCAACGGAAACGTTCACGGATGCCGCGACCGACGGCCGCCAACTTACGCCGACCACTACAACGCAGGAGATTCCGGACCTGACGGCAGGCACCCTATACACGGTACAGGTGATTGGTACAAACCAGAGCGGAGATGGAGAAGCTTCGGAAATGGCCACGGGTACTCCGACGCTGGGCAAGGTGGCCAATGTGCGGACGGCTGCCGGCGTAGGGACCCTCACGGTATCCTGGGACGCAGTCGCGGACGCCACCGGCTACACGGTCGAGTGGAAGTCGGGAACCCAGGCTTGGGATCCCAGCCGCAGCCGACCGGTCCCATCCGGGCTGAGAACCACGATTCCGAGCCTGACCGCGGGTACGAAATACACGGTACGAGTGACCGCCACCTTGGGTCAGCTCCTGGGAATGTCTTCTGAGGAGGCCATGGGCACGCCGACCCAGCGGCGGCCCTCTAGACCCTCTACCCCATCTACACCCTCTACACCCACTCCTCAGCCTCCCACTACGCCACCCACGACGCCTACGACGCCGCCTGTCACCACTGCGCCCAAAGACCCGAAACCGGGCAAGGTAGTGCTCTCGTCGGTGAAGGCGGGAGAAGAAGGCGGGCAGCTTGCGGTGAAGTGGCGTGTGATGGCCAAAGCATCCGGATACAAGGTGCAGTGGAAGTCGGGAGACCAGGATTTCTCCTCGTCTCGCCAGGCCAGAGTAAGCGGAATGCTCGCGGTCAACTACGTCATTGGCGATCTGGACTATACAATCGAATACATGGTACGGGTCATCGCCTACAACTCTCACGGCGATGGACCGGCTTCGGATAGCCGCAAGGGAACTCCGAAGCGCGGCGTACCCAAGAACAACCTCGCCATAGAAGATCCGGACGAGGCTCGCACCGTCGGTCAGGCCATTTCCCTGACGGTATCGGTGGCTGAGGAAGGCGCTCATGTCCTCGAAGTAACCGGAGGCCGGGGCGTCACGCTGAGCGGAGACGGGGTAACCGATCAGGGTGGCGGCTCGGCTCAGTTGGATGCGGACTCCTGGTCTGAAGGACAGCGCACCGTCGTCCTGAACGACACGGTAGGTCCGGACGTACTGTCCATCGTGCTCCGCAACACGGACGGTGATTCCCTGGCCGGGCTCTCCGGGATCATGTACAACCCGGGCGAGGCCAGTCAGTTGGTGGTCACCGGATTGCCGGATACGCTGGCCGTAGGCCGGGCGTACCGGGGCCAGGTTTCCGCTACGGATTCGTACGGTAACGTCCGCACCGAGGACCGCGAGGTCACCATATCCACCGATGCGAGGAACGTCAGTTCGTCCTCCCCGGTGGAGCTGGAGGAGGGTACCGGCGGATTCTGGGTACGCAGCGACGAGGTACCGGCCACGGCTCTGGTGCTGACGTTCGAGGATTCGGAGGACAGCGATCTGAGCAGTTCGGTATCGGTGACGGTGCGGCCGTTGGATGCACCGGATCGAGTGGTCGCCGCCGACAACCCGGGTGATGAGGGCGGATTCGTCCTGCTCACCTGGGATCTGTCCGACGATCATTCCATACTGGACACGTACCGCATCTTCCGGGGTGAGGGTTCGGCCAGAGAATGGGGGAGCGTCGCCGCCGCTCCCGGCGCTACGGAAGGCCGGGCAGTAGTAGCCACCCTGGACACGATGTCCTCTGTATGGGGCGTCCTGGGCCAGATCGGCGGCAGCAGCATGATGGACGATATGGCCTGTATGGCCGACATCGTCGTGACCGGATCGGACGTGGACGGACTGGAGGTACTGGTCTGGCGCACCGGCTCGGGCAACCGGGTCAGTTCGCCCCGGTCTTCCAACATCCTCTGGAAAGGCACCACGGACGCCACCGGGCAGGTCAGCCTGAGTGTCAACAACTCGGGTCGCACCAGCTCCTATGCCGCCACCGCCCGCAGGGACGGTGAGTTGGTAGCCAGCTGGCGCGGTATACAGCTGACTCCGTCCGACTGTCCCAGTCTCGAACTGGCCATCGGGGGCGAGGCCACGGTAGGCGGAGCGACCGACCAGCGACCGAGCGTCGTTCTGATGTCGTCGATTACGCAGTCGGGTTCGGCTCGCGCCATCGACAACACGCCGCCGGCTGCGGCGGGGTCCTTCCGGGCCGTGGATGTCCCCGACGACGACGGAGGCCAAATCCAGTTGTCGTGGACCGAGTCGACCTCGGACGTCTCGATAACCCGCTCCGTCGAGGGCGCCGTAGGTCCGGTAACCTCGGACATGAGCCGTGGCGTGGTGGGCTATCGTATCTACCGGGAGTCTGCCGAAGGGTTTGCTCCCCTCGGGACGGTCGGTCCCGGTGTCACCGGTTTCGTGGATACGACGGCCATCACCGGAATACGGTTCACCTACGTCGTCTCCGCCTTCGATCAGGACAACGAGACCGTATCGGAGGAGGAGGAAGCCATGTCCATCCGCAACCGCGAGGAAGACGTCAACGGCAAGCTCATCCAGGGCTTGTTCGGGGCGGACAAGACCGTCGGCTTCGACGACTACTTCCACTTCGCCGATCACTACGGTTCGTCGGTGGAGGATACGGAATGGGAACCGGCCTTCGATCTGGCCGCCAAACAGGCCGTGGACATCGACGGATACAACGTATTCGCCGAGAACTTCGGCCGTCAGACCGCTTCGGCCGCCAAGGTCATCCCGCTCGAGCCCGGCCGGAACGAACAGACCCGGCTGGACTTCTTCGGCGGCGTACCGCTTCCGCGAGTCGGTGAAGAGTTCGTCCTGACCCTGCACCTGAGCGACTTCGGTCTGCTCAAGGGCTACGGCTTCCAGGTCGAGTTCGACGGCGAGGAGCTGGAGGTGGTTCGCGCCGTAGCCGCCGATAACGGCCTCGGGGAGGGCATCCTCGCCAACCCGCAAGTCCTGGCCGTAGCGGAGGGGAAACAAGCCATCGTCGCCTACGGAGACGAAGTGTCCGAAGGCACCGTGGCGGTGGAGTTGGTGTTCCGCGCCCTGCGGGAGTTCGAAGACGGTTGGATCAGGATCACTGAGGGCCAGGTCAGAGACGGCGCCTTCGCCGTCAATCCCCTGGTCCTGCCGGCCCCGGTGCAGATGGAGACGCTACCTGAGGTCTACGCGCTCGGGTTCAACTACCCGAACCCCTTCAATCCGGAAACCACGATCAAGTACGCGCTGCCACAGGCGTCTGACGTGAAGCTGGTGGTATACAACTCGATTGGACAGGTGGTCCGAACCCTCGTGAACGAGCGCCAGAGCATCGGCCGCTACGCCTTCACCTGGGACGCGACCAACGACCGCGGCCAGGCGGTGTCTTCGGGGATTTACCTGTACCGCCTGCAGGCAGGAGAGTTCGCGCAGGTCAGAAAGATGCTGTTGCTCAAGTAGAAGCAGGTGGGTAAAGAGGGGGGTTGGGAAAGGAGGCAATTCGTCGTCTCCCTCCCACCCCTCTTTTCATTTGCAGATTTAGGGGAGATGGGATGTGATTGGGGATGATCCGCAAACCCTTGAAACCTGGTTCTTTGGGGTGGCCTCCATCGCCAGGGGTCCAGGGGGGAACGAACATCGGCATCCCATCTTCCTTTTTTACCATGGGTTTTAATATTGGCTGAGAGAAAATACCGGCGTACGACGCACTACCCCGGGCACCTGAGTGTAGCCGTGACCATGGCCACACAAGAGGCCGTGCAGGAAGTCGCCGACCAGGCTGGTTGGTCGATGGCCGAGACGGTCCGGGAGTGCATCAACGCCGGCCTGCCGATGGTGAGGTCGCAGTTGGCTTCCGATGGAAACCAGAAGGTTCCTGCCGAGGGCCCCGTCTGAAAGATTGGGGTGGATCAGCTTTCTTCGGGGGGAATTACCTCAGGGGAGGTAGTTCCCCTTTTCTCATGTCGGGGACGTTCACCGACCATAAAGGTCCCCTTGTGTGGAGAAAGACCAATGAACCGACGTGAACATCACGACCTGATGGTCGTGGTGATTGAATCCGGGGTTCAGATAGAGAAACTCAACATTCTGAAAACCGAAGTGACCGGAATTGCCCCGTATCCCAAGACCCATGAGGCCCACCGGGTGGTACTGGGCTGTCTGAACATGCTGGCAGCATCCCTCGAGGAATTCAAAAATGCTGCCAGAGAGGAGATACAGATTACAGGGCCATGAACCCACGTCACATGCTACCGGCCGCCTTTGGTGTATCTGCCATCGTTTTCCTCCTTTAAGGTGACGGTGGTTGGTGGAGGGGGGGCGGCTGCTCGCTACAGCCGCCCCCTTTATTTTTTCACATCCGCCGTAGGCACCGGATCGCCGGCCGCGGTTTCCACAAGCCCTCCCAATCTACCATTCCCGTGCCGGGGACTGTCGCTACCCACCCCCAGCTGCTCTTGAGAACGGCTGTTTGGGAGGGGCAACCCTTGGCGATTTCACCCCATAGCGCATCCTGATCTCTCGCGAACCGACTTCGAGATACGCCGCCTGAGCGGACGACTCGGGGCAGGTAATTCCGTCCACCTTCATTCCATCGAAGGTGGAACGCGATGGGAATTTTCCATGTTGGCGTGAGAGGATCATCTGCCTTGACCAAGGCACCATATCGACATACGCTCAGGACCGCATCCCCAGAGGGAGTGGCATGACCCGGACATCCACCCGCGGCACTGGAGGAGCATGATCGCCGCGTCTCCCCGGAGTGACGCCCTCTACCAGACTTTCCATCGCGCCGCTCGCAAAACGCCATGACCGAGCGGGGTTCTCGTGCGGGGTCGAGGCCCTCGACACGAAACCGGCTCTTCCTGCAACTTGGGTCGGTGGCCTCCCATTCTGACAGGGGTTGAAGTCGATTTCCAAGCGTCCCCAAACAATGGCGGATTCCTTCTACAATAAGAGCGTCATCACCACCGGTGCCTCCTCCGGGTTGGGGGCCGCCCTTGCCCTGGAGCTCGCCCGCCGCGGCGCGAACCTCGCCCTGTTCTCGCCCGAGGCGGAGCAGCAGGAAGAGGTGGCCTCCCGCTGCCGCCGGCTGGGCGCCGAGGCGGTCTCCGTGATCGGCGACGTCACCAGAGCCGACGACTGCAAGCGGCTTGTCGACGAGTGCGCCGGCCGCTTCGGCACGGTCGACTACCTCGTGGCCAACGCCGGCATCAGCATGTGGACCTCCTTCGAGGAGGTCGAAAACCTCGAGATCTTCCGCCGCCTCGCCGAGGTGAACTACCTCGGTGCCGTCAACTGCATCTACCACGCCCTGCCCCATCTCAAGAGCAGCCGCGGCATGATCGTGGCCATCACCTCGATCCAGGCGAGGATCGGGGTGCCGAACCACACCGGGTACGTCGCCTCCAAGCACGCCCTGCAGGGGTTCTGCCAGGCGCTGCGCCTGGAGCTGAAGGATGCGGGGGTCGACATCCTGACGGTGCTGCCGCACTGGATCTCCGGGACCGACCTGCGCAGGAGAGCGGTCGGCAAGGACGGCGGCGACGTGGGACAGGGGGCGCGCAAGCACAGCCGGGACGCGATCCCGGTCGACGAGGCCTGCCGCGCCATCGTCAGGGCGATGGAGAAGCGGCAGCGGGAGCTGGTCATGCCGCCGAAGCTGAAAGCCCTGCTCTGGCTCAGCCTGCTCAGCCCCCGGCTCGCCGATGCCCTGATCGAGAGGGCGGTGAGCAGGCAGCATTAGCAGGGTGGGCGTTCACCGCGTGATGCCCCATGGAAAGGACCGCAAGAGTATGGACGAGCTTTCACTCCTGACAGACGACCAGCTGCGGCACTTCATCGTCAACGGCTACGTGGTCGTGCGTCCGGACCTGCCCGCCGGCCTGCACGAGAGGATTTACAACGAGACCGGGACGGTGTTCGATGAGGAGGGAAACCCGGGCAACAACCTGGTGCCGAGGGTTCCGGCGGTGCAGCAGATCATCGACGCGCCCGAGGTCCGGGGGGCCCTGACCAGCATTCTCGGGGAGGGGTACTACGCGCAGCCGCACCGCCACTGCCACAACAACCCGCCCGGCAGCAAGGGGCAGAACCTGCACCAGGACGGCAGCAGCCGGTGGTCCCACCACACGCGCCGGATTCTCCTGTTCTACTACCCCCAGGACACCCCGGAGGAGCTGGGCCCGACCGCGATCGTGCCCGGCAGCCATTTCTACGCCACACAGGAAGGGGTAGCCGGGGCTGAAGAGCTGCCTCTGTGCGGCGAGGCCGGGACGGTGGTCGTCGCCCACTACGACATCTTCCATCGGGGAACCCCGAACCGCAGCGACCGCCAGCGGTTCATGATGAAGTTCCTGTTTGCGCGCACCGCGGAGCCGCGGTCGCCGAGCTGGGGCAACGAGGGACCCGGCTGGCCGGAGGACGGCAGTCCGCTCCCCCTCGATCCACCCGGGGCCCCGGACCGGGAGATGTACCGGCACGTCTGGGACTGGCACTGCGGCAGGAGGGCCGATGGCGCCCCCGGGAACGGGCAGGTTTCCCCGGATTCGGGGGAGCGGGTGTCGGAGCTGCTGGCCGAGCTCGAAAGCGGAGGCGAGTCTGCAAGACTGCGGGCGGCCTACGCCCTCAAAGGAGCAGGTCCGGACGCGGTTCCCGGGCTGACGCGGTTGTTGCGCGACGACTCGCAGGAGCTGCGCCGCAACGCATGCCACGCCCTGAGCGCCATCGGGGAGGCCGCGGTCGAGCCCCTGGTCGACTCGCTGCAGCGGGAGGACGCGGCCGAGCACGAGCGCGCCGAAGCGGCCGAGACCCTGGGTGACATCGGCATGGCCGCGCGCCCGGCCATTCCGGCCCTGACGGG
This sequence comes from Candidatus Latescibacterota bacterium, assembly GCA_965243025.1. Classification (GTDB taxonomy): domain Bacteria; phylum Latescibacterota; class UBA2968; order UBA8231; family UBA8231; genus CBDCXV01. The sequence goes on from CBDETY010000003.1 coordinate 5,950,689, forward strand.
GCGCCTGCGGGACGAGTCGGCCGGAGTCCGCGCCCTGGCCGCCGAAGCGCTCGGGACGATCGCACAGGAGGATTCCGCAGCGGCCCCGGCGCTGGCCTCGGCGCTCGGGGACGAGGAAGACCTGGTGCGCCGCAACGCCGCCTTCGCCTTGATCCGGCTGGGGCCGCACGCGGAGCCGGCGGTCCCCGCTCTGCGTGGCGTGCTCTACGACAGGGACCGGTACGTGCGCGGCGATGCCGCACAGGCCTTGCTGCGGATCGGCACCCGGCAGGCCTGGGAGGCGGTGATGCCGTTCCTCGAGACCTCGAGGTGGTGCCCCCTGACGACGAAGGAGAGCACCTATTAGGCCCGGCTCGGGACCGGGACTCCCACTCACCTCATGGGGATTGATCCGTTGGACTTGCGAATCCGTCAGCATGCCTTCTATTGCTTCGCAAAGCAGATGGAGCCCCGGCGATGTTCTGCCCTCAGAATTTAAGGGCAAAGGCAGTATCAGAAGCAGAGGATGACAAGGAGGATAATAAATATGGAAGTTCCAAAGTTAGGTCGACTCGAAAAGGTCGACCTGAGGGAAGTTTGGACACGGGAAGATAGCGACTTTACTCCTTGGCTATGTGAAGTTTCCAACCTTAAGCTGCTGGGGGAAACTATTGGAATTGAACTGGAATTTGAGGCTCAAGAAAAGTCAGTTGGGCAATTCAGTGCCGAAATTCTCTGTAAAGACACAGCAAGTAATACTTGGGTACTCATCGAGAACCAATTGGAGCGGACCGACCACACCCACCTTGGGCAGTTGCTGACCTATGCGGCGGGGCTCCGTGCTGTAACAATCGTATGGATTTCCCAAGAAATAACCGAAGAGCACAGAGCTGCACTCGACTGGCTCAACGAGATTACTGAAGAAAGATTTAGGTTCTTCGGACTTGAAATCGAAGTATGGCAGATCGGCCAGTCGGAAAGAGCTCCAAAATTTAATATGGTTTCAAAGCCTAACGACTGGTCACGGACGGTTACGGCTGGAGCTAACCGACTGGAACTGACCGAGGCAAAACGGTTACAACTCGACTTCTGGACACAGTTCAAGACTTTCGTGGAGGAAAACAAGGCTCCTTTCGAGACTTGGAAGGCAGCGCCCCAGAATTCGATGTTGATCGGACGTGTTTTTAGAAGGGGATTTTACCTGAAGGCAATTGCTTCAATGTGGAATTCTGAGTCGAATTCTTATGACAGTAACGAACTGAGGGCAGAACTGGTTGTAGATAGCGAAAACTCTGGTCGACATTTCGAAGCCCTGAAAGATATGAGGGAAAGCATCGAGAGCCACTTGGGCGGGTTGAAATGGTACACCACGCCTAATGGCCGTATGCGTCGTGTGTACGCAAGGAAAGATGCGGATTTGAATGACCGAAAACATTGGCCTGAATATTTCAAGTGGTTGATGGACATGCTGAAGGCTTTCGAGGATACATTCAGGCCTGTCGTACAGAGCCTGGAACCATGAGTTGCGGATTTTCCTGAAAAAGGAGGGTATCCTGAAGCTCCATACTCCATTGCTCCAAGTTGCGTTTCCGGCTGGCACGCCCGCCCTCTCGATGACGGGCTTCCCCTGACTTTCCGACGTCTTCCCGACGTCCCGTTGTAACGGACAGGATGCTTAGAACAGCCAAATACGCGGCTCTGGCAATCGGCCTGGCGCTGCCGGCACCGCCGGCATGCGCGCAGGGTGAGAACAGCAATCTCCGCATCGGGCTGTTGCTCGATTCCCGGCCCCGTGCAACCGATCCGGGAAGCGATCTGGATTTCCTCAGGAAGGAAATCCACAAGGTGCTGGGGGCCGGCAGGTCGGTTCATTTCCTCCCGGAGCACCTGCGTTTCGGCGCGGAACCCGCGGACTACCTGTCCCTTGCGAACGACCCTGCGGTCGACCTGGTCATTGCCGTGGGGCCGGCAAACGCGGCGATGCTGGCCGCCCTGGGCGGTCTGCCCAAACCGACGATCGCCGTCGGGATCCTCGACGTCGAGCTGCAGCGGATGCCGCTGGCCGAGCCCGGCGTATCCGGGGTGCCCAACTTCACCTACGTCCTCGGCACCCATGCCATCGAAAAGGACCTGGAGGCATTCCACCGCATCCATCCCTTTTCGCACCTGGCCGTGATCGTCAGCGAGAACCTGAAGGACAGGCTGGATTTCGAGGGTTTCTTCCAACGCCTCGCCGCCCCGTACGAAGCCGGGGTTGAGCTGGTCTTCTGGGGGGCGGAAGCCCCCATGCCGGTGTTGAGCGACTCGGTCGACGCGGTTTACCTGACAATGGTCTTCGAGCGCAGTCCCGAGGAGGTCGCCGCCCTGGCCGCGGCCATTGCCGGGCGCAGGCTTCCTTCCTTTGCCATGGGCCGGTCCTACGTGGATGCGGGCATCATGGGGTGTGTCGGCGACCGGAACGCCCGGGACCGGATCGTCCGCAGCCTGGCCCTGATCGTCGAGGGGGTCGCCCTCGGGGAGGAGCTGGCGGCGATGCCGGTCGAGCGCAACCTCGACGAGCAGTGGGTGCTGAACGCGGCAACGGTCCGCAAGATCGGCCTCGACCTCTCTTTCGAAACGCTGTTTTCGGCCCGCTTCCTCAAGGCCGACGAACCTGTCGGGGCCCGGCGCTTCAGTCTGCGGGAGATCATCGCCGAGGGCCTGCGGAGCAACCTCGACCTGCGCATCGAGAAGAGGAACGTCGATCTGGCCGCGCAGGAGATGCGGCGGGCAAGGTCGTCCCTGCTGCCTTCGGTGGAGACCTCGGCCACCCTGCTGCAGATCGACCCGGAGGCCGCCGACCGCGCTTTCGGCCAGCAGCCGGAGCGGACCGGAAAGGGGACCGGCACCGTGCAGCAGGTGCTGTTCTCCGAGCCGGCCCTGGCCAACCTGGAGATCCAGCGGTACCTCGCGGAGGCCGCCCGCCACCGGGCCGACCTGGTGGCGCTGGACGTGGTGCTCAACCTGGCGACCGCCTACTTCGATATCCTGCTGGCCAGGACCGCGGGGCGGATCCAGGACGAGAACCTCGAGGCCTCGCGCCGCAACCTGAAGATCGCCCGCACCCGGCATGCCGTCGGCTACGCGGGCGTCGCCGACGTGTTCCGCTGGGAGAGCGAAGTCGCGCGGGCGACCCAGTCCTCCATCCAGGCTTTCAATTCCCTGTACCTCGCCAAGGTGCAGCTCAACCGGTTGCTGAACCGGGCGGACATCGGCGAAGAGTTCGAGGTGGAGGATACCGCGATTTCCGACGTCCTGGGCGGCTTCGACCCGGCAGGTATGGGGGACCTGATCCGCCGCGCCGGGGACGTGGAGATCCTGACCGGGTTCCTCGTCGAAGAGGCCCTCGGGAACATGCCTTCGCTGAAGCAGCTGGAGGCCAACATCAAAGCGGCCGGGCGCCGGCAGCGGATGAACTACCGGCAGTACTACCTGCCTTCGGTGGCTTTGCGGGGACAGGCCGACTACACCTTCTGGCGCGACGGCAAGGGGATGCCGCCCGCTTCGGCGGCCCCCCTCGACGCAACCTGGAACCTCGCCGTCCACTTCACCTATCCCCTGTTCCAGGGCAACCAGCGCAAGGTCGCCGTCGACCAGACCGCGGTTCAGCAGCAGCAGCTCCGCCTTCAGGAAGAGAGCCTGCGGCAGCAACTCTCCCAGGCCGTCCGGGTGCGCGTGACGAACCTGGTTTCGAGGGGCACCAACATACACTTCGCGCAGGTGGCCGCGGCCAGCGCCCGCAGGAACTTCGAGCTGGTGCAGGATGCCTACGAGAAAGGCCTGCTGGGAATCGCCCAGCTGGTCGATGCGCAGCGGGCCTCCCTCTCCGCAAGCCAGGGGGAGGCCGGTGCGGTGTACGAGTACCTGGTCAGCTATCTGCAGCTGGAAAACAGCGTGGGGGGGTACACCATGTTCATGACTCCCGATGAGCGGGAAGCCTTCATCGGGCGCCTTACCGCGTTCTTCGCCGAAAGAAAAAGGGCACCATGAAACGAGGCAGGATTCAGAGGGTGAACCTCGAACCCGCGGGGATCTGTGCCCTGGCGTTGGGTATTTGGATCGGGTGCGGGGGGGAACCGCAGATCCCGGAGCCGGTTCGCCCGGTGAAGTACGCCGAGGTTCGTCCCGCGAGCGCGGTCCGCAGCCAGCGTTTTGCCGGCACCGCCAGGGCCGGCACCGAGGCGAGGCTCAGCTTCCGAACCGGAGGGCTCATCGAATCGATCGGCGTCAGGGCGGGCGACCGGGTGAAAGCCGGCCAGCGCCTCGCCGCCCTCGACAGCCGGGATGCCGCGCTCGCGTACCAGAAGGCGAGGGCGGCCCTGGAGAACGCCCGGGTGCAGAAGGCCAACGCCCAGTCCAGCCTCACCCGGATCCGGCAACTCTACCAGGCCGACAACGTCTCTCTCGCCGAGTACGAACAGGCAAAGGCCGGTTACGCCGCCGCCGCCTCCAGCCATGAGTCCGCGGAGAAGAGCCTGGATCTGCAGGAACGCCAGCTGAGGTTCAACGAGATCCGCGCTCCTGTCGACGGCATCGTCACCGCGGTCAACTTCGAGGTCAACGAGGTGATCCAGGCCGGGGCCCCCCTGGTGGAGCTGAGCGCGGGCGAGGATATCGAAATGGAGGTGGGGGTCCCCGAGGGCCATATCGCCCGGATCGGGAACGGAGACCCGGTCAGCGTGCGTTTCTCGGCCCTTCCCGGGGTGGAGTTCGCCGCCCGGGTGCGGGAGATATCCTGGGCCCTCGACGCTTCCAGCACCTATCCGGTCAGGGTGCGGCTCGACGCCCCCTCCCCGTCCATCAGGCCCGGCATGGCAGGGGATGCGGAGTTCCGCTTCGGCACCGGAGGGCCGGCGGACCCGCTCGTGGTCCCGGTCAAGGCAGTGGGAGAAGACGCCAGTGGCAGGTATGTCTTTGTCATTGACGGAGTCGGCCAGGGGGTGGGGACCGTCCAGCGGCGGGCGGTCCGCGTCGGCAGCCTGGTCGCGGACGGTTTCGTCGTCGAAGAGGGGCTCGCCGAAGGGGAGCTGGTCGCCACCGCGGGCCTCCGGTCGCTGATGAACGGGATGAAGGTGCGGCTCCTGGAACAGTGAGCCGCCCCCGACCTGAAGGCGCGTCGCCATGAATCTCACCCGGATCGCCCTGGACAACAGCCGTGTCACCATCGCGGCCCTGCTTGTCGTTCTGGTTCTCGGCCTGGCAGGGTACCGGACGATGCCGCGCGACAGCATGCCCCCTTTCACGATCCGCGCCGCCTCGGTGGTGACCGGCTTTCCCGGCGCCGGTCCCGAGCGCGTCGAGTCCCTGATCACCGCCAGGATCGAGGAAGTCGCGCAGGAGCTGCCCGAGCTGGCAACTGTCACCAGTGAGTCGCGGACTGGTCTGTCGGTAGTGTCGGTGGTGCTCGAACCGGAAACATCGCCGGGGGAACTCCAGGCTGTATGGGACCGGTTGCGGCGCAAGATCGACACCGTTCGCCCGGACCTGCCCGAGGGCATCCATGGCCCCGAGGTAAAGGACGACGGTCTCGGGGTGGTGTTCGGCATCGTGATCGGCCTGACAGGGGACGGTTTCAGCTTCGCCGAAATGGAGGTGATCGCCAGGGAGCTGCGGGACGACATCATCAAGCTGCCCGGGGCTTCGGAGGTGAGGATCAGCGGAGTCCAGAAGGAGCGGATCTACCTGCAGTTCAACGACGCCCGGATGGCGGAGCTGGGGCTTTCCGCGCAGAAGATCAGGAACAACATCGCCGCCACGAACATCGTTTTTCCCGGCGGCGAGGTCAGCCTGGAGGAGGAGCGCCTGGTGCTCGAGCCGACCGGCAGCTTCGCCGGCCTGGAGGACCTGGCGAGGACGCTGATTCCCGTGGGCAAGGGCGGGCAGGTGTACCTCGGGGACATCACCCGCATCGTCCGGGAGTACGAGACACCCCGGCAGCGCCTGGTCAGGATCAACGGTCAGCCGGGGCTGTCGCTCTCGGTGGCCCTCGGCGAAGGGGCCAACATCATCGCGCTGGGAAGGGAGGTGGACGGGCTGGTAGCCGGCCGCCAGGCGCGGGCTCCCCTCGGGATCGCCTTCAACAGGGTGGCATCCCAGGATTTCGAGGTGGCCAGGTCGGTCGCCGACTTCACCGGCAACCTCCTGCAGAGCGTCGCCGTGGTGCTGGCGACCATGCTTCTTTTCCTGGGGCTGCGCACCGGCCTTGTGGTGGCCAGCCTCATTCCCATGACCATCGTCGCCACCCTCTTCGTCATGGGTCTGTTCGATACCGGTCTCAACCAGGTGTCGCTGGCGGCCCTGATCATGGCGCTGGGCATGCTGGTGGACAACGCCATCGTGGTGTCGGAAGCGATCGCGGTGAAGATGGAAAAGGGCACCGGCGCCAGGGAGGCCGCCATCGAATCGGCCCGGGAGCTGGCGGCTCCGCTCCTGGTTTCATCGCTGACCACCTCCGCCGCCTTCCTCTCCTTCTTCCTGGCCCCGTCCATCATGGGCGAGATGATGGCGCCGCTCTTCAGCGTGATTTCCATTGCCCTGCTCTCCTCTTGGCTGCTCTCCCTGACCATAATCACCTTGCTGGCCGTGTTCTTCCTGCGGGTCAAACCGCAGGCCGCCCGGTCCGAAAGAAGCAACCTCATCGAGCGCTTGAACGGGTTTTACAATGGATTGCTGCTCAAGGCCCTTCGCCGCCCCTGGTCGTTTTCCGCAATCATCGCCGGACTATTTCTGCTGTCGCTTCTGGGATTCGGTTTCCTGCCGTTCATCTTCTTTCCGGACAGCCAGCGCAACCTGTTGACGCTGAATCTGAGCCTGCCCCTGGGAACCCGGATCGAGACCACGACCGCCCGGGTGCAGATGATCGAGTCGTACATCGCGGACAGTCTCCTCGTGAACGAACACCGGCGGCGCGGGATAACGGATTGGGCCGCCTTCATCGGCGAGGGACCCCCCTCATATGACCTGGGGTACCAGCCGGGAGAGGGCAATCCGGGTTCCGCCCACATGCTGCTGAACACCAGTTCGGGCGAGGACAACCAGTGGCTGATCGACCGTTTGGACGGCTTCTGCTTCAGCTCCTTTCCCGATGCAGAGACAAGGGTTTCGAGGCTGTCCGGGGGCGGCGGCGGCGGAAGCGACGTGGCCGTGCGCATTACCGGGCCGGATCCCGACGGGCTGTTCGCGATCGCCGGGCGCATCAAGCAGAAGCTCAACGAGATTGCCGGAACGAAGAACATCGGGGACGACTGGGGGCCGAAGATCAAGAAAGTCGTGGTCGACATCGACCAGTCGAGGACCCGCATGGCCGGCCTGACCAACCAGGATATCGCCCTTTCGCTGCAGGCGGCGCTCGCGGGGTTCGATATGGGCGCATTCCGCGAGGGAGACCGCAGCATTCCCATCGTGCTGCGCCACGAGAGCAGCCAGGAGGTCGACGTGCGCCAGCTGGAGAGCCTGAACATTTTCGCCCAGGGATCGGGAATCAACGTGCCCCTGGGACAGGTGGCGCAGGTCGTTACGCAGTGGCAGCTGCCCAGGATCAAACGGCGCGATCTGAACCGCACCATGACGGTGACCTGCGATGCCGGGAGAGGATTCACCGCCCGCGACGTCACCGACGCCCTCGTCCCCTGGCTCGAGGAGGACAGCCGATCCTGGAAGCAGGGCTACCGCTACGAGCTGGGGGGCGAGTCGGAAGAGAGCGGCGACGCCATGGGCGCCGTCATCTCCAAGCTGCCTCTTTCCGCCTTCATCATCCTCGGGCTGCTGATCCTGCAGTTCAACTCGATCCGCAAGACCTTCATCGTGCTGAGCACCATTCCTCTCGGCCTGATCGGGGTGGTCGCCGGGTTGCTGATCTTCCGCTCGTTCTTCGGCTTCTTCGCCTTTCTCGGGTTGATCTCGCTTGCCGGCATCGTCATCAACAACGCCATCGTTCTACTCGACCGCATCCAGATCGAACAGGACCGGTCCGGGCGGGCTTCCGTCGATGCGATCGTCGCGGCGGCCCGGCAGCGTTTCCGCCCCATCCTGCTGACCACCTGCACCACGACCCTGGGGTTGGTTCCCCTCTACCTCGGCGGCGGGCTGATGTGGGAGCCGATGGCGGTCTCCATCATGGTGGGCCTGTTGTTTGCCACGGTGATCACCCTGCTGTTCGTGCCGGTGCTGTACAAGATCCTCTTCCGCGTCGGAGACTGACCTGCGTTTTCCAAGCTTCAGGAGTTGCGGAACTCCGGACCCAACAGCTCGTCAGCTGAAAAAGAGCCGCTCCGCGGTGCCGCGCAGGATCTGGTCGCGGTCGGACTCGGAGAGGCCGAGCTTGTCGCGCACAACGGAGATCGAGTCCTCCATCGTTTCCTTGACGACCTGGTACGGCGAGTCGCTCCCCCACATGCACCGCCCGGGACCGAAGGCGTCGATGACGCGCCGTATCATGGGGATGAGGTCGTCGTGCGGCGGACCGTCGCCCAGAGCGTGGAGCCGGGATATCTTGACGTGGGTATTCGGCAGGGCGGCGATGTCGGTCAACAACTCTATATGAGCGTCGTTTACCGGCTCCCTCTCCCCTACCCGTGTCATGTGGTCGACGACGACCGTCGTACCGGGGTGTCTGGCGGCCATTTCCCTGATGGCGGGAGCGCCGGCCGGATGGGTGAGGGGGCACATGGCTTGACCGGTCTGGGCGGCGGCCTCGAAAAGGCGGTCCCACTGCGGGCCGTCGTAGTCGACGCCGATGCGGAACCCGCGAACGCCCTGTGCCTTCAGGGCTTCCATGTCCTCCTGGACGTCCTCCTTCATCTCGTCGACGATGCCTATTGCGCTGAACACGCCGGGGAAGCGCTCGAGGGCGTCGATGGCGTAGCTGTTGTCGAATTCGTGGTAGCCCGTCTGCACGATGACGACCTTCCCGATCCCGGACGGTCCCGCGTGACGCAGGTACATCTCCGGCGTAAAGTCTGGAGGGTCGAGGTCCGCGGCGGCCTGCCCTCCGGCGAGGGGGTAACTGGCTACGTCGGAAGTCCAGAGGTGAATATGGGCGTCGATCCAGGCCATCGTTTTCTCCTTTCAGCAGTGAAGTGATTCCCGAGTACTGAACCAAGATACAAGGAGAAAGTGCGAAGTGAAGCTTTGCAAGTTGCTGCTCCCGCTGGCCTTGGCGGCCGCCGCCGCCGCCCTGCCGGAAGACGACATGATGTTCGACGTACCCAGGCTCGAGGGGGTCGTCGTCGACGGCGACGGTTCCGAGTGGGGGGACCGCGGATTGCGCATCGGCGTGATCAAAAGCAAGGAGGGGACCCCGACCCCGGCCGCCGATCTCGACGTCCGCTTCCGCCTCGGCTGGGACGACGAGGGACTGCTTCTGCTGCTGACCGTTCACGACGACGTCCCGGTGGAACACCCCTCGATGACCGAGCTGTGGTCGAAGGACTCGATCGAGCTGTTCGCGTCGACGGGGCCGGGTGCGAAGACGCTCTACCAGGTCTACCTCGGCCCCGGGCGGGACCCGGAGTTCCCCGAGGTGCGCAGGAAGTTCTTCGACCACCGGGAGAACGGGGAATCGATGGCGGAGCTCGAGCTCACGGCGGAGCGGTCGCTGACCGCAACGGGGTACGTCTTCGAGGTGCTGATGCCCTGGGCCAACCTCGGCCGCGAGCCGGCGACGGGAGCCGAGGCCGGCTTCCAGATCTACGTGAACGACTCCGACGTGAAGGAGCAGTGGGACTGGTACCGGGCGCTGTGGTACCCGCGCGACGCCGCCCACATGTATCCGGGCAACATGCACCGCCTGCGGCTGGCGGAAGAAGCCGGGCCGCCGGTCGAGGTGGTCTCGTCCGCCGGTCTCGACGGCACGCGCCTGCGGCTCGACCTGGCCGCGGTGCCGGAGCTCGCCGGCGCCGGGCTCAGCCTGATGTCGGGTGACCGGCTGGCGGCGGAAACCGCGTTCGAGCGGGACGCGACCAGGGCGTCGGCAACGGTCGAGCTGCCGCTGCTGCCCGAAGAGGAGCCGTACGGCACCCTGTCCGCGGTCGCGGAGGGCCGCGAAATCGCGCGGATCGAGCTTCCCGACCCGCGCCAGCTGGCCGCCCGGGAGCTGATGCAGATGAAAGTGATCTGCGACCCTCATGTCTTCACCGGGGTGGAGCTTCCCCCCTGCGGGCCTGAGCGGCCGACGCGGGTCGAGGGGCTGGCCGGACGCTTCGAGGTGCGCACCCGGTACTTCGACAGCGGCTTCCGGGAAGTGACCGCGGCCGAGAGGCCGGGCCGCTACGGCGCCGTCGTCGAGATCGACACCGAACACTCGGGAGTTCTGCGCCGCTACCGCACCCTGTTCCGCCAGCCCGAGCCGGTTTCGTGGTGGCGGGAGGACGGCGTGATAGGGTCGGTGCGGCTCCCCGATCAGCTCGGGATCGCTCCCGAAACAGCGGCGCGCCATGCCGATTCCATCGCCGAGTACGCCAAGTGGCGGTTCGTCGAGAGCCTGAAGGAGGATGTCCGCGGCGCCGCCCTGCTGGCCGGCCTCTACGAAGAGGACCCGGGCGCGGAAGAACCGGTCGGGCCTGGCAACGACGCCGAGGCCAGGGACCGGCAGTGGTGGGTGGACCTGAAGCGCCGGCAGCAGGGGGCGGCAACCGCCGGCGCCGAACCGTTCGTCTGCCCCCGTCCGCTCGCCGGTGAGCCGGCGCCGGTGCTGCGCCCGGGTTCGGCGGCCGAAGCCGGGATGTCGCCGGAAGCGGTGGCCGGCATCGATTCCCTGTGCCGGGTGTGGGCCGAACAATCCGACCAGGGGTTCGCCGTGGCCCTCGCAAGGCGGGGAGTGCTCGTCCTGCACGAGGCATACGGCACGCGGGACGGAAGGCCGATGACGGTGGACGACCGCAGCTGGATGGCGTCGATCACCAAGCTCCTGTCGGGCACCCTGATGATGATGCTCGTCGACCGGGGGCTCGTCGATCTCGACGCCCCGGTCGACACCTACCTGCCCTCCCTGCGCGGCATCGAGGTCGCCAGGCCGCTGACGATCCGGGATCTCTACATCCACACCAACGGCCTGTGGGGGCACTGGGGGGACGACCTGCACGACTTCGAGGAGATCGTCGCCGGTTACTACCCCTACCTGCCGGTCAGGGAGCAGCACAGCTACAACGGCGCCGGGTACGCCCTCGGCGGCAAGGTGATCGAAGCGCTGACCGGCGAGGCGATTCCCATGTTCTACAAACGCCGCCTCCTCGACCCCCTCGGCTGCGCGAACACCCACGTCTCCGACACTTCCGGGGGCGCCACCAGCGTTCCCGCCGACATCGCCCGCATCGCGCAGATGCTGCTGAATCGCGGCGCCTACGGGGATTTGCGCTTCTTCAGCGAGGAGACGTTCGCGCAGATGCTGCCGGCGAAGCAGGTGCTGTCAAACGGCCAGGAGGTCGAGTGGGGGATCGGCGCCACCTGGCACAGGAAGGAGGGGCTCGGCGAGTCGACCTTCGGCCACGGCGCGGCCTCGGCGGCGACCCTGCGCATCGATCCGGAGAACGAGCTTATCGTCGTCATGACCCGCAACTCCGCGGGCACGCATTTTTCCGACTTCCATCCGCAGTTCCTCGAGATGGCCGGGAGGGCCTGCGAAACAGGTATGTAGAGGGAGCCCGAACCCGAGCCCATTGCCTCGACGCAGGCGCCGAGGTTCAGTAACCCCGCGGACTCGCGGTCCGCCGTTCATGTCAGGAGGATTTTGATGAGAACAGGGCTGGTCATGCTGTGCGCACTCGGCTGCACCGTCGGGGCGGGAGATTCACCTGCCGAGGCGGGAGGATACGGATGGTATTTCAGCGGCGCATCCGGTCTTGCCCTGAGCTCGGGCATGGACCAAACCGGCTGGAACCGGGACACGGTCTGCTATCCGACCGACCCCTGCTTCACCGCCGATCCCGTTCCGGAGCTGACGGGGTACCGCTGGGGTTACGACATCGAAGCGGATGTCGGCCACGGGTTCGAGTTCGCCCTCGGCCGCGGCCTCGGCGGCCTGCGTCTCGAGGTCTCGTTCTCCCGGAGCAGGAACGACATCGACCAGGAATTCGCCTCTCTCGAGTATTTCGACGGCAGCCCATGGATCGGCCGGGAGGGGACCGTGGTTTCCAACGACGTGGCTTCGATCGGCTGGCTCACCACCCGGATTCTGGCGCTCAACGTGTACCGCGACTTCCGGGTGACCCGCCGCCTGGCCCCCTACGCCGGCGCCGGGCTTGGCGCGGCCTTCGCCACGGTCAGCGACGTGCAGTACTCCAACGACTACCAGGACACCGCGGAGTCGCCCCCTGTCTACGACCCGCCGCTGTCGTTCTACAACAGCGTCCAGGACTCCGACTATTCCGGCAGGGCGGCCGCCGGCCGGCTGCACGCAGGAGTTGATTACGAGGTGAACGGCCGGATGCTGCTCGGCGCCAAGCTGACTTGGTCCCTGGTCGGCGAAATCACCGACACCGGCGTCTATGCCAGGCACCCGATGCAACAGGAGGGGGATCCCCCCTTCACCAACACGACCCGCTTCGGTGCGTCGCGCGGCTGGTCGCTGGCCCTCGCCGTCAAGCACCGGCTCGGGGGGTGAGGGTTCGGGGGCTCAACCCCAGTCATGCTCCGTGACCGGGGATATGGGGACATCGGAGGGGGCCTGCCGAAAAACAACCTGTTGGAAGGCAACCGGAACGGTAGCTGCTAACCTTGTGCCGAGGTCCCGACGTGCAGGTGCCGGCCTATGGCTCCGAGTGCTGCGTCCAGTTGATCCATTCGCGAGTTGTGCTGGACATCCAGCACCCGGTCCACCTGCGGCAGGTGCCAGCCGAGGCGGCGGGCGAGCTCTGCTTTCCCGATGCCCTGCTCTCGCATTCCTTGATAGAGCATCACCTTGATTGCGGTGAGGGTCGGCAGCACGGCGGTTTCCGGTCTTGGAGAAGGCGCGGGAATGTCCCGCCCGTCGTGGATGCGGGCGGCTATCGCCTCTTCCAGGGCATCGACAGCCCGGGCGAGCGCTTCGTCCCTGTCCATTCCGAACGTGGTGAGTTCCGGAAAATCCGGGGATGTGGCCAGCAAGGTGCCATCATCCTCCTGGAGCAGAATGGGCCAGGTCAGCATCAGGTCAACCCCAGATCCTTCTTGATTTTGGCGACCAGCCCTCGGTCACCGACCAAGTAAAATTTACTACGCCGCCTCGGGAATTACCTTGGTGGAAGCAGGGTGTTGTTAGAGGAACGCCTGATGAGAGTGGAACACCAGCAATTATGTTCGTAGAAGGGTATACCGATCAGCTGAGCTACCGGGCGGGGGAGAAGGTGCGCTTTCACGTCTCCACCAGCGCCGAGGAGTACGCGCTGGAAGTGGCGCGGATCGGGGCCGGCCGCGAAGTCGTATGGCGGGAGGACCAGCTTCCCGGGGCGGCCCATCCGGTTCCGGAAGACGCCTCCTCCAACGGCTGCGGCTGGCCGGTCTCCCACTCGCTGGAGGTGCCGGACGACTGGCGCAGCGGCTACTACGAGTTCGCGCTGCGCGCCGAGGACCAGGGGGGCAGGTTCGTGCAGCGGGGGCGGCGCACCGCCGAGAGCCGGGGCTTCTTCATCGTCCGCCCGGCAGGCCCCACCGACGCCCGCATCCTGCTGCAGCTGGCGACCAATACCTACAGCGCCTACAACAACTGGGGCGGCTACAGCTTCTACAGCTACCACGGCCGCGGCGGGCTCCAGGGGCATCGCGTCTCCTTCGACCGCCCCCTGGCCGGGCTGTTCGACCGCTGGGAGCGGGACTTCGTCGAGTGGGCGGAGGGCGCCGGATACGCGCTCGACTACTGCGCCAACTCCGACCTCGAGCGGCATCCCGGGCTGCTGGAGAACTACCGGCTCGTGCTGAGCGTTGGGCACGACGAATACTGGTCGGAGCCCATGCGCGACCACCTCGAAGCCTGGATCGCGGCCGGGGGCAACGCCGCCTTCTTCAGCGGCAACTCCGTGTGCTGGCGGGTGCGCAGCGAGGACGAGGGCCGGGCGCTGGTCTGCTGGAAACAGCAGTTCAACATGGACCCGGCCTGGTTCGCAGGAGATTTCGCGGACCTGTCGACCCTGTGGAGCCATCACCTCGTCGGCCGGCCGGAAAACCAGCTGACCGGGGTGGGGTTTCTGTACGGCGGCTATCACCTGAGCCACGGGCAGTACATGGACGGGTCCGGGGCGTTTGCGGTCCACCGCCCGGAGCACTGGGTTTTCGCGGGGACCGGCCTGCAGCGAGGCGAAAGCTTCGGAGGGGACCACACCGTCGTCGGGTACGAGTGCGACGGCTGCGAGTTCACCCTGGAAGAGGGGCTGCCGGTACCCACGGGGACCGATGGCACCCCGGCGGACTTCACCATCCTGTGCACCGCCCCGGCGCGGTGGCACCCGAACGACAGCTGGTGGTACGAGCGCTGGGAGAAGGGCCGGGAGGGCGCCGCGGTCATGGGCCTCTACACCCGCGGGGGGACGGTGTTCACGGCCGGGACGACCGACTGGTCGCACGGGCTCGAGGGAGACGCGGCAGTCGCCCGGATCACCCGCAACGTCCTCGACCGGCTGAGCCGGTAGCGATCCGACATACCATCCCGGGGACGTGTTGCCCAGGAAGGCATCCACCATGCTCCCGGTCCTGTTCTTGTTTATGGTCCTTGGCGCTGCTCCGGCCGCGGCCATCGATGGCGCTATTGCCGGCCGAATCGAGGACGGCACAACGGGTACGGGCCTCATGGGGGCTTATGTCCTGGTCACCGGGACCCGCCTTGGGGCCGTGGCCGACAGCAGCGGTTCCTTTTACATACGCTCCGTGCCGCCGGGAACGTACCGCCTGACTGCAAAAATGCTGGGCTACAAGGCGCGAATCGTGCGCCAGGTCTTCGTACACTCCGGCGAGACTACCTCTCTCGAGATCGACTTGCAGCCGCAGTCCATTGAACTGGCGACCGTCACCGTCGTCGGCCACCGCCGCGATCCGGCCTCCCAACAGGCCGGCGCCCACCAGATCGAAGCGCGCCATGTCGTCGAAATGCCAGGAGGGGGCGAGGATCTGTTTCGCTCGCTGCACGCCCTGCCGGGGGTGGTTGCCCGCGCCGATTTTGCCAGCCAGCTCTACGTGCGCGGCGGCAGCCCCGACCAGAACCTCATCGTCGTCGACAGAGTGCCGGTATTCAACCCGTACCGGCTCAAGCTGCTCGGCGGCCCGGTGAGCATGTTCAATCCCGATATGGTCGAGAGGGTCGAGTTGTTGCCCGGCGGCTTCCCGGCCCGGTACGGCGACCGCCTCTCGGCGGTGTTGGTGGTCGAGAACCGCGAAGGCGCGCGCGAGCGGCGGCAATGGCGCGGCGGCGCAAGCCTGATCGACATGCGCGCCTTTGCCGAAGGCCCGCTACCCGGATCGCGCCGGAACGGTTCGTGGACCGCCGCCACGCGGCGCACCTGGTACGACCAGTTGCTCAACCGCCTCGACAGCCTGCCCAAAGGCACGGTTCTGCCCTTCTTCCGCGACTATCAGGCCAAGCTTGTTTACGATCTCGGGCCGGAACAGAAACTTCACCTCAACGTCCTGAATTCCCACGAAGGGGCTCTGCTCAGGGACTTGGACGTGGAGGAGGAGGACGACGAGGACTTTTTCACCGCCGCGGACCAGTTCCAGTTCGAAAGCGGCTTCGACAACAATCTGTACAGCCTCGGCTGGGCCAATGCCGTAAGCGATGTGACCCTCTCGGATCTGACCCTGTCCTTTTTCAACGACGACTGGTTCTTCGACCTGACCACCGAGGAGGAATTCTTCCGCGCCGACATCGACATGCGCAAGCTCGATATCCGCGAGGATCTGATTCACATCGCCAGCCGCGACCACCACCTGCGCATGGGCTTGTCGGTGGCCGACCTGATAACCGATATCATGGTGGAGATACGCCAGGATTCGGCGGCCTATTTCGAGCGCGAGCCCGGCGACCGGCGCGACGGGGACGGCGCCATGGTCGAACGCAGCATCCGCCTGCAGAACGCCTCGACGACCACCGCCTTTTTCCTGCAGGACGAGTGGCGGCGCTGGCATCCCCGCCTGCTGGTGCTGCCCGGGGTGCGGCTGGATTACTCGACCTTTACCCGGGAGTGGGTCTTCAGCCCCCGTCTGGGGCTGAACTACGCCCTGACGAGCGACCTGCGGGGGCGCGGCGGCTGGGGGTTTTACCACCAGGCGCCCAACTTCGTCGGCCTCTTCGAGCGCTTTGAACGGGAAATCGAGTGGAACCTGTTCGAGACCATCGTCCTGAAAACCGAACGGGCGCAGCACTTCACCGCCGGGCTGGACTGGGACCGCGGCCAGGCGCATGCGGCCAAACTCGAAGGTTATTACAAGCGGCTCGACCATCTGGTGGTAGCCCGCGATTCGACCTACCAGTCCATTCCCGACAACAGCGGGCGGGGCCACGCCTGCGGCCTCGAACTTTTCCTGCAGCGGCGGCCGTCCGCGGCCGCCCGCCTGTCGGGCTGGGTCAGTTATTCGCTGGGCGTCAGCAAGGAGGGCAATCCCCGGGACCCCCTGCACTACCGCGACGTCGATCAACGCCACACCCTGGACCTGATCGGCCGCCTGCGCCTGACCGGGCGTTCGTCGCTAGATGTGCGCTACAGCTACGGCAGCGGCTTCCCCTGGACTCCGGTGGCCGTGGACTCCGACGGCGAGCCGCTGTTCGACGCCGAAGGCAACGTCGTCTGGGAGGCGACCAATTCGCGGCGCTATCCGGCCTACCGCCGCCTCGACGTGCGCCTGAGCTGGCGCGGCGAGGTCGGCGGGCGCACGTGCACGGCTTATCTCGAAGTCATCAACGCGCTGAACCGCCGCAATGTCTTCGAGTATTACTGGGACGAGGACTACCGCCGTCTGGTCAGCTACATGTTGCCGCTCATGCCCTTTTTCGGGCTGCGCCTGGGAAATTGACCGGTCCGGGCCGGCTGCTTCATGCGGTCACTATCCACTTGTCCCTTTCCCACTGCTTCTGCCCGATCCGCTCGACGTACTCCTCTCCCATGTGCTCGCTCAGCCAGCCCTTGAGGGGAACGTCCTCCTCCGTCGGCTGCCACCAGCCCTTGACGTCCACCCCGTCGCCGAGCAGCTGCCGCCGTATCGGACTGCACTTCTCGAGGATCTCGCCGGGAATCAGGTTGTAGTCGAGGCCGCGCAGCCAGCGGTAGCTGTACCCCAGGAACAGCACTTTCCGGGTCGTATCCGAGGTGTTGATCCCGCGCGAATGCCACATCCGCCGGTCGAACAGCACCGCGGTTCCCGCCTTCACCCGGACCTGCATCGCATCGGCAAAGTCGGGCGCCCGGTCCCGTTTGTGGCTTTCCGGGACGATCCGGATCCCCCCGCTGCCAGGGGCGCTGATGTCGGTGAGCCAGAACCCGACCTTCAGCGACAACCGCGGGTGGGGACGCTCCATTTCGGGGATCGGCCGACCGCCGTCCTGGTGCCATCCGCCGGGCTTCGGGTCGGCGTCATCCCCTGTTTCGGGCGGGTAGTAGATAAGGTGGGAGATGTAGTGCTGGACGTTCCAGCCGAGGATGTCCCAGACAAGCGGGAACGTCTTCGGCCAGTCGAGCAGTTCGAGAAACAGGTCGTCCTCGACGATGGTCCTGAACTTCATCATCAGGGAATCCGGCGCCAGATCCCGCGCCGCTCTTTCCCGGGCATCTACGCGGTCGCCGGCTTCCAGCAGCCTTCCCAGCATGTCGTCGTCGAGCGCGTCCTCCACGACCAGGTATCCCTGCTGTTCGAAGTGATCCCGCTGCTCATCGGTCATGCAGTACTGCAGGCAGTCAGGGTCCATGGGTGCGTTCTCCTGCCCGTCTCGTCAACCCCTGGACAGATCGTTTTTCTTCAGTTTGCGGTACAGGGTCGCGCGGTCGATGCCCAGGGCCTCGGCTGCCTTCATGACATCATTGCCTGTGATTTCGAGGGCGTGGACCAGGGCCTGGCGCTCCAATTCGGCCAGCGGCCGGACCTCGGGCGGCGGGTGACTGCTTCCGCCAGCGATGACGGTGGACAACTGGGGAGGCAGGTTGCCGGCTTGGAGCACTTCGTTCCCCTCCAGCAGCACGGCGCGCTGGATTGCGTTCTCCAGCTCGCGCACGTTGCCGGGCCAGTCGTACTGGAGCAACATGCGCTGGGCAGCGGTGGAAAGGCCACTGATGGATTTTCCCGCGTTTTCGGCGTGTATTTCGAGGAAATGCCTGGCCAGCAGGGGAATGTCCTCGCGTCGGTCTCTCAGCGGCGGAATGGCGATCGGGAAAGCGGAGACGCGGTAGAAAAGATCCTGGCGGAACTTCCCCTCCCTTGCTGAACGCTCCAGGTCCTTGTTGGTCGCCGTCATTACCCGGATGTCCACGGGAACGGGAGCCGTTCCGCCCACCCGCTGGATTTCCCGCTCCTGCAGGACGCGCAGCAGTTTGCCCTGCAGGGCGACGGGCATGTCGCCGATCTCGTCGAGCAGGATCGTTCCTTTGTCGGCGCGCTCGAAGGCCCCGGTTCGCTGTTCCGTCGCCCCGGTGAAAGCCCCTCGTTCATGTCCGAACAGCTCGCTTTCGATGAGCGTTTCGGGAATGGCGGCGCAATTGACGGCCACGAACGGCCCCTGCTTTCGCGGGCCGTTGAGGTGAACGGACTTGGCAACCAACTCCTTCCCGGTGCCGCTCTCGCCGCGAATGAGCATCCCGATATCGCTTTTGGCGGCCTGCTCCATCAGCGCGTACACCTCCTGCATTCCAGGGCTGATGCCGACCATGTCGGCAAATGAGCTGGTCGTCTTCAGCTCGCTGCGCAGGCGCAGCACCTCGGCTTTCATCTGCTCGGCCTCGATCTCCCTGGACACGTCCCGGTAGAGGACGAGGCTGCCGATCTCCTCACCGCCGCCGTCGCGCACCGGTGCGGTGGAGCGGTAAAACAGCCGCTGCCTGGGGTCGTGGTCCGAGCTGGTCGATTCCACGAAGCTGCCGCTGTCGAGCAGAAACCTTCCCTCCACGTCGCTGAAATCCGGTTCCCGGAACCGCTCTTCGAAGCGCGCCGCGAGATCGCGCGGGGGGATTTCCCTCAACTCGCTACCCATCAGACCCAGCAACTCCTCGTACGCCTGGTTGGCGAAGACGAGGCGGCCGTCGCTGTCGTGCATGGCGATGGCGTCCCCCGTGGCGTTGAGCACCGCTTCCAGCCTGCGATGGCTGTTGGTAAGCTGCCGTTCGATGTTCCACTTCCCGGCCAGGGAAACGGTGATCTGCTGAACTTCCTCGTGCGAAAAAGGCTTTCGGATATAGAGCAGCTTGTGCAGCAATTCCATGTCGTGGACGATCTCGGGCAGCGCCTTGTCGGTGTACGCGGTCATGATGACGATCTCGACGTCGCGATCGATTGTTCTGATACGCCGAATCGTTTCGATGCCGTCGATGCCCGGGGGCATTCTGATGTCGATGTAGGCGACAGAAATGGGGCGGTTGGATTCCTTTCCCCTTCGGACAGTCGCGCAGGCTTCCTCCCCGTTGTACGCGTGCTGCAACTCGAACTCGGGGAGCCAGGCCTCCTCTTCCTCGCCCATGAAGGCAGCGGCGAGATCGTCCTTTGGCGGCTGCGCAAAACAGGGCCCCAGCATCTCCCTGAAGTCGTCGTGGATCTCCTGCTGATCGTCGACGATAAGCACAAGGTTGTTCTCATGATTACCTGGTTTCATCTACTACCGCTTTCTAGCGGTCGATTGACCCGCTGGTAAAGGGACGGTACGGTTGATTATCCTGCGGTTGACTGGGGGGCGACCGAGGAGAGCGGCAGTCTGACAAGCATGGCAGCGCCCTTGCCCGTGCCATCGCTCAACGCCCGAATCCGGCCGCCGGCCGCAATTACGAAATTGGCCGCGGAATGGAGGCCGAGCCCGCTCCCCGATTTTTTCGTGGTATAACCGGGGGCAAAGATCAGCTTGGCGTCCTTCTTCTTGATTCCGATCCCGTTGTCGCGCACTTCGAGGTGGAGGAAATCCCCTTTGGCGCAGGCCTTGATCAGGATGCGCGGGGTCTCCTCGAGTCCCTGCGTTGAGGCGAGATCGTCGATGGCTTCGATCGAATTCTTGACCAGATTGATCAGCATCTGGTGAAACTGGCTCTCCTGGATACGGATTTCCCGAGGTGCGTCCTCGCAGTCGATGGCAACCTGGATCCTCCGCTTGTTGATCGAATCTCTCAAGACCCTGACGGCGCCCGAGAACGCATCCTGGAGGTCGATGTCCTTGCGGTCCATGGTAGATCTGTGGAGCGCCTTTTGGGTACGGACGATTTCCGCTATGTGATTTGCCCGGTCCCTGACGCGCAGGACCGTTTTGGCCAGCTCGTCGTTCCTCTTGGAGAAGCCTTCGGAGAGCGCGATGATGAACGGCATCACCTTGCGGCCCTGCGGGTCGTCTTCGACGTAGCCTGCCCAGTCGTCCCGGTGTTCCTTTACCGCCGCGGCCAAAGCGTAGAGGCGGCGTCCGAGGCGGTCGTTGACCAGGGTCTGGCGCACCGTCTCGATTCCCGTGGTTACGCTGTTGATGGCGTTGCCGATGTTGTGGAGGATGGTATCGACGACCTCCAGCCGTCCCTGCGCGAAGGCTATCGCCAGCGCTTCCTCGGCAAGCCGGCGCTCGGTGACGTCGCGGAAGATGATTACGCCGCCCCTGATCCCCCCGATGTTGTCGAGCAGCGGACGCCCACTCACCCGGATGTACACTCCGTTCGGCCGTTTCTGATTGCGTATGAACACATCCTCCTCGTCCGTCGACTCGCCCCGGTGTATGGCGCGGATGAGCGGCAGATCTTCCGTTTTCATCGGTGTTTACAATTACACCCCCGCCGTGCCCTTCCATACCCGTCTGCAGGGGACGTCCACTTACGCTGACGTGATAGCCCTCCGACTCCACCTCGTTCTGTATGAACAGTTCGACCCCGTCCGTAGCCTGGCCTTCCAGGGCAAGCAACAGGGGATTCTGATCCGCGGCAAGAACCGTTTTTCCATCAGGTTGAAAGACACCGTATCTCTCCGGCCATTTCCTGATATCTTCTTCCCTCGGATTGCTTCCCGCCAATTTTGTCGCGCTCTCATTATAGACCACCGGCACCCCCTTCTCATCGACGGCTACCACCCCCTCACTCATGGCGTTGAACACGGTTTTCAAGAGCCGGGTGAGGTCTTTGTATTTCCCGACAAGCCGTTTCAGGTGGGCCTTCGTCTCTTTTATGCCTGTTTTCCCTTGCGTGCATGGAGAGGGCGGTCTGGATGTTGAAGTGCAGTTGGCGCTCGTCAAACGGCCTCAGCACGTAGCCGAACGGGTGGGTAGCCTGCGCCCGTTGTAAAAGCTCACCATCGGTTCCATCGGTCAGGTAGATCACCGGAATATCGAAACCGCTGGCGAGTCCCTCGCCTGTTTGCGGGCCCGAGACCTCTCCTTCGAGCCCGAGATCTACCAAGGCAAGGCCGGGACTCAGGTCGGCCGCTATTTCAATTGCCTGGCGGCCGCAGGAAACCGCAGTGTTCGCCGTGTACCCCAGGTTTTCCAGAAATTCTGAGAGATGTGCCGACCAGGGGTGGTCGTCTTCGACAATCAGTATCTTCGTGTCGGTCATTGTCCTGGCATTCAACCTGGTCTGAGGTTTCCAACACTTGATTGAGACATACCGAGATGTTTGGAGGTGGAAATTAGCGATAAAATTTTTTTACCCGCAATCGTTATCCCCCGCACGAGGACGGCTACTCCGACAGGCTGGCCTTGATGCGGGCCCAGGTGATGCTTTCGACCGCGGTGCCGTCGGTACCACTATCTGCGCCCAGAAGTATCCCGTGTGCCCATCGGTCAGATGCCATATTCGAAGAATGATCCCATGTGGCATCCGGGCCCAGCATGAAGTGTAAACAGTCTACTGTTATCGGGTCCGTGTCAGCGTCCGCAAGTATCATAGCAAACTCTATCATTTTTCCAGTAAACAGTTCCGATGGGAGACTCTGCTCGGGGGAATCCCAGATCAACCTGTCAAACGCGGTTACGTAGAACTCGATCACGTAGAAGACGGGCTGACTGTCCAGTACACCCCCGCCGCCATCGGCGTACGGTACCTGGTGCACCCAGGGTGAATCGGTACTCACCCATTCCAGGAAGACGTTGCTGCCGTATTCATGGTTTTCTGCAATTCCCCAATACTCTTGCGCCTGGCCCATCGTGACATCCCGAATAACCACACGATCTTCCCTTTCGACTACCGTCCCACCGCTTCGGTCGCCGTCAACCAAAAAATGAACGGTTGCCTCGAAAGGGAACAAAGGAGCCCGACCAAGCCACTCACCTACATAGATATCGTCCACGATTTCAGCCGCCACGAACAGGTGATTGCCGGCATCGTGCCAAGCTAGCCAGATGCGAAAGTCGAACGACGACGGGTCGTACTCCGAGGGAAACCCCGGATGAGTGGCAAAATCCAGCGGCGTCAAGGTCGGTTCGCCGAGTACCTCCGACCAGTCTTCCACCGAACCGTCCCGGAGGTCGATGCGCGCCCGCATCTCGTCGGTCAACTCCCTGATGGGATAGAGGCGGTCGGACCACTGGGCGTCGAGAGCAATCGTCGGGAGCAGGATGAATAAAGCGTTTCGGAACGAAAGGAATTGCATTTGAAATCCTTCTTTGATCTGTACCTTGTGTTGAAGCAGCGGGGCAAAAAGGAATGAAAAAGAACCTCGGCCACACTCCAGAAGTACTGCATGATCTGAGAATGGCAGAGGTCAAGTTACGACGATGCTGTCGACTTTGACGCTAATCGGGACCTATCGCCGGAGTCAGTAGCATTGGCAATACGAGCCGCTCCCCGATGATAGCCAGGGGCAAGAGAGCATGAGAAGATGATCCTTCATTTTTCATCCCTTTCCATTTTGGATGAGGTAAGTTATGGAAAGCAGGCAACCCAACCCGGCTGCTCCTACTTCCCTGGAAACTTCGCGCGAACGCTACCCTGCGTCCGACCTGCTTCACCTCCTTTCTCATGTTGTCAGCCCCCTCTCAGCCATATACCCAGGTCGATTCCGGGGGGGCACCAGGTTGCCCGCGAACACCGCGGTCAGCAGGGCCCCGGCAGCGATGAGCGGCGCCAAGGGCAAAGCCTGTTTCTTCTTGTTCGCTTGCCGGGGCTTTCAACCAGTTGCGGATTGGCCTTCAGCGTCCTTGTTCGCCCGTTCGTTTGAAGTGATCCGTCACATCGAGCTCGATTTCTGCTTCGGGAAAGCGGGTGTGCGAAGCCACCTGTAGCAGATCCCTTCCGATCAACCGAACCCGCTGTGAGGACGTCGAGGGTTTGAATTCCCACTCGAGGGACAGTTCAGGTGCCCCTTGATTGGACCCACCGACTGTATCGGGGACCGTATTGTCTCCCCAGAAGCAATCCACTGGATCACAGGACCCCCACATGCGGACGAGGAATTGGCCGGTAGAATCGGGCTTGAGTATTAAGACCCGCGTGACGTGGTCGGCTTCCGTATCTACGTTTTCCCAGGTGCCTATGAGGTCCGCTAATTGAAGCGATGACTCGGGTAAAGCCTTGGGAACCGGTGCATCATTGACGGGGTTCTCTGATTCCGGCGGACTGGAACAGGAAATCGCCACCAGGGTTGCAGCAATCCAGATCCGATGCCGCGCCGTATATACCCGAGGGGAAAATGGGGATTGGCTGTGAACGTTCACTGTGACCGGTTTCGAAAAAACTATTCCAACTCCAGGGAGGCCTTGATCCTACCCCAGGTCACGTCCCTCGCTGCGGTGTCTTCCATACTCCCGTCCGCCCCGACAAGCAGCCCTTCGGCCCAAGTGCTTGAATCCCACCTTTGCTGAGTGAAAGGAGTTAGGGCGTGCTCACTTTTCGGTTCGTTATAAATGCTGGGTTCCACATCTATAAACACGATGTCGAACCCGATGGATTTTCCGGGGAAGAGGTCGGAAACCAGACTTTCTACGGGATTGTCCCAGACGAAGCGGTCGAATGCAGTGACATAAAACTCGACCGCACAAATTACCGGCTGCTCGCTCACACACCTTCCCCCGCCATCCGCATAGGGAGGAAGAAGAAACCCGGGAGCTGGGGGTTGATTCAAAAGTTGCCAGAGCATCTGGAGATTACTGTCATTTTTATAGTTTTCCGCTATGGCAAAATAACCCTGAGCCTGAACGTTCAATACGGCCAGAATTTCTTCTTCAGAAGCACCGTGTTTTGCAATCCATTCACCTCCGCTACGATCGCCATCTACATGGAAAAAGACAGCCGAGTCGTGAACCATGATCCTGCTTTTATAGCCCTCACCGTAACGGTCATACTCCTTGACTAAAATATCATCCGTCGATTGCGTGGCCACGAAAATTCGATTGGTGGCATCATTCCAAGCGAGCCAGACGCGAAAGTCGAAGGAGGAGGGATCGTAGGTCGAGTTCTGGGGATTTGTTAGAAAATCCAGTGCGGTCAGGACAGGCTCGCCGACGATGTCCAACCAGTCGAACATTGTCCCATCCCGGAGATCCAGGCGCGCAACATCCTCGTCGGACAGTTCCGTGAAGGGATATACGCGGTCCGGGACTTGAGAGCTGCCGGGGTCGGCGTGTAGGAGCGTGACAGATGCCGCCATGGCAACTGTAAGAAATTTCCTCATCAGGTTCTTCAAATTCTGTTGCCGTGGGAGCACATAATGAAACTCCCTGCGATATTCAACCGTAACCACGAGAAAACGGAAGGAATGGGTATCGACCGGTTAACAAAACAGGGAAATTTGCCAAACGGCTTTCGAGAGCGGACGATACCCATCCTTCGTTACCTCAGGTCCTTACCAACAATGACACAACTGCGCAGAGCAAGTGCCCGAGCATTGATTGTTGCTGCCACCACGGCAATACCCTTCGCAATCTGCCTTGGATGAGCAGCTTCCAGTCGAGGGGCATGCTGAACTTGGATTCGGGGTGCCCAGGAATACCGCAGCGGCAAGCAGCAGCCCTCCGGTCCAGGCCAAGCGAAAACCCTGCTCCGGATTCACCCGGCCGCTCTCGTTCATGATGAACTCGCCCACGAAACCGGTCCGGGACGTGAGAAGCCCACCCGCCTGCTCGATTGCGCTCGAAAGGCGCTCCCCGATGATCCCCAGGGGCGCAGAGAGCGTGTAAAGAAGATCTTTCATTTTTTTCATCCTTTCCAATTGGATGAGGTTTGTGATTGGAAAGCATGAGACAACCCAGGACGGTTTGCCTCTACTTCCCTGGAAACTTCGCGCAGAACGCTGCGCCGCGTCCGATCGGCTTCACCTCCTTTCTGATTTGCTCATCCCCCTCTCAGCCAAATACCCAGGTCGATCCGGGGGGGTTGCCGGCGAACACCGCGGTCAGCAGGGCCCCGGCAGCGATGAACGGCGCGAAGGGAAAAGCCTGTTCCAGCTCGATTTCATTTTCTCCTGCCTGGCTGCCTTTACGTCCCAGCTCCCGGAGGCGGCGCGCCTGCGCTTTTGTCAGGGGCTGCCCTCCTCGCAGAGCAACTCGCCATCTCCTGTGTTCACACGGGTTCGGGGCACGTCTCCGGCCCGGATCTCGCCGGCCGGAAGCGACTGCACCAGGGCGCGGCCGTACTGGAAGCGCACCTGCAGGTACACCACTTCGAGCACCCAGACCACGCCCAGCATCATCACATAGTCCTGCCATGCCCCGGTCGCGTGTAACAGGTAAAGCAGGGCCGCAAGGCCTGGAACCAGGATCACGCTCCAGTATCTGTCTTCCAACCCCCGGTCGAGCAGGACCCAGCCGGCGACCAGGGCGGCAAAGGCCTCGAGGTAGCTGAGGGGGCGTCCCAGCACCAGCCAAGCGAAGCTCAGGGTCAGACCCAACAGCCCGGCCAGGCCAAGGGCGGCGCGCAGCCACTGTCTCCCCCCGGGGCGGGCGGGGTTGGTTTCTTTCTCCCGGCGCCACAGCGGCACCAGCAGCAGCACGAGCAGGTAGCAGATCAGACTGTTCAGGATCAGGGCGAAGGGCGCGGCCTGCATGGCCAGCGGTTCGGGTGACGGGCACAGGCTCGGGGGCAGGGCAGCGACCACGGCCCAGAACAGCTTGGCGTCACCCGGGGCCCAGAACCCGAACAGGGTCAGCCCGACGGCCACCGCCAAGCCGATGCCTAACAAGGCGGCGACGCGGCCAAACGTGGTCACGTCCAGGGCCACCATCGCCGCCTGCCCGATCAGCCCGATCCCGAGCAGGGCGAGGGTGTAGCGATTGGGCACCCGCCTCGCCTTCAGGTCGGTGTAGCTGGTGTAGAAGCCGACGGTCAGCAGGGTGGCGAGCATGGCCGTCTCGACCAAAAAGACCGGGTCCGTGAACAGGATCATCGGCTACCCTGTCCCCCCAGGACGTCGGCGACCAGGGCCCGTACCAGCTTGGCTCCCTCCGGTTCGCCCACCCCGGAAGCGGCCACCTTGGCCTGGGCGTCGAGCAGGTAGGTGGTGGGCACGCCGCTTGTCCGGTAGGCGTCGAAGGTGCTGCCGTCGGCATCCTCCAGCAGCGGAAACTGTGCGACGAGCTCCGCCTGCAGGTCGGCCTCCTCCTGCGCCGGCTCCCGGCCGGTGCCGCCCCCGCGCTGAATGAACAGCAGGCGTTGGCCCAAATCGGGCAGCCCCTCGTCGAGCACGGTGCGCATCAGCTGGCGGCTGTACGGACAGGAGAAGCTGACGAACACGGCGGCCGCAGATTCTCCCTTGAGATCCCCCAGGCTTACGGTGTTCTCCCCGGCCACGTCCGGCAGCTCGAAGTCGGGGGCAGGCGTTCCCCGGGAGAGCAGGGAGGACCCTTCATCGACCATGCGCAGGAGCAGGGAGGACTGAGGGTCCCGGCCCTCGGGCGGTTCCCCGGTCGCCAGGGCGGCGATCAACCCCAGCGCCAAGGCGCCTCCGGCCAGCAAGGGCTTGAGTGCGTTGCGATCCATCATCCCCCTTTTTCCGATTCGTTCCAGGCCGCCAGGACCTCGGTGATGCTGCGGCTGCCGGTGGCGGCATGGCCGACCACCCCGCGCCGGTCGATAAGCAGGGCGCTGGGCACTCCGCGCACGTCGTAGAGCCGGTGCACCGTCTGCTCTTCGTCGTGGCCGATGGCGAGGGCGGCCTCTCCGATGTTGGCCCGCACCAGGTCCGGGTCGCCGGTGGCGACGGCGACAATGGGCAGCACCTCGGCAGCCGCCTTCACTGCCGGGTAGGCGGCCTTGCAGGCCCCGCAGGCGGCGTCGGTGAAGTAGAGCACCCAGGCATCGGCTCCTCCGGCTCTGGCCAGGGACACGGTTTCTCCCCCGAGGCCGGGCAGGATGAAATCGGGCGCCTGCCGGCCCAGCAAGTGGGCGAACGGCTTGGGCGGCAGACCGGGCGGCGCCCCGGTATCCAGACGCGCGCCGATGCCGATGCACAGCGCCAGCAGCAGTCCCGCGGCCGCGGACAGCGGCTTTACCATGGGGTTCATCTCCAATCGATCAGCCATTTCCCTTGCTTTCGGTTGCCCTTCTCGAGGCGAACCAGGAACCCAGCCCGCGCAGCTCGGTCAGCATGGCCCCGACCGTCAGGGTCGCCCCGCTGATGCCATCCAGGTCTTTGCCCAGCCGCAAGGAATCGCCCAGGGAGGTCCCTTTCAGTTGCCCCAGGAACGTCTCCGGATCGAAGGAGCCGCTCTCCTTCTCCCAGGCTTCCAGGGGGGCCACTCCTGCGATCTGCCGGGTCGAGGCGGTCAGGTAGACCGCGGCCAGCAGGTCGCGGCAGGTGCCGCAGGCGATGTCGTGGCGGAGCAGCGCCAGGGCGTAGACCGGCCGGCCGTTGTCCGAGACCCGGTAGAGCTGCAGCAGGCCGGAGCGGGGCAGCGGCCGGGCCTCGTGGATCAGCTGGAGGTCAGGGGAAGCGAGCGAAGGGTCGAACTGCCGGGTAACGGGGAGAAGCTGTGTCGCGGAGGGAAGCTCGGGGAGCCCCGGATCGAAGCGGAGGGCGCGGGCATGGGAGTAGAGGTGGAGGAGAACGGCGACTCCTCCTGCCAGGCCCAGGATCAGGCCGCAGGATATCAGTACTGCCGGTTTGGGGGTAGTCACACTTGCTGATTCCGCGGTAAAGTCTGTCGCGACGGCTGAAACTCACGGAGAATGCTATCCCTGACATTTACTGTTACTGCACAATTCATGCCAGGTCTGGAAAAACCGGATTAACTCCCGTCCAGCTAAGGAGTTAGGGCATTTTGGAAAGGATCGCGAGAGGTGGGGGGACTGTCGCAAAAACCGAAATATCACCGTGGAAAAATACGGTATCCGTTTGTTTATGAAGGAGTTATGAATAAAATCGCATTTTGCGACGCGATTCGCATTTTGCGACGAGAAAGGGGGGCGGATCCCATGGCAGGGAGTTCGGTGCGTCTGCGCTTTGTGTCATGTACTATGTGGAGGAGAACCGCGACTCCCCCTGCCAGGACCAGGATCAGGCCGCAGGGTATCAGGACTGCCGGTTCGGGGGTCGCAGGCGGGCGGGGTGTTGGGTGGGAGTTACTCGGACAGGCTGGCCTTGATGCGGCCCCAGGTTACGCTTTCCACGGCGGTGTCACCTGGAATGTTGCCGTCCGAACCCACAAGCAGCCCGTCGACGAGGGAATCTGTCGACATGGGGTATTCGTAGGCGATGATCAGAAGGTCAGGTTCGTTAATACCGACTATGTCATCGTCCCTAACCGTCACATTAAAACCAATGATCCGGCCTGTTTGCAGGGGGGATGCTTCGCTGCTTTCGGGGCCGGGCTCCAAGCCAGCGGCGGGGTCGACATAGCCGGGCTCGTCGGCGTCGGGATCGGGCCAGGGGAAGTCCAATACGAGCAAGTCAAACGGGGTGACGTAGAACTCTACCACCCAGAC
Source organism: Candidatus Latescibacterota bacterium (assembly GCA_965243025.1). Lineage (GTDB taxonomy): Bacteria > Latescibacterota > UBA2968 > UBA8231 > UBA8231 > CBDCXV01. Next base: position 5,979,680 of record CBDETY010000003.1, read on the forward strand.
GGTCGGGTTCTCTCCAGCCACACCACCGCCCCCATCGCTGTAGGGGGGGAGAACCACCCACGACCGGAGCGAAACACTCTCCGAGGCAAACCCCGTAGTTACTTCAGGGATACTGACCGTGGGGCCCGAAGGTACATGGGATATCGACTCGTACCATTGCACGGTCCGCGAATTGTACTCAAGCTCACCTCCCCTGTGGTCACCATCGATCCAGATTGCCATGCTGTCGTGTTGGTGGAAACGGTCATACCAGTTGTGTGGAAAGTCATTTGCGTACAAATCGTCGACGAATTGACCCGCTACATACACCCGGTTGCTGTTCCTGTTCCAACCTATCCAGATGCGGAAGTCCAGGTCGTGAGGCTGGTACTCGGCTCCTAATCGGCCGATGAAATCCAACCCGGTGAGGGTGGGCGGCCCGATCACGTCCTGCCACTCATCGACGAAGCCGTCGTGCAGGTCGATCATCCCGATTTGCTCATCGCTGATTTCAATTATGGGATAGACCCTGTCCCCTATATGGGCCGATACGCTGCCTCCGGGAGTCAAGGCCAACACGGAGGCCAGGACTTGAAGCAATCTTTTTCGGGTATGAGTTCTCCGGCGCATTTCTTGGGTCGATCAGCAACCCCGGTCCACGCGACCGGGAACCTCCTGCTTTGGGCTGACTTCGCCGGATTCGCTCCGTGCAAACTCAGCGATGAACCTGCTCCCGAGAGCGGAAACCAGCGGCCTCAAACAAGGCCTTGTGCGGCCCCAAGGCCGCATTCAAACATGATATGAAATAAACATAAACTCTGGAATAATGTTGGAATGGGATGAATTGGGTATCGGTCCTTGAGTATGGAAGTCCGGTTTTCAAGCATATCATGAAGGTGCTCAAGTTCTGAAACGAATTCGAGAACCACTTTTGGGAGGCGGTGATTTTGGATGGGAGTTACTCGGACAAACTGGCCTTGATACGACCCCAGGTTACGCTTTCCACGGCGGTGTCACCTGGAATGTTGCCGTCCGAACCCACAAGCAGCCCGTCGACGAGGGAATCTGTCGACATGGGGTATTCGTAGGCGATGATCAGAAGGTCAGGTTCGTTAATACCGACTATGTCATCGTCCCTAACCGTCACATTAAAACCAATGATCCGGCCTGTTTGCAGGGGGGATGCTTCGCTGCTTTCGGGGCCGGGCTCCAAGCCAGCGGCGGGGTCGACATAGCCGGGCTCGTCGGCGTCGGGATCGGGCCAGGGGAAGTCCAATACGAGCAAGTCAAACGGGGTGACGTAGAACTCTACCACCCAGACGGTCGGGTTCTCTCCCACCACACCACCGCCTCCATCGCTGTAGGGGGGGAGAACCACCCACGACCGGAGCGAAGCACCTTCCGCGCCAAAACCCGTAGTGACACCAGGCATACCGACCGTGGGACCCGAAGGGACATGGGATATCGTCTCGTACAGTTGCGCGGTTCGCGAATTGACCTCGAATTTACCTCCGCCGCTGTGGTCACCGTCGATCCAGATTGCCATGCTGTCGTGTTGGCTGAAACGGTCATACCAGTTGTGTGGAAAGTCATTCACGTACAAATCGTCGACAAATTGACCCGCTACATACACCCGGTTGCTGTTCCTGTTCCAACCTATCCAGATGCGGAAGTCCAGGTCGTGAGGTTGGTACTCGGCTCCTAATCGGCCGATGAAATTCAATCCGGTGAGGGTGGGCGGCCCGATCACGTCCTGCCACTCATCGACGAAGCCGTCGTGAAGGTCGATCATCCCGATCTGCTCATCGCTGATTTCAATTATGGGATAGACCCTGTCACCTATATGGGCCCATACGCTGCCTCCGGGAGTCAAGGCCAACACCGCGGCCAGGACTTGAAGCAATCTTTGTCTGGTATGAGTTCTCCGGCGCATTTCTTTGGTCGGCTTCGGGCAAACAACGAACCCACCGGGCTTCAATCCGGTGGGTTCGTTCAGTTAGAGTTCAGGGTAAAATCCGATTCCCGCAGTCATTCGTCATTTAATAATCCCAGCAATGACATTCGTCATTTTGGACATGGCACCAATATCCGCCTGTGCAGCTTTCTGAGGCACAAAACGATGCGCACTGCCAATCTGCGTTACAGCTTCCTCCCTGTACACTGCAGGCTTCGGCTCTAGCGGTGTCCGGGGCCCCAAACACCACCGCCGCGGCGATCAGCAACCCCCCGGTCCACGCGACCGGAAACCCCTGTTTCGAGCTGACTTCGCCGGATTCGCTCCGGACGAACTCCGCGATGAACCCGCTCCCAAGGGCGGGCCCGGCGGCCTCAACGAGGCCTTTTGCGACCGTCAGGGCCGCATTCAAGATATGCATTTTTCATCCTCATCGGATAAAGGTTATACAACGATTCCTCCGCTTCCCAACCCTTGAAACTTCGCGCAGCCACCTGCGCGTCGATTGCGGCCTCACCTCCTTCCTTCGGTTACCCCCCTCTCAGCCATTTGCCGAGGTCAGTCAGGGGCGGGGCCAGGTTGCCCGCGAACACCGTGGTCAGCAGCGCCCCGGCGACGATGAAGGGGACGAACGGGAACCCCTGTTCCCGCGCGATGGAACTTTCATCCGGCAACTCCTGATTTCCCTGCCGGCGAAGGGCGTGCGCCTGCTTCTTCGACAGCGGCTGGTCCGCCTCGCAGACCACCGTTCCGTCCGCAGTCTCCAGCTCCAGGCGGTGCCGGGGCACGTCTCCTGCCCGCACTTCTTCGGCCGCAACCGTGCGCACCAGGGCGCGGCCGTACTGGAAGCGCACCTGCAGGTACACCACTTCGAGCAACCAGACGACCCCCAGCATCAGCACACAGGTCTGCCAGGCCCCGGTGGTATGGGACAGGTAGAGCAGGGCGGCGATCCCCGGCAGCAGGATCACGTTCCAGTACTTCTCCTCGATTCCCCGGTCGAGCAGGCGGTAGCCGACGACGAGGGCGGCCAGCGCTTCCAGGTAGCTGAGCGGGCGCTGCAGCACCAGCCAGGCGAAGGCCAGGGCGAGGCCCAGCAGTCCGGCCAGGCCCCAGGCCGCCCGCAACCACTGTCTTCCCCCGGGGCGCACCGCCTGCGATTGGCCCTCTTCCTCGGGCTCCCGGCGCCACAGCGGCACCAGCAGCAGCACGAGCAGGTAGCAGATCAGACTGTTCAGGATCAGGGCGAACGGGGCGGCCTGCATGGCCAACGGTTCGGGTGACGGGCACAGGCTCGGGGGCAGGGCAGCGACCGCGGCCCAGAACAGCTTGGCGTCTCCCGGAGCCCAGAACCCGAACAGGGTCAGCCCGACGGCCACCGCCAGGCCGATCCCCAGCAGGGAGGCGACGCGGCCGAAGGTAGTCACGTCGAGGGCCACCATCGCCGCCTGCCCGATCAGCCCGATCCCGAGCAGGGCCAGGGTGTAACGGTTGGGCACCCGCCTCGCCTTCAGGTCGGTGTAGCCGGTGTAGAACCCCACCGCCAGCAGGCTGGCGAGCATGGCAGTCTCCACGAGAAAGACCGGGTCGGTGAACAGGTTCATTGGCTTCCCTTCCGCCGGAGGGCGATGGCGGCCAGGATCCGTACTGCCGGTCTGGGGGTAGTCACACTTGCTGATTCCGCGGTAAAGTCTGTCGCGACGGCTGAAACTCACGAATACTATCCCTGACATTTACTTTTACTGCACAATTCGTGCCAGGTCTGGAAAAAACCGGCTTAACTCCGGTCCAGATAAGGAGTTAAGGCATTTGTTAAAGGATCGAGAGAGGAGGGAGAACTGTCGCAAAAAACAGAAACCTCACCGTGGAAAAATGCGATATCAGTGTGTTTATGATGGAGTTATGAAAAAAATCGCATTTTGCGACGCGATTCGCATTTTGCGACGCGCACAGGGATGGGTTTCCCGGTGCGTTTCCAACCATTCTGCAACCAGAGGCCATCCATGCCAGACACCCCGGTACACATCGGCTCCGACCGCCAACTGCTTCTCGACAGCCGCCTCATCGACGAGCTGCGGGATGCCCGCCAGGTTCTCCACCAGCCCGAACGCCGCGAAGCCGCGGTGCGCATCGACCACCCCTGGGAGGAAGGGGGCCTCGCCTACGCCGTGCTCTTCGAGGACGGGGGGCGCTTCCGCGCCTGGTACCGCTGCATACCCCACGCCGACAACAACCGGACCGACAGGGCCTGCACCGCCTATGCCGAAAGCAGCGACGGCATCACCTGGCGCAAGCCGGAGCTCGGCCTGATCGACTTCCGGGGTTCGACCGCCAACAACCTCGTCATCGACGATCCCGACCTGGTCAACTTCTCCCCGTTCCTCGATGAGGAAGCCCCGGTTGAAGAGCGCTACAAGGGGATCGGCCGGCGCGGGGCCATTTTCACCGCGGCCTCGCCCGACGGCCTGCGCTGGCGCAAGAACCCCGAACCGGTGCAGACCGAAGGCCCGTTCGACTCGCACAACATCGCCTTCCGCGACCCGTGGACGGGCCAGTACGTCATGTACACCCGCGGCATCCGCCGCGACGGCGAGCTCGGCCACGGGGCCACCCGCGCCTTCAAGGGGGGCGTTCGCTGGATTCGCAGGGCAACCTCCGACGACTTCCACCACTGGAGTCCGCTGGAAGCCATCGACACGGGGGACGCGCCGCTGGAGCACCTGTACACCAACTCCTGCGTCCCTTACGAGCGCGCCCCCGGACTCTACCTGATGTTCCCCTCCCGCTTCGTCGACAGCCGCAGCCCCACGCCGGGCTGGCCGTACCCCGGGGTCAACGACGCCGTGCTGATGAGCAGCCGCGACGGCCTCCGCTTCGACCGCCTCTTCCCCGAAGCCTTCGTGCGCCCGGGACCGGACCCCGGCAACTGGCACGACCGCGGCGTCTACGTAATGCGCGGCCTGCTGCGCACCGGACCGGCCGAGCTGTCGCTCTACATGACCGAGCACTGGCGCCTGCCCACCTCCTGCATCCGCCGCCTGACCCTGCGCCTCGACGGCTTCGCCTCGGTGCAGGCGCCCTACCGCGGCGGCCAGCTCGTCACCAGGCCGCTGATCTTCAGCGGCGATCAGCTGCGGCTCAACATGTCGACCTCGGCGGCCGGCAGCATCCGCGTCGAGGTCCGGGACGAAAACGGCAGGCCATTCCCGGGGCTGTCGCTGGGCGACTCGCCCGAGCTGTTTCAGGACCGGACGGATCTGGCGGTGGAGTGGAAATCCGGGGCCGGGGTGGGTCCCCTGGCCGGGAGGCCGGTGCGCCTGCGGTTCGTCATGTACGACGCCGACCTGTACGCGCTGCGTTTCTGCCGCAGGGACGACGAGTGATTCGCCGCTGAGTATGGGATATCAAGCAGGGTCGCGGTGCCTGGCCCGGGTCCCTCCGGTGCCCCCAGGCCACGAAGCCGGGCTCCGCAACCGGGGGGTTCCCCGCACCCCCGGCCTCGCGCTCACATGTAGGTGATGACGTTCCCCGTGCCGCCGGCGATGGCGTCGATGACCGCCCAGAACCCGGCCACGGTCACCTCTCCGAGGATCATGCCGAGGAAGACGGGCTTGAGGAACCGGTAGACCCGCAAGCCGCCGTAGCCGAGGATGACGGCCTTCAGCGCCCAGGCGAGGAAGGCGGGGAACCAGATCTCGCTGGTGAGCCAGCCGACGGCGACGGTGAACCCCAGGGGGTGCAGGGGCCACCAGGACCAGCGCTTCTGCGCCAGCAGCAGGAACCCTTCCACGGCCCCGCCGATGCCGGTGAACACCCAGCCGCGCAGGTCGGGGACGGTCGGGTTGTGCATCCACGACAGCAGGTAGTGCCAGCTGTACGCGAACCCGGGATAGGTGCCGAGGTTGTTGCCGCCGTAGGTGTAGCCGATCCGCAGGTTCATCCAGGTGGCCGCGGCGAGGCTGCACAGGAGCGCCAGCAGCATCGCCCACAGCAGCCGTCGCTTCGACCCGGGGACGCTCTCGGCCAGCTTGAGGGCGTTGGCGCAGGCGAGCATCGGGGACATCCGCATCTCCGCCTGCCAGGCCATGGTGAACCCCAGCGCCACCAGCCCCTTGGCCCCGAGAATGGAAGTGCCCATTCCGGAGATGACGAAGTACGGGGCGATCAGGGGCGGGCGCGCCGTAGGCACCCCGCTGGCGGCGACGAGGCGGGTGACGAAGAGGTAGTAGACGAGGCAGATGCCGAAGAAGAGGGGCAGCACGGCCAGCGGGATTCCCGACCGCCAGAGCCAGGCGCAGACGAAGATCCCCGAGCCGATCATGCCGAAAAAGGCCAGCCGGTAGGGCATCAGCTCCTCGCTGTCGTCCACGCCCTGCGAGGGCCGCCAGGCCTTGACGGCGACGTCGCGCAGGTGGCGGCGGGCGATCCACAGGCCGTAGAGGACGAAGGCGATGACGGCCCCGGCGGCCTGGTGGGAGAAGTCCGCGGTCTGCGAGTACTCGAAATAGCTGAGCCGTTCGGTGCTGGCGATCCCGAGGCGGCGGAACAGCCCGCCCTGCAGCTTGAGCAGGAGGTAGAAGAACCAGATGCTGAAGGAGATCTCGAGGTCGACGAGGTAGAAGAAGCCGAGCCAGGCGTAGCTCAGGGCGATCCCCTCGCCCCAGGCATCGATGCTGCGGAACCAGTTGACCCAGCCGAGGTAGAAGGGGAACTCCGGTATGGCCGGGAAGTAGTGGTTGAGTCCGGTGAGGCTGAAAAGCGTGAAGGGGATGGCGAAGCCCAGCCACATCCCCCTCTTCCTGAAGAAGGGCAGGATGCGGCTCCCGGGTGAGTCGGCCCCGTCGAGCATGCGCGCCGGCAGCTGCACCATCGGGTAGCTGAGGCGCTCGTGCCGCGACCACTGGCGGTGCATGATCGCGGCCATGCAGAACATCATGAAGCTCAGGGCGAGGTAGAAGGCGAACCAGTGGCCGAGCGGCTCGATCCAGGCTCCCCAGGGGATCGACTCGCCGCGGGGCAGGCCTTCGTACAGGTGGAAGATCGCCCCGCGGTCCCGGGGGACCATCCATTCGGGGATGTAGGGGTGGTAGATCCCGGCGAACTCGTTCTCCGCGGTGGCGAAGTAGTAGGGCCCCGTGAGGATGACGATGAGGAAGTTGAGGAAGTTGTAGGTCGGCGCCGTCACCGCCACCATCAGCATGGCGTAGACGAGGACGAGGTCTCCCCTGCCGAGACAGAAACATCTCCCGATCATGCCGAGCAGGGTGTTGACGGCGAAGACGAGGAGGAAGAAGAAGAAGATGGCCCCCGGCGAGGAGCTGTTGATCCCCATGGCCGAGGCCTGGAGAACGAAGACGACGTACGGCGCGCACAGGCTCACCGCGACCGCGAAGACGGTCCCGACGATGAACCCCTTGGCGGTGAAGGGGGACCTCAACGGATGCGGACAGGTGCGGTTCGGGTCAGCCCAGCTCGACGGTGTCGGTCCGGCCGATCTCCTTGGGGTGCATGTAGTCGTCGTCGCTGACGAGCTCGACCAGGGGCGGCGGCAGCAGGGCCTTCAGGCCGTCGGTGTAGCGGTGGTCCCAGCCGCGGGTCTGGGTCTTGTAGCGGTAGTTGACCATGCAGCGCTGGCGGTCGGCCGGACGCCACGGGATGACCCCGTGGGTGGTCAGCTCCGCGAAGAGGACGGCGTCGCCGGCGGCCGGGGTGACGTTGACGACCCCGGGGGGAAGCTCGTCGCCGATGACGCCGCCGTGGAACGACTCCTGCGGCCGCGGGAAGGCGCTCTTGTGGGAGCCGGGGACGAGGACGAGGCCGCCGTCGCCGGGACGCACCTCGGTCAGGTAGAAGAAGATGACGAAGTCGTTGCAGAAGACGCGCCCGTCGCGGCACTCGTAGCGGGTCGCGTCGAAGCCATAGTCCTCGCGGGCGCAGTGCAGGTGGAGCCCCCCTTCCCCCTGACTGTTGCAGATGACGCCGCTGCCCGACATCTGCGGCCGGCCGTTGGTCAGCTCGCGGACGATAGGCCAGGTCTTCGGGTGCACGGCGAGGGCGTCGAGGGCCGGGTCGAAGCCGACGGCGTGATGGTACTCCTTCTCCAGGATCCGGTACCCGTCCGGCAGCTCTTCCGGGGGGGTGCCCAGGTAGCGCTTCGCCGCCTCCTGCGCCCGCGCCAGCTCATCACCCTGCAGCACCTGCTCCAGGTGGAGGTACCCGGTCAGGTCGAAAAAGTAGCGTTGTTCCGGTGTCATGTTTCCCTCTGCTCCTCGTGAACGGCCGGCGGTCCTTTCTTATATCTCCGTTTGAAATGCTGCGGGCCTGATCTTGGGCCACATTCACCGACAACGCAAGGAGGCTGCCGGGTGTGGATTTGAACCGCCGCCATCCCCGTGAGGATACGGCCCTGGCCGCTGGGAACCGCGTGGGCCCGAACTGACCGTGTCCGGTTCTACCGCATCGCTTCCTTCCGCCTTCGTCGAACGCCTGAAGGAAATCGGCTCCTGTTCCGGGGTCGAGGTCGACTGGTCCGCCTTCGGGCGGGAGCGGGCCACCGCCTTCCGCTGCAACAGCCTGAAAACGGACGCCGCCTCGCTGCGGGCGGAGCTGGAGTCCGCCGGGTTCGCGCTGCGTCCCGTGCCGGGGATCGACGGCGCCTTCGCGGTCGGCCAGGAGCAGCGGCGCGCCCTGACCGGGACCCGGGCGAACGCCGAGGGGCGGCTGTTCATCCAGAACCCGTCGAGCATGGTTCCGCCCCTGGCCCTCGATCCGCAGCCGGGGGAGGAGGTGCTCGACCTCGCCGCGGCCCCCGGCGGCAAGGCCTCCCACCTCGCCGCCCTCATGGGCAACAGCGGCCGCATCGCCGCGGTGGACTCGGCGCGGCCCCGCTTCTTCCGCCTGCGCCGCACCCTCGAGCAGCTCGGGGTAACCAACGCCGGCACCTACCTCCGGGACGGGGCCGGCGTCTGGAAGGTGCGGCCGGAGCACTTCGACCGCGTCCTGCTCGACGCCCCCTGCTCCGGGGAGGGGCGCTTCACGACGGCTGACACCGCCTCGTTCGCGCGCTGGAGCGAGAGGAAGGTCGCGCAGATGGTCCGCCGGCAGAGGCGGCTGCTCTACTCGGCGGTCCGCGCCCTGAAGCCGGGCGGCGTGCTCGTCTACAGCACCTGCACCTTCGCCCCGGAAGAGAACGAGCTGATCGTCGAGTGGGCCCTGCGGCGCTTCGCCTGCCTGCGGGTCGAGGCGGTCGAGTTCGAACTGCCCTCGGCATCCGCCGGAATCACCCGCTGGCGGAACAGGGAGCTGGATCCGGACCTGAAGCGGGCCCTGCGGATCTGGCCCGACGGCGTCATGGAGGGGTTCTTCGTCGCCCGCCTGCGCAAGACCGCGGGCGGGTAAGCTTCAGTCGAGGAGCAGCGACAGCCCGGCGTGAGCGGAACGCCCGGGGGCCGGCTCGAAGAAGCGGTCGCCGAAGGCGTTGGGCACCACCGAGCCGCTGTAGGCGGCGCCGAGGAGATTGTCGATGCCGGCGAACAGCTCCAGGGGGCGGGGCCATCCCGGCCGCAGCGCCAGGCGCGCGCCTACTGTGGTGAAGGCGCGGTTGACGTAGTCGCCCCGCGGCTTGTCGACTCCGGGCGGCGGGCCGTTGAAATCGTTGGCGAAATACTCCCCGACGCGGCGCAGCTCGAGCCCGCCCGTGAACGCGGCGAGGCGGTATTCCAGCTGCGACCAGAGCTGGCCGCGCGGCGTGCCCGGCACCTGGTTGCCGGCCAGCTGCACCAGCTCACCGTCCCTCTCCACGGCGAACTCCTCGAAGGTGAAGTCGCCCAAGGAATAGCTCAGCGATAGCCTCCAGGGCGGCCGCGGCCTCCAGGAGAGGCGCGTCTCGAGGCCGCGGTTGCCGGTCCTACCGGCGTTGCGGTAGAAGATCTCGTCGCTGCCGGCGAGCTGGTAGGGGATCAGCATGTCGTCGAGGGTGAAGCGGAAGAGCGCCAGGGAGTACTCCAGGCCGCGGCGGGTCCACGCTCCCCTGAGCCCGGCCTCCAGGCTGCGCAGCAGCTCCGGGTCGAGGTCGGGGTTGAAGCCGCCGGCCCCCCCGGGGCGGTTGCTGAGCTCGACGGTGGTCGGGGTCTGGAAGGCGGTGGCGTAGTTGGCGAAGGCGGTGACCTGCTTCCGGGGAGAGAAGGCGATTCCCATGGCCGGGCTGAACCGGGCCATGGCGCGCGCGCCGCTGTCGTCGCTGCCGTCGGTCAGGTGGCGGTCCCGGGCTTCGAACCGGTAGCGGTCGTAGCGGCCCCCGGCAGACAGGGTCCAGCGGGGAGTCAGCTTCAGGTCGAAGGCGGCGAACGGCCCCAGGCCCGTCACCTGCTCCTCCTGCAGCAGCGAGCGCTCCCCGTACAGGACGGCGTCGAGCACCTCTGAGGCGGGGATAGCGTCGATCCGCTCCTCCGGCAGCCCCTCGTTTGCGAACTCGGCGCGCTCGTCCCGCTGCCCTTCGAGGTCGACCCCCGCGGTCAGGCGTCCCTCCCTGCCGGCCAGGCGCAGGGGCCGGGTGAAGGTCGAGCGCACCCCGCCGCCGCGGCGGTCGAGCTCGATGATGCGGCCGGGAATCGGGTTTTCGAGGGAGCGCGCCAGGCCGTAGAGGGTGACCTGGAGGCTTCCGCCCCGGAGGGGGGCGGTCAGCGTCAGTCCTCCCTGGCCCTGGCGCAGCCGCTTGGAAGCCCCCTGGGAGCGCACGAAGAAGCGGGCGCCGCGCGGGTCGCTGTCGGCGGCCTCGCGGGACAGGGAGCTGGGATTCAGCAGGTAGGGGGCGTCGACGAAATTGAACACCGAGGTCACCGCTAACGAGCCGGTGACCGGATGCCTGCCGGCGAGATTGAAGCGGCGCGTGAGACCGGCGGCGTGATCGCGGTATCCCTCCCGCTCGAGCTGGCCGGCGCTGAGAACGAGAGCGTGTCCCGAGCGCACGAGGTCGGCTGACGCCCGCACCTGCCTCATGCCGCCGGAACCGACGATCACCGCCGGCTCGACCCCGGCCGCGGCCGCCGGGGGACGGGTGCGGAAATGGATGACCCCCCCGGCGGCGTTGCCGTAGAGCCAGGAGCTCGGCCCGCGCAGCACCTCGACGTCCCCGACGGCGTGGAGGTCGAGGTTGTTGAGCTGGGACTGGCCGTCCGGCATTGTCAGCGGCACGTCGTCGACCAGCACGCGGATGCCGCGCACGCCGAAGCTGGCGCGGCTGCCGATGCCGCGGATCGAGACGCGGTCCCCCTGCGACAGGTTGCCGCGGTCGCTCACCGCGACGCCGGGCAGCTCCCGAAGGGCTTCGTCGAGGGAGACCCCGGATTCCCCGCGGAAGGAGCCGGCCCCGAGCCGGTCGACGCTGAACGGGACCTCCTGCAGCGGCGACGGCACCCGGGTGGCGGTGACCTCCACCTCGGGAAACTCGACGGGGGTCGGCGAATCGACGGCCGCGGTGTCGGGCCGGGCTTCGCCCCCCGCGGAAGGGCCGGCTGCCGCCCCGGAGAGTGAGAAGAGGAGAAACAGTCCCGCGGCCAGGAGCGGCTGCAACCTGCCGGCGAGCCCCGGGATCACGCTTTTTTCGGAGACCGGGCGCCACCCGCCCGCGAGGGTCCGGGTCAGCCCCGCGGCCAGGACCGGCCGCAGCCTGCCCGGGAGCGCCGCGATCACGCCTGCGGCCGTTTCATCGGCATCGCGAAGCGGCGCTCGTCGTAGGTGCCCATAACGTACTCGGCATGGGTCGGGTGGCCGTCGTCGACGAGGTCGACCCCCCGGCGGGCGGTTCCGTGAAGGTCGGTGGCGGGTTCGAGAAGCTCGAGGGGGAGCTGTTTGGCCTCCACCTCGATGCGGTCCTCGAACACCGAGTAGACCGCGTAGTCGCTCGGGAAGGAAGCGGTGCCGGAAACCGTTATGTGAAAGATCGACTGCCTGCAGACCAGCCCGGTGACGTGGAGGTGCCCGCTGAGGACGGCGACGACGCTGTCGGCGTGTTCCTCGACGAGGGCGAGGATCTCCGGCTCCCGCGTCATCCACGACTCGATGTTCAGCGTCGCGGCCAGCAGCTCCGGATCCCTCATCGGCACCAGGGGCACGTGGCAGCAGAGGATCTTGGGAACCCCGCGATGCGCCTCGAGGGTGTCGCGCAGCCAGCGCTCGCGGCGGGCGTACACCTCCGGTCCGCAGGTGCCGGATCCGGAGTTGTCGAGCATCGCGAACAGCATGCCCCCGTGCACCTGGGCATGGCTGGTGGCCTCGACCCCGAACGCCTGTTCGAAGAGGGCGGCGTACTCCCGGTCCCCTTCGCGGGCGTTGGTCTCGTGGTTTCCCGGCACCGCCAGCAGCGGCTGGCGGATGCCCTGCGTCAGGGCGCCGAAGGCCTCGTAGTCCTCCCGGGCGTTGTCCGGGGAGCCGCCGTGGATGGCGTCCCCGATGCAGAGGACGAGGTCGATGTCTGCGAGGCTGCCGCCGGCGAGCTGGGAGGTCAGCCAGCGGGCGCGCTCGAGGCCGCCGGCGAACGGGGCCCGCGCCGGGTCGGCGGTGACGTGCAGATCGCTCATCTGCAGAAAGCGGAACAGCGGTCGGGGCGTGTCTTGAGAAGGGTTCAAGGGATTGTCCGTGGTTGCGGTGATGGAGTGACCAATTCTAGCGGGAATCCGGAGGCCGGAGCAAGGGAATCGGTCTGCAGCCGGTGGCCCCCGCCTGGATGAAGCAGGAACTTGGCGTCAACAAGGCACCGAAGCACTGCCGAGCCTGGGCTGAAACCTCTGCTTCGCTGCGCAAATCAGTTGATAACCTTGTCTCATCCTCAAAAAACCGACCGCGCAGGTAACACTTCGCACGGCCGCGGGTGTTGAATCTGTAAACGCCCCGGGGAACAGATGGATCTGGATCTGCTTTACCGCCGCTACGGGCCGATGGTCATGAGGCGCTGCCGGCGGATACTGCGGGACGAGGAGGAGGCGCGCGACGCCGCCCAGGATGTCTTCGTGCAGCTGTTGATGAGACAGAAGCGCCTCCGGGACGACGCGCCCTCCAGCCTGCTCTACCGCATGGCAACCAATCTCTGCCTCAATCGCATCCGCGATGCCGGAAGGCGGAGAACGGCACCGGACTCGACGCTTGTCGAGCAGATCGCCGGCTGGGACGAAACCGAAGGCCGGACCGAGGCCCGCGACATGCTCGCCAGGCTCTTCCGCCGGGAGCCCGTATCGACGCGCACGATCGCCTTCCTGCATTTCGTCGACGGCATGACTCTGGAGGAGGTGGCCGGGGAAGTCGGCATGTCGGTTTCCGGCGTGCGCAAGCGGCTGCGCGGCCTGAGGGCGTCCCTGAAGGAACTGGAGAAGGCATGATGGAACGGCAAGATCGCCCTGTGAGCGACTGGCAGCTGGAGCGCTACCTGCTGCGGGAGAGCCCCGCATCGGAGTTGGAGGACCTCGATCGCCGGATGGCGGCCGACCCGGAGCTGGCGCGGCGGCTGGCCGCCCTGAAGCGCTCCGACGAGGACCTGCTCGGGCGCTACCCGCCCGCGTGGATGTGCCGGCAGATCGAGCGGAAGCTGGAGCGGGGACGGAGCCGTGAGACCCGGCGAACATGGAGCGGGTACCGCCTCTGGGCGGTACCTGCCGTTGCCCTGGTCCTGGCCGTGTTGGCGGTGCCTTCACTTCTGGACCAGTCCCGGAGAGACCCGGTCGTGCCGGCCGTTGAGAGCGGGACGGGGTACCAGGGCCCGGGCACCCCGTCTGCGGCCGGCGGCGAAGAATCGACCCTGCGGGTCAAGGGGGGCGAGGGAGGGCCGCGCCTGGCGATCTTCCGCAAGCTGGCCTCCGGCCCGGAGCGCCTGAAAGACGGGGCGGCAGCCCGGGGCGGGGACCTCGTGCAGATCGCCTACCGCTCGGGCGGCCTCGCGTACGGGGCGATACTCTCGGTCGACGGGCGCGGGGCCGTGACCCGGCACCTGCCGGCCTCCGGGGAAAAGGCGGTGCCGCTGGCGCGGAGGGATACCCTCGACTTCGCCTACGAGCTGGACGACGCCCCGCGCTGGGAGCGGTTCTTCCTCGTGGCAGGCGAACGCCGCTTCGGCCTGGAGGAGGTCAGCGAAAAGCTGGCTGCCGGCGATTTGACGCTGGCCGGGGATCTCCGCCTCCACCAGTTCACCCTGAAAAAACCTGGGTCACCCTGAACCGGGAACCTCCAGTCTCGGGAGTTTTGCCCATGAACCTGGCGCGAACCCTGCTGTTCCTGACCGTCGCGGCGAGCCTGTCCCTGCCGGCGGAAGCGGCGGAGGTGCGCCGCCTGCTGCTGGCCGCCGGGGCCAACAACGGCGGCGTCGACCGCGAGCTGCTGCGCTACGCGGTAACGGACGCGGAAAACTTCGTCGAGGTGATGCAGGAGATGGGGGGCCTCGATCCTGCCGACGTGCTGCTGCTGCGCGATCCCGGACTCGACGACTTCGAGCAGGGCCTGGCCGAGCTGGAGCGGCGGGTGCGGGCCTCCGGCCGGCGCGGTGACCGGCTGGAGGTGCTGCTCTACTACTCCGGCCACGCCGACGCAGAGGGTCTGCTCCTCGCCGGCGAACGCCTGGGGTATCCGCTGCTGCGGCGCGCTCTGGAGACGGCCAGCGCCGACGTGCACATCGCCGTCCTCGACGCCTGCGCCTCCGGGGCCATAACCCGCGCCAAGGGGGGCAGGCGCCGCCCGCCCTTTCTCGTCGACGAGTCCTTCGACATGAAGGGGTACGCCTTCCTCACCTCGAGCTCGGCCGGCGAAGCGGCGCAGGAGTCCGACCTGCTCCGGGCGTCCTTTTTCACCCACTACCTCGTCTCCGGACTGCGCGGCGCCGCCGACGGCGACGGCGACGGCCTGGTGACCCTGAGCGAGGCCTACCAGTTCACCTTCAACGAGACGCGGGCGCAGACCACGGGGACCGCCGGGGGCATCCAGCACCCGGCCTACGAGGTCGAGATGCGCGGCACCGGCGGCGTGGTGATGACGGAGGTGCGCCGCAACGCCGCGGGCCTGCTGCTCGGCGAAGAGCTCGCCGGCCGCATCTACATACGCAATGACCGGCAGCGCCTGGTGGCCGAGCTGAACAAACCGGCCGGCCGGGCCGTCGACCTGGGACTGGAGCCGGGGGCATATGCCCTGTACCTCCAGGCGGACGGGGCCGGCTGGCGCCTGGCGGAACGGGTCCTTGCCGAGGGAGAGTTCGCGCCTGTGAACGCCGGCCATTTCCAGACACTGACCCCGGAGCAGACCGGGCTGCTTCGCGGTTCGAGGCGGGGCCTCACCCTTGGGATGAACGAAGACGGTCAGATCGAGGTCGCCACCGGCGAGGGGTACAGGGTATCAATGGGATTGTTGACCAATACCCAGGACGAGCCGTTCCGGGGCGTCCAGCTCGGCTGGATGGTCAACCTCGCCCGCGAACGCACCGGCGGCCAGGGAAGCTGGGTGGGCAACCTGGCCCTGAAGGAAGTCGTCGGCTGGCAGTCGGCGATGTGGGGCGTCAACTGGGCGGTGGGTCCAGTGCAGGGCGGGCAGGTCGGCCAGATCAACGTCGGCTCCCAGGTGCGCGGCTGGCAGGTGGCGACGGCGACCAACGTCGTCGGCGAGATCCGCGGTTGCCAGTTCGCCGCCACCGCCAATGTCGCCGGGGAAGTCAAGGGGGCCCAGATCGGGCTCGTCAACGTCGCGAGCCGGGTCAACGGGTGGCAGGTAGGGTTGATCAACATTTCCGGGGATATCGAGAACGGCCTGCCGGTGGGACCGGTCAACTACTCGCACAGCGGGATTCTCAGGCTCAGCACGTGGCGCGACGAAGTCGGCTTCACCCTCCTGACCCTGGCCTCGGGCGGCCGCTGGTTTTTCACCTCTTTTACCGCCGGGAATGCCATCCTGGAGGGCCGGGAGCGCTGGGCATTGGGTGTGGGAGGAGGCGTGCAGAAGCGCGGGGGGCGGTTCTTCCTAGGCCTCGATCTGCATGGCTACCGGATCAGCAGCGGCCCCCCCGAGGGGGATTACACCGCCCGCATCGACTTCTGGCCTCCGGCCGCGGACTTCAGTCTGGAACCATCCACCACGGACAACTACCTGTCGCGGCTCCGGCTCGAGACGGGGGTGGTCCTGGCCCAGCCGGCCTCTTTCCCCGGCAGTCCGTCCCTGTTCGGCGGCGTCTCGCTGAACCAGCTGTGGACCAACGGCCATCCCAGGCTTTTGGAGTCCGGCAGCCGATTCGAGGAGGAACTGGAAGAGGGAGTGTTCGTCTGGCCGGGGTATTTCTTCGGCCTGCGCTACGGCCGCTGGTAGACCCGGGTTTCTGACGGGCTCCCGGGGATCTCTGCGGCGCCTGTACGAGCCTCGCCGGATCATTCCTTGTCTCGAAGGGGACGGCTCCGCGAAGCCGGCCTTCACCGAACGTTTCCCGAAAAAAAGGAGCGAATCATGCCGACCCGTCTGACGCTGTCTGCGCTCGTGCTGTGTTTGTGTGCCTGTGGAGATGACGAGGATGCTCCACCCACCGCTCCGGGAGAAACGGTTCTCCGGCCGGCCGGGGAACTGCAGCCCTGGGACCTCGCCGCCGTAGTGCCGATCGACTCGGTCCGCGCCATGCCCGCGGGCACCCCCCTGTTCATGCGCACCGAGTTCGCCAACGGCGAGCTCGCCGACCTCGAGATGACCTTCGTCCAGGTGGTCGACGATTTCCTGCCACCCATGCCGGTCATCATGGTGGAAGCCTCCGATCCGGTTCTGATTCAGCTCGGCGGCATCGCCCGGGGCATGAGCGGCTCCCCGGTTTTTTCGGAACAGGGCACCTGGGGCGCCATCGCCTACGGGTTCATCGCCCAGGACAGCCCGCCTTTCTACTTCTTCGCCACCCCCGTGGAATGGGTGACCGGCTCACGGGGCATGATGCCGGCGGCCAAATCCGCGGCAACCTGGGAGGGGGCCCGCGTCGCGCCTCTGGAAATCCCCCTGCTGAGCACCGGTCTCGATTTCATGCAGTCCCGGCCTGAATGGGGTTCGTCTCCCCTGGGTGAGACGGTGTCCGCCGGGATTACCCGGCAGCGCCAGGAGAGCTTCGAAGCCGGAAGACCGCTGGCGGTCGGTCTGCTGCTCGGAGAGCTTACCCTCGGTGCGTTGGGAACCGTATCGTATGTCGAGGGGGATCGCATATACGGTTTCGGACATTCATTTTTCGGCGCCGGAGAGGTGCGGTTTCCCATAATCGAATCCCGGGTGCTCGGAGAAATTTCCAACTTGTTTGCCCCGTTCAAGTTTGCCACCCTGAATCCATCGGTGCGGGGCACCCTGACCGAAGACCGTCTGCCCGCGGTTCGCGGTCTGCTCGGAGAGGAGCCGGAACTGGTGCCTGTAACGAGCGTTTACGAGTTCCCTTCGGGGAGCGCAGTCGAGCTCACGCACAGGGCAGCCGCTGCCGGTCTCGACCCGTTCGTTTCGATCGATCTGGTGGCCAACGCCTTTTTCAGTCCCCTCGCCGGCCGGGTGGACGGCGATCCCGGCCACAGCATCCGCGTCGTTGCGGACGCCGCTTTCTCCGGAACCGATTCAACCCTGGCCCGGTCGCGGCTCTACGCCTCGCCGGAAGGACGGCTCTCCTCCTTGATTTTCGACGCCCACTCCGACCTTTCCTTCGTGCTCTCGCAACTCATGACGAGGAACGACTACGCCCTGCAGTTGCGGGAGGCCGGGGTTCGCGTCGAAGTGATCCCCGAGCCTCGTTTTGCCGAGGTGGCACAGGTAACGGCCGACACCGTCGTCAGTGCCGGGAGCACCCTGGAGGTTGGCGTTTCGCTGCGGGTGGGGCGGCGCAGCGACCGGGAAGTCGGGCTGGCGATCGTCCTACCGGACACGCTTCCTGCCGGCGTCTACCGGCTCGAAGTCGGTTCCGCGGCGACACTGGCCGAAGGTCCCGGTGGGGGGGACGGGCCCTTCTCCGGACTGGATAACGGACCGTTGTCCGGAGTCTTCGGGCCGCCTGTCGATTTCGCGGGGGAGGAAACCCTGGACGAGGTGTTTGCGCGCGTGAACGGACCCGACAGGAATGTCATCCTGAAAGCCCGGTTGACCTTCGAAATGCCCTCCTGGGAGGATGGACCTGGAGATTCCCCGGCCGATACCGGGTCGGATTTCGGCCTGGTCCCGGACTTCGGCGGTCTGTTTTCCTTTGGGGGTTCCCCCGCAACGGTCTCCGCCGAGAAGGAAGTCGATCTGTTTCTCGCAGGCTCCCGGACCCTTCGTATCGAGGTGACAGGAGACTGAAGGACGAAGGCGTGGAAAGGCCGGCGGACATCCCGTGAACACCTGCCCCCTTAAGCCGGGAAAACGGGCAGGTATTTCTGTCGCCGAACGAAATGCGGCGGATCGGTGTTCGGGAGGCGGGATGATCGCCGCCCGGATGGCGGCACTCGCCAGACCACTTGGGGGTCTGCTGCTCGCAATCGCTGCTGCCGGCGGTTGCGGCACCGGCATGGACGATCGCGGCATCTTCGACCTGACGAGCGAATACCGGGTCGAGCGCGCACCGGCCGGACTGGAGGAGGCGGTGGCCGTCGACAGCGTCTTCTGGCGGCCCCTGACCGCGGCCTTCGACGCCACCGGCGACCTCGAAATCGACGGTCTCTACCGGATCGAGTTCCGCAGCGCGGCCGAACGCCCGCTGGAGCTGCGCTACGACCTGCGCTTCCTCGACGAGCAGGGGTTTCTGCTCGACAACTTCATTCCCTTCGGCCTGCCGGTGGTTCTGCAGGCTGAGGAAGTGCAGCTGGAAATCGGGGAGTTCGTCATCCGCTCGGGGGATATACGCAGCATATACGACGTCGTCACCATGCGCATCGTCGCCCGCATTGACACCGTTGGCGTTCTCGGAAGCGTTGAAACCAGTAAGTGAGTGTGACGCCATGAAGCGGAATCGCCGTTGGCGATTCCTCAGGACGTTGGCGTTCTCGGAAGCGCTGAAACCGGCAGGTGAGCGTGACGCCAAAAACCGGAATCGCCGGTGGCGAGTTTTCAGAGTACCGGAGGGGGCAAAAAAATGGCGCACCCAGGAGGACTCGAACCCCCAACCCTCTGGTCCGAAGCCAGATGCTCTATCCAATTGAGCTATGGGTGCGCGGTTTTGTGACGCTGGTTTCCCAACGTAGCTTATGCCCTCGACCCGGGCAAGCAGGTGCGGGGAGACCGATGAAAGTGTACAAAGAAGGTGTGAGCTTGCTGTAAAAACCGGAGGTATGGATATGAAAAACAGCTGCCGCGCCATTCTTTGCCTGGCACTCTCGCTGGCAACCTCCGCCGGCGCCCACAGCGGCGGACGTGTGTATCCCATTCCGGAGCTCACCGACGAGATGCTGGAAAAGATCCAGCTGGACGACGGCTCGGTGGAGGAGTGGTACGACCTGATAGGCGAACCCGCCATGTCCCTGGTGGATTTCAGATTGTACGGAACCGTACCCGATCCGTCAGACCTGGACTTCCGCATCTGGCTGGCCTGGCACGGTGACCCGGATCGGCTCTATATCGCCTTCTCGTCCAGCGATGACGTGTTCCACGAATCTCCATGGTCCGGGAACGATATCGAACTTCAACTGACGATCGACGGAAATCACAGCGGCGGGGATGGTTATTCGAACTTTACCTTCGACGAATCGGAGGGTGTTTGGGGGGAGGCGCAACAATACAGGGCAATGGCCCGAACGACCGCCGGCGACCCTGCGTTGTACGCCTACTACACCTCCAGCTCGGGAGGCAGGGGGTTCAGCGGCAGGTTTTCGGATGATTCCTGGACGCTCTTTCCTCCCTACGCTGACATTGGCGGTGACATCGCGGGAGAAAACCCGACCATCACCGTGATCGAGTTGTACGTCACTCCATACGACAGTTGGCAGGGATACGACAGCGGGCCTGAAGGCGCCTTGTTAAGCGAACTGACTGCCGGAGAGTTCATCGGCTTTGCGATCCTCGTGGTCGATGAGGATGGCGAAGACGGCTGGTACCCCTTGACGCCTGAACCAGTCCAGACTGAAGAGCCCCGGGAAGACCTGCTGTTCCTCCATCGGGCGGATCTCTACCTCGACGGGCTGCTGCTGCCTGCCGACCCGGCAGGTCCTCGGGATGGCTCGGCAGTGGAGTCCGTGACCTGGGGGCGGATCAAGGCGTCTCTGGAAATCAAGGCGTCTCTGGAAATGGAGTAGCCGTCCGAGCTCTCCTTGCAGTTCCCCCGATAGTCGCGCCAAGTACCGTTTTTTGAGGAAGGGACGCCCGACTTCCCATGGGCCCGACAGGATCAGGCTGAAAAGAGGCGTCCGTAGTCGGGGCGCCGCTCAGAAAAAGAAACATGGCTGAAGAGAGAGTTCTTTCCGGACCGTGGCAGGGCTTCTTCCCGGGGGACTGGGTAAGGCCGAGAAGCAACCCCGGGACGTGGATGCCGCTGGTCGACGTCTCGGAGATCTTTCCCGGCAACAGGAGCGTCTCCCGCCAGGGGGAGTACAACCTCTACGACGCGCCTGTGGGAATCGAGCTGAAAATAGAAGAGGCCGCCAGGGCCCCCGTGGTTTTCGACGGAGAGGTCGAGTGGGAGAAAGGGGGGCTCTCACCCAGCGACGTGTGGTACGAGGACGGCCGCTATCACATGTTCTACCACGCCGCCGGGACCGGCACCTGCTACGCCGTCAGCGACGACTGCTACCACTGGACCCGTCCCGAGCTGGGAGAGGTGGAGTACGGCGGCTCGAAAAGGAACAACATCCGCCCCGACACCCATCCGGAGGGGGGCATTTTCGAGGACCCCTCGGCCCCGCCCGAGGAGCGGTTCAAGGCCATGGGGGCCGGGGCCGGCTGGTACGACCCCGACACCTGGGAGAAGCTGTCCGACGAGGAGGCCCGGAAGCGGTGGGACGCCATGCACTACGAGGGGCAGGACTACCGGGGCCCGAAGGTGGTGCTGCGGGGGTGGATGGTCGGCTGGACGTCGCCTGACCGCTTTCACGGCTGGAAGCGGATTGAAGAGCCGCTGGCGGAGTACTCCGTCAACGGGGGCATCGTCGCCGGGTACGACGAAGCGAGCGGCACCTACTACGCCTACATGCAGCCCCAGGGGTTTGCCCCGGAGGATCCGAAGGGTATCGGGACGGGCGTTCAGGAGGTGGAGATGGTGCGCCGGGCGAACGGCTTCTGCAGAACCAGGGACTTCCGCCGCTGGCCGGCCTCGAAGCTGGTGATGCACCCCGACTCCCAGGACGACCTCGACATCTCCTTCTACGCTCACAGCTACTTTCCGTATCCCGGACGCACCGATCTCCACGGCATGCTGACGCCGGTCTTCCACCACATGACCGGCCAGATGGACGTGCAGATTGCCTTCAGCCGGGACGGGCTGATCTGGTACCGCCCGGAACGCCGGCCCATCGTGACCCTGGGCCCTCCCGGAAGCGGCGAGGAGGGCATGATCGGCACCTCCGGTATCTTCGAGCTGCCGGACGGCCACTGGGGCGCCCAGTACTGGGCCGAATCGAGGCTTCACAACGTCAAGGAGGAGTACACCGACTCCCTGTTCCCGCAGCAGCAGCCGAGAAAGATGGGCTGGGCCCTGTGGCAGCCGCACCGCTTCTGCGGTTTCGAGGCGCGGACCGAGGGGCGCTTCACCATACCCACCATCTTGCGGCGCAACGACGAGCTGCGGCTGAACTACCTCTGCCAGCCGGGGGGCTGGGTGAGCGTGGAGCTGATGCGCATGATGCCCTCGATGTTCCACGGGGACGTCGACCCGCTCCGGGGGTTCACCTTCGAGGAGTGCGACCGCCTTACCGGGGATTGCGCTGACCGGGTGGTGACCTGGCGGGGAAGGAGCGACATCTCCGGGGTGGGCGAGATGGTGGCGGTCCGGCTGAAGATGTTCCAGGCCAAGCTGTTCGCCTACCGGGTGTGACCCGCGACGGGCGGGTTACTGCCGGGCGTCGCGGCAGCGTGGTGGTGCCGGCACAGGCTCGATGCGGCCCGGTCGCGAGCTCTCGAGCGGGGCCCGGTCGATGCAGCAGTGCCGCACCTTCCCGAAAAAATGGGTGATGGCGAGGACCATTCCGACGAGCTCCAGAAGATGAAGAGGCTGGTGGAGGATCACGGACTGGAGCTTTTCGTCTTCCACGCCAACCGGATTCCCCGGGACAGGATCATCCACGGATGGCCGGGGAGGGACGAACAGATCGAGAGATG
Organism: Candidatus Latescibacterota bacterium; assembly: GCA_965243025.1. GTDB lineage: Bacteria > Latescibacterota > UBA2968 > UBA8231 > UBA8231 > CBDCXV01. Next base: position 6,001,860 of record CBDETY010000003.1, read on the forward strand.
GATCAAGGTAATGAGCCTATTCCAACGGCTATATCAAGGCGTTGATACAGGCCGTATACCGGTGAGTCCGGTTCGGCTGTCCGCGAGTTCTGCCGGCACCGACGCCCGGTAGCGCTCCCCGAAAAAACATCGCTCCGGCGAGGTACCTGCGGCGAGGCATGCGAATGAATGTTACCCGGTCCGACATAGTCAGCTGTCTGGAAGCCATGGGCCTGAAGGCGGGCGACAGCGTGATGGTCCACAGTTCCCTGTCGAGCATGGGCCGCGTCGAGGGTGGAGCGCGGACCGTGGTGGAGGCATTCGTGCAATTGCTCGGGCCCGGGGGGACGCTGATGGTGCCGACCTTCACCCACATCGGGTGCCAGTACTTCGATCCGCTCGTTTCACCCTCCTTGAACGGAGCGATCACGGAAGCGGCGAGGAACTTCCCGGGAGCGGTTCGCAGTCTCCACCCGACTCACGCGGCAACCGCGATCGGACCGGACGCCGAAAGCCTGGTCGATGACCTGGACCGCGGCCCCCTGGGCAGGGATTGCGCCCTGGACCGGCTGGGCAGGAAAGGGGGCTACGTGCTGCTGCTGGGGGTGGACCACAAATCCAATTCCGCCATCCATATCGGTGAGGACTATGCGGGAGCCGATCGTCACAAGTCGATCTCGCCCGACAACCCGAAAGTCGTCGTCCTCAACCACCCCGAGCGGGGGGAGGTGAAGGTGACTCTGACCGAGATGATGGAAGGAACGATCGCCTTCGACCGCATGGAAGAGGTTCTGCGAGAGCGAGGCCAACTCGTGGAAGGGAAGATCGGCGAGGCGAAGTGCCAGTTGATGAAGGGCGAGGACGTCATCGCAGCGACTCTCGACATCCTGAAGTAGCCCCCGCCGCACTGCAAAATCACACCATCGGGAAGAAACCCTGCGCTATCCGATGGTGTATTCGTGAAACGTCGCCGACTGCATCTGCTCCCAGTCGACGTCGAGGCCGAGCCCCGGTTTCTGCGGGGCGTGGACCCAGCCCTCCGCATCGGAGCGGATGACGTCGACCATCCCGTACTCGTACGGCTTCTGCGGCACCGAGTGCTCGTAGAAGGAGCAGTTGTCGCAGGCGAGCATCAGGTGGAGGTTGGCCGCCGAGTTGAGGCTGTACCCCCAGGACATGATCTCGCAGTTGATGCCGGCGGCCTCGGTCAGGGCGACCGCCTTCTGCGTCTGCGTGATGCCCCCCATCATGTGGACGTCGGTGCGGGCTGAGCGCCAGGCCTTGCTCTCGACCGCCTCCCGGAAACTCATCAGGTCCATGAACCAGTTCCCCGACGGCAGCACCGGGATCGAGGTCCTGCGGGTCAACTCCCGGTAGCCGTCGAGATCCCAGTCCGGAAGCGGCGCCTCGAACCAGGTGAACCCGAGGTCCTCGATCTCCCTGGCGACCTTCAGGGAGCTGCCGCGGTCGTAGTTGTTCTCCGCGTCGAGCATGAAGTCGGTCTTCGAGGTGTCGAACTCACGCGCCACCTCCCGGGACAGCTCGAGGTCCTTATCCGGAATGCACCAGGTGTGGAACTTGACGGCGGTGTACCCCTCCGCCAGCAGGTCTTCGACGAACTTCAGGTAGGCCGGGACATCCTCGAGCAGCGGCGTGCTCGCGTAGGACCGGATGCGCTCCCGCGCCGCCCCGAGCAGCCGGTAGATCGGCATGCCGGCGGCCTTCCCCGCCAGGTCCCAGAGCGCGATGTCGATCGCAGCGAGCACCTGCGGCGGCAGCGGAAACACGCGGGGTCGGATGTCGTGCCAGAGCGCTTCCCGCTGCAGGGGGTCGCGCCCGATGAGGATGGGGGCGACGTGGCGGATCGCCTCGGCGGTGTACTTCTCGAACCCGTACGAGGTCGCGTTCCAGACGCCGGAGACCGCCTCGACGCCGCCGGCGAACAGGCGCAGCACCGTGTTGGTCGCGAACTGCGCCGGGAGGTCGTCGGACCAGGTGAACTGCTCGGTCGGGGGAGCGACCGATCTGACTTCGATGCGTTCGATCTTCATGTTCCTCGGCTTTCCCGCTTCCCGCCGGTCGGCGGCGGTGTGTCGGTTACTCCCAGAAGGGCTCCCCTTCCGGGAGCTCGGCGCGCAGCACCTCGGGCACCAGCTCGATCCCCAGCCCCGGGCCGTCGGGAACCGCGATCTTGCCGTCGACGATATCGAAGCCGTCGAGGCCCCCCATGTCGGCGATGTAGCGGTGTTCGTACAGCCGCGTCTCGCTCATGCTGAAATTGCGCACGCACGCTCCGAAATGGACGTTGGCCATGTTGTGCACGAGGGTGCCGCAGTTGTGGAGCGCCACGGGAAGGCCGAAGTGGTCGGCGAGCTCGGCGATCTTGCGGCCGCCGCTGATGCCGCCGCACCAGCACAGGTCTGGGTGCAGCACGTCGATGGCGCCCTCGACGATAAAGGGGAAAAAGTCGCGGTACCCCTCGATCTTCTCCCCGGTGCAGACCGGCACCCGCGACGACGCCCTGAGCGCCCGGTAGCCTTCCCAGGACCAGACCTGCAGCGGATCCTCTATCCAGAGGGGGCGCGACTCCTCGACAGCCTGGCAGATGCCGGCGGCGGTCGGCACGTCCCACTCGTTGTGGCAGTGCGTGATGAAGTCGTAGTCCCACCCGAGGGCGTCGCGCATGGTCCCGACTCCGTCCCGGATGATCTTCAGGTCGCTCCCCTTCAGGGACTGGTTCGGTTCGGCGCCGGCGAACGGCCGCGAGAGAGCCGCCTCCCGGGGCAGCGGGAAGCTGCATTTCAGGGTGCGGAACCCGTAGGGATGAGCCTTGAATTCGGCGGCGAAGTCGTCGACCGCGGCGCGGTCGCTCCAGTCGGAGGGATCGCCGTTGAAATACATGTCGACGCGCTCGCGGAAGCGGCCGGTCAGCAGCTCGCTGACCGAAGCGCCGAGGATCTTCCCCGCCAGGTCCCACAGGGCGATGTCGACGCCGCTCACGGTAGGCACGTGCGCCTGGTAGGCGTGCTGCAGCCCCATCATCCGGTGGTAGAGCTTGTCGACGTTGAGGGGGTCGGCCCCGAGGAGCACCTTGCCGGCGAGCCACTCGAGGTTCGCCCTGCACATCGAACCGCGCAGTCCCGCTTCGCCGATACCGTACAGGCCCGAGTCGGTGTCGACGCGCACCAGGCTCTGCCCGGTGGAATACTTGAGCTGCATGGCGGTGACGCCGGTGATGCGCACGCGTCCCCGTTCGCTTTCGGCGCGTTCGTCGAATGCAGTCATGATCAGCTTTCCCTATCCTGCCGCCAGGATCAGAACCAGGGTCCGAAGGCCACGCGGCGAGACGGATGCGGCGGCGGTCGAATTCACGCGGAAATGGCACGCGGGGACACTTGCTACCCGCACTGTTCCCATTCCTCTTCGAGACGGTCGTAGCGGTCGCGCAGGGCCTCGACTGCTTCGGGGGGGATCGGCAGCTTGTTCGACACCAGGTCGATGTTCGCCAGCATGTGCTCGGGCTGTTTGGTGCCGATGATCGCCACGTCGACCTCCGGGTGGCCGAAGGCGAATCCCATGGCCAGCAGGATGCGGTCCTCCGGCTCTTCGGGAAGCGGCCCCTCGGCCCGCAGCATCCCCGCGCGCCGGTAGTACTCGGAGGTGTACTCGGGAATGTGCTCGTACGGCCGGGGATCCCGCGCCGCGCCCCAGACGGCGTTGGCGATGGGTCTCTTGACGATGATGCCCATCCCCCTGGATTCGGCGTCTGGGAGGATTTTCCGGCGCGCTCCCTGGTCCACCAGGTTGAACGAGGTCTGCAGGGTGTCGAACTGCCCGCTGCCGACGGCCCATTCGGCGTTCTCGTTGTCCCCGGAGTAGCCGATGAAGCGGGTCTTCCCCGCTGCCCTGGCGTCCTCCAGGGCCCGCGTGACGTCGCCGCGCTCGAGCACGTCGATCCGGCAGGAGTGCAACTGCACGAGGTCGAGGCAGTCGGTGTTCATCAGCCGCAGGCTGCGGTCGATGCTGTCGGCGACGACCTCGTACGTCCAGTCCTCCCCCTCTCCGCGAGGAACGTAGTGCCCGGCCTTGGTAGCCAGCAGGAACTCGTCCCGGCGGTGCGACACGGTCTTGCCCACCAGCTCTTCGCTGATCCCGTAGCAGGCCGCCGTGTCGAGGAAGTTGATGCCTGCGTCCAGCGCCGCATTGAGGACGCGTCCCGCCTGCTCCACGTCGCCCCGGGTCAGGATGTAACCGATTTCGGACAGGCCGATCCCGAGGCGGGTCACCTCCAGGCCGGTCTTTCCCAACGTCGTGGTTTCCATGGTTTCTACAGTCTTGCTGGAATTGCGGATGCGTGAACGGCGGCGGCCGTCCTCACAGCCGGTTTGGGAGGGGCTGACTCGGAGGGAAAGAGATCGAGGAGCGAAGAGGTGTCAACCGGTCACACCCGGATTTCGACGTTCGTCCGTTCTTCGAGAAGACGCACCACCGAGACCGCCGACGACTTTCCCCAGCCCCTTCCGAGAGCCTCGGCGTACTGCCGCTCGATCCGGTCGGCCGAATCCATCGGCACCCCCAGGCGCCGTCCGAGCTGAGTGGCCAGGCCGACGTCCTTTGCCGCGAGGTCGAGGGCGAATCCCTCCGCGAAATTGCCGGCGAAAAGCCCCCCGGGGAATTCCTGCATCGACTGCGTGTTCCCGGAGCTGTTGGAGATGGCCTCGAACAGGGTCTGCGTTTGCACCCCGGCCCTGATGCCGAGGGCGAACGCCTCGGCCACGAGGAAGTAGCTGCCGAGGTTGACGAGGTTGTTGGCGATCTTGCAGACCGCCCCCGACCCCAGGGGGCCGCAGTGAAGGATGGTTTTTCCCAGAAGCTCGAGGATGGGCCTGGCCCGGGCGAAAGCGGTCTCCTCCCCTCCGACCATGATGCACAGCGAGGCGCTTTGCGCTCCGATCGTCCCCCCGCTGACCGGGGCGTCGAGCACCTGCACTCCCGCGGGTTCGGCCGCCGCGGCGATCCGGCGGATCGTATCGGGATCGGTGGTGCCGACATCGCAGAGGATCGTTCCCGGGGCTGCCCCTTCGAGGATTCCCCCGGGGCCGGTGGCAACCGCCTCTACGTCCTTCGGCATGGGAAGCGAGGTGAAGACGATTTCGCTCGCCGCTGCGACGTCCCCCGGGCTCCCGGCCCACGTAGCGCCGCGGGAGAGAATGCCGGAGGCGGCGTTCCTGTCGATGTCGAAGACGCTCAGTTCGCAGCCGCCGTCGAGGAGATGCCGCGACATGATGCGCCCCATGTTCCCGATGCCGATGAAACCGATCCGGACAGGTTGCGGGCGTTTCGTTGTTCGGGGACTCGCAGGCATCGGACCTACCTCTTTGATCGGATTGGATGTCGTCCCGGCTTTCGGGACCGGGGAGGGGAAGAGCTCTGCCGGGGAAGCGGCAGCCGGCTCCTATTCGACAATGGCGTCGCGAAGCCTGCGGATCTGCTCCTCGCTCATTCCGATGTTGCGCGCGTACCCGACCACGCCGCAATAGCGCTCCTCGAGGGTGCGGAGCACGGCGAGCATGGTATCGGGCCGGCACTGCCGGCTGCGGTGGTCCTCCAGGGTGTAGTCGTCGGGGTCGAGCTCCGGGTGGGCCTCGAGATAGGGGCGGTAGGAGAAGAGGGCGGTGAGCGCGAAGTCTTCGGCGATCGTCTCCTCGGGCACCCCGGCGATCCCGAGGACGAGGCCGACGATGAGCCCCGTCCTCTCGGTGCCGCCGGCGCAGTGGACGAGGGCGGGGAGCGTCTCCGGCTCACCCAGAAGGCAGAGCGTGTCGTGGATATGGGACTTGCGGCGGTCGAGAACCACCGAGTAGGACCAGCGCATGTGCTCGACGTAATCGAGCCCCTCCGGGATGCTTTCCCGTTCCCGGATCAGGGTGTCTCCGACCATGTTCTGGTGGTAGTACTTCACCTTGTCCGAGCCGAAGAAGACGTTGCGGTTCTTCTGCATCTCCAGGCTCTTCCGCAGGTCGAGAACCGATCGCAGGCCGAAATCGAGAAGGGTCTGCTGCGAACCGGGCGAGAGCCGGTGCAGGGAGTCGGACCGCAGCAGCCTGCCCCAGCGGGTCCGCCGCCCGTCACGGGTCGCGTATCCCCCTATGTCCCTCGTGTTGACGGTGCCCTCGAGCTTCAGGTGCCGCCGCGGATCGAGGTTGCCGGTCATGTCCGTCGCTTCCATTTCGGTGATCAATCCCGCCAGAGAACGACGCCCATGTGGTAGCGCCGGTGCATGGGAATGCGCTGGCAGTAGTAGGCGGTGAGGATGGTGCCGTCCGCCAACTGCAGGCTGGAGGGGTAGCCTCCGTCGACCCCCTTGGAACTGGTGTCCGACTGGTAGACCTCAGTACTGAACAGCACCCGGGGATCATCCCACGAGACGCCTTGGTCGCGGCTGATCATGGCGCAGACGCCGAGCATGCCCCGCAGGCGCACCCCGTAGGTGAGCAGGATCGACCGGTCTTGGAGCCGCAACAGGTGGGCGGGCATGTGCCTTGAGGGAGTCACCGGTCCGCGGCAGGTCCAGGTCAGCCCTTCGTCATCGGAAGCGAAGATCTCGGTCTCGGCGGTTCTCGCCGTGCGGCTGGCGGCGAGCAGCCTGCCCTCCCCCAGGACCAGCAGGTCGGTTTCGTTGTACCTGCCGGCGCCGATCAGCCGGGCATCCCCCCAGGTCCGCCCGTCGTCGTCGCTGAAGTAGATCCAGGCGCTGTCGCCGCTCTCGTCCTCGGAGCGGCTGTCCTCGGCCGAATAACAGGAAACGGCGAGGCGGTTCCCCGAAAGCTTCACCACGTCCCCGAACGGGACGGCGTTGTCGACGTTCGCGGGATAGTGGATGGCCCCGCCCCTGCTCCAGGTCCGGCCCCCGTCCGCAGAACGGCAGACCACCGCTTCCTGGTTGCCCATTTCCTCTCTGGTCCGGGGCCGCTCGAGCGGCTCGCCCCGGGGCGGCGCGAACCTGCGGCCGCTGCACAGGACCACGAAAGCTCCCTCGTGGGTGAGGCCGGCGGCCAGGTCGCCGCGGGTGCGGCCCGGTTCGTGCTGAACGGGAATGCTGAGGAAGGACCAGAGCCTGCCCCCGTCGCTGCTGATCCAGCATTCCGACGACCCTTCCCACAACTGGTGACAGGGCTCGCCGAAGATGGTCGCCACGATGCTGCCGTCCGGCATGAGCGTCAGGTTGGGCCATGCGCACTTGTCGTCGATGGCTACGTAGCGTTCGAGAATGTCCATCCTGCTCCTCCGCGGTCCGGGTTGCCTGAGGCTGGTATGGGGGCGGTTAATTCGGTCGCGTCAATCACTGCGGGCGGGCCCTGAAGCGGCTGGCTGCAGAATGAAGAGGGGACTTTCGCCGCGGATCCAGTACGGGTCGCTCCCGGGCGTGAAAGGCCTGGTCAGGTCCGCTTCCCGGGTCGGGTAGATCAGCAATCTGTCGTCCTTCCACTCGAAGGCGCAGGTCTGCGGGGGCCGATCACTGGCCGGATCTCCTGCAACATGGAAAACGTCGTACCTGCCGGCCGCCCCGTGTTTATCGAGCTCTACAGTGTAGGTGAACGGTGTCGAATCCGGCCATACCGCGGCGCCGGTCTCCTCGAAGGTGAAGGAGCGTCCTCTCCGGTCGGTGTAGGTCCCGGCAATCACGGTCCGGTTGACGAACGCGGCGATGTCCGGCTCGACCCGTCTGAAGGTGATGCGCCGCTTTCCTGGGGCCGGGCGGTACAGTTCGTCGAACATCCAGGTCATCTCCTCCAGAGGTGTTGTGCGCGGTATCAGGAAACGGTCTTCACCGGTTGCGCGGCCGTGCGTCTGCCGGTCGTGGAACAGCACTCGATAGATGCCGGACTCCGGTTCGGGCTGCAACCCCGTGATTCTGAGGACCACCCCCTCGTGGTACGAAATTGCCTGCTTCCACTCGAAGTACCCGTCCCCGCGCGAAAAGTAGAGAGCAGTCCAACGGGTGTTCCCGTCGAAAGGCATCTTCACCGGAGACCGGGTCGCTTCCAGGTGGTCGATGTATTCGCTGTTGAGCCATTCACCGACGAGCAGGTCGAGGGTCACCTCTTCCGGGACGGCCGGTGCCGCCGCGAGCAGCGCGAGCGCAAGACAGCTCGGGATTGTCATGCGACGCCCGGCTTACCCTTGCCTTCCGCTACCGTGGTGTCATCCACCGTCACCCCTGACGGGAAGTTCGGCCGCCTGGTGGGTGACGGGAAGACCTGGGGTCGGCTGGGAGGAAAACCAGGAGTGGGGCCGTTCGGGTGAGCGGGTTGGGCGAAGCAGTTTGACTGCCCCGGCGTCGTCGTCAGGCTTCCTTCCTCCGGCGCCGACGAACCGGGTGTCATCTACCCGAATTGAAACGATTAAAGCTTGCGCCTTGTTGAGCCGTCCCTGGTTGAGGCTCGCGTGGCGGTCCCGCGAAAGGGAGAGTCAGCCCTGCCCCTGCTGGGCCCCTTCCCGCCGCTTTCCCGCCATGATCAGGGCGTTGGAAAACGCGTGTCCGTACACCTCCACGCGTTCCTTGCACACCTCTGCCCGGCGCGCCAGGTACCGGTAGGCAACGATCGTGGGGATTGCGATGATCAACCCCGCCGCGGTCGTGCCGAGGGCCTGCGATATGCCGCCGGCCACCACCTTCGGATCGCCGGTCCCGGCCACCGCGATGGACTCGAAGGCGATAATCATTCCCAGGATCGTTCCCAGCAATCCCAGCAGAGGACTGATGGTCCCGATCGTCTGCAGAACGGCCAGATGCTTTCCCAGGTATCCCCTCAAGGCCTCTTCCGTCTGGATCACCAGCTCGTCCTTCAGGTCCTTCAAGGCGTTCTCCATGACCAGGAAGCGGCCTATCTGGGCTCCCCCCGCCGCCTCGGAAAGGCGTATGATCTCCTCGTGCGTCCCCTGGAATTCCCGCTGTTCGATCATCAGGACGTCGTAGCGCTGCAGGAGGGCGGCGAACATGTAGTTGAGAACACCCTTCCCCTGGTTGCACTCCTCGACCACCGCCTCTTCACCCCTGTCGATAAGGGCGGTTTCCACCCGCTCCAGCTCTTCCTGGGCTTCGTCGCGGTCCGGAAGGCGGCGGAACACCACGACACGCTCGATGATGAGGGCGAGGGACAGGACGGCGCACCCGATCAGGGGAACCATCAACGGCCCACCGCTCTTGATGATCTCCAACATTGCATTGCTCCTTTCGCAGGATTGCAGCCCGTTGGAAGTCAATCCGGGCTGCGGCCGGCCCTGTCGGTCGGGAAACCTTCGGGTTCGCGGCGGGAACGGCTCGTGCTCGAAAGAGCGTTCCGATTACGACGACTGCGCTCCCTCCCCGACTCGATCACAACCCAAGGGCGATCCCGAAGATTCCAACTGCCTGCGCGACCTTTGCGGCAGCTGCCGCCCCGGGGAAACGCAGCCAATGTAAGGCAGTGAAGTGGGATTCCAAAGCTCCCTTTCGAGCACCCGGAGCGGCAATTTCTTTCTGCGCGCGGAGCCCGAAATGCCTTGAACCGGCTCACCCTGCACGGCCTCGCCATGCCCCCGCAAGCAACCCGGGCGGGGGTTGCAGTCCCCTTCGGTTCATGGCTGCCGTTCCTTGCGCCCGTTGCCCGGATGAAGCCAGCGGTGTCCCAGGGGCACGCGACGGTCGCGGTCATCCGCAGGGTGCTGCAGCGACCCCGGGCCCCTGGATCGGCAACGGGAAACCGGCAGCCCTACTTCCGCCACCTCTCTTCGGGGACGAACGAGCGGTCCTGCGGGTGGTACCCGATCACCCGGCGGCCGTGGTCGAGGTCGTAGAGAGGCCAGTTGCTGTCCGATACCCCGAAGACGACCTCGAAGCCGACCCCGGGGTGAACCAGCGCCCGCTCGAACACGCGCACGCAGTCGCCGTGGCTGAGATGGAGAGGGGACAGCGGCTGGTCGCGCTCGAGGGTGAAGCTGCCGATGCGGACGCAGACGCAGCCCATGCCGTGCTCGCGGGAGTAGGAGTAGGCGATCGATTCGCCGAAGACCTTGCTGATGGTGTAGAAACCGACCGGGGTGGGTACGAGGTCGACGGAAAGGGTGACCCCCCGCGGAAACTCGCCGTACACGCCGATGCGGCTCGCGAAGGCGACCCGCCCGACGCCGTTGCGGCGGCAGGCTTCGAACACGTTGTAGGTGCCGAGTATGTTGCTCCGGTGGATGGGCTCCCACCCGTCGTCCCCGGGCAGGCCGCCGATGTGGGCGACGGCATCGATGCCGCGGGTCGCCTCGAGGAGGGCGTCGAAGTCGCTCAGGTCGCTGACCACGGCGTCGTCGAGTTCGGGCATGGGCCGGCGGTCGTGGCCGCGCACCTGGTGCCGCTCCCGCAGGCCGCGGGCAACGGTGCTGCCGACCTGGCCGGCGGCGCCGGTTACGAGTATGCGCATTGACGCGGACTCCTTGTGATCGTCTTGCATCCAGCGGATCCCGGACGGACCGGGGCGCTCACCCGTTCGGTTTCAGCCGCAGCCGGCGGGGCACCGCGCTCCAGCCTTCGTTGAAAGGACCGACCGGGACTTCATCCCCGGGACGGGGACGGCCGTAGTAGTCGCAGCTCAGCAGCTCGTCGCGGGGCACCGCCGGGGCCGCATCGGCCGACGACCAGGCGAGAAGCTGCTCCCCGGAATCGATCGCCAGGTCGAGCCGGGCGTTCCGGCTGCGGGCGTCGAGACCGGACTCCTGCCAGTCCTCGAGGCTGAACCCCTCGCCCATTCCCGAGAGAATGTTGTTGTCGGAGACGTTCTCCATGACCTCGTAGTCGAACGCCGCCGAGCACTGCGCGAGGACGTTGTTTATCACGCGGTTCTCCTTGCAGACGCCGACCCGGTCCCTTGTCGGAGTCTTGCGCATGTGGACGCCGGCATGGCCGCAGTTGCGCACCAGGTTGTGGGCGATCAGGAGCTTGTCGCAGTCCCGCTGGTAGATGCCGCTTCCCACCTTCACGTTGTAGATGACGTTGTGGTCGATCAGGTTGGGGACGTTCGACGCCTCGAAGAAGATCGCCCCGTTGAAGGTCGCGATGTCGTGCAGCAGGTTGCGGCACACCCGGGAGTTGCGGTTGCCGAAATCGATCCAGATCCCCGGGGCGGCGTAGCAGTGGTGGATGTGATTGCACTGCACCACCGTGTCGAGGAGGAGCAGGATCTTGATGCCGGCGGTCTCCTGGTAGGACTGCACCTCGTGCCATCCGCAGTCGTGGATGTGATTGCCGGCGAGCAGGCTGCGCGGCACCACGGTCCCCTGGATGCCGCCGGTGCCGCAGTCGTGGACATGGTTGCGCATGACCAGATGACCGCCCGTTCTCTCCTCCAGCTCCTGGCGGTTCTGGTTCTCCGTCCTCTCGTCGGTGAAACCGCCGATCTCGATTCCCACCGAATTTATGTGACGGACGGTGTTGTCCTCGATGATCCAGTGGTGGCCGCCCCAGGTCGCCAGCGCCCCGTTTCCCGAGCGGATGAAGCCGTTGCCGGCGTGCTCGAAGGTCAGCCCCCTGACGGCGATGTACCCCAGCCCCGTCGTCTGCGGGCAGAACAGGAACTGCTGAACGGTTGCCTCGATTTCGCAGGTGCGGGGATCGCGGCCGTCGAAGGGATTGACGTACAGCTTGCGGTTCTCCGAGTCGATCCAGAAGGCCCCGGTGATCCGGGCCAGGTCGGCAATCGAGCTCAGCTGGGTCAGCCGCCGGCCGTCCTGGAAAATCAGGGCGCGGGGCAGATTGTGCGGGGCCTTTCCCTTCGACCCCCGCGCCCAGCGCATGAGCTCGAAGTCCTCGTCGGTGGTGTTGATCACGGCGAAGGGGTGATCCCCTTCGAAGAAGGACCCGGGCAGCTCCGTCCTCCACACGTGGACGGAATTCGGCTCCTCCATGTTGGTCCATGTGCCGGTCAGCGCACGGGATCCGCGGATACTGGCCTCGGCCCCGGGGGCCGCCTCGAAAGCGATCATGCCGTCGGCCCCGGTGCCGCCGCGAAGCGGGTGGACCCGCTCGCGGTAGACGCCCGACTTGATCAGCACCTTCTCCGCCGGCCCCACGGCTTCGGCGCCGCGCTGGATCGTCAGGAAGGGGGCCTCTTCGGTGCCCGGGTTGTCGTCGGACGCCCCGGGGTGCAGCTGGTCGACGTAGTACGCCTTGCGGTATTCAGTTTCGTCCTCCCAGATGGCAAAGCGGGTCCCGTCGGGAAGAAGGGCGGCTTCGTTTGCGCTCGAGTTCGCGGTCATTTCCATAGGTTGTTCTGTCCTTTTCGATCTTCCGGGAAATTCAGTTGCCGCGGCCTGGGTGGAGGATCCGTTCCCGGAAGAAGGGGGGAGTGATCGGCAGGGGGCAAAGGGGAGGGTGGACTACCGGTCCGGGGCGGTACGGGGCTCGTTCCCTTGCCTGGGGAAGCATGGCCCGGGCGCCGGCGAAGCGTGCGGATCGAGCCTCAGTCTGAGAAGGTCCAAACAGTGAGGGCGGTCTTGCAGAAAAGCCACTCCCTGTCCTCTTCGGTGAGGAAGTCCATGTGGGTCCGGAACAGCTCCAGCGCGGGGCGGTACCCCGGGGTTTTCAGCACGTGCGGGAAGTCGGTCCCCCACATCAGGCGCCCGGGACCGTAGGCGTCGTAGATCCGCCGAAAAGTAGGGAAGGTGTCCCGGTGGGGATAGGACAGCTTCGACCTGAGCCCCTGGGGGGTGAACTTGACGTACACGTTGGGGTACCGGGCGAGGTCCAGGACGATTCCGAGCTGCGGGTAGGGCGGGTCCTCGTCGGTGGGAGCCCGGCCCATGTGGTCGAGAACGACCTTGACTCCGGGGAAGCGGGCGATGATCGGTTCGACCGCCGGCAGCAGCGGCGCCGGGCCGTAGACGTTGAAGCAGGCCCCCAGCTCCTCGGCCCGCCGCCATATCCGGTCCTGGCCGGGGGCGGCCCATTCGGCGGGATCGTCGGGCCGCGACAGGTGAATGCGCAGGCCGCCGAAGCGGTCCTCTTCGACGAGGCGCTGGAGCTGATCCGGCGCGTCAGGGGCATGGCGGTCCACCAGTCCGATGGCGGCGAATCTCCCCGGGAAGCGCCGCAGGCACTCGGCCACGTAGCGGTTGTCGTAGAGGTAGTATATCGGCTGGACGATGACGGCCCTGTCCACCCCCGCCTCCTCCATGGCCGCATTCAGCAGCTCCACGGGTGCTCCTTCCTTCTCTTCCACCCCTCGAGCAAAGGGGAAGCTTCCGAAGTCGCCGCTCCAGACGTGAAGGTGGGCGTCGATGATCATGGGTCCTCCGTTCGATGGGCGCGTCGCGGCTGCGGCATCCGGGTCAACTTTCGAAGCGGCTGCGGAACTGCATCATGTTGTCCTCAGGTTCGTACCCGAGGATCTCGACGGCCGGACCGATGTCGAGGGGGCCGCGGTGAGAGCCCCGGGAGTTGCCGGAGGTTCCGTAGGTGACGATGAACTTCTCCGGTCCGCCGTAGTCCACGGCGCGGCGGAAGAGCTGGACGCAGTCGCGCGGCGACAGCAGGTAGGCGCAGGCGCGCAGGCTGTCCGGCTCGGTCTGCCCCGAAAAGGTGCCGATGCGGATGGCGATGAAGCTCATGCCGCCGGCGTTCGCCATCATGCGGCCGCCTATCTCGGCCATCCCCTTCATGGCTCCGTACCAGCTTTCAGGATTGAACTGATCCGGTGTCTGGGGCGCCGACAGGCCCCCTTCCTTCCTGTTGCCGCTGGTGACCTTGTTCGTGCTGGCGTACACGATCCTGCCGATGCCGGACTTGCGGGCCGTCTCCCACAGCGCCAGCGACACCCCGATATCGGTCGGCGCGCCGTTGTCGGGTCCGTCTTTGTCCCTGAGGAAGGCGAGGTGAACGAGCACGTCCTGGCCGCGGCAGATCCCGCGCATGAATCCGGGGTCGCGGATGTCCCCGGTCTCGGTCCTCGACCGCGCTCCCGCGACCGGCCGCTGATCGGCCAGGGTGAGATCGTAGCGGTCCTCTTCCTCCCACGCCCGCCACAGGGTGCTGCCGACATTGCCGGCGGCGCCGGTCATGAGGACGCGAGGTCTCGGATCAGCCATCGACGGGAATCAGGGGGGTGCGAATTCGGTGTTTCTCGCGGAGAGGATGCAGCTCCACCCTCCCTGGGTGCGGCGGAACAAATACCTCGACATTCCCCCGCCCATCAAGGGCCCGCTGTGCCCTGGGTATTTGGCGCGAAAGCAGGGGCGGGAATGAGGGTGGGAGCCTGGTGGATCCCGCGGCGGGATTCACGCGGACCTTGCCCGCCGCCTCTAACTCTAATAGGCCATGCCCAGCCCATTGCCCGTCGTTCCGGTGAAATAGTCGACGATCAGCCAGAATCCCCCGGCGACGAACTGCCCGAGGATCAACCCGTAGAACAGGGGCCAGAGCGAGCGGTACGCCTTCAGGCCGCCGTACTTCAGGAGGACGATCTTGAGCAGCCAGGCGAGAAAGACCGGGAACCAGGCGGTGTCCATCACCCGGTCCATGCTGACGACGAACCCGAGAGGGTGCAGCGGCCACCACAGGAAGCGGCGGTTCAGGAAGAGAAGGCCGGCCATCACTCCCGCCCCGGACAGCCGGATGAGCCAGCCCAGCCAGTTCGGCCCCGCGTTCTCGTCGACCCGCCGCCCCACGTACTCCCAGGTGAAGTCGGGCAGACCTTCGACGAAGCGGGCGACGTTCACACCCCCCTCGCGGTAGGTGATCGACAGCGACATCCAGAAGGTGCTGACCCCGGATACGGCGATGGCGAGGGCGATCGCCAGCAGCAGCCAGCGCTTCCGGCGGGCGATCTCGCCGCTCAGCTTCAACCCGGTGGCGGTGTGCGCCATCATCGTGCTCGCCAGCGATTCCGTCCAGATCACCGTCGGCCCCAGCGCCGCCATCCCCGCAGGCCCCAGGTAGCGCACCCCGATCCCGGAGACCGCGAAATCCAGGGGGATGTTGCGCGGAAACACCATCGGCAGCCCGGCCTCGGCGATGATGCGCGTCAGGCTGAGGAAGGTCACCAGCGCCCCGAACAGGAACAGCGGCCCGGCCCACAGGGGAAGCCCGGCGCGCCACAACCACAGGATCATCACCGCCAGCCCGAGGATCACCCCCCACACCGCGGTGCGGTAGGACAGGATCTCGCCGGAATCGTCGACGGATGGGTCGCCGCGGAACGCCTTGCGGAACACCGACCGCAGGTGCCCACGGGCTATCCACAGGCCGAACAGCACCAGGGCTATCATCGCCCCGATGCTCTGGTGCGCGAGGATTCCGTTTACGCCGCCGCCCCCGCCGTAGCGGGACAGCGCTTCCCCGATGCCGGCGCCGGTCATGTGCAGCACCCCCTCCTCGAGGCGCCGCAGCAGGTGAAACACCCACATCCCGAGCATGACGTCCGACTTGAGGAAGTAGGCGAACCCGAGGATCATCAGGTTCAGCGAGAAAGAGGCGTGGGAAACTCCCCGCAGCAGTTGAATGCTCCCGAAATGCCGCGGAACGACAGGGACGAACGGGAAGTAGTGGTTGAGCGCGTTGAGGCTCTCGCGGCCGAACGAGATCAGCAGCCCCACCCACATCAGGCCCTTCCTGAAAAAGGGGGCCACCAGCCCACCGCCGGGCGGCGGTTCGACCATCGCCAGGGGGACCTTGGTGATGGGGTAGATCAGGTGTTCGTGCTCCACCCACTGGCGGCGCAGGATCACCATGGCGCAGATGCTGACCGTCCACAGGGCCATCATGAACAGCAGCCACCAGAACGGGATATATGTATTTAATTACACAAGACAATTTTAGTAATCTGGTCCGCGAATTTAAAAGAAATCTGGTATATTATAATAGAGAAAATGCAGAGAAATGGACATCCCCCGTCCCACTGTTTAGCCGGGAGATGGGGATGTCGGCTGGCTGGCCATTTCACATGATTGCCTGCTGATTCCGGAAACCTGCCAGATTGGCACCCTGGGGTCGGGATCGATGCGAGCATCATTTTCTGTGTGCAGGCTGCCCTTGGGGGTGACCAGAGATCATTCCGTTTGGTCGACAAGATGGCAAGCAGGATGACTGAGGATTCCTCTGGTGCAGGCTGAGCTTACGCGCAAGAAGACGACACCCTGGATCGGAGCCACCGCTCTGATGGAGGAGGAACCGGGATTCCTGCCCTGATCTGAATCGGCGACTCGCAGCAGCATTTCATGGCGTTCTCAAAGTCAGGCAATCCGCATCCAGCGATGTGTCCGGATTCGCAGGTACCCCTCCCCTGAGTCGGCACCGTGGCTCGAGAAGGCCACCGCTCTGATGGAGGAGAGGATGTGCGAGCCCCCCCGGAATCTGCAAAGCCGTCGTCGTCGAGGTGAGGAGGAGATCATTCGGTTTGGTTGACAAGTTGGCAAGGCAAGCTGGATCTCATTCCGGCGGCCGGTGATGCTGACCGGAGCAACGGGGCAGCAGGTCATCTTATCTTGCTGACCATTCGAGAAGATTTTCCCTGCATCCAAACCACAGTTGAGAGTCGATTCCGTTCCGCCGGCTATGCGCAAGCCGGCAGCGAGATGTCCCTTGCCGACTACTCGAAAAGCTTCGCCCTTTCCTTCGACCGATGGTGCGTGTAGGGAACCGGAGGAATTTCCGTCGCCAGCAGATCCCGGTAGCTCAGCCGTTTCCCCAGCATCCCTCGAACGAGGTATTCCATCTGATCCAGGAGAGCCATTCCCCGGATATTGTACCTGCCGACGATCTCCTTCAGGTAGCGGGAAAAATACTTGGGGGACACGTGCCGGTAGGTCCCGAAAATAACAGCCTTCAACTTGGCCCAGAACGCTTCGATGGTGTTGGTATGGGCCTCGTCCCGGACGTATTCGCCTTGTTGGTGGTTGACGACCAGGTGCCTGCCCGGCCATTTCAAGGCCGCATAGACCGGGGCCTCGTCGGTGCACAGGGTTTCATTTTCTTCCAGCTGACCCTCTACGAAGGGGGCCACGGTCCCGTGATCGGCATGGAAGATCACCTCGGCGGCCGCCCTGCGGCTTTCCCGGTCTGCCCCTCCGAGCACCTGAACCCTGCCCTTCCTCCAGTTGCGACCGAACTTCTTGTCGGCGTGCCTCTTCTTGTCGTTTCCTCCGACCCAGGCTTCGTCCACCTCGAGGAACCTGCTGCGCAGCGGTTCGGGATCCGGCCAGCCTTCCCGGAGGCGGTGCAGCATGAACGAGGCCGACCGGTAGTTGAGTTCGAGTTTGCGGCTCAGCTGCACGGCGTTGATCCCCATCGGGTCGGACAGATACAGCCAGATGCCGAAAGCCCAATTCCGATAGGAGATCCTGGAGCGGTACAGTACCGTTCCGATGCGCACGCTGAACCGCTTTTGGCAGTCGCTGCACCGGTAGGGCATGGGTTTCCGGCCGGGACATTCCGATATCCTGCCGTCGCAGCCGCAGTGCGGACAGCGTATGAATTCGGGCAGGCCGTCTACCCTCTTCCCCCATCTGATCTTCTCGATCCATCTCTCTGCTGCTGCATTGTCTGGAAACAGTCTGTACAAATCAATCAACGAGACATCTTTACCCTTACTCATCCTTACTGACCTTCGGGCCGTGGAATACCGTACTGGAGACCTGCGGCCCTCAACAAATAGTGTGATTCACGCTCCCATGGCAGTCCTTTCGGGTTTCGTGGGAAGGTGACTCTGCCGGAATGTCACCGACAGATGGGACTGGGGAAGCGGCGGTGGATCCTGCGGCTTCCCGTTGCATGTGCCTCTAGTGTAACCGGTTTGAGCTAAACAACCAAATCGGCTTCCGAGTTTTTCCAGAAAATCTCGTAATGGGGGCGGGAAACTTTAGTCTCTGCAAGCGGAGGAGGGGGGATGGTGGGGGAGGCCGGAGGAGGATCTCAGTCCGTATCGGGTTTCCGGGAGACTCCGGAACTGCCGGTGGGGTGGCGCTGAGGGATACCATCTGGGGGTGCTGTTCCTCGATGGGAGGGCCTTGCCGACGTGGATATCTGCATCGCCTTCGGTGCAGGCCGTCGAACGATCTGCTTCGGCTTCTTCCCTGGCATGGTCTTTGCCGAGGCCCAAGACCGGCAGGCTCCATCGGAGGATTCCCCGGTTGCCAGTCTGGATCCCACCGGCTCAGGCGGGCGCTGGGAAAGAGGGGTATTCTCCGTAGGAGAATGCAGAGGCGGAAATCGGCACGGTGGATCGGAGTCCCCCGGCTTCTGAACGAGGGAGGGTGGTCTCAGTCCGGATCGGTGCCTGGGGGATTCAGGGTGTCGAGGGTGCTGGCTGCCCGGAACTACGAGGTGAGGGTATCCCGAAAGCCTGGCGAACCGGCAAGCCGTGAGTGCCCCCTGGCACGGTCCTTGCAGGACTACGCTGCGAAAAAGGGGGTATTCTCCGCGGGACCCCGCTGAGGGCAGGGTCCCGTACTCACTTTCACCGCCGTGCCCTCCGCCTACTTGAGCAGCAGCATCTTCTTGACGTCGGCGAACTCACCTCCAACCTGGACGCGGTAGAAGTAAATCCCCGACGACATGCTCTGGCCGCGGTCGTTGGTGGCGTCCCACTGGACTGCGTAGCGGCCGGCAGTCTGGCGCTCGTTGACCAGAGTCCTGACTACCTGCCCCAGCATGTTGTAAACCTCCAGCTTCACGTCACCGGCTTCCGGCAAGTCGTACTTGAGGGTGGTCTCCGGGTTGAACGGGTTCGGGAAGTTGTTCCGAAGCGCGTACACCTCGGGACGGGTCTGAATCCGAACCGAAACCGGAGTGTCCAGACTGTTCAAGCCGTAATTGCCGTCTCTCAACTCGCCGCTGAGGATCTCGATGTAGCTGTCCTCGATCTCCCTGAGAGAGCGGAATACGAGGTTCAACCCGAGATCGCCCTCGGTGCCTACGTCTCCGTAAGCGACGAGCGACACGAGACCGTCCTTGTTGGCAACCACATGACCGTCCGCGAACTCGCCGGTACCGAGGATGCTGTTCTCCACCTCGGTGCCTACGTAGGTCAGGAGCTGCGGATCGTAGCTGACGCTCAACCCGTAACCCTTGAGCTCGGCGAAGTCCTGCAGGCTGACGGCGATGGCCATCTCTTCCCCGACCCTCGGCAACTCGAGGCCGGCGTCGAGGTAGAAGCGGGCGTCGCTGTTCAGACCGGCCATGAAGTTGGGCAAGCCCTTCCCAACACCCTCGATCTCCCTGCCGAAGAAATCGGCAAAGGTGAAGAAGTCGTTGAGGTCGATCTTGTTGTTCTGACTCAGGTCGAACGCGGGCTCGAAGGATTCGTCTTCAGCCGTGAGACCGAACTGGTCCGCGAGGATGAAGAAGTCATCGAAGCCCACCTGGTTGTCCGCCCCGAACAGACCGAAGACGGCCTTGCCGTTGGAGTCGAAGACACGGTTCCGGATCGCCATCGCGGTCTTCTCCATGATGGTTTCACCGAGGTTGTCCTGGTCGAAGGGGCGGACCTGGTAGGTGTAACGAATCCCGTTGAAGACCATCTGGTCCTCGAAGGAAGTCGAGCCACCCGGAGCCTCGCCTACGACTTCGTACGCCGCGTCTCCGATCCTGCGGAACACTTTGTATCCCTTAACACCGGCAGTCGTGTAGATCTGACCGCCGACAGCCTGTCCGACCGAAGTGGTAACCATGTGGTCATCCGGAGACTTCGCCCAGGAGACCGTTATGCTGCCACCCGCGTCGCCCGGGGTATCCAGGACCCTCATGTAAGGAATGGCTCCCGGAGGAATGTTGTCGATCGCCCGAACGGCTTCCGACCGCACTCTCTCGGACAGGTAAGCGTTGTCTACAGCCTTCATCAAGGGAGCGATCCCCTTGGTGGAGAAGGCAATGGCCTCCGGAGTCAAGGCGGCGAACAGCGGACCGTCCGAAACCTTCGGCTGGACGGCAGACTCTTTGCTCATCGCCATCGTCTGAGCCATCACCTCGTAAGGATTGGAGAGGCTCATCCCAGGCATGAAAGCCTGCTTGCTCGCCGGGACCACATACTCGGCGGCAACCTCGAACGCCGTGGCATCCGAATCGAGAGTCGCTACCACGACCCGCATGAGACCCGGATCGGGAACGGCGTCGACGAACGCCCACGGAATGAAAG
The DNA here is from genome assembly GCA_965243025.1 of Candidatus Latescibacterota bacterium. GTDB lineage: Bacteria > Latescibacterota > UBA2968 > UBA8231 > UBA8231 > CBDCXV01. The sequence continues at coordinate 6,021,992 of CBDETY010000003.1, forward strand.
CCATGGCGTCCTCTTCCTGCACTATGCTGCCGTCTTCCCCGAGGACGTGGGTTACGGCGATCTCACGATAAATGCGGTACCCGTCGATGATGTCGTGGTTGTCCGACGGGTCGAAGGTCAGGAGGACGAAACCGCCCTGGTCGCCATTGCCGAGCGCACCTCTGAAGTCCTCGGCGATGAGGGTATCAGGAGCATCGATCTCCTCGACCGGCGGTCCGACCGGGGGCCGTCCAGGATCGACGGGGTCACCCTCGACATTGATCACACCGGAGACGCCGTGGATGAAAGTGTCACCCTGCTGCACGATGTCTCTGACAGTAACAACCATTGTCGCAAACGATGTAGAGAGACCGGAATTGGCGATGAAGCTGCCCGTTCCGTCCCGGATGGGCACATCACCGGCCGGGACGATTGCGCCGATCTGGTTGGCCGTGACATTCACGAAACGGCTGTCCTTTTCGCGGACGTTCCCGAACGAGTCGGCGATGCTGACCTCGACAGTGAAGTCCTCACCCCTGGTAACGGGATCCGCCGGCCCTGCAACAATGAGCTTTGCATAGGCATCGTCCTGAACCAGGACCGTGTCGCGCAACTCAAATGCACCATCGACACTTCCGCCCTGCAAGCTGAACACGAGCTTACCGTCGGAAACGGTGTCGCGAATGGCCACCGTCCGCTTTCCGTCGGAACCCCAGCCGTCGTCGTCCAGAGTGATGACGTTGCCTCCGCCGTCCGGCTGGGAAGCTCCGGGGCTGCTCTTCTCGACCAGATCAACGCCCTGACCGCCGATTACCGTCAAAGTGGCTTCCTCCCTGTAGAGGAAGGCCGTCTTGTCGTCCTCGGTCTGGGCCTGAAGGGTTACCAACACGACCTTGCCGGCATTGATCATCAGCATCTTGTCGTCGTCAAGGTCGTCCTTGTTGTCGTCCTTGAATCCCCTCAGCTTGAACTGGTCCGACTTATCCGACTGACCAGCAATCGTGACCTTGAAGTTTTCAGCAGGCACCAACTCGTGGTCCTCGTCGAAGGTAAAGGTGTCAGGACCGGCCTGCGTCCAGTTTCCGGCGGCGTCCCTGGCGTCGATTCGGACATAGTACATCTTGCCGTCCTCGAGACCGGTCACGCTCAACTCGGTAAAGGTATCCTTCGCCAGGCCATCGCCTCCGATGGTCAGGGTGTCGTTCTTGGAGGCATCAGCAGACCCCGGACCGAGGTGCTTGTAGATAACGGCCAGGGTGTCAGCGTCCTTGTTCAACTCCACGCTGACATTGGCGCTGGCGGCCCCCAAGGTCCTGAGGTCATCGTCCGACCCGTCCATGATCGGGAACTTGTGGGTGAAGCCGATGTCCTTGAGATCGAGGGTAACGCCGCTTCGCGTCTCCTTCGGCCCTTCGTTTCCGGCAATGTCCATGGCGACGAACTCGAAGACGTAGTCCGTCTTCCCGTCCGACAGGAGGGCGCCTTCAAAGCCGTCTTTCCTCGCAACCGTAAACGAACCTGCCGCGTCGAACTGGCCGGCGTTGTCGCCGCCTTTGTCCTTCCAAATGTCCACGATATCATTGGCATCGATGTCACCGGCAGGGCCAGCGGCCATCATCTTGCTCAGATCGATCGCGATTCTGCTGTCGGTCTTCAGCCCTGCATAACTGAAATCCAGCACCTTGGCATCGTCGCTGCTGCCCTCGCTCTTGATTTCCACAACCACGTCCGGCCTATCCGCAAGCCTGCTCTTCAAGGTGAGCTTGAGCTGACCGAGCGTCTCATTCGGCACGTAGACCGGCGGATTCTCGTCGGCAGGCAGGTCGACATCCCTGTTGGGTCCACCGCCGGAAACCCTGTCCCCGCCCAGGGGGGCGTGAACGAGGGTGTCACCACCGTCATCAACCGGCTTAATCCCGGCTATGATGGTAGCTCCACCGTTCTTGATTTCCGTGACCCCGGTCCCCGCTGCGCGGGAGGCCAGGGACGGCTTCACTCCGTCAACAAGAATAGCCGTGGTGACGGAGGCAGGATCTACCCCGTCGCCATCTATCGAGAAGCTTGCAGCCGTGTTTCCGGCGCCATCCTGGATATTGGCCGTCAATACCAGCGGCGCATCCGAAAGATCCGGGTACTCGTTCTCGGCGATAGCGTCCTTGTGCTGCAGGATGGTTTTTCGGGATCCATCGGATTTCTCAAAGTACCCCGAGGCGTCCGCAGTTGATACCTTGCCTCCTGCCTTTACGACAATTGACCAATCCCCTTGAAGGTTCGTCCGGATATTGCCGTACTCGTCATCGTTCAACTCGATATAGGCAATAAGCGTATCCTGGATTCCCAGGACGATTCGATCGGTCGGAAGCTTGCCCGCCCCTATCAAGGATACCGCGTCAGCCGAATTGCCATCGGCGTCTACCGTCAAACCTCCGAGGGCGGTAAACCCTGTTGCATATCGAAGATCAGCCCCTTTGAGCTCCTTGGCGTAACCGAGACCTGCAACATCCACCGCGTGGAAGTCGCCATCCGTTCGACCCACAAGAGCCGAAATTCCGTCTCTATCGCCATCCGAACCATCCGTTGCTGAGGCATCTGGCTCGTCAGCATCCATCTTGAACCCAAAACCGTCCTCCTTAAACGGCCTCGAGAAATGCAGATAATTCCCCTGAACCGGACGGTCGCCGTCAATCTTCATCGAGTTGTCCGAAAGGACTATGGACGAATAGGCAGTTCCATCTCTAACGACAGCCGCCGCATAAACCTCGTCGTGCTCGCCCATGATTTCAGAGCCCGTCGAGTACCATCTGATCAGGTACCTCGTATCAACGGCTATGTTCTTGTGCTTGCTCTCCGCGATCTTGGAATCGTCGATGCCTGTCCCGGTTATAAACAGCGAGTCGGCATCGCCTACCCATTTCCTGTCCGCCTCGGGAGTGGGAGTATCACCTTCTGCAGGAATATCGTTCCGGTCCGTTCCGCGGTCCGCTGTCCGAAAGGCAGCAAACGGGTTATCGGCACCGGGAGCATCCGCGTAAGAACTGCCTCTCACCGGGGCATCAATGGTGGCCCCTGTGGTGGTGGCTTCATTGATTATGGCCGGCGAGGCGCCAACAGTGAAAGGGGCTATACTGGATGAGGTGCCAAATGCCCCATCGAGAAATGCCGCAGCAGTTCCGCCGCCGAAATTACTGGCGTGTTGAGCAAGCCTTTCTTTGCCCCGAACGTCGTTGTCCCAACCGCTTTCAACGATCAAGGTGTCGGTCACATTCCCGTCGTTGTCTTTCTCAAGCGCAACAAGAAAGACTGCAACCTCAAGCGCCGGGTCTTCGTCGAAGTCCTGCACCGTGACATCGACCTGGAAGACGCCGTCGATTCCGACCAGCCCCCCCTTCTTGATGGTCACGCCCTCGACCGTCTGCGCCAGAAGCTCACCGCTTCCTATCGGGCCCAGACCTACGAGACCCAGGAGCGTCAGGATAATCCACTGTCTGCTACGATGCATCTTTTCCTCCTTATTCAGGAATGATTTCCCTCGACAGAATTCCACGGGCCATCTCCCGATTCCAACCCGAACTCTGCGGTTTGAGGGGGGCGACGAGGTGCTGGCGGAGACGGTGGAGGGGATTCCACCTGTCTACGCCGACGATACCTTGTTCGACATGTTCTCCCCACAGATTGCCGAGCTTTTGCGAAAATAGGGCGTCACTCGTCTGTACCAGCATCAGGCGGACGCCGTATCGGAGGGGATGTCGGGCGCCAATGTGGTGTTGCAGGCGCCTACCGCCAGCGGCAAGACCTTCGCCTTTCAGATTCCCCTGATGGAGCGGTTGATGCGCGAGGGAGGTCATGCCTTGATGATCTACCCGAGAAGAACCGTCTGTCTGTCCTGCTCCAGACGCTGACCCGACCCGACCTGCTGGTCCTGGACGAGGTCGGCTACATGCCCCTGGAGCGCCAGGACGCCACCTTCCTCTTCGAAGTGGTCAGCAAGCGCTACGAGGCGCTCAAGTCCATCACCCTGACCAGCAACAAGAGCTATGGCACCTGGAACGAGATCCTTCCGATCCGGTGCTGGCCACCGCGCTCCTGGATCGCTTGTTACACCACTCCTCCACCATCAACATCCGGGGGGACAGCTACCGGCTGCGGCATCCTCGCCAGGCCGGATTCACCACCGGGGAAACCCCTCGTCAACCGGAAGGAGAAAACATGCGCTGACAGAATCCAGCCGCGTGGGGTAGAAAAGTGTCCAATTTTAAACCGTTGGAACTGTCAACTTTGAAACCGTTCTTGACAGGTCATGTCGGACGGCTTGCTGCGCGTCTCCGAGTTGGTAGCCCTCCTGGTCGAGGATCTCGCTTTCGAACCCGATGGCGGCCGCGTTACCATCCGCCACTCGAAGACGGACCAGGAAGGGACCGGACTCGTTTTATATCTGGGTCCTCCCTACCATGACCCGGGTCAGGGCCTGGCTGGAACGGCCAAGATTACCTGGGGGGCGCTATTTCGTCGTCTCTATCAGGCGGGAATGTCGGCGGCCCGAAGGAACTAAGCACCGCAAGTGTCCGACAGATCATCAAACGCCGATGCACCGCCGCTGGCGTGAAGGGGTTTATTTCCGGTCACTCACTGCGCGTCGGCGGGGCGGAGTCGCTGGCTGCGGGGGGTGCTTCGATTGCCGAAATGCAGACGGCCGGCCGCTGGCGGTCGCCGACGATGCCCGGTTACTCTGCCCGGGGCCAGCTTGCTGTTCGTGGGGCCGTAGCTCGCATCCGCTACGGCAGGTGCGCAGAACCCCGGCAGGATATTTCCTCCTGGTGGCGATTCGGGTCCCATTGGGGCAGCGGTAGCCGTTGGCCATCTGCTCCGGCCAGACCCCCGCAAGGGTGGTCAGCTTCCACCTTTCACCCCTTTGGGAAATCGGCACTCTGGGATCGGAAGGCCACTGCTCTGATCAAGGAGGGGATGGGGGCGTCAAGACCTTCCCTGGTTGATCCCTCCGGGTTTGGAAACCGGTCGTCGCCTCGAGGGTTCAGTTCAGATGGGTGTGCCCGGCAGATTCAGGAACTGAGTTTCGAGGTGTCGCTGGAAGCTGACCGGGCCTGTTGGTGGGGTGCTGAAAAGCATCGCCAACGCGGAACTGCGAGATCTGCGCGGAGGGAATTGGCTCAAGCTGGTCCAATTTCTTTCAGGGATCGACCGGATGGCGCTGTTGCTCAACCGGAAAGAGTTTTGCCGACGAGGAGATCCTTCATGGTCTTGGGTTTCGTACGGGCAACCACCGGAAAACGAGCGGGTCCCCTTCTGCTTCCTTCCCGGTCTGGCACCGTCCTCGATTTCAGGTGAAGCAGCACAGGCTATCCGGACACCGAAGCAGGTAAAACACCTCCCTGAAATCGGCACTTTGGACGGGAAGACCCCCCCGGGTCGAGATGGGAGTCCCGTATCGAGGCCATCCGGTGTCTGATCCCCAGCGGTTGAGAAGGAGTCGACAAGGGAAGGCGGGCCTCGTTTCACCTCATCTGGGGATCACCCTCCAAACAGCTTCCAGTAGATGAACACCGTCAGCCCGACGGTGATCAGGATATTGCTCAGGGAGGCAACGGCCCCAACATTTCGCAGATCCCACTTGTTCTCCACGACCAAGACCCTGTTCGGTGTCTTGCGCACCAGGATCCCGTAGATCGGAAGCGATACGATGGTCGGGATAGCGAAGCTCCCAAGGATCAGAAGGACCGCCATGTCGCCCGGGGTGGTCTGGAAGATGAGTCCGGCGAGGAAACCGGTGATCCAGAACGAAAAAAGGGTCGTGAAGAGGGTGTGTTTGGCCAGCCGGCCTTTCGGCTTTTCCATCGTTACGCATCCGTTGCGGTTGTTACGTTGCCCGGTTTGTGACAGGCTGACGGCCTCGCGGACCATTGGGAAAGGGAAACCCATCGTGGCAGCAAAGCCATACATGGCTCTTCCCGCCCCTATCTACGGAAAAAACGATTCAGGATGAGTGATGCCGGATTCTCCGGGAATACGACGGTGCAGACATACATCATCACCATGGCGACTACAAGGTAGCCGATGGCCAGCATTCCGAGAAGGACCGCGGTGAGGAACATTATCACCGCCTCTCAATTTCATTTTGATCTTTGTCCATAGGGCTGGAACCCCTTGCTTGTGTAAGTCCAGTTATCGAACCTCAGGCAATCCCGCAGCCTCTTACGGTGCAAACGGCATCAGGACCTCTGCCGGCTACCTCCGACCTGCGTGCCAAAGGCGCCACTTTCGGGGCACGAATTGTCGTAACGCGTTGTTTCATAAGGGGTTTACTCAGAAGGTGGGGCAAGGAATCATGAACCCGCTCTTCTGGACCGGGGGTTCATCGTCTTGGCCTTCAATGGTCATGAACCGGGGGATCACACCCTGTACCCGGGATCTGCGTCCCCGGGTCCATCGGCCTGATCTACTTGGGGGGGATTTCGCACGGGGGGACTGAAACCTGGCTTTTCCGCAAGGGCCTGTCCCAAGGCATCCCTCCAGCACGGCGCACGATGGATGATGCAGGGCTCACAGCAGTATGATTTTCCCATGTGGGAAAAACCGGACCGGGTCTTGAAGGCCGGCTCAAGTCCCCTGCTCATTGCGACGGTAGAATGCCCCCTGACCAAAAGCGCGAATTTCGAAAAAAACTGGTATAACCATATAGAGGAAGATTTACTCCTGTCCCTGGGGGACCTGCGACTGCGCGCTTCAGCGGACCCGAAGGACTGCAACCGAATCAGTTGCGATTCCAGGTTTTCATCACTCAGTTCAGTTATACACCGACGCCGCGAAGGTTGCCGAATTCGTACCACGCTGAGTCCCTTCTGATCCCTTTTTGCAGATAACGGGAAGGTAGTGAGAGCGGAGGTAGCTCCGGCTACCGGCTCGCTGAATTCCGTCGCGGGTTTCTCCCTCCAATCCCGGCTTTACCGGGAACCCGAATACCCTCTCAACACCCTGCTGCCGGCTTTCCGTTTCAAGCCCGGTTCAGGGCCAGTCTGCGCCTTCTGCCGGTGACCACCGACAGTCAACCCCCCAAAATGGAGAGAATGAAGATGAAACAAGATCAGCTGAAAAGGGCCAGAGACGCCCTGGGCATGAAGCAATGGGAGCTGGGCCTCGCCCTGGGTGTCAGTGAAGCCGAGGTCTGCCTGTGGGAGAAGGGAAAGCGAACCATGCCGGAAAGGTATCTCCGGCTCATGGGAGCGATCATCCACCACCAGGAACGGGGCTTGATCCTGTCCTACAAGGCATTCAATCCACCCGGAAAGGAGAATGCTCGAAATGGCCACCACAATCTGTGATATCTGCAACGGGGTCGTAGCCGAAGACGACTTGCGCGGCCAGCTCAAGGTCGGAAGGGCCAGCATGGCCGAGGGGAGGAAGTTCGATGTCTGCATCGAGTGCGTGCACGGCCTTACCAAGTCCTCTCGCAGAACGGTTTCCTCGCCCTTCCGGATCTTCGTCGACGAGGAGGGCCGTATCCGGGACACGAGGGAGTAAATGGTTTTCAAGCCGGTCTGCTGCGTATGCGGCCAGGAAATCAGGCCTTATCACCTGTTCTACAGGCCCGCTCCCGGTGTGCACATCTGCATCCCCTGCAGCGAGAAGGAAGGCCCCGAAGAGGAAAAGAGACCTGCCGACGAGGACGGGTAGTTGTGTGGCAGAGGGGATCGAGCAGGCTGGGAGGCACTGGGCCGGAGCCTCTTGTTCGTCTATTGAATTGCGCCCCCGAGCGTAGTCTCTTGAGCCGGAAAGAGCCACTCCCGCATTTTGTCGATTTCGTCCAGCCCTGCCTTCGGTTCCCTCTGCCACTTCTCTCAACCTCACCAGGACAGGCGCAAGGCCAGCCGCCCTGTCCTCCTGGCCATCCGCCGAAATGCCGTGGTCAAAGACAAGAAGGTTGCCCGGTTCGAAACCCTGCACGAAGCAACCGCACACCGCCAGAAGCACGGAGGGGAAGTTCGCGAGCTCGTGTTTCGCCTGTCCGAGGTCAAGACCCTGCTTCAGAGGAACGAAGGGTGGATCAGGGCAGATGGAGAGTGACAGGACAGGCCGACACCCCAGTGCTCTCCTGTTCTCCACAAGCTCGCATTATGCAAATCCCCCTTTCCGGGAAAGGAAACCAGTCAATGGACCAGAAAACGAGAAGCAAAATCGAATCCGTATATCAGGACGTGGCCTTCGAGAAAGTTCACCTGATGGCGGACGTAGATCCAGCCTGTATTGCCATCTTCTTCCGGCACCCCGAGATGGGAGGGATCGCCCTCCCGGTGTCGGCAGTGCAGGCCATATGCCTCACCTTCTCACTGCTGGAGTTGTTCGGAGAATCCGAGGGTATCATGGATCCGTATCTGGACACCGCGCTGGAGGAGATCAGGAAAATGGCGGTGAAGAAAGGATGACAGGCAGGGACACCCTCATGGAATCACTCGCAGCATCGTAAGGGCAAAGGCCACCACCACGGCAACCAGAGCGGCCAAAAGGAACCTTCTCATCGGGCAACCCCTCCTTCAGATTTCGCAAGATGCCGGGGGATCCGCTGGTTTCAAAAGCTCATCAAGGGTCCAGGGAGGGGAAGGGGGGACGGGGATCAGCTCCGGGATGTCACCACGACCGCGTAAGCGCTTTGTATCTCCTGAAACTTTTCCTCCGCCAGCCGGATGATCCCAGCGGGAATCTCCTCGCCTGCCAGCCTGTCCGGGTGATATTCCCGAGACAATTCCCGGTATTTCCGTTCCAGTTCCTCGTCGGACATCTCCGGGGAGCATCCCAGCGTCTCGTAAGACGACGCCAGCACCTGTTCCTCGAACTCCCTCCCCAACTCTTCGTCCGTCACCGCTTCGCCTCCGGCGCAGACGAACAGGTGCCGGTTGACCCCCCTGGTCAACTCGAACAGGGCCACCTGATCCTTGCCGCCGAGGATCCTTCTGAGAGGGTCGTCGGAATGGATCCTTCGCGGATTCCTCGCGTCCTGTAAGCCGTTCTCCCGGAGGTAGCCCCACAGTTTTTCGACGACCTGAGCCGGGGACATCGGCTCGTCGCCGACAACGGCAGCCAGTTCCTCAGACGGCTGCAGCCGCTTCAACATCTCCCTCCTTCAAAGAAAGGACTTGCCATGACCGAACGGATCCGTGCCCTGCCGGGCAAGACCGAGAGGGTGAATCCGAACCGATTCGCTGACGGCATCTTCGCGCCGCCGGCAGGAAAATACGTTACCGAGGTGGAGGTTGTCCTGTTACTCCACCAACCGCCGCTTCAGCCGGGCCCCTCTTTCGAATTCGAGATCTATCCCCGCCAGGAGAAGCTGACGGTGCTGGTGTACCACGATACCCCCGAAACCAGCTCGGGAGAGGCGCAGGCCAGGGCGAAAAAAGCACTCCTTCAGGTATTCAAGGATCTGGAATCTGCTCTGGTTCCGGTAGGGTAGTCTCGGGGATTTCCCTCCTGGCCGATTCGATGCCGTCAGGAGGGTTCTTGCGACCTGCCTGGATAATCCGGGAGTCCAGGCTGCCTCTCTTTACGTCAGTCCGGCGGTCTTCCTGATCGCCTGTCCTGTTTGCCTTCAGCCCGGACGAACAGGGTGGTTGGACCCCGCCTGATCAACTCGAAATCACCTGATCCTTGCCGGCTGAGGATGCTCCCGCAACCGTCCTCGTCCTGAATCCTTCGCCGGTTCCTCCGTCCCGTAAACCGTTCTCCGGTGTCCCCAACCCGGCTTCGACTCCCCGGGCTGGGGAATCGGCGGGTCGAAACCAGTTTTACAGCCAGCCCGTAACCCTGCTGCAGAAGCGCCACACACCCCCTCAATCAGTCAGAGTAGCCTTATATAATGAATGAAAGGAACCGATGAAACTCGAAGTCGTAGAACGCAAAGTGCGGCAAATCTGGCAGGACGTATGCTCAGAGCCGCTGACCAGCCCCAACGAGGTGCTCGCCTACCTGGATTCCCTCGACATAACGTCCGCCGACCGGGAGGTATTCGTCGTCCTCCACCTCGACACGCGCAATCGCGTAGTCGCCCATGAAACGACCTCCATCGGCAGCCAGAACGCGTCCCTCGTCCATCCGCGAGAGGTGTTCAAGGCAGCGATCCTGAAGGGAGCCACCAGCATCATTCTGGCGCACAACCACCCCTCCGGAGATCCGGCGCCCTCCAAGGAGGACATCGATCTCACGCACCGTCTTGTCGAGGCAGGTGGGCTAATGGGGATTCAGGTGCTCGACCATGTCGTCGTGGCTCCTCCTGGCGAGAGCGTGTCCATGAAGGAACTCGGGATTGTCTGATTTGGGTTCCTCTCCAGTCAGTGATCGCTGGTATAGTGCTTAAAAGAGCACTTATTCTGCTATGTTGTAGTATTGCCTCCTGCACAAGTCAAAACCTCTTGCACTCAAGGATCGGTGGTTTGCCCGGGTTCAGCGAGAATGTATGGGTGCGGGAAAGTCGTGGCCCGGTTCATCCGTGCAGGATCGCGCGCCCTTTGCCGAAATACCAGATCATGTCGATGCCCGTACGAAATGCCGGGGCCGGGGCGTTGAGTGCCGGATCCCATCCGTGGAAGTCTCGTTTCGGCTGCCAAGAGGAGGGGTCATCGGACCGGGTACGACGGCCCCTTCTGTCGGTGACCACAAAAGTCAGCTTCCAGACTCGGGGATCAGGCTTGGAAAACCGGGGCCGTGGGACCGAGCAGCGCCCCTTGTCCGTGAACGGCGGAAATCCAGAGCCGCTCATGGGCATCGGGGTGGCCGATCCACAAAGAGCTCGAAGCCCATGTACGACTCGAGGCCCATGTACGAGGGCCTTTATACATGTACGAGGGCCCCTATAATTGTATAGGGAGCGGGACACCCGTTGCAGCCCCGTTTTCAACCTGCCAGGGCACCGAACGGCTCGCGGGGGGTCGGTCCCGACCACCCGCTCCCCCCCATTCTCACCAGAAAGGAAACCCATGAAACGATGGAAGCGATTTCTGGGCCGCTGGTCCAAGGCCGGCAGAGGCCTTGTTCCGGAAGAGCCGGAAAGGAAGGGCCTGTCCCTGATCGAGCTGTTCGCCAGGTTCCCCGACGACACCGCGGCCGAACGCTGGCTTGAAGAAACCCGGTGGAGCAAGCAAATCCACTGCCCGCATTGCGGATGCTGCGGCATGATCTCCGAATGTCCCGACCGCAGGCCGATGCCCTATCACTGCGGGGATTGCCGAATGCGGTTTGGCGTGCGCACCGGAACCGTGCTGTCCCACTCCAAGGTGCCCCTGCAGAAATGGGTGATCGCCATCTACCTGCACCTGTCCAGCCTCAAGGGGGTGTCCAGCCTGAAGTTGCACCGGGACCTCCAGGTAAACCGGAAAACCGCCTGGTTCATGGGCCACCGCATCAGAGAAGCCTGGTCGGACCAGAAACCCCTGCGCAGCAAAATCGCCGAGATTGACGAGGCCTATTTCGGCGGCAAGGAGCGCAACAAGCACGCCGAGAAAAAGCTCCACGAAAGGTGGACGGAAGGAAAGACGGCCGTGGTCGGCATGAAGGACCGCCGCACGGGCAAGGTCGTGGCCGAGGTGATCCCCAACATCGAAAACGACACCCTGCGGAAATTCGCCCGAAGGCACCTGAGACGGCGGGGGACCCTGTTCAGCGACAGCGCCGCGGCCTATGTCGGGTTCGACTGGCCGAACCGCAACGAGGCGGTGGCCCATTCCCGGGAAGAATATGTTCGGGGCGATGTCCACACCAACGGCATGGAGTCCTTCTGGGCGGTGATGAAGCGAGCCTACAAGGGGACCTATCACAAAATGTCCCCCAAGCACCTGCAGCGCTACGTCGACGAGTTTGTCGGCCGGCACAACATCCGCGACAAGGACACCCTGGAGCAGATGGAGGACCTCGTGGCGCGGATGGTGGGGAAACGGCTGTTGTATCGGGATCTGATCAAATAGAAACAGCCCTTCGCCGCCCCCCCGCCACTTCGAAGGTGCCGGGGGCTTTTTTGTGCTCTTCCCGCAACATCAAACCGCTCAAAAAAGGAAACCGCATGGTCGAACATCGCACGGTGGAGATCCAGACCGTAGAGGAATGCACCTTCCTGTCGGGACTTCAGATACCGGGAATCTCCATTCAAGGCGACCGCCAGGGAGGCGGCACCTACGAAATCATCCTGCCCGCAGGCCGGGCAAGGCAACTCATCGAACTGCTGTCCCGGGAGGCCGGAGGAAAGACCGCCGGGCGTCCGAAGGACATTTGAACGCGAAAGGAGATAATCCTGATGATTCCCAATCCCATCAAAGGCAACGGCGAACAGCGGAAACTGCTGGCCGCCCTGAAACCCGTTGTCAAAATCGTCGCCGTGGTCGCGGCCAGGGAAGCGGGGGTGTACCTCTACAAGCTGGCCCTAAACAAGGTCCATTCCGAGTGGATCAAGGCCAAGGTCAAGGACAAGCTGAACGTCATCCGCAGGGACTTCGGAAGGGAAACCGATCCCGAGCCCGATATCCAGAACGGCGTGGACCCGGAAGGACCCAGCCCGAGAAGTCGGGCTGCCCAGCGCAGAGTGCGGGACGAAACCGGGAAGTTCGTCCGGAAAGACCCACCGCAGGAAGGGGGTGATAGCTCATGATGCCAAGATGGTTGGCGATTCTGCTGGAAGTCGCGCTGGAAGTGATTCAGATCGTCCTGAACCACTGGCGCAGCCGGTAGAGGTGCCGACCGAGGGGTAGGTGCAATCCGTTGCGCCTATCCTTTAGCCCGGAAAGGGAGAAGGACGGTTTCCGCTGCTGACCAGGCGAGCGTCTGCTGCGCCTGAAGGACTCTACCCGACCCCGACGAAGCAGAACTCACCCCACCCGGTTCTGCTCGACCTCATGGGACGGATCCGACGGGCTTGAGCTGATGAGAACCTGCTCAGCGTGTCCGACGTACCGGTCATCTTCGGGTCCCGGCTACGGGCGTAAAGATCATTTCCCGCCTTCGAGTCGGGGCCGCCGATTTGCCTCCCGAAGCCCTTTCGCCCCGCCGGGAAGGTGACTTGGGTCCGGGCGGCCTTGCGAAAAGGGGGAGGCGGGAACCCCGACCGGGCCCCGAGAGCTTTGCGGGCACCTCCGGCTGGCTCTCCCTGGCCTGTCGCTTCCATTACGCAATCATGTGGGGACAAGGCTCGACGCGGCCAGTCCCCGACAGGCGCAGAAACCCATTGCGGTAAGCCGTGTACTGATCGGCAGGCAACGGCGGGGGCGGACGGATTACAAAGACATGCCCGGGCGGGGAATGCCAGCGTCCAACGGCATATGGAGCCCCGGTGAGAAGGTGAGCCGTCGCCAGGGCGCACGATTATGTCCGATATGATGGGTTAAACGAACTATCTATTGGCATGTCCCTATTGGCATGTCAACGATCCTAAGTAAGGGGCATTCTGTCATGGTGTCAAGCCATTTTTCGGTAAGGAAGAGAGTCCCCCCAGAAATTAAGGCGCCGGGGCCGAGCCAAACCCTTTCGAGGCCTCAGACTGCGCCTGAAAACCTCCATGAAGCCCTCGAGAAGCCCTCGAATGGTTTGATAACCCATCATATGGAAATCTACCCTCGTCCGAACCGTGTGAAGATGCGGTTTTCTCAAAGGAGAAGGACTGTTCTGATGAAAAATAGCCACCAAGTATCCATGAAATGGTTGCGAGGGGGAATGCTCGTCTTGCTGGCCATTTCGTTTCTCCCAAGGGGGCTGCAAGCGCAGTTTGCTCCTCCAACAGTGACGGTGAAATCCGGACCGGAGCAGCTCACGGTGGAGTGGAACGAGGTAGAGGGGGCCACCGGCTACAAGGTGCAGTGGAGGAATTCCTCCACTGAGGCGGATGCGGAAAATACTGACTGGGATGCCAGCCGCCAGGCCATGGAACCCGGGACGAGTAGGAGTAGTCTCATCGAGGATCTGGACCCAGCCATCACCTACGAAGTGCGGGCTTTCGCCAAAGACATGTACGGTGACTACAGCAATCCTTCGAATGATCCCGATGGGGACGGTACTCCTATATCTCCACTCACCACTGGCACGCCGGCACCGGGCCAGGTGACGGGCGTGACGGTGACCGTTCCTGCCGCCGCGGGACAGCTCACGGTGACTTGGGACGGGTTAGATGTCGCCACTAATTACAAGGTACAGTGGAGGGATCCGGATGAGGTAGACTCTTGGGAGGATTTCGAGCCCGACGATGACGGAACGGACCCGGACAACGAAGAATCGGTGGCCGCGTCGACCTCGGACCCACTCCCAACAACCTATAGCCATACTATTACGGCGACTACTGGAGGTCTGTCGGCGGAGAACACGTACATAGTGCGGGTGATCGCCACCAACGGCGTCGACACCGAGGCCAGCAACGGCGGCGACGGCACGCCCTCAGACGACGCCACAGGTAGGCCGAGGCCAGGTCAGGTGAACGGCCCGGGGGATGCTACTGACGATCCTTTGACGGTGGAACCTGGTGAGGGGAAGCTCACCGTGAAGTGGGAGGGGGTCGAGGGGGCCGATGAATACAAAGTGCAGTGGAAGTCGGGGACGCAGGACTGGGACCCGAGCAACCGCCAAGGCATGGAGGACCAGGACGCAACCAGTCATGAGATTACGGGTCTGACGGCGGGCACCGAGTACACGGTGCGGGTGTTCGCCACTAACGGCGACGACACCGACGCCAGTGACGGCGGCGACGGTACCCCCTCAGTGGAAGCCACAGGCACGCCGCAGCCGGGCCAGGTAACGGGGGTGACGGTGACCTCCGACGCGGCGGCGGAGCTTACGGTATCGTGGACGGCGGTTTCTGGAACTGGAATTGAATACAAGGTGCAGTGGAGGGATGCGACTAGTGTTACCTCTTGGGATGATTTCACACCCACCGACGGCACCAACCAAGCAACGGCGACCGCAACGAGCTATACGATTTCTCCTTCAACGCCTCTGACGGTGGGCACCGAGTACACGGTGCGGGTGATTGCCACACACGATGCGGCCGCAGCTGCGGTCGAGGACGTTTTTCTAGCCGACGGCACGCCTTCAGAGGACGCCACAGGCACCCCGAGGCCGGGCCAGGTGCAGAACTTGGCGCAGAACCCCGCCCCGGCCAGCGCCCTACCGGGGGAGGTTACGGTAACATGGGACCGGTTGATAGGGGCAGATAGCTACACGGTGCAGTGGAAGTTGGCGACGGAGGTGAATTACGACGGGACCCGCCTAGCCACGATCGACCAGACCCCCACTGGGGAGAATCCTTCCCATAGGATTACGGGGCTGGGGAGCGCCGCCCACACGGTGCAAGTGTATGCCACAAACAATGATGAGCAGGATGGCGCGCAGGATGGTGCGCCTCTGGAACTTTCTGTAACCCCGGGAACCCCGGGGAACAACCAGGTAACGGGCGTGACGGTGACTCCCGGCTCGCAGCAGCTCACGGTGGAGTGGGTCGCGGTCACCGGGGCCACTGAATACAAGGTGCAGTGGTGGAAGGGAGACGACGCAACATTCGATGCTGCTGATGATGATGAAAAAGGCGATGTCACGGGGATTCGGGGTACACGGTATACGATCAGGAGCCTGGATGAGGACACCGAGTACATGGTCCAGGTGATTAACGGGGAGGATGATGGAACAGCCTCCCCAGTGACCGATCAGTGGACCAAGCCGGGTCAGGTGACGGGCGTGACCGCGGAGGCCACTTCCGGCCAGACCGGACAGCTCACGGTGGGTTGGACTGTAGCCACCACCGTGGGGACGAGGACCGACGGCGGCTACAAGGTGCAGTGGAGAACGGGGTCAGAGAATTGGGACCCCGACAGCCGTCAAGTCGATGTGACCGGTGCGAGTGCGACGGGGACGACGATTGGCGATGAAACGCCTGCTTCGGACATGCCTTTGGGGGGCACTCTCTACCGAGTGCGGGTGATCGCCTACAATGATGGCGGCGACGGTGACCCCTCGGGCGAGGCCAGAGCAACGCCGTTGGCGGCCCAGGTAGCAACCCCGACGGTGACTCCCGGCCCGGAGGAGCTCAAGGTGGTGTGGGTCAAGGCAAATGGGGCCTATAGGTACAAGGTGCAGTGGACGACGGAATCAGGTTTCACAGGTTTCACAGCCACTGAAGGCACCAACCAAAAAACGGTGACCGACGATAACCCGGAATTTACGCCGGAATTTACGATTGAGGGTCTGACGGGGGGGACCCCGTACCAGGTGCGGGTGATCGCCGAAAACGAAAGCGGCACGGCGGCCGAGGGGACCGTGAACGCGACATCAGGCACGCCGGCGCCGGGCATGGTGGGAACTCTGACGGTGACTGCCGGCTCGGAGCAGCTCACGGTGGAATGGGATGCGGTCACGGGCGCCACCAGCTACAAGGTGCAGTGGAGGGTTCCGGATGAGAACGCTTCTTGGGGTGCGGATGATTTCACAGCCGCCGAAAACGACAACCAAGCAACGGTGACCGGGAGCCCACTGCCAACGAGCTATACGATTTCTCCTACCTCTACACCAGCGGCTACATCGGCTCTGTCGGCGGACACTGAGTACACGGTGCGGGTGGTCCCCGTAGTAGGCACTGTGGACGGCACCCCCTCAGCCGACGCCACAGGCAGGCCGGCGCCAGGCCAGATTGAGGACGACACTGGCACTTCTGATGTCGATGAGGGTGTAACGGTGACCCCCCTGGAGGGAGCGCTCAAGGTATCCTGGGGGGAAGTCTCGGGAGCTACGGGTTACACGGTGCAGTGGAAGTCGGGGAGTGACCCGTACTCGAGGAATAACCAAGCTGACCTCAGCGAAACCGAACGTGAGATCACGCCTCTGACGGCGGGCGTCCAGTACACGGTGCGGGTGTTCGCCTACAACGGCGACGCCAGCGACGCTAGCGACGGTGGCGTCGGCCCGTCCTCAGACGAGGCCACAGGCACGCCGCAGCCGGGCCAGGTAACGGGGGTGACGGTGACCTCCGACGCGGCGGCGGAGCTTACGGTATCGTGGACGGCGGTTTCTGGAACTGGAATTGAATACAAGGTGCAGTGGAGGGATGCGACTAGTGTTACCTCTTGGGATGATTTCACACCCACCGACGGCACCAACCAAGCAACGGCGACCGCAACGAGCTATACGATTTCTCCTTCAACGCCTCTGACGGTGGGCACCGAGTACACGGTGCGGGTGATTGCCACACACGATGCGGCCGCAGCTGCGGTCGAGGACGTTTTTCTAGCCGACGGCACGCCCTCAGACGACGAAACAGGCATCCCGAGGCCGGGCCCGGTGCAGACCCTGGCGGTGGCTACCTCACCAGCTAACGGCTGGGCGGCCACGGTAACCTGGGACCGGCTCACCGGGGCAGATAATGGATACATAGTGCAGTGGAAATTGGCGACGGAGGTGAATTACGACCGGACCCGCCAGGCCACGGAGCCCCAGACTGAGGAGACTCAGACCACTGTCACCCATAGGATTACGGGACTGACGGCGGGCACTGCGTACACGGTGCAGGTTTACGCCACAAACGATGGAGGCCATGGGCCGGCTACGTCACCAGCCGCGAACCACCCTTTCACCCCGGTTGCCTCGACAGGCAACCAGGTGGTGGGGGTGATGGTGACGGCGGGCTCGGAAGAGCTTACGGTAACGTGGGACAGGGTCCCGGGAGCCACTGGATACAAGGTGCAGTGGAATAGTGATGGTACTTACGACGACTTAACCGTTGATACTGATGATCCTGACGACAGAACAGCCGATGCGTCCGGGACCAGTTATACGATAACGGGTCTGACGGGGGGAACCACCTACAATGTTCAGGTGATTGCTGTTGTGGGCGGGGAGAATCAATCACCCTCAGCCACCGGGTCCACAGGCATACCGAAGCCGGGCAAGGTTACGATAAAGGCGGTGAGACTCGGCGAGGGGACCCTCAATGTGTCGTGGGATGAGGTCACGGGAGTCACTGGATACACGGTGCAGTGGAGGGAGGATTCGCAGCAGTACAGCTCCCGGTCAAGGATGAAACAACCCACCCCCGCCACAGCTACGCAGATAGAATTAGATATGGATGACCTGCGTGGTCCTGGCCAACTGATGCCTTCGGGTCAGAAGTACTGGGTGCAGGTTTACGCCACAAACGCTTCGGGTGATGGCCCGACTTCAGACGAAGTCGCAGGCACCCCGTTGCCGGGCAAGGTGGACGACACGGATGAGAATCGCGGCCCTGTGACGGTTACTCGCGGGCCGCAGCAGCTCGAGGTGGGGTGGGATGCCGTCCCGGGAGCCACGGGCTACACGGTGCAGTGGAAGTCGGGGAGCCAGGATTTCGACAACTTGCTCGATAGTGATGATGCGGCCGACACCAGAACGGCGCGCTTGGGAGTTGTGTCCAGTTATACGATTGAGAATCTGATCGCAGGCACCCAGTACACGGTGCAGGTTTTCGCTTCCAACGCGGGCGGGTTGGGGGCGGCTTCGGATCTGCAAAGAGGCACCCCAGCACCGGGCACGGTGACGGGGGTGACGGTGACTGCCGGCTCGGGGGCGCTCACGGTATCGTGGACGGCGGTCCCGGGGGCGGCTGGATACAAAATCCAGTGGAAGTCGGGTTCAGAGGAGTACGACCCGGCAACCCGCGAAGGCCGGAGGACGGGTCTGAGTTACACCATCGAAAGCCTTTCGGCGGACACCGAGTATACGGTGCAGGTGATCGCCACCCTGGACCTGAGCAACTCCAACACCCCGGAGACAGACGACAGCGCTCCCTCAGACGAAGCCACAGGTACTCCGTTGCCGGGCAAGGTGGCAAGCGTGAATGTGGTGGCCGGGGCGGAGAAGCTCCTGCTGTCGTGGGACGAGGTTACCGGGGCCGACGGCTACACGGTGCAGTGGAGGTCGGGTCAGCAGACGTTCGCGGATGCCGCAACCGACAACCGCGAAGCCACGGATATTACGGGGACGAGGTATACGATTGAGGGTCTGACGGCGGACCCCGCGACCCAGTACACGGTGCAGGTGATCGCCTACAATGCGAGCGGCAACGGCGATCCTTCAGACGAAGCAACAGGCACTCCGGTGCCGGTGGCTGAGGGCCAGGTCGCGAACGTGATGGTGGACCCCGGCCCGGAGCGGCTCGCGGTATCGTGGAGCATGGTCCCGGGCGCCACCGGCTACAAGGTGCAGTGGAAGTCGGGATCGGAGACGTTCGCGAATGCGGCAACCGACGACCGCGAAGAAGAAGTGACCGGTTTGAGCTATACGATTCCGGATCTGGAACCGGACACCGAATACACGGTACGGGTAATAGCTGTCCTTTCCACGGGCGACGGACCGGATTCGGATGAGGCCTTCGGGACTCCGACGGATCGTCTGGGCCAGGTCGCGAACGTGATGGTAACTCCCGGCCCGTACCATCTCTCCGTAGCATGGGACGAGGTCACGGGCGCCACCGGCTACAAGGTGCAGTGGAAGTCGGGGGACGAGGACTACGACGAAACGAACCGCCAAGCGCTGATTGAAGTCGGCGACGACCCTGGCTTCAGTCATACTTCGATTGGCCTTGGCGGTCGGACGGCAGGCATCGAATACACAATTCAGGTGATTGCTACAATAATCGAGACCGGAGACGCCGACGATGGACCGGCTTCCGCTCCGGCCACGGGCACTCCGCAGCCGGGCCAGGTAACCAACGTGCGGGCTGCCGGCGTAGAAGCCCTCACGGTATCCTGGAAGGCAGTCCCTGACGCCACGATGTATAGAGTTTATTGGAAATCGGGCACGCAGGATTTCGACGCCTCCCGCCTAGCCGAGGTGACCAGCGGTACACGCCATGTGATTCCGAATCTGACGGTAGGCACCCAGTACACGGTGTTTGTGGTTGCCGGCGTGGCCTCCGTCTACGGACAACCTTCAGACGAAGTCACAGGCACGCCGACCCGGCGGCGACCATCTACACCATCAACACCCTCTACACCCACTCCTCAGCCGCCAACAACGCCGCCTGCGCAACCTACGACGCCGCCTGTCACCAGTGCGCCCAAAGACCCGAAACCGGGCAAGGTAGTGCTCTCGTCGGTGAAGGCGGGAGCAGAAGGCGGTCAGCTTGCGGTGAAGTGGCGGGTGATGGCCAAAGCATCCGGATACAAGGTGCAGTGGAAGTCGGGAGACCAGGATTTCTCCTCGTCTCGCCAGGCCAGAGTAAGCGGAATGCTGGCGGTCAACCACGTCATTGGCGATCTGGACTATACAATCGAACACATGGTACGGGTCATCGCCTATAACCAGCACGGGGACGGCCCGCCTTCGGATAGCCGCGAGGCAACTCCGAAGCGCGGCGTACCCAAGAACAACCTCGCCATAGAAGATCCGGACGAGGCTCGCACCGTCGGTCAGGCCATTTCCCTGACGGTATCGGTGGCTGAGGAAGGCGCTCATGTCCTCGAAGTAACCGGAGGCCGGGGCGTCACGCTGAGCGGAGACGGGGTAACCGATCAGGGCGGCGGCTCGGCTCAGTTGGATGCGGACTCCTGGTCTGAAGGACAGCGCACCGTCGTCCTGAACGACACGGTAGGTCCGGACGTACTGTCCATCGTGCTCCGCAACACGGACGGTGATTCCCTGGCCGGGCTCTCCGGGATCATGTACAACCCGGGCGAGGCCAGTCAGTTGGTGGTCACCGGATTGCCGGATACGCTGGCCGTAGGCCGGGCGTACCGGGGCCAGGTTTCCGCTACGGATTCGTACGGTAACGTCCGCACCGAGGACCGCGAGGTCACCATATCCACCGATGCGAGGAACGTCAGTTCGTCCTCCCCGGTGGAGCTGGAGGAGGGTACCGGCGGATTCTGGGTACGCAGCGACGAGGTACCGGCCACGGCTCTGGTGCTGACGTTCGAGGATTCGGAGGACAGCGATCTGAGCAGTTCGGTATCGGTGACGGTGCGGCCGTTGGATGCACCGGATCGAGTGGTCGCCGCCGACAACCCGGGTGATGAGGGCGGATTCGTCCTGCTCACCTGGGATCTGTCCGACGATCATTCCATACTGGACACGTACCGCATCTTCCGGGGTGAGGGTTCGGCCAGAGAATGGGGGAGCGTCGCCGCCGCTCCCGGCGCTACGGAAGGCCGGGCAGTAGTAGCCACCCTGGACACGATGTCCTCTGTATGGGGCGTCCTGGGCCAGATCGGCGGCAGCAGCATGATGGACGATATGGCCTGTATGGCCGACATCGTCGTGACCGGATCGGACGTGGACGGACTGGAGGTACTGGTCTGGCGCACCGGCTCGGGGAACCGGGTCAGTTCGCCCCGGTCTTCCAACATCCTCTGGAAAGGCACCACGGACGCCACCGGGCAGGTCAGCCTGAGTGTCAACAACTCGGGTCGCACCAGCTCCTATGCCGCCACCGCCCGCAGGGACGGTGAGTTGGTAGCCAGCTGGCGCGGTATACAGCTGACTCCGTCCGACTGTCCCAGTCTCGAACTGGCCATCGGGGGCGAGGCCACGGTAGGCGGAGCGACCGACCAGCGACCGAGCGTCGTTCTGATGTCGTCGATTACGCAGTCGGGTTCGGCTCGCGCCCTCGACAACACGCCGCCGGCTGCGGCGGGGTCCTTCCGGGCCGTGGATGTCCCCGACGACGACGGAGGCCAAATCCAGTTGTCGTGGACCGAGTCGGCCTCGGACGTCTCGATAACCCGCTCCGTCGAGGGCGCCGTAGGTCCGGTAACCTCGGACATGAGCCGCGGCGTGGTGGGCTATCGTATCTACCGGGAGGAGGCCGAAGGGTTTGCTCTCCTCGGGACGGTCGGTCCCGGTGTCACCGGGTTCGTGGATACGACGGCCATCACCGGAATACGGTTCACCTACGTCGTCTCCGCCTTCGATCAGGACAACGAGACCGTATCGGAGGAGGAGGAAGCCATGTCCATCCGCAACCGCGAGGAAGACGTCAACGGCAAGCTCATCCAGGGCTTGTTCGGGGCGGACAAGACCGTCGGCTTCGACGACTACTTCCACTTCGCCGATCACTACGGTTCGTCGGTGGAGGATACGGAATGGGAACCGGCCTTCGATCTGGCCGCCAAACAGGCCGTGGACATCGACGGATACAACGTATTCGCCGAGAACTTCGGCCGTCAGACCGCTTCGGCCGCCAAGGTCATCCCGCTCGAGCCCGGCCGGAACGAACAGACCCGGCTGGACTTCTTCGGCGGCGTACCGCTTCCGCGAGTCGGTGAAGAGTTCGTCCTGACCCTGCACCTGAGCGACTTCGGTCTGCTCAAGGGCTACGGCTTCCAGGTCGAGTTCGACGGCGAGGAGCTGGAGGTGGTTCGCGCCGTAGCCGCCGATAACGGCCTCGGGGAGGGCATCCTCGCCAACCCGCAAGTCCTGGCCGTAGCGGAGGGGAAACAAGCCATCGTCGCCTACGGAGACGAAGTGTCCGAAGGCACCGTGGCGGTGGAGTTGGTGTTCCGCGCCCTGCGGGAGTTCGAAGACGGTTGGATCAGGATCACTGAGGGCCAGGTCAGAGACGGCGCCTTCGCCGTCAATCCCCTGGTCCTGCCGGCCCCGGTGCAGATGGAGACGCTACCTGAGGTCTACGCGCTCGGGTTCAACTACCCGAACCCCTTCAATCCGGAAACCACGATCAAGTACGCGCTGCCACAGGCGTCTGACGTGAAGCTGGTGGTATACAACTCGATTGGACAGGTGGTCCGAACCCTCGTGAACGAGCGCCAGAGCATCGGCCGCTACGCCTTCACGTGGGACGCGACCAACGACCGCGGCCAGGCGGTGTCTTCGGGAATCTACCTGTACCGCCTGCAGGCAGGAGAGTTCGCCCAAGTCAGAAAGATGCTGTTGCTCAAGTAGAAGCAGGTGGGTAAAGAGGGGGGTTGGGAAAGGAGGCAATTTCGTCGTCTCCCTCCCACCCCTCTTTTTATTTCAGATTTCGGGGAGATGGGATGTGATTGGGGATGATCGGCAAAACCCCTGAAACCTGGTTCTTGGGGTGGCCTCCATCGCCAGGTCAAAGGGGGAATGAACATCGGCATCCCATCTTCCTTTTTTCTTTTTCCCCTGTGAAATAAGACGAACATGGCCAAGAAGAGAAAATACAGGCGGCCAAGCCACTATCCCGAGCATTTGAGTGTAGCCGTGACCCAGGCCACACAAGAAGCCGTCGAGGAGGTCGCCGACCAGGCCGGGTGGTCGGTCGCCGAAACGGTCCGGGAGTGCATCGAGGCCGGCCTGCCGAAGGTGCGGGCCAGTGCGGGCAGGAGCAACGACATCCCCTCTTCGGCATGACCCAAACCAGACCCTACCGGCGAAGGAGCCACTACCCCGGGCACCTGAGTGTATCCATGAACGGGGCCACGAGAGAAACCGTCGAGAAGATCGCCGACCAGGCCGGTTGGTCGTTGGCCGAAACAGTCCGGAAGTGCATCGAGAGCGGCCTGCCGGTGGTGAAGTTGCGGGTGAAAAGAAACTACCACCCACACCATCCCGGAAGGTGGCCCGGCTCGCCTTCCATTTCCTAGCTGAAATTCCCCTCTGGCATGCCCAGGAGACCATACAGGCGAAGGATCCACTTCCCCGGCCATTTGAGGGCGTCGGTGAGCACTTCCGTACAACAAGCCGTTGAGGAGCTGGCCGAAGAGGCCGGTTGGTCCTACGCCGAGGTGGTCCGGGAGTGCATCGACGTCGGCCTGCCGGTGGTGAAGTCGCGGGTGACTACCCTTGAGGAGTTGGCCGACGAGACCGGTTGGTCCTATGCCGAGGTGGTCCGGGAGTGCATCGACGTCGGCCTGCCGGTGGTGAAGTCGCGGGTGATCTCATCCTGGTTGGATTCAGAAAAAGAAACAGAAGGGGTGGCCGGAAACCCCTGAAGGGGAAAGCGGCAAGGTGTTTGGGAAACGCCTGCAATTCGAAGGTGCCGTCCTGCGGTTCCTGATTTGCAGGCGTTTTCGTTGGTACCGAAAACACCGCACCGGAACCCCGGTTCCAGACAGGGATGGAGGAAGGGGTCCCTACAATTAACCCCGGCCCCACCAGGTGGGACCTCAACTATCCGTAACTGAAAGCGTCACCGGAGACGAGGGTTCCGGCAGGGACTACAACCAGGTCTGGAACCTTGTTTCGGCAGGAGGAGAACACGGTTCGCGAGAGCCTGCGCGAACTGCTCCACGATTTGTAATGAGAACTTTCTGACGTTCACCGACCATTAAAGACCCTGTGTGTGGAGAAAGACCAATGAACCGACGTGAACATCACGACCTGATGGCCGTGGTGATTGAATCCGGGCTTCACCTAGAGAAACTCAACATCCTGAAAACCGAAGTGAACGGAATTGCCCCGTATCCCAAGACCCATAAGGCCCACCGGGTGGTACTGGGCTGTCTGAACATGCTGGCAGCATCCCTTGAGGAATTCAAAATGGCTGCCAGAGAGGAGATACAGATTACAGGGCCATGACCCTCGTCCCATGGTACCGGCCGTCGATGAATACGCTCAAACCTCGTCCGGCCTCCGCCTATGGATGGAAGGTTCCACTTCTCCATAGGAGCGGTTCCTCGGCGGCTTCCCGCGCCTCCGCTTGGCTTGCTCTCACCCGTCCGCACCTCACCCATGTCAAACGACACCCCAGGTTCCCCACTTGGCGGGGCACCCAGATTCGCGCACCCCTGACTGGATGTCGGGGTGGGGTGAAACACCGTTACCATCAAGTGAATTCTTGCAGATTTTCGGCCAGCTTCGGATTCTCGGCGCAACCCTCGCAGTTCCACTGATTTTTTCTTTCCGCCCACGCAGCCGGTTTTTCCCACACCGCCTCCTTGAGGCAAGCCGTTCCTGAAATCTCCCGGAAACCCGATCTGGACTGAGGTCTCTCCTCGATCCGAGCCGGGGGCCTCGGATCCACCTTGCCGATTTCCCAAGGGGGGCAAAGGCTCCGAGAGGATCCCTCGCGAATTCTCCCCTTCCGTATTCTCCTACGGAATACCCCCCTTCTGCGCACCATGTGCCGAACGGAAGAAGATCCCAGCGGGGCAAAACGGGGAATGCTCCGATGGAGCCTGCCTTTCCCTATCACCTGTCTCGGAAAAAGACCATGCCAGAGGGGAAGCCGAAGCAGATCCCTCGATTTTCGGCTACGAAACCCCAAACAATAGGGATCGGGTCCGCGAGGCCCTTGCTGTCGTGGAGCAAAGGTCACCAGGTCGTATCACTCAGCCACCACCTCGAACCCCTGTTCCAGAAATCTCTCTCGCTGCATCGCTATGGATAGTCGAGGTCCCCGATGATGCGAGCGCCTCGTTCTCCCGTTCCATCTCCTCAGCCGGTTTCATCTTCTTCTCTCCTGCTCGGAGCCTGATTTCAGGCCATATCGTCCGAAATGGCCCCCCTCTGTCCTTTTCCATAAAGAAACCGCTGGAATGGACCTTATTTCCACCGATTTATCACTCATGGGGGGATCGTTTTAGATCTATATTACTGAATCCGGTTTCTCGGGTCGCAGCCGGTTTCCTCGGCGGAGTCCCTTAAATCGCGCGAACTCGGGTCCACTCTAAACGGCTACATGACAGCAGAACAACGCCAGTTTTCTGGAATATCCCGGATTTTCAACGGCCTGTTAATCCTGGCAGCAGCCGTACCCGGCTGGTCGGCCCCGGCTCCACCGGATTGGGTCCTGATCGACCCCAGCGACGAGCCCGGGTTCTGGGTGGTGACTTGGCCTTCGGTTGCCGACGCCGACGGTTACCAGATTTACCTGCAGATCGGGGCCGCTGACGTTGAGGGGGACCAGGCCCCCGAGCCGGTCTTGGCCCGGTGGGGCTACGTCGAACAACAGGACGGGGTGATCAGGGTCAAGATCGCCGGCCTGTCTCAGGAGACGTTCTCCTTCGGGGTAGCCACCGTAAAGGACGGGGTCGAATCCGAAATCACCTGGCCGGCACAGCCTTCACAGCCTTCTGTAGCACCCACGCCACCGGATTCGGTTTGGGTCGAGGAATACGGAGAAGGTATGGTAGTTCTTGCCTGGACTGTCGTTCCGGGAGCCGATGGGTACAGGATTTACGGAGAGGTCCTCGTGACCGTTGCATTGAATTCTCAAGGGGAAATCGTAATCCTTGAAAGCCCAGAGGTAGTTTGGGTGTCGTGGGGCTATGTGGACCAGCAGGATTCGGAAATAATCCGGGCTACCATTCCGATCCTGGATGAGGGGCCGCCCGCCCTTGCCGTGGCCGCAGAAAAGGACGGGGTGAAATCAGAAATCGCCTGGCCGCCGGCACATCCGGACTTCAACCGGGATGGCCAAGTGAACCTCCTCGACTTCTTCCTGCTCGCCGACGCCTTCGGGAGCACCCTTCGGGGATTCGACCTCGACCGGGACGGCCGGGTCGACCTGAACGACTATTTCCTGTTCGCCAATGCCTTTCAGACCGGCCAATGGCAACCGGGGAACTGAACTCCCCGGAGGGGCACCTTTCCTGGCCGGTTGGGGAAACTGCTTCGGTAATTGATCGGACAACCATGAGAACTGCGAAAGCAGCCACGAGGGCGTGCAGGGGATCTTTCTCCGCGATTTGGGTCGAAGCTCTTGCCGTCGTGGAATAGGTCACTCCCAGAGAGTTATCGCTCAGTGCTACCTCGCCGCAGCCGTTCCTGAATCTCCCCAGGCAAATGTCAAGAACGGTTTAAAAGTTGACAGTTCCAACGGTTTAAAAGTGGACACTTTTCTACTCCACGCGGCTGGATTCTGTCCGCGCATGTGTTCTCCTTCCGGTTGACGAGGGGTATCTCCGGTGGTGAGTCCGGACTGGCGACGATGCCGCAGGCGGTAGCTGTCCCCCCGGATGTTGATGGTGGAGGAGTGGTGTAACAAGCGGTCCAGGAGCGCGGTGGCCAGCACCGGATCGGGAAAGATCTCGTTCCAGGTGCCATAGCTCTTGTTGCTGGTCAGGATGATGGACTTGAGCGCTTCGTAGCGCTTGCTGACCACTTCGAAGAGGAAGGTGGCGTCCTGGCGCTCGGGGCATGTAGCCGACCTCGTCCAGGACCAGCAGGTCGGGTCGGGTCAGCGTCTGGAGCAGGACGGACAGACGGTTCTTCTCGCGAGCGCTGCGGGAGCGGGTGACCAGATCGTGCAGGGTCAGGAAATAGACGCGGTGGCCGCGCTCGATGGCCTTGAGGGCCAGGCCGAGAGCCAGGTGCGATTTGCCGACCCCGGGCGGTCCGAGGAACAGGACGTTGGTCCCCTGGTGCAGGAAGCGCAGCGTGGCGAGCTCGTCGATGGTCTGTTTGGGCACCTGGGCCTGGGCGTGGAAATCGAAGCTTTCCAGGGTCCTGGTCGCGGCCATGCCCGACAGTCTCAGGTTGGTGGCCACCCGGCGCTCGAAGCGGTCGGCGCGCTCGCGGTTGAGGAGCTCATCGATCACTTCCACCGGCAGCTGCTGCTTTTTCTGGCCCTCTTCCAGGACCGTATCCAGCCGTGCGGGCGGCGTTCAGGCCGAGTATTTCCAGGTGTTCCTGCACGCCGCTCGTAACTGACGGTCGCGCTCATGCGAGCACCTCCTGCGACGTTTCGGCGAGCAGGTCCTCATACACCTCCAGCGACCGGACCTGGACCTCGAGATCCGGATCGGCCGCCCTCGGCGGCGGTGCCGTGAGCGCCCGGGCCGGCTCGGGCGGCCTCTGCTCGAAGCGGGGGCGCCGTCCTTTCCGTCGGCTGTGCTGCCGGGCCGCTGCTCGCGTGAGCCGGCGGAGGGCGGCGGCGTGCTCGGGCAGGGTGACGGCGGCATGCCCCTGGACTCGCGCTGATGACGAGCCACCGGGACGTCGCCCAGATACACCCAAAACAGTTCGCCGACCTCCTCGCCGTCGGGTCGCACTCTCACCGTGCGCCCCACCGCTTGCGGATCGACGCTGTAGCGGGTGCCCCCGTAACTGATATGACCGTCGGAGGGCACCTGTCGGAATTCGATCGGACGCAGGTCGTAGACCGGCACCGCGGCCGGCGGCCGCAGGTGGGCGCGCTCCTCGGCGTGACGATCCACCGGTCGGGCCCGGGTGGTGCCGTGCACCCGCACGTTGGCCACCGTGTCGAGCCAGATCTCGAGCTGGCGATTGAGATCGGCCAGGTCGACGAAAGCGCGGCCTTCGAGGAAGGATGTTTTCACATACCCTACCCCGCGTTCGACCTTTCCTTTGACCCGCGGCCAGTACGGAGGCGACGCTACCGGCACAAACCCGTAGTGATGGGCGAACGCCAGGAACGACGGGTTCCAGTGCACGGTGCCGGTGCAGACCTCGTGCTGATCGACGGCCTGCTTCATGTTGTCGACCAGAAGCTCCGCCGGGATGCCCAGCCGCCCGAACGCCGCACTCAGACAGGCCAGCAGCACCGGCCGTCTCGAGGAGGTCGTGAAGCGGGCGTACATCATGCGGCTGTAGCCGAGCACGACGACGAACACGTAGAGCTTTCTGCGCGCTCCGGCCACTTCGAGGGTGCCGCACTCGCCCCAATCCATCTGCGCCTGCTGGCCGGGCAGGGTTTCGAAGGCTCGCTGAGACGCCGGACGAACTCCTGCTTGAGGGGCCGTACGTAGGCGCGCAGGATGCTCAGCCCGCCCCGATACCCCCGCGCCGCCAATTCCCTGAACAGCACCGTGGCGGGCAGGTCGAAACGTTCCAGACGCGCGCCGATGTAGTCCTTGTGCGCATCGAGCTTGGAGGCCTTCCGCCGCCGCTTCCCGGCGAAGGGGGTGGCGCGCTGCAGGTGGTTGTACACGGTCTGGCGGCTGACGCCCACCTGCCGGGCGATCGCTGCCTTCTTCATGCCCTGACGGGCCAGATAGTTGATCTGCATGGCCTTCTCCCAAACGATCATCGATTCGAAGCCTTCCCTGTGTTTGTCGGGGATGTTTTTCAACGGACCATCCCAAAGTACAAGGCACAGCGGAGGCTTCATCAGGGTGGACACGACCGGACCTGAAGGCCCGGCTTCGAATCGGCGCGGAAACCGGGCGGAGAGGGGCTGAGAATCACAGTGTGGATAACTTGCTGGAAGACGCTCACACCGGGTTATCCACATCTGAGTCCGGTACCTCCGAGAGGACGAGCGATTATCTCAGGAGATACGCACCCCGAAGTGTCCAACTTTATATCCGTGATTTTGTCAAAGAAAAAACCGGCGGTGACAGATTGACCACGACCCATCCCGGTAGGGGTTCGCGGCTGTGGCTGCTACGGGGCTTCCACTGACAGCATACGGGGCATCGATTCGAACAACGGTGCAACCTGACATGCTTCCCTGATCCAGAGGAACCCAGCGTAGGCTCGAGCGTCCATGTCGGGATACACGAACCGGTAAACTCTCTCCAGACCTTGAAGTTCCCACGCAAGTGATCTTCAACCGTGCTCCGCGGGACGGGATTGTGTTCGTCCTCTCGCTCGCGGCCCTGACCGCGGCCGCCGAAGCGCAGCCCCCCTGGCCGGCAATGGACTCACCCCCGCCCCGCGGGCCTGAAACCCCCGCCGGACTCGCCGGGCAGCTTTCCCATGCCCGAGCCGTCCTGGCCAGTTCCTGGACGGCGACCGCGGAAATGACCGGGAAGACTTCCGGCAGCGTGCGCCTTCTCTACGAGGCCGGGCCCGCGACTCCATCCGGTCCCGCTTCGGTCGAGCCGGTCGCCTTCGATCACCTCCGCGACCTCCACCGCAGCTGCACCGTCGGCATTCCCCCGGACAGCGAAGTCGAGATGGAGGTCATCGAAGCCCGCGTCGCGGCTCGAGTCCACGCCCCCGGGGCGGTTGAGCACTTCGCGGGTCTGGTCCAGGGCCCGGTCGCGCTCGGGGAACGCGGCCTTCTGCGAAGTCAGGAAGTAGTTGCGGTCGGGTTCGGACCCCGGCTCGACGGCGAGGAACTCACCGTTTTCGACCGCATTGAGGTCGAGCTGCGTTTTTCCACCTCCCGGGGAGCGAAACGGCCTTCCTGGCCCGACAAGTGGGGGGAACTGCTGTACCGCAACACCCTCGTCAACTACGAGCAGGCGAGGTCCTGGCGTCTCCCGGCGGGTGGCCTCGGGGCCGGCAAGGCAGCCGACGAGCAGGTGCTGAGCGGCGAGGTGCTCAGGCTTACGGTCCGCAGCAACGGCATGTACAAAGTTACCGGGGCCGACCTTGCAGAAGCGGGCATCGACCTGGAGACGGTTGTCCCGGAACGCCTGCGCATGCTGTACGGAGGGGGCCGGGTTCTGGGTCTCCAGCGCGCCGTAATTCCAGGTATCATCCGCCGCGAAATCCCGGTTCTGGTCGAGGACGGCGGCGACGGCCGCTTCGACGCGGGCGACTTCCTGCTGTTCTACGGCGAGGCGACCCAACGCTGGGAGTACGGGCGCGACGCGAAGCAGTATTTCTGGCGGCAGAATCCCTTCACCGAGGAGAACGTCTACTTCCTCGATACCCGAGCCGAGGTGGAGGGTCTCAGGATGAGTCAGATCAGCGGAGCTCCGGACAACGGTTCGGCGCGCCGGATCGACAGCTACCGCGAGCGGATCCATCTCGAGGACGACCGCATGATTCGGTTGCTGTGGTGGAGCATAAAGACGGGTTACGACTGGTACTGGGAGGACTTCGGGGGGAACGCCCGCAACTTTTCCGTGATCGTGCGCGAAGCGGTTCCGGGAACTCCCGTCGACATCCGGATCCGTTTCTGGGGATCGAGGAAAGCCGTCCACAGGTTCGATCTGTACTGGAACGACGAGCTGGCAGGACAGGTCAGGATGGACAGCATGTTCGTGGCCACCCTCCGGGCGCAGGCCCCGCAGGGCCCGAAGGAGGGCCTCAATCAGCTGGGAATCTTCCAGCGCGACAACAAGGGGACGCGCCTGGACTGGATCGAGGTCGAATTCGACCGCCGGCTGTCGGCAGAGGGGGGCGAGCTGACCTTCGCCTGGCCGCCGTCGGCGGTGCTTGAGAATGAGGGCGCGGTAACGGCGGAGTTTGTTCTGTCGGGGTTCGCCGAAGAGGGCAAACCCCGGATCTTCGAGATCTCCGCGCAGGGGTGGCCGGGGGAAATCGTCGGTTTCGACTGGGACGGGACCACGGGAACCGCGGTCTTCCAGGACCGGTTCGGCGGGGAGGGAGTTCCGCCGCGCTACATCGCCATCGTGCCCTCGCGGTGGAAGCGGCCGGCGGCAATTGAGCGCGATGCTCCGAGCAGGTTGCGCACCCGGGACAATGGGGCGGACTACATCGTTCTCACCCATGCCGATTTCCGCGCCGCTGCCGACCGCCTGGCCGAGTGGCGGGCGGCGGACGACCGCTTCGGACGTATGCGGACGCTCACTGTCGACGTCCAGGACGTCTACGACGAGTTCTCCGGGGGACTGCTCGACCCGATGGCGATCCGGTCGTTCGTCAACTACGCGGTCGACAACTGGGATCCCGCTCCCTGGTTCATCTGCCTGATGGGTGACGGTACTCACGATTACAAGAACAGCACGGGCACCAGCCACCCGAACTGGATGCCGGCGTACCAGGAAGGCATAAGCATGTTCGACGAATGGTACGTGCGCGTGGAAGGAGAGGACCGGATTCCCGACCTGGCCATCGGCAGATTGCCGGTGCAGTCGGCAACAGAGGCGGAGGGGGTGGTCGACAAGCTGATCTCCTACGACTCGGACCCGGAGGTCGGTCCATGGCAGAGCCGGGTGCTGCTGGTGGCGGACGACCTGCGCAATCCGTCGAAACTGGACTTCGTGGAATCCTTTTTCATTCGCGACGCCGAGTCGCTGGCGAAGCGCGTCTTCCCTGCCGACCTCGATCTCGTCAAGCTCTACATCGCCCAGTTTCCGCTCGAGGGGAGCACCAAGCCGCAGGCAAGGGATGCCTTCGTGCGCCGCTTCAACGAGGGAGCGCTGATCGTCACCTACCTCGGACACGGGAGCCTCGATGTGCTCGCCCACGAGAAGATGTTCCTGCTTTCAAGAGACGCCGACCGAATCGACAACGGCAGGCGGCTGCCGTTCATGTACACCGCCGCCAGCCAGGTCGGGGTGTTCGACGATCCGGACCAGCAGTCGATCCCGGAAGTTCTGATGAACCGCGCCGACGGCGGGGTGATCGGGTTCATATCGGCCGCCCGGGTAGGCTTCCATACCAGCAACATGTACCTCGCCTGGGAGTTTCACCGACTGATGTTCAGGTCGGAGGAGAGTAACCTTCCTCTGGGACTGGCGCTGACCATCGCCAAGCAGAACGTCACCGGCAACCAGGACGACCGCACCAACATGCAGCGCTACTGCCTGATCGGCGACCCGGCGTTGCGCCTCGCCAGACCCCGGTACGTCGTCGCCCTCGCGGTGCCGGATTCGGTCCGGGCGCTCGAGGAGGTCCGCGTCGCCGGCCGGATTCTCGACTCCGACGGACGGCTGGCGGAAGACTTCGCCGGAACCGCCCTCGTGCAGGCGTTCGACTCCACTACGAGGAGCAAGCTGGACGACATCCCCTACGACCGCGTCGGGAACCCGATTTTCCGCGGCCTGGTGCCGGTTGCAGGGGGCCGTTTCGAGACCGCCTTCCGCGTGCCCAAGGACATCAGCTACAAGGAGGACAACGGCCGGGTCAGTGCCTATGCCTGGAGTGACCATGCTCCGGCCGCTTTCGGGTCGGTCGACGGCCTGGTTCTCGCCGGCACGGCGACCGGCGTTTCCGCCGACGAGACCGGACCCGGGATTGCGATTGGATTCAAGGGGAAGGATGGTTTCAAAAGCGGGGACACCATCCCCGGCGAAGCGGTCCTCGAAGCTGTGATCAGCGATCCGAACGGCATCAACATAACCGGGGAAACCGGGCACGAAATGGAGCTCCGGGTGGACGGTGCGCGCTTCATCGTCACCGAGCACTTCCACAATACCGGGGACTACCGCAGCGGCCTCCTCGAGTTCCCGCTGCCCGCCATGGAACCCGGTACCCATACCTTGCGTCTCAAGGCCTGGGACACGTTCAACAACTCGTCCCAGGTCGAGGCGGAAGTGCGTGTCTCGGAGGCGGAGGACGGGGTGCTTTCCCGGCTGCTGTTCCACCCGAACCCGATGCGGGACAGGGGCGACTTCACGTACACTCTCGAAGATGCGGCGGAGTCTGTCCGCATCAGGGTGTTCTCGCTCGCCGGAACGCTCGTCGACGAGCTTTCCGGCACGGGGCACGCCGACTTCAACCAGGTGGCCTGGACTCCTCCCGGGGAGCTCGCCAACGGCACCTACCTGTACCAGGTAGAGGTCGAGCTCGCCGATGGCTGGCGCATCGAGAGGAAGGCCGCCATCCAGGTGATGAAGTGACCGAACGGGAGATCCTGGGAAAGCCACAGCCTGGTTGGCTCGCGACGCCGACTCCGGATCCGCAGGCAATCATGTGGAATTCCCCAGCCGGCTAAAACAGTCAAAAGACCGTGCCCGGGCACTCACGGCCTGCCGGTTCGCCCGCTTTCGGGATTGCCCTCGTCTCGTAGTTCCGCAGCTGCACCTCGACCCGGGCCGTTCCTTAATCTCCCGGGCACACCGATCCGGACTGAGATCCCTCCTTGGTCAGAAGCCGGGGCCTCGATCCCCGGTGCCGATTTCCCAAGGGGGTGTGCAAAGGCAAACGAGAGGATCCTTCGCGAAGAGAAGCCGCGATGCATTCTCCGAAGGAGAAACACCCTGCCTTCCGCACCCCCGACCGAACGGAAGAAGATCCAGCCGGGCAACCGGGGAGCTTCCGGGGTAACCTGCCTGTCCTCCGCATAGCCTGCAGGTCTCAGCAAAAACCATGGCAGAGAAGAAGGGAGGCAGATCGCCCCGACGGCCTGCTCGAAATTCCAGGTGATGAAGGGGTTTCCACGTCGGCGAAGCTCTTTGCCGTCGAAGAACAGGGCCACCCCCCGGCAGTTCCGGTGTCTCCCGGAAACCCGATACGGACTGAGATCCTCCTCCGGCCTCCCCCACCATCCCCCCCTCCTCCGCTTGCAGAGACTAAAGTTTCCCGCCCCCATTATGAGATTTTTCGGAATAACTCGGAAGCCGATTTGGTTGTTTAGCTCAAACCGGTTACACTAAAGGCACATGCAACAGGAAGCCGGCTGGATCCACCGCCGCTTCCCAGTCCCATCTGTCGGTGACATTCCGGCAGAGTCACCATCCCACGAAACCCGAAAGGACTGCCATGGGAGCGTGAATCACACTGTTTGTTGAGGGCCTGGTTTCAACACGGTACTCCACGGCCCGAAGGTCAGTACGATGAGCAAGGGTAAGGATGTCTCGCTGGTTTATTTGTACAAGCTGTTTCCAGACAATGCCGCAGCAGAGAGATGGATCGAGGAGATCAGATGGGGGAAAAGGGCAGACGGCCTGCCCGAATTCATACGCTGTCCGCACTGCGGCGGTGGCCGCGACCGCATCCGGGAGTGTCGCAACCGCAAGCCGATGCCCTACCACTGCGGAGCCTGCCGAAAACGGTTCAGCGTGCGCATCGGAACGGTTTTGTACCGCTCCAGGATCTCCTATCGGAATTGGGCTTTCGGCATCTGGCTGTATCTGTCCGACCCGATGGGGATCAACGCCGTGCAGCTGAGCCGCAAACTCGAAGGAGTCAACTACCGGTCGGCTCTGTTCCTGCTGCACCGCCTCCGGGAAGGCTGGCCGGATTCCGAACCGCTGCGCAGCAGGTTCCTCGAGGTGGACGAAGCCTGGGTCGGAGGGAACGACAAGAAGAGGCACGCCGACAAGAAATTCGGGCGCAACTGGAGGAAGGGAAGGGTTCAGGTGCTCGGAGGCGCAGACCGGGAAAGCGGCAGGGCGGCCGCCGAGGTGATCTTCCATGCCGATCACGGGACCGTGGCCCCCTTCGTAGAGGATCACCTGGAAGAAAATGAAACCCTGTGCACCGACGAGGCCCCGGTCTATGCGGCCTTGACCTGGCCGGGCACGCACCTGGTCGTCAACCACCAGAAAGGCGAATACGTCCGGGACGAGGCCCATACCAACACCATCGAGGCGTTCTGGGCCAAGCTGAAGGCGGTTATTTTCGGGACCTACCGGCACGTGTCCCCCAAGTATTTTTCCCGCTACCTGAAGGAGATCGTCGGCAGGTACAATATCCGGGGGATGGCTCTCCTGGATCAGATGGAATTTCTCGTTCGAGGGATGCTGAATAAACGGCTGAGCTATCGGGATCTGCTGGCGACGGAGGTCCCTCCGACTCCCTTCACCCATCACCGATCAGGAGAAAGGGCGAGTCTTTTCGAGTAGTCGGCAAGGCGACATCTCGATGCTGCCTGCCGTCTGGCGCAAAATGGTCAGTCTGTGCCTGTGGAATCCGCCGCATCGTCTCGTCGAGCTGGAGTCGCCGAACAGAAATGACCCCTGCTCACCCCGGTGACGACGGATTTGCAGGCTCAGGGGAATCCGCGCATCCCCACCTCGATCCGAGTGGGCTTCCGATCCACGGTGCCGACTTCAGGGGGGAGGTACCTGGGAGTCCGGATAGATCGGCGGATGCAGACTGCCTGGCTATTGGGAACGCAATAATATGCTGCTGCTCGTTGCCTCCGGTCAGTATCCTCCGTAGGAGAATACCCCGTCTTCCGCATCGGTCGAACTGAGTCTGGGGGTGGAAGGCGATCATTTCGAATGGTCAGCAAGGCGACATCCCTGCCGGCTGCCTCCCCTGTTGCGCCTGAAGCTCAGGCTGCACCCGAGGAATCCTCAGTCATCCTGCTTGCCATCTTGTCGACCAAACGGAATGATCTCCTCCTCACCTCGACGACGACGGCTTTGCAGACCCCGGGGGAATTCGCGCATCCCCCTTCCTCGATCCGGGTGGGCTTCCGATCCAGGGTGCCAATCTGGCAGGTTTTTCCGGTCAGCACACAATCATGTGGAATGGCCAGCCAGCCGACATCTCCATCTCCCGGCTAAACAGTGGGACGGGGGATGTCCGTTTCTCTGCATTTTCTCTATTATATTATACCA
The DNA here is from genome assembly GCA_965243025.1 of Candidatus Latescibacterota bacterium. Classification (GTDB taxonomy): domain Bacteria; phylum Latescibacterota; class UBA2968; order UBA8231; family UBA8231; genus CBDCXV01. The sequence goes on from CBDETY010000003.1 coordinate 6,058,003, forward strand.
GATTTTCTTTAATTTCGCGGATGAGATTACTAAAATTGCCTTGTGTAATTAAATGCATATATCCCACCAGAACAGGGGGGGCAGCCACATCTCCCAGGGGATGGACTCCCCCTCGGGCATCCCCTCGAAGAACCAGCGGATTCCCGGCTCGTCCCGGGGAACCATCCAGTCGGCGACGTAGGGATGAACCCGCTCGCCCCAGTCGTTTTCCGGGGAGGCGAGGTAACGGACCCCGGCGGTCGACGACAGCAGCATCAGGCAGAACCCGTTGCGCTCGCCGCCGGAGAAAGCCGTGGCGACCACCATCATTATGTAGATGGTCAGCAGCTCTCCCCGGTCCAGGGCCAGCCTGCGGCGGATCGCTCCCAGCACCACCTGGACGACGCCGACCCACAGGAAGAACAGGAAGAAGGCGGCCGGAGCGTTCAACGAGCTCATCTGGCTGCCCATGACGACCAGGGCGCCCCAGGGCACGCCCACCCCGATCGCCAGGCTGAGTCCTGCGCCGATCGCCAGGGAGCGCGTCGTCACGCCCGATGCCGGCTGTTGCGATTCTTCCCGGGGCAATGGACCGGTTGCCTGGTTTGGAGTAGGGGCAAGGGGAGAATTTCCTTGAGGGGGGAGTTGCGTTAGGGGAAATTCCCTGCCCGCCGGTGGTGCCGAGTGAGTCGGCCGAAAGTTCCGGTTCACAAAACGTCCTTGCAACCGCTTCCGGCCCCACTCGAAACCGTTGGCTCTGACTTGAATGATCCCGGTGCTGAGACGGGATGATCGGCGCGGGAAACTGCAGGGGATTCCTGGGACGCGACCATAGTATCGAGCAGACAGCGATCGCCGTGCCGCACGCCCCCCGCAACGATAACCTCTCCCGGCTCCGGGCCGGGCACGGATAAACTGAAATGGCCGACATGGAACTGTTGAGCGACGAGGGTATGCGGGAGTTCATCCGCAACGGCTTCATCACCTTCGAGGCCGACATGCCCCCAGGTTTTCACGAAACCGTCTTCGAGCGCACTGAGAAGGGGATGGAAACCGCGGGGAATCCGGGAAACAACATCCTCGCGGTGGTGCCGGAGCTGCAGCAGGTCCTGGACCATCCCCGGGTCGCCGGCACCCTCGCCAGCATACTGGGGGCCGACTACGATCTCAACGCCCACCGCTACTGCCACCGCCGCCCCCTCGACGCCGAAGCCCAGTCCCACCTGCACAAGGACGGCAGGAGCCAGCGCCATCACCGCGCCCGCTGGTGCATGGCCTTCTACTATCCGCAGGACACCAACCTGGAGCTGGGCCCGACCACGGTGGTTCCCGGGTCGCAGTACTACAACCGCGAGCCGGACTCCGAGGTAGGCCAAGAGATTCCCCTCTGCGGCGCGGCCGGCACCGTGACGATCCTGCATTACGACCTGTGGCATCGGAGGTCGGAGAAGACCGGCCGCGGGCAGCGCTTCATGTTCAAGTTCCTCTTCACCCGCATGGGGGAGCCCGCCTCTCCGGCCTGGGATTCGCAGGACCTCCGCTGGCAGGAAACCGGCGATCGCCGCGACCCGATGTGGAAAACGATGTGGGAGTGGAGCGCCGGCAGCCATGGCAACGGCTCGGGCGGGCTGGAGGGCGATCCCGGGGAGCTGGCGGCTCGGCTCGCGGACGGGAACGAGACCACCTGCTTTCAGGCCGCCTACTCGCTGGGCGCCATGGGCGTGCCTGCAGTGCCCGAACTGATCGCGTGCCTGTCGTCAGAAGACGAGGACTTGCGGCGCAACGCCGGGTACGGGCTGGCCGCGGTCGGCCGGGAGGCGGTCCCTGCGCTCGAGGAAGCGGCGGGGGCTGAGCGCCCCGAGACCCGGGCGGCGGCCGTCGACGCCCTGGGGGACATGGGCATGCCGGCGGCGCCGGCGGTCCCGACACTGCAGGCGGCACTGAAAGACGGGGAGGAGGAGGTCAGCACCCGGGCCGCCTACGCCCTCGGAAATGTCGGCGAAGCCGCGGCCGCGGCGATTCCCTCGCTCGTCGACGCCCTCGACGATCCCCGGGACTGGGTGGTCCGCCACTCGTTGCTGGCGCTGGCGAAGCTGGGTCCGCGCGCCGCCGAGGTCGTGCCGGAGATTACCCGCTGCCTGCACCACGACAACCGCTACGTGCGGGGGAAGGCGGCGCTCGTGCTGAGACGCGCAGGCACGAAGGAAGCGACCGATGCCCTTATCGACCACCTCGCCACGGCGAGGTGGTGTCCGCTTACGACGAAGGACAGCCAGTATTGACAGCCCGATTCACAAATGGAGGCAGGTGCGGCAATGGATGACAACCTCGACCCGAAACGACGCCTGGACATCCCGGGGAGCTACAACATCCGGGACCTGGGGGGCTACGAGACGCGGGACGGAAGGCAGACCCGCTGGGGCCGGCTGCTGCGCGCCGACTCCCTGCACCGGCTCGACGCGGACTCGCGGCAGGCCCTTCTCGACTACGGCCTGCGCACGGTCATCGACCTTCGCAAGAGCCTGGAGCTGCAGAACCTGGGCCATCCCTTCATGAGGTCGGACCGGGTGACCTGGTACCATCAGAACATGGTCGGGGACGACCCCTGGCGGGAAGGGGAGAGCATTACCCGTCCGGAAGGTATAGCCGAGGTCAAGCGCAGGTCGTACTCCCTCATCCTCGACAGGCGCGGTCAGCAGGTGCGCGAGACCCTGGCGCTCCTCGCCCTGCCCGACTCGCTGCCCGCCCTCTTCCACTGCTCGGCCGGAACCGACAGGACGGGAATGATCGCGGCGCTGGTCCTGGGAATAGCCGGAGTGCCTCGCGAAGTCATCGCCCGGGACTACGGCCTGAGCGGCCGCTTCCTGCTGGCCCGCTACCTGGACGACAACCCGGAAATTTCCGCCGGGGAGATCACCTGGCAGGAGTACCAGGCCCGGACCTGCCCTCCCGAAGTAATGCTGGGCGTGCTGGAGGATCTCGACGAGCGCCACGGCGGCGTCGAGGGGTACGCCCGCGCCATCGGCCTCGACGACTCCCAGATCGAAGCCCTGCGGGAAGCCGTGGTCGAACAGGATTGAAAACCTAAGCTCTCTTTACGCCGCTGACTGCGCCTTTCCCCCTGTCCGACAGGGTCGATTCACATGATAGAAATGGACGAACGCGAGAAGTTCCTCCTGGATCTGCAGGGGTTTCTGCATGTGGAGGGCTTTCTGACCGCAGCAGAACTGCGGGCTCTCAACGAGGCCGTGGAGGCCAACGTCGACGAGGAGGCGGAGGGTTTCTTTCCGAGGGGAACCCAGTACGGCGGCGGCATGGACGGGCAGTTCGGCAAAGGCACGGTAGAGGGAATGCTGACATGGGAGCAGCCATGGTGCCAGCCCTTCCGCGACCTTGTCGCCCATCCGAAGCTCATCCCCTATCTCAACACCCTCTTCGGCCGCGGTTGGCGGATGGACCACCTGCCCTTCATCAGCTTCGCCAGGAAAGGGACCGGCGGCCACGGGCTGCACGGGGCGACCAGCCGGATTTTCGACGGAGGCCAGTTCTACCACTACGCCAACGGCGAGATCCGCACCGGACTGGCGGTTGTTCAGTTCCAGCTGGCGGACATCAATCCCGGGGACGGCGGGCTGGCGGTGATTCCGGGCAGTCACAAGGCGAATTTCAAGTGCCCGGAAGATATCATGCTCTACAACACCGACAGGGAGGTGGTGCGCAGCGTCGGCGGCAAGGCAGGGGACCTGGTGATTTTCCTCGAAGCCACCATCCACGGGGCCCTGCCCTGGACCGCGGAGCACAACCGGCGCTCCCTCTTCTACCGCTACGGCTCGAAATACCTCAACTACCACCAGGACTACGTCGAGACCGCACTGCCCGGGTGGGTGAGTGAACTGACGGATGCACAACGCACCGCATTCGAGCCGGCCTATGCGCACAGCCGTTCCCTGGTCGAGGACGACGGCGCGACCCTGACCAAGCCCGGTTCGGAGCCGAAACCCCACCGGGCCCCGCACAAGGACGAGATGGCGCGACCCGACGCCCACAGCAAACCCGGATAGTCTCGTTGCGAATCGTCGAAAGAGGATACATCCACGACGGCCGCAGCGCCGCACCCCACCAGCGGTCCTGCGCCCGCACCGCCGTTCTCGAGATGCGGGACGGCACCCTCGTCGCCAGCTGCCGTCTGGGCAGCGCGCGGCAGTCGGTCGACGGCCACGAGGCCGTCTTCGCCAGCGCCGATGCCGGCAGGACCTGGGAGCTGCGTCACCACGGGTACGGGCAGGGCGCCTGGGAAGACGGGACCCCCGGCGAGGTGTTCTCCTTCACCGTCGCCGAGACGTCGCCGGGCCTGCTGACCGCTACCGGAATCTGGATGGACCGCTCGAACCCGGAGCTGCCGATGGTGAACCCGGCGACCCAGGGGTTCCTGCCGATGCGCATGTTCCACACCACCTCGGCCGACGGGGGTTTCACCTGGGGTCCGCGGCGGCGCATGGACACGCGGCCGCACAAGGCCGCATCCTCGGCGACCCAGGGGGTCTGGCCGCTCCCCGGCGGCCTGCTCGCCCAGCCCTACGAGTGGTGGAAGGAGTACGACGACCCGTCGTCCGGGCGGCCCGGCTGCTGCTTCCGGGTATCCCGCGACGGAGGCCTGACCTGGCCGGAGTACCTCCCCGTCGCCCGGCACCCGGAGAACCTGCTCTACTACTGGGATATCCGGCTGGCGGCGCATCCCGAAAGCGGCCGGTGGGTGGCCATGTTCTGGACGCACGAGCCGGCCGCCGGGGCCGACCTCGACGTCCACGTCTCCTGGGGGGCGCCGGACGCGCGCTCGTGGACGATTCCGGCCGGCACCGGTCTCCCCGGCCAGCACTGCGACCCGGTGCCTCTGGGCGGGGACCGCCTGATGGCGGTGTACTCCCACCGGGCCGACCCTCCCGGCATCGCCGCTTCGGTCAGCGGCGACTTCGGACGCACCTGGGACCGCAGCCGGGACCTGATGGTCTACGACAGCAGCGCCGGGACCGAGCCCGGGGCCAGGGGGCCGCGCAGTCAGAAGGAGAAGTTCTCCGACATGGAGGCCTGGCGCTTCGGCCATCCGCGCGGGGAGTTGCTGAGGGACGGCTCGGTCTTCGTCGTGTTCTACGCCGGCGGCGACGATGCCAAGAGCGCCTGCTGGGCGAAGGTGGAACCGTGAGGTTTCCCGCGGAAATCGACAGGCACATACACGGAGTCGGATGTCCGGCGCTCCGCCGCCTGTAGACAAATCGTGCATTTCCCCACGGAACCGGGATACAGCGGCGGCGGAATTCACGCGAAATTGCGCGCGCAGACACTTGGGTGAACCGGCGCAGTTCCACGAAACGAAAATCTGGAGATCAAGGATGACCGAGCAGAGGAAGAAGATCCTGGAACGGGGCAGCTACTTTCCCGGCGACTGGGTGCGCCCGCGGTTCAACCCCGGCACCTGGATGGCGATGGTGGACGTGCAGGAGATCTTCGCCGGCCACAGGAGCATCACCCGCGACGGGCGCTACGAGATGTACGACGGTGCGGTCGGCGTGCAGCTGCGGGTGGAGGAAGCGGACAAGTCGGAACCGTTCATCAGGCGGGAGAAGGAATGGGAGCAGGAGGGCCACCTGGGCCCCTCCAATTTCTGGCACGAGGACGGCCGCATGCACATGATCTACAACGTCGGAGGAAACAGCTGCTACGCGGTCAGCGACGACGGCTACAGCTGGGAACGGCCGGTCCTGAACCAGAAGGAGTTCAACGGGTCCACCGGGAACAACATCCTCGGGATCCCGGTGCCCGGCCACATTCTCGAAGACCCCGGCGCGCCGCCGGCCGAGCGCTTCAAGTCGATCAGCGCCGCCGGGTTCTGGCTCGACCGCGAAACCGGCGAGAAAGTCGACGGGGACGAGGCGGACCGCTGCTGGCGCGCCGAGCATTACGAGGGGGAGTCGTACAGCGGGCGCAAGGTGGTTCTCAAGGGGGCGATGGAGGGGCACGTCTCCCCGGACCGCTTCAACTGGACGAAGATCGAAGAGCCTCTCGGCAACTACTCCGTCAACGGCGGCCTTGCCCTTTACTACGACGACCACAACCAGACCTACTTCTCCTACATACAGCCGCAGGGCTGCGCCCCGGTCGAGCCGCAGAGCCTGGGAACGGGCATGCCCGAGACCGAGGTGGTGCGCCGCGCCGTCGGCCTGACGCGGACGAAGGACTTCCGCCATTGGCCCGCGGCCAAGCTGCTGGTCCATCCCGACGCCCAGGACCCCCTCGACATCTCCTTCTACGGGGCCTGCTACTTCCCGTACCCCGGGCGGCAGGAGCTTCACGGCATGTTCCTTCCGGTGTTCCACGGGGTGACCGACCACGTCGACATGCAGCTCGCCTTCAGCCGCGACGGCCTGGTCTGGACCCGGCCCGAGCGCCGGCCGATAGCTCCCCTCGGTCCGCCGGGAAGCGGCGACGAGGGCCAGATCCACGTCTGGCGCCAGGGTCTGGTGGAGCTTCCCGACGGCAGCTGGGCCGTGCCCTACGAGGGCCGCTCCACCCTGCACACGGTGCAGGAGGAGCACCAGGCCGCGGTCTTCGGGCAGAAGGAGTCGATCCGGAACCGCTGGGCGCGCTGGCAGCCCCATCGTCTGTGCGGCGTGGAGGCCCAATCGGAGGGGCGCTTCACCATCCCCACCGTGTTCCGGCTGGAGAAGGAGCTGCGCCTGAACTACCGCTGCGCGCCGGGAGGCTGGATCAGCGTCGAGCTGCTGCCCCGTGTTCCCACCATGCTGTGCCCGGATGCCAACCCGCTGAAAGGCTACTCCTTCGAGGAGTGCGACCGTCTCACCGGGGACGAGCAGGACCGGGTCGTCACCTGGAGGGGAAACGGCGACATCTCCGCGGTCGGCGAGATGGCGGCCATCCGCGTCAGGATGTTTCAGGCGAAGCTGTTCGCGTACCGGCTGTAGGTCCCGGTGGTGCAGGCAGAGAAACCGGAATGTTGGGAACTACACGGAGGAGGCCGGGGTCATGCCGTTCATGTTACGTGCCTGATGCGGGCGTCTATCGTTGTACTGGACCAGAAATTTCATATTCGAACGTGGCGAGGCCACTATACCAAGGTGGCACTCGCCCAATGTTGAATCGATGCGCCAACATGGTAACATTTTCCAACCCACCGGGTTCAGTCTCTCCGTAAGTGTTTCTTGGATTGCCTCATCTCGAGTCATCAACTCGGTGGCAATGATCCAAGCGATCCTGAGCTTGTTCTCGGGTGACAACACAGCGAAGACGGATTGAATTCGAGGTCTACCCGGCCATTTCCCGGGTGGTCAGGCCCTCGCTGATGAGCCGAACCACCTCGCGCTCCCGCTCGCTCAGCTCCGGATGTCCGGCAAAGGGCCTGCCGTGATCGTCAGGGGTGATGGCAGGGGTACGGTCTGGAGTTGCTCTCCGGTAGCCGATATGAAATAGAACAGGTGTTATCATGGGTGTGCTGGAAGTAGCAAATCTAATCCGCCGTCGGGGGACCATACCGGGGAGACCGCTCCGAAATCGGATAACCGGCGAGTCTCGCCGTCTCCTGCGCAGTATACGCTCCCGTCCAGATCGTGCGCATTGGCTTGAACAAAGCAGGAGCAGAAGGATGAGAACTACCACAGCGAGGCCTTGATCCGTCCCCAGGAGACCGACTCGACGGCGCTGTCTTCCACCGGTCCGGCCGCGTTGGCCGGCAGCAGCAGTCCGTCCAGGTAGAGCTCCGCCCGATATCGGTGCAGTATGTCAATTTCCGGGTCTTCACTCTGGACAGCTTCAGGCCCCAGGTAGAATCTACTGTATTCGTCATCTCTTTCGTCCACGAGGACCGCAAAGCCTATGACCTTTCCTGCCGTCAGATCGCTGACCACGACGTCTTCAGGCCGACTGTCGGGTCCCTGCCAACTGTCGTATGGGGTGACGTACAGCTCGATTACCCTGATGATCGGGTTCTCCCCGGCTACGCCGCCGCCTGCCTCTCCATAGGGTGGAAAGAACATCCAGGAATCCTCCTTGGCAGCTTTGCTGTACGAGCGGCTCAAGCCGGACGTGAAATAGGCATACAACGCAGCGCGGCCACTGGCCGTACGGGCTATTACCCCGTATTGTTGCGATTCCCCCCAAAAACCCCTCGTTTCCCAAGATTCCAAATTAAGTCCTCCGCCGCTGTGATCTGCGTCGAGAGCCAGGACAAGCTCGGCATTGGTGGCAAGCACCTGTTGAGGTATGATGTGCGCATCATCACTGGCCGAGAAGGCGACATAGAGCCGATCCGGCTCATCGTGCCAGGCCAGCCATATGCGGAAGTCCAGGTCGGATGGATCAGGTACGTCACCGAAGGCTCTGAAATCGACCAGGGACATGGTGGGTTCGCCCACGAGATCGTACCACTCCTCCACCGAGCCGTCGTGAAGCTGGATCTGTTCCAGCATCTCGTCGGTCAGCTCGGCGATCGGGAAGACTCGACCGCCGCTGTGGGCGCCTGCCTGAGCAGGAAAGCAGGCGGACAGGGCGGACCCGACGAGCAGGCCGAGGGCCATGCGCCGGTGATTCCTGAGACCTACAGGGACCATCTGGTTTCCTTGCCTATTGCCTGTCAGCTATTCTGCCGGTCAGCGGGCTCCGCATGGCTTCCTTTTCCCTGTCGATTTGCCGAACGGCACAGATGGTCTTTCTCCTCTTTCAGGAATAACAAGGACGAGGGCCCACCCCCCTGAAGGGGACGGGACCCTCGTCCGAGTATGCCGAGCGCGTCAGCCAAAGCGCCGGAGGATGCTCAGTTCCTGCACTCGCAACGCCAAGTCCCCGGGCCGGTGTTTTCAGCATCGGACTCGGAGTGCCCGGCACTGGAGCAAGCACTGGCGCACTTTCCGTCCGCCTCGCTGTTCGTGAAGGCGTACACGGTGTGGCAGTGGTGCCAACCGTTCTTCTGGTCGGCTTCCACCCAGGACAGGCCCCCGGTGGTCAGCAGGACGCCTGTCAGAATGGCGAGCCCGGCCCCGAAAAAGCTCTTCAATACGCGTGGCATTTTCTGCCTCCTTTGGGTTCGGGTGTTTGAGATCCGGCCGCCCTTTTGGGCTTATCGCCAATCGGGTCGGCACATGATCCAACGCGGCGTTGCTTCTTGCGGAATGGTGGCGGCTGCAGCAATGACCTCCTTTCCTGGGCAGCGACCTTGTTCATCTTGAGGATAAAGATCGCTCCGAAATGTCCGCTCCGGTATCACCCGATCAGGTGATTTCTTGTCACCTGATAAGGTGATTTTTTTGTCACCCGATCAGGTGACACTTCCGAAAAAGACGGGGGATTGGCCCGGAAAAGTCCGGCGCCGTGGGCGCCGGGGGGGCCTATGGAACCGGAAGCCGAAACCGGTGGGGAGTGACCGCCGCGAAGAGGCAGCTACAGCGTGGTGAGGCCGGTTCTGATCGCGAACTTGGTCAAAGAAGCCACGCCGTGCCGGTCGAGCTTGTCCATAATGCGCTGCCGGTGCGTGTGGACGGTGTTCTCGCTCAGGTTCAGTTGCCGGGCAATTTGCCGTGTCGTCAGATCCTCGCTGATGAGCCGAACCACCTCGCGCTCCCGCTCGCTCAGCTCCGGATGTCCGGCAAGTGTCTGCATCTGGTCGTACACGGCCCCGGCCAACTCCGGACTCAGGTAGGTGCGGCCGGACAGGGCCGCCCGCACCGCCCGCAGCACCTCGACCGAGGCCGCCCCTTTCACCACGTACCCCGAGGCCCCCGCCTCCAGCATGCCGGCGACGTACTGCGGGTCGTCGTGCACCGACAGGGCCACCACCTTCACCTCCGGGGCCTGGCCGAGAACCTGGCGCGTCGCCTCGACTCCGCTCAGGTCGGGCAGGGATACGTCCATGATCACGACGTGCGGCCGGCAGGCCGCGGCCAGCTCCACGGCGGTGCGCGCGTCCCCGGCTTCCCCCACCACCTCGAACTCCCCGTCCTGCGCGAACAGGGAGCGCAGGCCCTTGCGCATCAGCTCGTGATCGTCCACCAGCACAACGCGGATCGTCATCGGGAGTTCTCCTTGGCTCCAGGGATGAGGAAGGGACCGCCAGGCTCGGTGCCTCTCGTCGCGGCGCAGGGACCCTGCCGCCGCGTCGTTCGTGCCGGCATGCCGGGCGAGGTTGAGCAACAGCTCGCGAAGACACCGGAACAGCGTAGCGCGCAGACCCTCGCCGGCCACCTCGCAGTTCCCCTCGCTTTGAGGCTGACCCGCAGCCCGTGCTCCTTCTCGGGGTGCCCGGCGACCGAGCGCAGGCCGGCCACCAGCCCGACCTCGGTAAATATAATCCCTCCTGAGTGATAAACCGGTGGAAATAAAAGCAACCGCCCTTCAAGTTCGTAGCTCCAACACGAAGCCTTCGTATGAAGAACATTTTCGACAGTCCGGTCCGGCTCTCGAAAAAAATCTAGCCCATCAACTCTGGTGTCATCTCGATAGTTGACTGGGCTACAGGCAATTCCACCCAACTCGTTCCTACAATTTCGTTCGAACTCGATGCAAAAACCGGGATGCTTGTTTGCGTAGTGGGACCAGAGAAGGTTTTCGTACGGAGTGGCACTGAATGAAACAACCCCGCAGGACCTCAAATCCCTTTGTCTTTGTGCAAGGTAATCCAACATCTTGCGCTTTTCCTCCGGGACGTTGCTGGGTGTATACGTCATTGGTTCGCCTCGGCTTTTTGCACAACTGTTTAGATGGTCAGCCAAATCCTGAAACGAAAAAGAATCATCAAAAAGAAACAGTGAATCGAAGGGGTCATTAAATGAACGGAGATCAGCAAGCCAAACAGTGCGTTTTATTAAACCCGACAAAGCATTTTTTTCAATACAGGAATACTTGAATAAAGATTTCGGGTTCTCGATATCTATTTCGTTTTTTCTGGACATGTTCTTCCTTCTTTTTCAAACTTTGAGGTGTCCATCATGTTATTGGGAGGTTAAAACCTAAATTGTTTGGTTACCTTTCAGGGAAAGGTCGACCCTCCGTATTTGTATCAGGCGCCGGCGATGATGCAGTTCCGCAGCAGGCGCTTTCCCCGGTCGGACAGCTGATCGAACTGGTCCCGGGTCAGTTCCGGCACCGCGTCGCGATTCCGCCCGCCGAACCACGACTGGGTGTAGCTGATGCCCAGCATGATGCGGGTGTGATCCGAGCGGTTCGGGGTGCCGCGGTGGATGACCCGCGGATCGCAGATCCAGGCGCTCCCGCGCCTGAGGTTCAGGCGCATCTTCGAAGGATAGCGCCCCCTTGCGATGATCTCGTTCAATGACCGGGCGGTTTGCGAGCCGGGGACGTGGTGCAGCCGGGCGATGGAGCAGTGGTGGGTACAGGGGATCAGCTCGGTGCTGCCGTTCTCTTCGTTCGTGTCGACGAGGGAGAAGTTCAGACTCAGGGCGGGATAAACAGGCAGGGTGAGGTTGGCCGCCAGAAGCATCCCGTCGCGGTGCCAGTTCTGGTACTCGGTGCCGGGTGCGGGACAGTTCGAGCTGTAGCTGTCGATCTCGATGTCGTCGGTCCCCCACACGCGTTCGAGCAGCTCGAGCACCAGGGGGTTCTCGGTGATGACGGGATCGCAGAACGGCATCTCGAACGGCGGGTAGATCTTGAACCGCTGCTTCTGCGTCACCCGGCCCCGGCCCGTTGACAGCTCTCCCTTCAGCGCGGTCGAGTTCCATGCCTCGACCCGGTCCATCATCGGCTTGCAGCGCGCGTAGATCCGGTCGATGGTGTCCGCGGGAATGAGATCGTCCAACACGACGAAACCGTTTATCTGGAGTTCGTCGACGAGCTGATCGATACCGGGCTGCATGTCCTTGCTCCTGATTTTGATCCCGAACCTTCGCTGGGGCAGATGTGGGCGTCTAGGGAGACCGATGGCGCTACCGTATCACGGTGCCGTCGGGGCGCCTCGTGTTCCTGGGGACCCCCGGGTCCCTGGCCGGGAAGCGGGCGGCGAGCTCCTCGTCGATGTCCACCCCGAGCCCGGGCTTGCCGTTCGGCCACATGTAGCCGCCGCGCAGCTCCGGGGTGCCGGGGAACACCTCCTTCAGGGTCGGGTGGGTGTTGAGGTAAACCGATGCCTCCTGAATGCCGAAGTTCCACACGTTCAGGTCGAGCATCAGGTTGGCCGCGTGCCCGACGGGGGAAACGTCGGCCGAGCCGTGCCAGGCGGTGCGGACGTTGAAGGCTTCGCACAGGGCCGCCATCTTGCGCGCCGGCGTCAGCCCCCCGATCGCCGAGATGTGCAGCCGCAGGAAGTCTATCAGCCGGTCCTTGATGACGGGGACGACCTCCTGCGGATTGCTGTAGAGCTCCCCCATCGCCATCGGTGTGCTCGTCTGCTCGCGCACGAGGCGGAAGTAGTCGTTGTCCTCCGGCGTGAAGATGTCCTCCATGAAGTAGGGCTTGTACTGCTCGACGTCCTTGGCCATCGCCAGGGCCTGTATCGGCGGCATCACCGCCTTGACGTCGAGAAGGATCTCCGGTTCCGGGCCGAAGGTGGAGCGGAATTGTTCGAAGGCGCCGACGATGTTGCGGCATACCGCCGACGGGTCGAGGATGTCCCCGTCCTCCATCGACGCCTTGCCGGTAATGACGGCCGGCCCGTAGAAGGCTCTGTCCCGTTCCGTCATCGCGCTTCCCCATCCGAACTTGATGTGGCGGAAGCCCTGGTCCAGGAGCTCGCGGGTGAGCTCCTCGCTCTGTGCCTGGTCCCGCCCCTGGGGGATCACGTACACCGCCGCGGCCTCCCTGGCCTTGCCCCCGAACAGCTCGTACACCGGCATCCCCGCCACCTTGCCCTTGATGTCCCACAGGGCCTGGTCGACGCCGCTGACGGCGTTATTGAGGACGGGGCCGCTGCGCCAGTAGGAGGAGGCGTAGCACGACTGCCAGATGTCTTCGATCTCGGCCGGGTTCCTGCCGGTCAGGAGGGGTTTCAGGTAGTCGTCGACGGCGGCGGCGACGGCCGTCGGCCGCGTGCAGAACGAGGCGCATCCCACTCCGTAGAGCTCGGGTTCGCTGGTTTCCACCTTGACGACGGTGAGAGTGCGCGCTCCGGGCGGGTGGGTGACGATCGCCCGCACATCGCGGATCTCGAGGTTGCTCATCGGGTCCCTTTCGCTACTGGTACGGCACCGGGATCGAGTCCCCGTGCCAGGGGAAGGCGTAGGTCGGCCGGTGGGCGAAGCGGCGCATGCCCGCGTCCAGCCGGATGGAGGTTCCTGGGGGGAGCTGCACGGCGAAGTACTTCGACCCCACCGGGACGGTACGGCCGTCCCAGGTCAGCTCGACGAACTCGTGCTCGGCGAAGGCCCCGGCCTGTACGATCAGGTTGCGGGTCTCGCTGTCGTTCAGGTTGACGAGCTGAAGACCGGCGCTGTCGGCTCCCAGCCGGTCGACGAGAGCGGCGACGTCGGGCGGCAGTCCGGGCCGGGTGCGGTCGCTGTCGAAGTAGCGGACGGTGGCGCGCAGCAGCCCTCCGGTGTAGATCGATTGCGGCGCCCCCATCGTCACCTGCGTCAGCCCCTTGGTGTAGACCGTAGTGGGAGGAGAGGGGTTGTCGGCGATCAAGGTCCTGGCGTCGCGGGTTTCGTTCCGTATCGACTCGAAGTCGTTCAGGGCGTTCTGGTACTCCGCCTGCAGGATCTTCTCGGGCCAGTCAGGGTTCTGCCCGTCGTAGTACTGGAAGCGCGCCAGCTCGGTGTCGGCGTAGCTCTTCTCCCCGAGGACGGGCGGGTTGTTCCAGTCGCGCATCTTGTCGGTTTCCCGGATGCGGACGATGAGGTCGTAGTCCTCCCGGGCCATCGAGGCGTGGTAGAGGTGGGCGAGCTCCTGCATGCGGAAAGGCACGAACCTGCCTCTTTCGTAGTCGTAGTCGTCCCTCGTGTACTCCCAGCCGTCCGCACCGTAGCGGGACGGCAGCAGCAGCTGGCCGTCCTCGCGGGTGACGGCGTTGTCCATGAGCAGCCGGATCTGTGAGCGCAGCAGCTCGAGATAGCCGAAGTCGCCGGTGAGCAGGAGGGCGCACTCGGCGGCGATGGTGAGCGAGCTGAACATGATGTAGTGGCCGACGAAGGTGTTCCAGCCGTAGAGCCCGCCCCACCAGAGGCCGTTGCGGTTTTCGCCGATCTCGCCGGTCGGGCCGACGTTGTCGGGAAGGATGCCGCCGTTGCGCTCGATGCGCTCCATCCACCCTTCCGTGTAGTCGAGCACCCACTGTTTGTACTTGTCCTCACCGGTGTAGAGAAAGGCGTTGGTCATGAGGCCGGTTGCGCCGAGGCTGTGGGGGACGTCGCCGTTGAGGACGATGTGGTCGAACAGCTTGAGGATTTCCTCCCGGCGCGCCGGGTTCTCGAACCAGTTCCCCTCGAGTTCGGTCACCACCGGATCGAGGGTCGCCCGCACCTTGTAGGGGCGGTAGCCCTTCTCGTACCCCGTTTCCCATCCCTGCAGCCACATGACGACGTTGTCGACGGTCGCGTGGCGCATGGGGCCGGCGCTGGTCTGAATGGGGCTGCGGAAGACCCTGTGCTCCGGATCGTAGTTGGGGGCCTCGGGATCCTCGTCCATGAACATCGCCGCGAACCGCCTGGCGCGGCGCACGTTCTCCGAGATGGTGGGGTCGGCCAGGCCGAAATGGTAGAAGGCCATGTTGCCCTCGCCCTGGTGGTACCACTCGTTGGCGCCGGCCGAGGCCTGGTTGTAGTACTCGTTGTGGATCTGGGGCTGGAAGCGGGGATGGACGCGGCTGACGATGTCGTCGGAAAAGAACCGCGTCGTTGCGTGCCACTGCTGCAGCCCGAGGTCGAGCACCTTCCGGTCCGCCCCCATGGCGTAGAACAGGCCCCAGTTGTACACCCTCTCGTAGAGGTCGTCGACGTCGTCGGCGTAGTAGAAGGCCCCGCCCTTTTCCGCGTACTTGTCGACCATCGGCTCGACGGCGTCCTCCATCAGCTTCATCAGCCGGCGTTCGAGGAGCGCCCACCCGGGGGGCGGCGATACCCGCGCCGCGGTGACCTCGACCAGCCCGGGGACCGCGCCCGGCCCCGGGGATGAGCCGGTTTCGGCTATGGTTGCCCCTGGTTCGTCTGCCTGGTTGTGCGGCATGCGATCAATCTCCTGAAAATCCGGTTCTCGTGCGCCGCGGCAGGCCGGATGCCCCGCGGCAAGGGTGCGCAGGCAATCCGCTACCGGAACTGAAACGAGTAGAGCTTGGCGTTCCTGAAGCGGAACCGCAGCCGGATCGCCTGCCCCTGAAACCGGCCCACCTTCGAATTTCCGTTCCAGCTGACAGCGTGGGCGGTGCCGGTGGTCGTCAGCGCATCGGCGTCGTCGGCGGTGAATCCGGGAATGCGTTCGTGGTTGGCAGTCAGGATCTCCACCCGCACTTCGCACGGTCCGGCGCTGTTGAAGCGCGGGGGCGCCTGCATGTTCAGGTACAGCTGCTCCCCGGAAAACCCGAAGGAACGGGTCACCATCAGGCTGTGCGGCTCGATGTCGGTCGGAGCCGGCCGGTAGTCGATAGGTCCCTTGGCCCCGTCCAGCGAAACGAACCCGTCGAGGGGGAGCGTCGCCAGTCCGATGGCCGTAGTCGCCTTCCCGCCGAGGTCGAACGCCTGCTCCGGGGAGCGGCTGTTGGTGCCGTAGTAGTAGACGAGGATTCGGTCTCCATGCAAGATCGGCGCCCGCGCGTAAATCGAGTTGGCGTCGAAGTCGTCCCGGGGTCCGCGGGCGATGAACGGCTCCCGGTATTCCCGGTTGTAGTGGATGCCGTTCCTGCTGAAGACGATCTGGGGGTGATGGGTCAGGTTGGTGGTGCGGAAGTTCCAGAGCACTCCGACGTACAGCCCTGCGTACACGGTGGCCGCAAGCGCGTAGTACTCCGTGTCCGGGGTGTCGCCCTCGCCGGGCACGAGGATCGTCTCCGCCTCGCTCCAGTGGATCATGTCCGGGCTTTCCGCCCGGCCGATCACCCTTTTCCCTAAGGGACCGCGCCAGTGCAGGTTGTTCTCCATGTGGACGGCGTACACCTGGCGGACCGGATCCCAGCCCATGAAATCGGTCGGTCCCCAGCGGCCCGGCTTCGGCGAATAGTCGATGACGGGGTTGCCCTCGAAGGCCGTCCACTCGAACCCGTCGGGCGAGAAATAGAGGTGGAACTTCATCCCCGGGGGGGCCGCCCCTTCGGTGCCGTCGGAGCCGGCTTGCCCTCCGTCGGGATCGGCGTCCCAGGCAGCGAAGGTCCGGATCAACCCCTTGAAGCGTTTGCCCGGGTCCTTTTCGCGGGGATCTTCGAAGAATGAGAACCCGGGTCTCGATTCGGGAGGGAAGAGTTCGGGCATGCAGCTTTTCGGCGGCAGGAGGTTGTTCCGGGTCGATCCGTTGAAATCGACCAGCCCCAGCTCCGGCCGCTGCCAGTGGATCCCGTCCTCCGAGGTCGCCAGGCAGGTAGCGTGCCGCGGCCCCTCGTACTCGTCCGCTGTCGCGATCTCCTCCCCCTGGCGCCGGGCGATGTACCGGCCAGGTGAATACCACATCCGGAAGATCCGGTCCCGCCGGTCGTAGATGACGTTTTTCAGGGCGACGTGCGTCCCTTCCCAGGGCCGCTCGGCCCGGATGACGGGATTGTCCGGCACCTTGACGGCGGGGTTCATGATCTGCCGCGTGTTGGTCATGCTTTCGATCAGGTAGTCGTCGACGAAGAGCTGCCTGGTGGAGCCGATATCGATCAGGGCCATCTGTTTTTTCAAATCCGGATCGGGAATCCGCGAAAGGATGGATGGAGCGGTTGCTGGGGGGGTTGGCAAGATATATGATTCCGCCTTCCCCGGTCTATCCCCTGGCGGACTGGGGCGCTCCGTTCACTCGCACCTCGGCGCGCGAACCGGAAGCGCCGGGGTTCCAGGTTGAAAGAAGGTGAAAGCCGTGAAGCTTGGCGCTTCGACCATACCGTTCCTCGGGGAGCCTCTTACCCGTGAGGTGCTGGCGAAGTTCAGAGACGCCGGCATCGAGTCGCTGGAACTGTGCGACTACCACCCCAACTTCGACTTCGCCGACTCGGGGTTCCGCGCCTTCCTGCGACAGGCCCTTCCCGACATGGGGTTTCACCTCAACTCCATTCACATCCACCTGAAGAACCGCGACCCGGCCTGCGATCTGGCGAGTCTCGATGAGGCGGGGCGCCGCAAGGCTCTCGACGATCACAAACAGGCGGTGGACCTGGCTGCCGACCTCGGGGGCTGCATCCTGGTGACCCACGACATCGCCATTCCCGAGCCGGAGGAGGCGCTGGGCATGGAGAAGCGGGCAGCTTTCCTGCAGAACCTCTGGGAGGTCGCCGGGTACGCCGCGCCGGTCGGCGTGCGGCTGGCGCTGGAAAACATCCCCCGCGGCTACACCGGGGATCCGCAACGACTGGTCGGCCTGCTGGAAGATCTCGGTGCCCCGAACGTGGGCGCGGTGATCGACACCGGCCACCGCAACCTCGGCGGCGATCCGGCCGCCGCTCTGAGAACGGTCGGGCGGCATCTGATCACCCTGCACCTGCACGACAACCACGGCGAGCGGGACGAGCATCTGCTTCCGGGGCGCGGGAACATCGCCTGGGACGAAGTGAACCGGGCGCTCGCCGAAATCGGCTATGACGGGGTTTTCATGTACGAGATCAACCGGCCCGAAGACCTGCGGGAGCTGGCAGAGAACGCGGCGTGGATCCAGGGGTTGTAAACGGCATGCCGCCGGGACGGGCGGTACCGCCGTCCGCACAGCCGCTGCAGGTTATTTTCTTTCCCCCCATAAAAAGGGAATTACATCGAATGTTATGAAAAATCAGCAAGATGGATAGAATTGTGGTTCCCTGTCTGCTTGCCGGAAATCGGGGTGTTGACTGGCTGGCAAGTTCACATGATTGCGTGCAGAGTCATGCAATCTGGAAAGCGCACCTTCACGATTTTGGCGAATATGACGTTCATATCAGGCTCCAACTCCTTCTCTATCAATGCACTCGGCGTAACGCTACGGGGTTTCCGGAGACTGGTCTATTAGGTTATACCAGTTTTTTTTTGAAATCGCGCGCCGCACCGGGTCCTTCCGCTCGCTGGTCCAGAGTCACCCAGGAGGTTGTTTCGCCGGCGGGTGCCGCCCCCATTACCCTCATCGACCGCGAAAAGCTGGTCGGCCTACTCATCCAGTACGGCATAGGAATCCGCAAACGAACGATTCAGTTGTTGGAAATGAACCGGGAAGCCTTCGCCCCCGAAGAGAAACTGAACGAAGAGAAACCATGAGCAAAGAAGGAAAGAAGGGATGATTCCAGCAGGAGTTCGTGTCAGACGCATTGCTGATCCGGGCCGGATCGGCGTAACAACGGGCAGAAGCCGAGAATTCGCTGGCAAAGAACGGGTTCAGGTGCAGTTTCCGGATCGGGCCGAGTTCATCGCTGTCGACCAAATCGAGGTTGTCCAAAGCGATGAGGATTATTGGGACCAGATAAAAAAGGGACGCTTTGGTCGTGCGCTGAACTTGCGGCAGACCCTCACCTTCCACCGCCTGAGTGGTCGGCTTGCCAACGTGATCTACAGTATGCAGACGACAAATACAGATTTTTTTGCCTACCAGTTCAAACCGATTTTCAAACTCCTGCATTCGCCCACCAATGGGATACTGATAGCGGATGAGGTGGGTCTGGGAAAAACCATCGAGGCGGGACTGATCTGGACTGAGCTACGCGCCCGGTTCGACGCCCGAAGGCTGCTGGTGGTCTGTCCGGCTATGCTGCGAGAAAAGTGGCAAGAAGAGTTGCGAGAGCGATTCGGCGTTTCTCCACAACTAACCGAAGTAGATAACCTGCACGGTGTGTTGCGGGCGTCGGCCACGGGGACCGAACGCGGATTTGCCCTTATTGCCAGCATGCAAGGGATACGTCCGCGGCGGGGATGGGATGAAGTGGAGGAGCCAGAATCTCTGGGGCCAAGATCGAGGTTTGCGAGGTACTTGCAAGACGCCGCCTATGAAGAGGAGCTCATCGACCTGCTGGTCATTGACGAGGCTCACTACCTTCGTAATCCCGAAACGCTGACAGCCAAGATTGGAACATTGCTGCGCAACGTGTCTGCCAATGTCGTCCTTCTTTCCGCAACCCCAATCCACCTTCACAATGAAGATTTGTACCAACTGCTCCACCTTGTCGATGAGGACACCTTCGACAGTTCAGCCGACTTCGAGAGAATGGTTCAGGCGAACGAGCCGCTTATTCAGGCGCGGGATCTGGTGTTAAGTGGAAGTACAACCCCTGAACGCTTGGTTGAGCTTCTTGTGCAGGCGAGAAGGCACGAACTTCTCGCGGAAAACCGGCAACTGCAGTCGCTGTTGAAGAACCCACCGGATGAAAGGGTGCTTACCAGCAGCAAGCAACGGCGGGCGATAGCCAACCGACTTGAGGGGGCCAATTTGTGGAGTCACGTGTACACCAGAACAAGGAAGCGCGACGTTCTAGAGCGACGCGTAGTCCGGGTACCCCGAAAGGAAGCCGTATTGCTCACTTCATTGGAGCGTGAGTTTTACGACCGGGTCACCGAAGTCGTAACGGACTACGCCAGCAGGGCAGCCATCCCGACCGGGTTCCTCTATGTGACGCCACAACGACAAATGGCCAGTTCGATGCCGGCCGCCCTCGAGGGATGGCTGTCGCGAAGGAAGCCTTATGAGGAGGAGGTTGCCGAGGATGTGGGTGAGTCGATAGAAACCAACGGCAGCGGTCTTGGTGACGTTCCCCCTCTCATCAACGAACTGGTGGACCGCTTGGCAGGGGAGTTCCATGTGCAGGAACTGCGAGCGGCCGACACAAAGTACCGCAGGCTCTCAACGGTTTTACGCAGGTTTCTCACCGACCACGAGGAAGAGAAGGTCGTTGTGTTCGCCTACTTCCGGCCGACTCTCGACTACCTGTACGAGCGTCTTGCCGAGGATGGGGTCTCCTCGATCGTGCTCAAGGGGGGTGAGGGCCTAGATAAACAAGAGGTGATCCGGACTTTCCGGAAACCGGAAGGTCCCCGGGTGCTTTTATCGTCGGAGGTCGGCAGTGAGGGGATCGACCTGCAGTTCTGCCATGTTCTTGTGAACTACGACCTCCCCTGGAACCCAATGCGGGTCGAACAGCGGATCGGTCGACTAGATCGAATTGGACAGAAGTCAGACCGGATTTCCATCTGGAACCTGTTCGCGGCAGACACCATCGACGAGCGGATCCACGACCGCTTGTATATGCGCCTTGATCTGTTCAAAATAGCGCTTGGGGACCTTGAGGCCGTGCTCGGGGAACCGATCCGAGAGCTCACGGTGAATCTGTTGTCCGGGAGACTGTCGGATGCAGAGCGAAATGAGATGATCGAGCAGACGGCGCAGGCGCTCGTAAACCGAAGGCAGGAAGAAGAGAAGCTTGAGCAGGATGCGGCGGGCCTGATCGACCACGGGGACTACATCCTCAACGAGGTAGAAGCTGCCCGAGAACTGCAGCGGCGTATTTCTGAGCAGGATCTGGAAGCGTATGTGCGCGACTTCCTGGACGCGCATTACCCCGGGTGTAGATGGCGGAGCGAGGAGGCGGGCAGGTATGAATTATGGCTTTCGATGGACGCCAGGAATGATCTGGAGGTCTTCGTCGATAGGGAGAATCTCCGTGGCCTCACGTCGCTGACCCGGACCAATCTGCGAGGAACGAGGTGCAAGTTCGAGAACCGCACAGCGAGTGCTCGCCCGGGTCAAATCGAGTCGGTGAGCCAGTTTCATCCTCTGGTACGCTGGGTCAGCCATGAGCTGGCGAAGCAGGAATCGCCGCTCCGGGCGGCTGCGGCCATTCTCCATCAGTCCGAGCTTTCTGAGGTAGCCGCAGGGGACTATGCCTTCTTCGTGGATCTTTGGGACGTCCAGGGAGTCAGGGACGTCGAGAAGCTGCATTTCGAGGTGGAATCACTGGGGGACAGCAGGAACCTGCCGGAGGACCTCGCGGAGCAACTGGTGGTAACGGCTAGTCGGCGAGGACGAGACTGGGTGACCGCCGCGGCGGATATGGACTTGGATCTCCTCATCAATGGCATCGAGTCGTGTTTGGCGAAAGCCGAGGAGAAGCATGAGGATTTCGTCAGATCCCTGAGTGATGAGAACCTGGATAGGGCGGACGTGCAGCTCCAGAACCTGGACCGGCACCACGAGGGGCAGATGCGAAAACTTACCGAAATTCGCGCCGGCCATGAGGCTGCCGGGCGTCGATCCTTGGTGCGGGCAACGCAAGGGCGGATTCAAGCCTTAAAATACCGCGTAGAGACCAAACGGAGACGGATCGAAGCCGGAAAAAAACAGGTGTCTCATCGTAACGAGATCGCAGTAGGGATTCTGCGAGTCGAGGAGGATGGAGTATGAGCAAGGCAGGTCGGTCTGACACGCTTTTTCAACGAATCATCGAGAAGTTTAGAGGCACCGGATCCGGCGTTACAACAGACCCTGGCTCAAGAACCAAGGACACACTATCTCCGGACAAGGCACCTGATGATGTCAGAGCCAAAGCCATGCAACCGAGCGTCAAAGCTGCAGATGATGCTGCCCTATACTCCGAGCTGGTAGTTGGAATCGATTTTGGCAGTTGTTGGACAAAGGTTATTGTTCGGGACATAAACCGCCAGAGGACTTGGGCGGTCCCATTCAAAGAAACAGAGTCGACAGGGGCCTATCTGCAGTACACCGCCATCGAGGGGTTGGCGGAGGGGCAACCCAAGCTGGTCGAGGCACTGGCAACCGGGGGGGATAGCCTCAAAGTCCAGTTACTTGCCTGTGCAAGGGAAGGGACCGTTTCCCCGCCTACTACCGAAGAGATTGGGAGCGTTGTTTTCCTGGCTTTGATCCTTCGCAAGGTAAAGGAGTATGTCCATAACCTGCCGTTGTATAAGGACGGCAGGGTGGACTGGCACCTCAACGTGGGGGTGCCTGTGTCGAGCAACAGCGCCGAGGCGGAGCTACGCCTCTTCCGGCGGATCCTCGTCGCAGCGTGGGGAATTGCCTCGCGCAGTGCCATCCAGGAATCCGACGTTTGCCAGGCTTTGCAAAATACAGACAAGGACGAGAACTGGACGGGAGTCCACCCGGAGAAGATCAACGCGGTGCCCGAAGTCGCCGCCGAGGTCGCCGGCTATGCGAATCGCGACCGACCGGAGGGACTGCAGTTCCTTATCGACGTGGGAGCAATGACTTTGGATATGGCTGCGTTTATTGCCCACGAGAGAGAGGACAGGGATCACTACGAGCTGTTATGCACAGATGTCAGGCTTTTTGGCTGTAGTGAGTTTGTCAAGACACAAGCGGATGTTTTCTCAGACCTCGTGCACAAACAGGGACTGGCGAACTATGGGATGTCCCGGATGCCCACCCGCTTCGAAGAGTTCTTGCCGACTGATGAAGCCTTGCAAGAGGCGTTCGAGACTAGCCAGCGGGGATTTTGCAGAAAGGTGGCGGGGGCGGTTGCCAAAGTTATCATCGAGACCAAAATGAATCGATACCCTCTCGCGAGGGAGTGGGAGCAGGGGCTTCCTACCCTCCTGTGCGGGGGCGGCAGTTCCAGTCAAGTCTACGAAAATGTGCTCAGAATATGCGAAAGCAAGTTCGACCAAATGGGGTGGCAATGGCGAGGGTTACCGAAGATTCCCTTGCAAAAGTCAGGTGAACTGGAAGCCCCTTTCCTCGGACCTGATGATTTCCATCGCCTGGCCGTAGCACACGGGTTGAGCCATCACGTCTGGGATATTGGTGAGGTCCATTTGCCCGGGGAGATTCCAGATGGTGAAGGCCCACCGGTACGCGAGCGTCCTCCGGAGATCACGGTGTAACTCCGTTTCCCACGTGGGAAAAATCATTCTGCTGTGAGCCCTGCATCATCCATCGATAGGCCGTGCTTCTGGTAATGCCTGGGAACGGATTTCCAATGAACTCTCCTCCCCCGGGCGCTTCCCGACACGGCGACAGTCGCATTGTTGTCGCCCGCGACAGTTCCGACGCGGTCCGCACGATTAACCGACAGATCGGGACCATCGGCGATTTTGCCCGGGCAACTAACCCCGATGCAATGCCGGCGCCCAAGGTAACCGACACGGTATCCGTCTACGACCTCGACACCCGCTCCCTCCACTTAATCCTCGTGCACCGTCTCGACATCCGGCCACAACCCGCACCGGCCGTCCGCAACATGGTCGTCTTCTCGGAACCGGCCTACGCCCCTTGTCGAGTTGAGAAGCTCCAACTCGCCACCCCCGCTTACTACCGCGATCACGAAGATCTTGAGCCCGGAATTCGTGACCATCACGACGGCACCCTCACCCGGGACGGCACGCGGTGGGCAAGCTCGATCATGGGTGGGACCGTGAGCGCCCGCCTTTCGTTCTCCTCCTCAAGCGAACCCTGGGTCTACTGCGCCTCCCATTACTGCACCGACAGGGAGCTTCGCCGTCTGCGGAGCAAATTCTGTGGCAAGTACGGCTATTCCGCGGCTACCCTGATAGAGGATGCCGATGCCTTCGCCACATGGCTCGGCGTCGACTTCGCTCTGGGCTTCGACAAGACGGCCGATGTCTCCCTCGGTCCGATTGACGAAATCTGTTACGCGCGCAGCAGCTACACGACGAACCTGTGGGATGGATCCGGTCCCATCGACACCTTCGTTCACGTCTACCACGGTCCGGTCAACTATCAGGACGTGTCCGGCCGCGTCGACAGGCAGGAACAGTGGTTTGACCCGAACGCCGGTCCCATGGCATGGTTTACCAAGAAGACCTCGTTCAGGAACCAGAGCGAATACCGCTTCGCGGTCACGACGCTTGGCACTCCCGTGCAGCCGAAACACTACGTCGCCGTGTCGCCGGAATTGAGCGCCCTGACTTCCGCCCTGTGAGTTTCCTTGGAAGCAGTGCCCATCTGGGGGATAGGAACCGGAGATCCAGACCCTCCCCCCTCGACTGGTCGTGGCTCTCGACCCTCGGTGTCAATTTGGCATTCCCCCGGGTCTCCGAATAGTCTTTGCCGTCATGCCAAGTACCCTGATAGACAAGGAGTTAGAGCCCGACGTTACTATCAAATTCACCGAGATGGGGAGATGGCCCTTTCCAGAATTGCCTGACCTTCAGCACCTGATCCTATGGACTTGCCAGCCAGCCGACATCCCAGATTTCCCGGCAGAACTGCAGGGAACCGCACTCTATTCATCTTGCTAACTTTTCATAACATTCGACGTAATTCCCATTAAAAAGCTTCCCGACCGGGGCTCCGGAGTTCCGGCCCGAAGCATCCGGCATCCCGGCGGACCGGGAGCTCGAATCGCCGCCTTTACATGTGAGAAAGGAAGAGAATGGACAGCCAGCTGTTGCCGACGACGAATGGGGACGGTCTGCCGGTCGTTCCCATGACCGAGGGGCAGAGATACACCTTCGACGTCAAGGGTTGGATCTGCCTGCCGGGGCTTTTGAGCGATGACGAGTTGGGAGCGGTCCTCGAACATCAGCACAAGCTGATGGAGGAACCGGAGTCCCTGCCGCCGGAAGAGCGGAACTCGGTGGGCGGCCCCTCGCAGGTCATGCTCGACCACCCCGTGCTCGCCGGCGTTCTCAACGAGATCGTGTCCCACCAGGGGCTGGCCAGCGAGGACTGCTACGGTTTCCGCTTCGAGCGCACCCGCACCGAACGGAGGCCCTTCGGCAACGACAATTTCAACGCCCACGGGGGGAGCGGATACTTCAACCTCTGCGGAGATTCCCACCTCTACCAGATGGTGCCCGGGAAGATCCACGCCGGCCTCACGCGCGTGGTGTGGGAGTTGAACGAGGTGGCCTGTGGAGGCGGGGGCACTCTGTTCATCCCGGGAAGCCACAAGGCGGCGTTCGAGCTGCCGGACGAGGTCAGCGGCCGGGACAGCCCCCTGTGGGAGACCTACGCCTGCCCCCCGGGATCTGTCGTCGTCTTCACCGAGGGCATCTGCCATTCCGGGTCGACCTGGACCAACAGGGAATGGGACCGCCTCTGCCTGTTCAGCCTCTACAACACGGTGAACTGCCGTTGGGGAAGGAGCAGCGTGCCGCCAGAAGTCGTGGCCGCGATGCCGCCGAAGCGCCGCACCCTGTTCCGCGACGTGTGGGTCGCCCGCGGAAAACCGATCGACGACAACCTGTATTTCGACGAGAAGAACTTCGCCGCCTGAGACCGGGTTGTCCGGGGCGGCCGCTCCGGGAGCCGGCGGCGCAGCCTGATCCCGGCGTCCTGTGGAGACCCATTATGGAAGAGCCGTTGGTGCGCATCGTGTCGCGGCTGGGCCCTGATCCGGAAGCCGAAAAAATCGGCGGCCTTCGCGGCACCCGGGGCGCAAGTGCCCCTGAGCCTGCCTACCAGTCCTGCACCGAGCCGTCACCCCGGCGCAGGTGAGGCGGCTCCTTCCCTGAGTGGGGATAGGCCGCGGCAGCTTCCTCGTTCAGGTCGATCCCCAGGCCCGGGGCGTCCGAGCGCAGCAGGTACCCGTCCTCGGTCCGGAGGTCGTGCTCGATCACCTCGTTCATCCAGGGGGCGGGGGGCGAGTACTCCTGCACCGCGCAGTTGGGGACGGCGAGGTTCAGGTGCAGCATCGCCGCGGTGCTCACCGGGCTTGCTGTGTAGTGGCAGGCGAGCTCCTGGTAGTGCACCTCCCCCATCGCCGCGATCTTCCTCCCTTCGGTGATGCCGCCGGAGTGGCAGATGTCCACCCTCAGGTAGTCGACCAGCTCTTCCTCGATCAGCTCCCGGAACGCCCATTTCGTCGGCAGCTGCTCGCCGGTGCCGAGGGGGACGCTGGTCTGTTCCCGCAGCGTCCTGAAGGAGGCGGGATTCTCCGAGCGGATCGGGTCCTCGACGTAGAACGGGTGGAAGGCCTCGATGCCGTTGCACAGCTCGATGGCGCGCGGCGGCGTCAGGCGGGTGTGCACTTCGAGGATGATCTCCAGCTCGTCGCCGATGGCGGCCCGCAGGGCCTCGAAATGTTCGATGCCGCGCCGCACCGCGGCCTTGGGATCGAAGGGGCCGTCGCAGCGGATCGGGGAGATCCGCAGGACGCGCCAGCCCTCGTCGATCAGCCTGCGGGCGTGCCGTACCAGTTCTTCGGGGGAACCGCCGCCGGAGTGCCGGTAGAGGAGGACCTTGTCGCGCGACGCTCCCCCCAGCAGCCGGCAGGTCGGGACGCCCAGCGCCTTGCCGGCGAGGTCCCAGAGCGCTATGTCGACCCCGGCGAGGGCCGATTGCAGCACCGGCCCCCCGCGCCAGAAGGTGCCCCGGAAGATGTCCTGCCAGATATGCTCGATCCGCGTGGCGTCCTGCCCCACCAGCAGGGGCTTCAGGTGTTCGAGGGCGCCGACCACCGCCAGCGACCTCCCGCTCAGCGAGGCTTCCCCGATGCCGTGCAACCCGTCGGCGGCGATCTTGACGTACACGAATTCCCCCACTGCGAAGACTTTCACATCGGTGATTTTCACGGGTTTCTCCTTCGGTCAGCCCCTGCGCGCGTGAGTCGAGGTACGATCGAGGGCGGTGAATTCACGCCGAATCGCGCGCGCTGGCACTGGGTGAAATCGACTGAACAATCGGTCCTCCAATGGCGAAATGCGGCTTTCGCAAGGAACCGAATCGTCACGGGTCCGGGAAGGCCGGACAGGGTCTGTCCTTCGTACACGTAGCGGGTCGGGCAGGTGCTCATGTGGTTCGCCAGGCATGAGGATCCGCACTCCTGGAGCCCGGATCATTCCCGGAACTGAAACGCGAACAGCTTCATCGAGCGCATGACGAAGCGCAGCCGTACCGGTTGGTTCCGCAACCTCGGGAGCTCGGACGAGCCGTTCCAGGTGATCGCCTTCGCCACCGAGTTGCCGCGGATCGTGTCGCAGCGGTCGAGGCGGTGAGACGGGAGCGGCCGTCCGTCGACTGACTGCAGCTCGACCTGCAGCCACCCGCCGGCGCTGCCCTCCATGTTGACTTCCAGGCGCGCCCCGGAAAAGGTCACGGCAGGAGTGGTGAACTCCCCGCCGCCGTACCCGCCGCGGACCGACACGAACCCGTCCCGCCGTATCCGCGCCCGGAAGACACCCGACAGGGAGGGGTCGCGGAGCTCTTCCCGGTGATCGCGGCCGGCCCCTCCGTAGTAGATCCACAGCTCGTCCCCGACCGGTATGGGCCAGGGGTTGGCGAAGATCATGCCCGAGCTGGCCGACCCGTCCGCTCCCAGGCGGAGGAACGGTTCCCGGTCGGGATGCTGCCACCAGGTGATCCCGTCCCGGCTGGTGGCCAGGCGCACGTCGATCGTCGATGGGAAGGCGTCCTCCTGCCAGTGGTGGTAGGCGGTGGGCAGCAGGATGTAAGCGTCGGGAACGCCGGGCACCTTCATGCCCCCGGGGGTGTAGAAATCGACGGTCGGGCGCCAGTCCGGCTCCCCGTTCGGCACCGGGGAGTTCTCGTCGCATTCGTCCGCCTTGAATACCTCCCTGGCCATTGTCCAGGTGCGGAAATCGTCCGAGAACATGACGCCGGCCGAGCAGGTCCGCTGTCTGCCTTGCGGCCGTTTCTTGATGCGCACGAAGGCGACGTACCTCCCCAGGTCTTCGTCCCGGAAACAGAAGCTCTGGGTGTCGGCGGCGTTCCCCCTCCACAGCGGATACCCTTCGTCCGCCCGCTTCCACCGGAATCCGTCAGGGGAGACCATGGCCCACAGGCCGGTGCGGATGCCCTGCTTCCGGTCTTCCTCGCTGGCGTAGTACTTGGTCCACAGCTTGTAGCGTTCGGCGGCCGGGGCCTGGTCGTCCCGGAAGACGCTGGCCCCGGCCATCCGCGAGGGGGCGACGATGTTGTTGTTCATGGATCCGCCGAACGGGATCAGGCCGGTCTCCCGCTTGTCCCAGTGGACTCCGTCCTCCGACTCGGCATGGCACAGGGCGCGGTGGCTCGTTCCGTCCGGTGCGACAGCCATGGCGTCGTACCACATGCGGAAGCCGCCGTTTTCCAGCATCACGGTGTTGAAGCAACCGATGCCCCTGTCTTCCCAGGGTTTGTCGGCGGCGAGGACCGGTGCGGGGTCCTGAACGGGCGTCTCCACGGTCAGGGCGACCCCTTTGGATTCCGCCAGGAACAGCGGGTCGAACAGCAACTGCCGGTGCGATCCCAGCTCCATCGGGTTTCCTTCCTGAGGTCCGGTCATCGGCGTTCTCCGGTCATTTCACCGCACTCCGGCGCATCCTGAAACAGGCTCCCGGCGCTGCAGCAGCAGTCGGGCGCGAAGATGTTTCTGCAGATCCGGACCGCCTGACCCTCGAGCAGCTCCGGATCCGCGCAGCTCCCGTCCTCCTGCTGCAAAATACTCTCATCGAGACCTCCTTGTACTCCTTCTTCCGGCGCGGCGTCAACGCGGAGGATCATCCGCTGCCGGGTCGAGCCAGTACGAGAAGAGCGCGGCATTGCGCAGCCTGAACCGCAGCTGAACGAAGCGGTTCACGTGGGTCTGCAGATCGCCGGATTCCCATTGCAGGGGACAGCGCAGGTGGTCTCCCCGCACCTCCTTCGACCGCGCCACCACCGAGCCTTCGTCGACGGCCTCGACCACGAGCGAGCCGCGGCCGGCATCGACATTGACGCAGAGCCAGGGAGTTTGCAGAGCGAAGCGGTCGGTGGTCACGACGCCCTCTTCGGCGCCGGCGTCCAGCGACATGAACCCGTCCCGCCGCATCGTCGCCAGGTGGATGGCGCCAGTTTTCTCATCCGCGTCGGGCGGGGCGCTGCGGTACTTGGCCCCCATGTAATAGAACCAGAGCTCGCCGTCGATGAGGACAGGTCGCGAAGGCGGCATGATCTGGCTCAGGTCGCAGGCACCCGAGCCCGTTTCCGAGGGACCGATGAAGGGACGGCGGTCCCCGAGCCGTTTCCAGCTGGCCAGGTCGCGGCTGCAGACGAGTTGCACGTGGTGGAAACCGTCCGAGTTCTCGTTGACGTTTCCCGTGTGGTAGAAGAAAGCGGCCATGCCGATGTAGAGTCCCTCGTAGCGGCTGACCCCCATGTTGTAGACGTCCACCATGTATTCGGCCGGCACGTTGTGCTGCGGCTGCTGCAGCCTCGGGTTTGCCAGACGTTCCGCAATTACCTGACGGGCGAGTTGCTGATCCTCCTGGTCGGCGTGGAAGGTGAGCCTCGGGCCGTTCCAATGCTCGAAGTCGGGGCTGGTGGCCAGGGCGACCGAGCGTCCGTACGGGCCCATCTCCCCTTCCTTCAGCGTAGCGAGGAAGGTTCCCGTGGCCTCGTCGTAACTGAGGTTTGCCTCGTCGCCGGAAGGCAGGCTGCGGCAGTCCAGCCTGCGCCAGTGAATGCCGTCCGCGCTGACCGTCAGGTCGTGGGTCTGGAATCTCCCCCTGCCGGAAAAGCGCTCTTCCGGTTCGGCGTCGGGATGCTCCTCGACCTGAATCACCCAGCTCAACTGGTATTGGGAAGGGTCGTTCAGTACATGCCGGTCGGGGTAGGCGAGCCGCCAGGGATTCTCCGTCAAGCGCCAGTGGGCGCCGGTGGGACTCACCATGCGTTCGCTGACACCGCGCAGCTTCAGGCTCTTGTAGCGGCGGGAGGGATCGGGGTCGTGCGGATCGTAGACGACCTGTTCTCCACACAGGGGGGAGACGAGGTTGTTTTCCAGCGACCCCCGGTACTCGCGGCATCGCAGGACGGGCCGGACCCAGTCGAGGCCGTCCTGACTTTCGGCGTATGAAATACCGTCTTTTTCGGAAAGCCAGATTTTGTAGCAGCGGTCTTCCGGGACCCAGGACGGGGCGCACCTGGTCTGCACGCTGCCAGCCCCTTCGGGTTCGATGACGGGGCCCTTCTTCTGCGGCTGGTGGAGCGTGTGGCCGAGGTTCTCGCGGCTGGCTACTCCCTCGAGGTCGAGAAAGAGCTGGCGCTCGCCGACGGGAACCTCCCATGGTCCGGCTCTCACTGTCCGTGCTCCTTGCTGACCGGGTTCAAGTCGGTGGATCGCCCTGAAACGGGACGGGCGCCTCCGTAAGTGACATGGGGCGGGAACGCCCGTCTTCGCGCACGTTGAATCAGTACCCTGCCAGCAGCTCGCGCAGACAGACCGCGGCCTTGCGCACCTGCTCGACCCGGTCTTCCGCTTCCCCTTCGTAGACGATGGATATGCAGCCGTTGTAGTCGACCTTTTTGAGAATCGGCACGATGCGCTCGTAGTCGAGCCACTCGTCCCGCCCGCTCTCGATCCGGTAGAACTTGGTGCGCACGTAGAAGGCGTGCGGGGCGATCTCCTCCATGAAACGGTAGAAGTCGACCTTCGGTGCTTGCCCGCGCGGGTACGAGCCGGGAGACCCGATCCATTGGCCGGTGTCCATTACGAAGGTGAAGTTCTCGCGGTCGGTCTCCCGCCATATGCGCAGCATGACGTCGCTCGTAGACGGGTGGTTCTGCAGCCCCACCGCAATTCCCCTGGCTGCGGCGTAGTCGGCGACCTCCTGGTAGCCGCCGATCATCGCCGGCCAGGGGTCCTCCCCGTCGGCCCCCCTTTCCGGCTCCCCCTTGCAGAACACGCGGATGATCGGCGATCCGATGAAGGCGGCCAGGTCGACGGCGTTCCGGCAGGTGTCGGTGAATCCCCGCCGTTCTTCGTCCGTCCCCAGGGGAAGTCCGCTGACCCCGATGTACCCTATCGGCAGTCCGTACTTCAGGCAGAGCAGCTTGACGCTGCTGAGGTATTCGGGGTCGGTCGAAGCGAACGACCGCTGATGGAAGTCGACGCAATCGAGTCTCAGATCGCGAGCGGTTTCGATGAATGCCTCGATGCTGGTGTCCCTGAGACTCAGGTGGTTGCAGCCGATCTTGAGCATGGTTCTCCAGTCCTTTCAGGTTTCGGTTATACCCCTCGCGGAATGCCCGCGAGCGCCTTCACGTCAAACCAAGCGTACGGACGAGGGGGAGGACCAACTGCGACCTTTCGCCGATGCGTCCGCTCGCAAGGGGCCTGCGCGAGCCTGACCGGGAGTGTACGGAGAGCGAAGGCACCGCCGCGGCACTAGGGCCGACGCTCCAGCTCGCGGCGCAGCTCGTTCAGCTTGTCCTCCAGCGCCTCGAGCTCTTCCCCGGCCCGGGTCCAGTCCCATTCCTGCAGCGCCGTCCGGGCCCCGCGGTAGTGGCCTTCCGCCTCCGAGACCATCCGCGCCGCGGTCTGCAGCGACGCCGCGTCCGGGACGCCCTCGGCAAGGACGCCCCCGGCCGGGGCAGCCTCGATTACAGCTCCGGCGTCCGCCGGTGGTTCGACCATGCCGAAGATCTCGGCCAACGCCTCCTCGAACGTGCCGCGCATCACCACCCGGCCGCCGAAGGCGACGATCACCTGCTTGAGCTCGGGGATCGCGGTGCTGCGATAGGAAGGCCGCCGCGGGCCCTCGGGCCGTCCCATCCCGAGGGTCCCCGGTTCAGGCAGGCGCGAGACCTGCGGCTGCTGGCTGGCCTGCAGGTACACCGGCTCGACGTACAGGAACGACTGCTCGATCGGGATCGCCAGCATGTTGCCGCGGATCACCTCCGATCCCTTCTGCCCCCAGAGGGTGAGCTGGCTCGAGATCTCCGGCTGCTGGTCGATGCGCGCCTCCAGCTGCATCGGTCCGAAGATCATGCGGTCCTTGGGGAGCCGGTAGACGAGCAGGTCCCCGTAGTTGTCGGCGTCGCAGCGCGCCGCCAGCCAGCCGATCATGTTGTCCTTCCGCGCCGGCGTGAACGGGACCATGAGCATGAACTCCTCGCGCTCCTCTCCGGGCAGCTTGACGACGATGTAGTACGGCTCCATCAGCTGCGGGCGGTCGCGGTAGATCTCGTTGGGTATGGCCCACAGGTCTTCCTGGTTGTAGAAAACCCGCACGTCCCGCATGTGGTAGCTGCGGTAGATCATCGCCTGGTACTTGAACATGTCGCGGGGGTAGCGCAGGTGCCGGCGCAGGTCGGGAGGCATGGCCTCCAGGGGCTGGAACAGGTCGGGGAAGATCTCGGCGTACGCGGCGATCAGCGGATCCTCCCCGTCCACCCTGTAGAAGGCGACCGAGCCGTTGTAGGCGTCGATCACGACCTTGGCGGAGTTGCGGATGTAGTTGATGGCCGACCGCCCCCCGCGCGAGGAGTAGGGGTACATCTCCGTGGTCGTGTAGGCGTCGACCACCCAGAAGAGCCGTCCCTCGGATATGACCATGTACGGGTCGGTGTCGTAGTGCAGGAAGGGGGCGACGGCCCGCACCCGGGCGGCGATCTGGCGGCGGAACATCACCCGGCTGTCGGCGGTGACGTAGGCGCTCAGCAGCAGGTTCAGGTCCTTGAAGCGCAGCGCGAAGGCGAGGCGGCCGAACAGTCCGCCGATGCGCACCCCCCCCTTGCCGGCGTAGGTCGAGAAGACGTTCTCGGACCCCTTGGGGTAGTCGAACTCGCGGGTTCCGGTGTTGGTCACCACGTACGGCCAGGTCAGCTCGCCGTAGTAGATCTCGGGGCGGTCGATCTCGAGGCCGGGGGCCGACACCGGCGGGAGGTCGCGCACCAGCAGGTCGGGCAGGCCGTCCGGCGTGACGTGGTTCACCGGGCTCATGGCGATGCCGTAGCCGTGGGTGTACTGCAGCCGCTCGTTGACCCAGCTGCGCGCCTGGGGGGGCAGCCTGTCGGAGGCCATCTCGCGCGCCGACAGCATGACCTGGCGGTACACCCCGTCCACCGTGTAGCGGTCGACGTCCACCCCGGGGAAGAGGTAGTAGGGGCGGATCTCCTGGACCTGCTGGAAGGTCTGCATCAGCGGCCGCTCGTCCCAGATGCGGATGTTGCGGATGGTGAGGGGGTTGGCCTGGATGTCCTCGGCGGTGAGTTGGTCCGACCCGGCGAAGGTCTGCTCCTCGATCCGGTCGAGGCCGTAGGCGCGCCGCGTGGCCTCGAGGTTGTGGCGGATGTAGGGAGCTTCGCGCGCCAGCTCGTTGGGCTCGACCACGAAGCTCTGGACCAGCGACGACGGGACGATGCCCAGGAGGATGGCGGCGACCACCAGGGCGGCCGCAACGAGCAGGGGCCGGCGGCCCCTCCAGGACCGGGCCGCGGCGAAGAGCACCGCTCCGGCCGCCAGGTACATCAGGACGAGCAGCCGGTAGATCCATACCTGGACATTGGCGTCGACGTAGCCGGCCCCGAACGCCACCCAGTCGTCGGAGTACAGCAGACCGTGGATCTTGAGCCGGTAGATCCAGGCGATGACGAGCAGGAAGAAGCCGGCCAGGACCGACAGATGCGCCGCGGGACGGGGCAGCGCGGAGATCCGCTCCTGGAAGCGGATGCCGCCGCCGGAAACGTAGACGACGCAGACGGCGACCAGCGAAAGGATGATGCAGGCGAGAAGGTACCCCGACAGGAAGCGCAGGAACGGGAGCTCGAAGACGTAGAAGCCGATATCCCGCGAGAAAATCGGGTCGGCGAGGCCGAAGGGCTGGTCGTGGAAGAAGCGCAGCCACAGCAGCCACTGGCCCGACCCGATCCGCCCCATCAGCAGCACCAGCACCGCCCCGGCCACCAGGTAAGCGGAGCGGGACCGCAGCAGCGGGTCGAGGGGTCCTCCCTCGGGGCCCCACGGCGAGCCGGCGGCGCGCAGCAACTCGCGCGTGAAGCGCCGCGCCAGGGCGAGATTGGGGGCGATCAGCAGCGCCGCCACCAGGCCGAAGAAAACGCCGGCGAAAAGGCGCGCCCGCATCGCCCGCCAGTAGACGGACTCGAGGTCCAGGCTGTGGAACCACTTCCAGTTGGTGTACACCGTGGCCAGCACGAGGGCGCCGATTGCCGCGCCCAGCAGCGCTGCGGCAAGCGCCCAGCGGCGCTGTCTGCTCGTCATGATTCGCCTCGTCTATCCGATAAGGGGGAAACGCGCGCGGCAGGGGACGGGCATCGGAGGTCAGGCCGTCGCCCCGGTCCGCTCGCCGGAAAGGATCTCCTCGCCCTGCAGCCGGTAGCCGGCCTTGGTCTCGAGATCCAGGGTGCGCCAGATGAGGAACTGTTTGCGGATGACGTTGATGAAGCGCTGGTTGACCCGCTGCCACGAGGCGTCCTCGCCGCTGAGGCGGCGGATCGCCAGCGCAATGGCGTAGATGTTGTGCTCCGCCTCGGGAACCGCCCGGAAAACGACGTGCTGGCTCACGCCGAGATCGAAAGGCGCCAACCCGATGACCATCGAGATGCTGTAGCCCTCGCCGTGCTCTGTCGCCGTCCTGCCGAGCTCGGCCCCTTCCGTGTAGAACGTGCCGATCGATTCCTCGCTGTACGAGTCGAAGTAGCCGGCGAGGAACACCGACAGTCCGAGCACCTCGTGGCCGCTCACCGTGAAGGGGAACTCGAAGTCCCAGTTGTCGCCGTCGGCGGGGGGCAGCTGCCACTTGCGGGTGACGTCGGGCACCGCCATCCGCGAGGCCCTGTGGGCGGGGTACAGGGTGGACAGCAGCACCACCGCCATTACCAGCATGCAGGAGAAGACCGCGGCCAGCGACGAGTAGTTCAGCGTGAAGCCGGCCAGCAGGCCGAAGGCCACCAGCAGTGCGGCGACCGTCTGGCCGGTGAGGAACCCCGCGACCACGCCGAGCACGGAGTAGACGCAGGACTCGGCGATGAAAAGCCAGGCGATGTGGCCGGGAGCGAGCCCGACGGAAGAGTAGATGCCGATCTCGCGGAAGCGTTCGTAGACGCTGCCCATCATCGTGTTGAGCACGATCAGCGAGGCGATGAGAATGGGGATGAAGAGGTTGGCGAGCCCGGAGAAGCCGGTCACGCCCAGGGAGCTGTATACCGATACGTGGATGCGCTCATCCCCCTCCTCCCTGATGCCGGCGAACAGCGTCACCGCCAGCCGCGCAAGCAGCTTCTCGATCTGCCCGCGTTCGTCGACCCCCTCGTCGAAACGCACCGCCACCGACTGCAGCGGATTGCCGCTGCCGACGTTGCGCAGCAGGCGGTAGGGAATGATGAGCACGTTGGCCGGCTCCAGGTGCGCGAACGGCTCGATGGAGACGTTGGTCCCCGACAGGCCCTGTCTCTCGCGCCGCTCCTCGTCGGCCATCTCCATCACCGTCAGACCGCTGGTGCCGGCGAAGTCCGCCGGGGTCAGCATCTCGCCGTCCAGGTCTTTCAGGTCTTCCAGAATTTCCGAGTCGACCACACCGATTACCCTGAACATCTCGCCGAAAACGCGGATGCTTTCGGTTCCCGCGGCCACCTTCCCAAGGTCGATGCCGAGCTTGTCGGCGGCGATCATGTCTTCGGGCAGGATGCAGACGTCCCCGTCCCCTTCCCGGAACCAGCGCCCGGCGACGAGGGCCCGGTCGAGTCCGCTCACCGCGGCTTCCTGCGGCGTCAGCCCGAGCACGCCGAGAGCGTTATGCGACTTGCCGCCGCGCTTCATCTTGATGTGGGCCCTGTCCTTGTGGCCGTACCAGCTGCGCGGTGCCACCACCGCGATGTCGCCGAAGGCGTTGTCGGCGTACTCGAGGACCGACTCCTCCAGGGGGGTCCAGGCCTTGTTGCGGATCAGCATGCCCTCGTAGAGGCCCTCGCTGTCGCGCCGGAACTCGTAGAACTCGAGGGAGGTCTGGATCGAGGTGAACGAGAGCACCGTGAAGGTCAGCAGCATCAGGGTGGCGAAGGTCAACGCCGTGCGCAGCTTGCGCCGCTTCATGTTGGAGATTCCCAGCTGGAAGGCCGCCAGCGAGGCCCCCGAGCGGCTGACGTCGGTATCGTGAATGACGGCGACCTCGGTGCGCAGCTTCCTCATCTGCTCGCTGAAGCGCCCGCTGACAATGGAAATGGCGAGAACGGCCAGGGCGAGGATGACGAAGGCGAGAAGGATTACGAAGGGATTGCCGAGATCGAACGCCGGGTGGACGAGGGACAGGACGACCCAGATCGCCAGGAACACGGCGGCGAACCCGGTGATCTGGTTCCTGATCGTCGCCGCGGATATCAGCAGGCGCTCGGCGAAGAAGGCGCACGGAATGACCAGCGCCATGAAGAAGACGATGCCGCGGATCACGTCGTTCTGCGTCCCCTTGACGTCGGGGTAGGCGCGCGACTCGAGACCGATGGCGGCGCGGGTGCGGCGCACGAACTCGCTCCAGCGGCGCTGCTCCATCGCCTTCCCCGCCGCTTCGAGGTGGGCGCGCGCCTGCCGGTGCAGGCTGCCGAGTCGGCGGTTCTCGATGCCGAAGCCGCTGAGCTCGCGCATGCGCGCCTCGTCGAGGTTCCACATGTCGCGGGCGGCGAGATAGGTGGTGCGGGCGAACGAGGTGCCGGGGTCGATCCGGTAGCCGCGGCCGAGCGCCCCTCCCGTGTCGTCGGAGACCGCCGAGTTGAGCAGCAGGTAGCGGAAACCGAGGATGTCGGCGCCCAGTCCGAGCTTGATGCGGTCCCCGTCGCGGGCGAACAGCACTCCTACCGGCTCGTCCCTTGCCGACGGCCCTTCCCCGAGAGTGTAGCCGTATTCCAGGGGTGCGGTGTTGGCCTCGCTGAACACGGAGATACGGGACAGCTTGGTCAGGTACTGGGGGTCGACCAGGTCGTAGAGGTTGTGGGCGCGGCACGGGAACAGCACCACCTGCCAGCGCTTGTCGCGCCAGTCCATGGCGACTCTCATGGAGTAGACGCCTCCCTGCCGGCCGCGGTCCGGGGCGTAGGTGATCCGGCCGGTGGCGGGGTCCATGTAGTACCCCTCGATCTGCAGGT
This sequence comes from Candidatus Latescibacterota bacterium, assembly GCA_965243025.1. Lineage (GTDB taxonomy): Bacteria > Latescibacterota > UBA2968 > UBA8231 > UBA8231 > CBDCXV01. The sequence continues at coordinate 6,094,858 of CBDETY010000003.1, forward strand.
GCCTGATGCCGTGCTCCGCCATGCGGATGCGGTTGATGTAGAAGGCGCCGTCGTCGTCGACGATCTCGTAGAACTCGCCGCGCACCCCCTTGCTCGACTTCTTCTTGCCGGTGCGGACCACCCCTACCGCCCCGGCGCGCGGCAGGTCGGGTACGATGCTGCGCCGCGGGAAGACCATGGTCCGCGCCGTGAGCGATCCAAGGGAGTCCTTCAGCCGCATCCTGAAATCCGGGAACAGGCCGGCATCCTCGAAGGCCATGTGGAACATGGCGGCCAGGGCGCGGATCTGGCGGGCGAGATTGCCGACGTCGACCCCCGGCAGGCGGTCCAGGGGGGTGTCGACGGCGAAGCGGGCATCGTTGACGGTGACGAAGGCCAGCGCCGGCGTGCCGGCGGCCAGCACCATCTCGCTGTTGACGGAGATCTCGCCGGGAACGAAGGAATCCCAGGTCATCCCTCCGCCGGGGCTGATGCCGTTGACGAGCACATCTTCGCGGCGGTACCCCAGGGCGTTGGCCACTTCGCCGGCGTACCCCATGAACCTCTTGCCGAACGGGGCGAAGTAGCGCTGGAAGTAGAACTCGGAATTGCTGTTCCAGACGCCCAGCTCGTCGGTCCGGGTCGACAGGTCGAGGCTGATGAAGAGCTTGACCGAGAGCGGGCCGGCCCTGGGGCCGACCCAGTCACTGTAGAGCGCCAGGAGCAGATCGCCGTCGTCGGTCAGCGTTTCGACCAGGGCGTCGACGCTCTCGAATCCGCGGCCCCCATACGAGAGCCGACCTCCCCGCGACCGGGCGACGAACCCCTCCTCGAGCGCCGCCAGGGCGACGCGGCGGACCAGGGTGGAGTCCCCCTCCGCGGCGCGGCGCACGAGACCCTCCCTGCCGAGGAACTCCCGGCTGCCGAGGCGGTACCTTACGCCCTCCTGCTCGATCAGGTCCCGCTCCAGGGCCGCATCGACGACGCGGCGGATCAGCATGCGGTCGACGAACGGGTCTTCGCGGCGCAGGTAGCGCTGGATGAAATCGTCGATCCCGCGCAGGCCGAGATGGTGGGCGGAGGTCGCCAGGAAGACCAGGGTGCGTTCCGGCGGGTTGCGGCGGAAGTAGCGGGCAAGCTCGATCAGGGCGGTTATGCCGGCGGCCTGTTCGGCTCCGGGGGCCAGCGCCGGCACCACGGACATGGCGTCGTAGTACGACTCGAGAACGATGACTTCGTCCCGCAGCTGCGGACCGGTCCCGGGGATGGCCCCGAGGATGTTCCACGCCGGGCGCCGCTCCCAATCCATGCGGTACTCGATGTGCACCTCGACCTCGCCAGCGGGGCTCATGGAGATGCGCTCGCGCAGGCGGACCCCCTCTTCCCGGGGGACCCAGTAGCGCGGCAGGTCGAGAGGCATCGTCAGGAACTTGCGCTCCCCCTCCAGGTAAACGGTCGAGTCCGGTTCGATGAAGACCACCCCGGCGGCTCCGAGGTAGGCGCACTTGAGCCAGGCGTCGCCGGTGTTGAAGTCCATCAGCACCACCGCGTCTTCGACCCGCCTGCCGTCGAGATGGGCATAGGAGCCGTCGCCGCCGTCGATCAGGCGCGCGATCCTCCCGCCATCGGGCAAGGTGGAGGTCCTGACGAGGTTGGGCCACAGGCCGTGCAGCGGGGCGGTCTCCCCGGTGGCGGCGATCCGGAGGCTGCCGGGTGCCTCTTCCACCGGAACGGAGACGTCGTATTCATGGGCCTCGATTCCACCCAGCCCGATGTCGCGGAAGGTCTCCCGAATGTAACGGGCAGCTGCGTCGGCCCCGGGGTATCCGGCCACGCGGGATTCCTGCCCGGCGAAGTGCGCGAGCGTCCCGGCGACGCGCTCCTCGGAAACGAGATTCCGGACCGAGGCAAGGTCGATCTCTGCATGGAGCGGCAGCGCTGCCAGCGGGACGCTACACAGGAGCGACGACAAACAGCCGTTGCGCGGCAGCGGCCGGGTTATGAATCCCGAGAACGGCATCGAGGCGATAGTACTCATTGCAGCCGGCCTGGCGCCATGCACGCGGCGTTTTTTTGCTTGGATGGCAAGATGGGATGGAGTACCATTTGAACAATTTTCGACCGGCTGGAGCGACCCCCCTGCTCCTGGCGGGTTGCAGATCCATCTCGGGCACCGCGGGGATGACAACCGCCGTCCTCAAGGTCGACGAGATGCGGGTGAGATCGTCGAGATCTCGAAGGAAATATGGCCCGTCACCGGGAAAAACAGAGCTTCATCAGCGAAGAAACGGTGGATCTGACCCCCCTGATCGACTGCGTTTTCCTGTTGCTGGTCTTCTTCATGGTTACCACCGTCTTCATCCATGCACGGGGACTCGATGTCGATTTGCCCAGGGCGTCGCAGGCCACCGAGCAGCAGGAGAAGAAGGATATCAACATCATCGTCGAACGGGACGGCCGCATTGAAATCGGCGGTGAGGAAGTTCTCCCTGGACAGCTGCGGGTCCGGATAGAGCGGGCGATGGTGGAGAACCGGAACGACAACGTGATCATCCAGGGGGACCGGGATGTCGCCCAGTCCCGGGTGGTGGAGGTGGTGGATGCGGCGAGAGGTGTGGGTGTGAAGGGGATCGCCTTCGCCAAGTTGCAGGGGTCCTGAACATGGGACCGGAACGCCGGGAGGGCGGTGTCGAGTCGGGGGAGATGGAGTTGACTCCGCTGATCGACTGTGTATTCCTGCTGCTGATCTTCTTCATGGTGACGACGGTGTTCCAGGAGCCGTACAGGCTTAAGGTTTTTCTGCCCGAGGCGGAAGAGGCGGCGATGATCGAGGAGAAGAAGCTGGTGGCGACGATCGATCGCGCCGGCGCGATGGAGGTGAACCGCCATCCGGTGACGATGGAAAGTGTGGAGGGCGTGTTGGCGCGGGAGAAGGAGGGAGTGAGGGTGGTGACGCTGATCATTCGCACCGACAAGGAAACCCGGCACGGGCTTGTCCTCGATCTGATGGAAACGGCGAAGCGGATCGGGATCGAGAAGATCGTGCTCGCTACCGAAAAGAAAGCGGAGGCCCTGCTGGGGACGTCGTGATTCCCCGGGGTATTCAGGGACAGAAATGCTTGGGATTCGAGGTGTGCTTGGGATTCGAGGTGTTTTCGTATTAGGTTGTTGCGGTATTCAACTCGTTTCCTGTTCCGAGAGGGGGGAAGACGCACAGGACGAAAGTGCAAAGGTTGCAGCCCTCAAGGCGGCGAGGAATCCCGAAGGTGAGACCTATCTCGATGTCCACTTCGTGCTCGGCAGCAGCGTGGAGGAACTGGTCGCGCGCTTCGGTGAACCCGACGCCTACCGCCCGCAGCTGGGGAATCAGCCGTACGGGAATATCAAATGGAACGATCTGAAGGGGGTGAAGGTTTTCGCGATCCTCAAGGACAGTCTGTGCGCTTACGTGAACTACGGTTTCCAAAAGATGGACCCTTTCGACGAGACCAGGGCTTTGAGGATCATCGGAGTTGAGCCTCCTGGGGAGGAGCCGGCGGTCTCGGTACTCGAAACCGGGGTCAAGAAGTGGTATCCGTTCGAGCAGTACCATCACTTGACGGTCAGTCCCCGGGTGAAGAATGTCACCGTCAAAGGTTTTGATTTTGTGATAGTGCCCGGTACGTCGTAGGGCAATCAGGCGAGTGCGATGTCACTTAAACCGACAGGCTGCCGAAAGGAGCAGAAAGGAGAAGATCCGTTAAGTAAACTGTCAGAAAGCAGCAAGCGGACTTTGCCGGACTCACGGCTCGGCGAAGGCATTACCATTCATCATGTCGAACCAAGGAGCATGAGATGAGAGTCAAATTGACTTTGATGTCCGTTGCAATCCTCACCCTTTGTGCGTCCCTGACGTACGCGGGGACCGCCGGCTACGAGTACGTGCGGAGCGAGGATCTGACGATGCTCGGGATTGAAGTGGGTGATGTGGAATACGATTTCAGCGGCAACGCGGAGGTTCCCTTTACTCTGTCCGGTACCCAAGCCACGGTCTATCTGGCGATTTACACCAAGGACCAGCCCACTCCAGGTGGTTTCGGCGGCCCGGGGAGACCCGAATGGAATGGCGGCCACGCGCTGCTTCGCAGAGAGGGAATCCCCAACATGGTGAAAGTGGTCGAGTGCGGCCAGTTCGACGTGGGATCGCATACCTGCCTGTGGGATGGCACCGATTGGGCCGGAGAGGACGTCGAGCCGGGCACCTACACCCTCTATGTTCTGGGCTACGACAACATCACCGACGCCAACTGGGTTGCCGTCACGGGGTACGGATTCCGGATGCGCAGCTCCGAGGTGAAGGTCATGCAGGGCCAGGGATACATGTACATGGTCCCCGCCCGTTTGGGTGGCTGTTGCGCCAACGATCTGGGCGGGCCGAGAAGCCACCTCCTCGGCGGTATGGGTGGCGGCTTCACACTGTATCCGATCCCCCCGGGAAATTGGCTGGAAGCCGACGACCCCTTCGACATCCTCTCCGCATACACAACCGAATTGCCGGATTACGGTTTGACCAACGACGAAGGGAACCCGATACAGATCCTGAATGGCCAGGCACACGGCGTGGCCATCGATCCTGAAGATTTCTCCAGGAACTGGATGTACGGTTATGCCGGCGTAGGCGTCATCGGCGTTACCATAGACTGGGATTCGCAGACCTCCGAGCCCATGGACGGCTTCGGGGAACCGCCGAACAGCTGGCAGACAGGGGAGAATATCGCCCAGGGCGATGATGGCACTTTCTTCTTCTCCCTGCAGTATCACGAGGGTTTCCTGTACATGGGCAACGGGTGGTTCAACGATCCCCCGTCCGCCGGTATCTACCAGTTGGATTCCAGCACAGGCGAAGTCACCGACATCATCGACGTCTCCGAGTACATGGTGTGGGAGCAGTACGGTCACGACCCGGAAGTTACCGAAACGACTCTCGCGGCGAGCATGATCAACTGCATATCGATCGACGAGGAAGGGTTCGTCATGTCCGCTGGCGGTTGGGGTCCAAGTTCGATCCCATGGGTTCCGATCAAAGTCGACTGGGACGGCGACCTCATTTACCAGAACCACACCGGGGACGGATACAACGACAACATCTGGGCGGGCGAAGCCCAGGCGCTCGGTGTCGAGCCTGTGACGGATGGTGAGTCTCATTCGGTCTCGATCTCCGGTGGGGAGATCCCGGGGTTCGTCTTCATGACTGAGGGCTCGAAGGGAGACATGTCCCGCCAGCCGGCCTATGGAGCGGTCTACGGCCCCGATGGCGCCGGCATTTTCCACGCCCAGGGCCCCAATATCCCGCTCAGCAATCACGAGGCGACCGGTACGGGGACGAATATGGTCCACGAGCAGTCTGACTGGGACGGACTCTATATCCTGACCGCCGAGAAGGGCGTGGGCGAGGAGGAAGGTTGGAACGACGAGTTCGGTGGCTATCAGGTCGCCCATTGGCCCTTCCGGATCGAGCAGGCTCTGATCGGCACCGAGGTTACCGTGGTCGAGGAAACCTCCGCTGCAACGCCGGACGCGTTTGACCTGGGCGATGCGTATCCCAACCCGTTCAACGCGCAGACGACGATCGAGTTCGCTGTTCCCTCCGACGGCCATGCGAAGTTGACCATACTCAACAGCCAGGGCCAGATAGTGTCCACGCCGGTTAACCAGTTCCTGTCGGCGGGGTCCTATCGCACCAGTTGGAACGGGAACGACGACGGCGGAAAGGCCGTTGGCGGCGGCATCTATTTCTACCGTCTGAAGGTCGGGGACTACGAGCAGGCCAAGAAGATGACCTTGCTCAAGTAAAGAGGTCGCCGATCGTGTAACCGAGGTGGAGGAGGGCAATGTCCTTCCTCCACCTCTTGTTTTCTAAGGTGATTTTTCTTGCGTGATTTCGAGGCGGTCCGAATGATGAAGCGCAGCCACGAACAGCTCAGGAGCCTGAGTCTGTCGGTTTTCCTGCTCACCTTACCGGCGCCTGTCGCGTCGGAGATGGAGTGCGGTTCGGGGATATGCCGGCAGGCCTCCTGGAACAGTACGACGTGGTACTACAGCGAGTTCGAAGCCGATGCAGCGGGGGATGGGGAGATTCGGCTCACCGCGGTGGATGGGTACGAGCTGTGGCTGAATGGTACGAGTATCGGGTTCGGTGACGACTGGACGACGATGGAGACTTACGAGGTATCGGTCGACCGGGGCACCAATGAAATCCTGGTGCGGGTGACCAGTGAGGGGATGGGGAACGGGAGCGGACTGCTGGTGGAGCTGGAGACCGGTGCGCAGCGCACCGGAACGAAGGTGGGGAATCGGGAGGAGCGGGAGGGTGCATGGCGATGGTCCAGCGAGGATCCGGACCTGGCGGAGGTGGACTGGAGCAAGGCCCCGCTGGTTCAGTCCGGCACCCTGGATCTGACCCGGATAGCGGGGCGTACGAATCTATCGGTCGTGTCTGTGGCGGGATATCCCGGAGACGTGGACATCGGGACCTCGGAAGGGGGGATTGCGCTGAGCTCGATAGAAGGCCGGAATCTGGCCCTGGGGCAGCCCTCCAGCGTCCTGGAAGCCAACGACGGGGTGCTGACCAGTTCGTGGACGCCCGGTGCGAATGCCCTGAACAAGCATGTGAGCATGGACCTGCGGGAGGTCCGCAGGGTGAGCGGGGTCCGGGTGATCACCAAGGCGCCTTCGGGCAGGTCGGGCAGCTATTTCATCAATTCCCTGAAGGGGTATTCGGTGCAGGTGAGCGAGGACCAGTTCCGCTGGTCTGAGGTCGCGGTGCTGCACGGGATCACCGAGTACGAGGAGACGACGGTTCGTTTTGAGCCCGCCCTGGCGCGATACATACGGATTGTTGTCGCCGAGATTGACGGGGTCAGTTCCCCGGATGTGGCCGAGATCGAGGTGTACGGTGAGGCCTACAGTGCCGCCGGGACGTTCGAATCCGAGCCCCTCGATCTCGATGAACAGGGCGGGAAGAACATCGGCAGGATCACCTGGGAGGCGGACGTACCGGTCGGCACGTCGGTCGCTTTCCAATTCAGGACGATGGTGGACGGCGCCTGGAGTGCGTGGACGAGGGAATACGCGTACGAGGACAGCAATACCTTCGTCGAGTCGCCCGAGCCCGCGAGCCAGTTCCAGTACCGGGTACTTCTGTCGACGGGGGTGGAGGTCGTCACGCCCCGGTTTCGGAGTATCACGGTGGAATCCTCTGCGGAGGACGTACCCGCAGAATCAGCTTTGGGGCGGGTTTCGCCGTCGACCGTGGAGATGGGGAGGGACACGACATTTACATACGCTCTCGATTTGGAGATCTCAGGGCAGAACAGCGGTGTCGAGCGGCTGATCATCGCGGTTCCGGGGCCGGTGACCCTCGACCCGGATGCGCCCGTCGACGGCCTGGAAGGCACTGGCAGTCAGGTGGTGGGCGCCGGAATGACCGACAGGGGGTTGGAGATTCCTTTCGATCCTCCTCTGGACGAGGATGTGCAGTTGTCGATCCCCATGAGAGGCGCGATATACACGATAGCTCACTCCTGGAGCGCGCAGCTGCTCGCGCTGGATTCGGGGAATCCGCAGAACGTGGTCGAAGATACACAGGGAGGAGGATGGTCGGTTTCCGCCCCTCAAGTGCTGGGTCAAGTGCTGGTAGAGGCGCGGGCACAGCCCGCCGTTTTCACGCCGAACGGGGATGGCAGGAACGACCACGCTACCATCGTTTTCACGCTGGCCAAGGCGGAGGAGGCGCCGGTATCGATTCGGGTTTTCTCTCTGGGTGGATCGCTCGTTCGGGAGCTGCACGCGGGGTCACTGTCGGCGCGGCGGTATGACGGCAGTTCGCAGTCTCCTCCGGGGCGCTGGGATGGAACAGATGCCAGCGGAAATGTCGTGCCTCCGGGGATTTATCTGTATGAGTTGCTGGTGGAAGCGGATGAAGGGGATGAGCGACGCGTCGGCACCGTAGGCCTCGTGTACTGAGCCTCTTCCGGCCGTGGGGGCCGGCCGCGCTTTGCACGTAATCTCGAGGGATGGATCAAGTGCCAGCCTGGCTTAATTCCCGTTCCGCACGAGCGCCGATCCATCCCGCTCGCCACGTCCGCTCCCTCCCCGGGTGCCCCAACCCGGCTCGGTCGCGGCCTTTCACCAGGGAGGCAGCAGGGACCGCGAATTCCTCGAGGGCGGTGTGGCTCTTCCCTCCTCGAACAATTCCCGTCGACCTCTGACCAGGGGAGCAGCCGTGCATCTTCCAAGGCTCTCGATCACCGTGCCATGGGTCGTCTTCGTCCTCGCCTCCGGGGCTTCGGGGCAGTTCATCTCCAGGGACTACTACCCCCTGTGGGGAGAGGCGTACGAGAACTACGGATCGATCGGGTATCGGGATGCGCTGCAGCCGATCCTGGGAACGGGAGGCGGCGGGACCAGGGACACCGCTCCAGTCGATGGCTTTACGCTGGAGTTGGAGCGTCGACAGTACGATCCGTTCGGCAATTACCTGGCCGATGGCCTTGACGTGTTTCGCCTGCAGGAGTTCCGCGGCATCGCGCCGAGCCGGGGGAGTCTTCTGTTCGAGAGCGACCTGTCCAACAGCATTTTCCAGAACCTGATGATCGCCAGCGATGACTTTCGCGGCTGGTCCAACCGCGTTCTCATCGGGCATGCGATACGCACGAAGTTCACCTCGCTGACGTTCAGCCGGGCGCGGTTCAGCGGGATTCGGTGGGACGGGGCCACCCGGCGCAACCGCTTCACCGTTCTCGGGTCCAGGATCTCCAACCCCACCCCGCGGTCCGAGGAAACGGGTGCGGATCGGCATTCGGCCTATCTGTTCGGGGGTCGGTGGGAAAACACCGTCGGAGATCTCCTGACGATGGGGCTTTCTTACGTGACCACCTTCCGCAGCGATGCTACCCGGCGCAAGGGAGGGCGTATTCAGCGCGGGGTGGTTCCCGTTGATCTGGGTGGGGGAGGTCCGGTAGAGGATCTCTATGTGATCTTCAGTGACGACAGTCCGGAGGATGGGTCTGGCGCACAAGTCCACGCGTTGGAGGTGTACATCGACGGGGTGCGCGCGAACCTCCAACCCGAGGTGGTGTTGATACCGCAAATCCATACCTATACCAAGGCGAGTCCCCTCGTCATAGAAAAATTGCCGCTTCGGACTCAAGTACTGTCCTACGTGCGTGCCGACGGGCCATGGCTGTCTGAAGCGCTCAGCCACAACACTGACATAGGTCCTCTTTCGCGTCTTGAAGCGATTCTGAGACAGAGGGGGGCCGACGACAGGACGAAGAATCCACGCCACGGCCCTCCTCCACATCCTGTCGCGCTGATCGAGGGACAGCCCCTGGAGACCAGCGGCACCGATGTAATACTGTTCAAATACCGGATACCCCCGAAGGCGCGATCGGTCCAGTTCCGGGCTCTGGTTGCAAACGACTACTCGATCGATGTGGCTACGCGCGTGGGGTACTGGGCGGACTGGCACAATGTCCGGCGTGCGGCGGGCAACGTGCGCGACCGTTCCAATCTGGGCTGGGTATCCTTCGATTACGGGTTCCCCACGGGCCTCGCGACGTATGGGACAGACGCTGAACTCGATATTCTCGGCGCAAAGATTCGTGGGGAGATCGTCAACAACCTCGGGTATTATACCTATCCCGGCATCTCCGGGGCGTGGCACAAGCAGAGCACGCGAGCCTACTTCGTCAACGCATCACGCCGTTTCTCACGGGTCCATGCAGGTGCTGAACTGTTCGATCTTCCTTCGACCTACAGGACCTCGTTGGAGGCTGTGGATCCGGGATCGCCCAACGCGGTCGCGAAGCTCTACCATCTGGTCGAGGACAACGATGACCGGGATGAATGGCCCGACGATGACGAATGGCCGAACAGCCCGGATCCGCGCGACGGGGACGGGATTTTCCCCGGGCTGGACGAGGATGGCGACGGGATTATCGATACCAACGTCAACGACAACCAGGTGCCGGACTACCAGGAGCCGTTCCTGATGTACTATGTGGATCCGGATGGATACACGTACGGCGACGACTTCGACAACAACGGGACAGTGGATGTCCGGCAGGACGACAACCGCCCCGACTACCCGTACGATCTGGATCGGCGCGGACGGCATCTGTTCGCCCGGCTCGACCTGACTCCCACACTGAAGAATACGGTCGGCTGGTACCGCCTCAGGAGCGTCACCGGCGGGGGGCGCAACAAGGCGCTGTACTCGAAGCTGCACTATGGGGTCGGACGCGGGGGGGTGGGCAGGATCGATGTGTATTACAGGATCAAACGGGTGAACGACGACATACCGGCGGACATCCGGGGCGGGTACCTTCAGTTTGCGGGATTCGACGCGGTGGGCGCGATCCAGCCGGATACGCTGCCCATGCGCAACAGCCTGGTCAACCTGTTGTTCGTGGAGACGAGGTTTACGGGTATCCCGCATCTGAATGTGTCGTCCAAGCTGCGCTATGAAGTCAATGACCGTCGGCGCACGGAGTTCGACGACGGCTCGGTTCAGGAGAAGAGCCGGGATCGTTGGCGAGCGCTGGTAGCGCGGGCTGACTACAAGTGGAAGCTCGGGCAGCTGACGGTCATGCCGATGTTCAAGTTCCTGACCGAGCACAGAGAGGTACCGTCTTCGGGACGGCACCCACTCCTGCACACCCGCCATGTGATTCCCATCTTCCGGATGGATTACGCAGTGACCTCGGGCAATGTATTGCGAGCGGGGATCCAGGGCTTTGGGATGCTGAAGGAACGATACCGGAATGTCGCCTGGCCATTTGTCGCGTATGATGCGACGAGTCAGGTGTTTCTGTTTCAGAATCGCGGGAATTACTCCGGATACGACGTGCGGCTCAACCTCGGGTTCCGCCGCCAGAGCGTAGATACCCGGAGCGCTCTCAGTCGCAGGTCCGCGTCCTCGAAGGAAGTGTTCCTGCAGCTGTACTTCGAATAGTGGGTATGCGCCGTGGATGCCCGCCGCAGGCGGCGCCATAGGAGTTTGTGGGCAGTGACGCTCAAGAAGTCGTCTATCCGCAGGGGCTTCCTGTTCAGTGTGTGGTTGCTGAGCGTGGTCCTCCTCTGGCCCAGTGAGAGTGAGGCTCAGCTGGTATCGCGCCGATCCCTTCTGTCCCGGCAGGTGCCGGAGTATGAGAACTACGCGCTGCAGGGCTATCGGAGGACGGGGCGCCAGGAGTTCGAACGCACGACGACGCTGGTTTTCGACGACTTCGGCAACCTGCTGATGGACGGGGTGGAGCTCTACCGGCTGTCCCAGTCGCACCCGGTGTTCGACGATCCGACGACGGAAGCCCGCGATCCGGGCAGCCTGCTTAGAAAGAGTCTGCTCTACCACGAATTTCTCGCCCGGCTGGTGCTGGCCAAGGACACCTACGTCGGCGCCAACCAGCGGCTCATCATAGGGGATCGGATTCGCACGCGTTTTTCATCGTTGACGATGGACATGGCGGCGTTGAACGGGATCCGCTGGGATTGGGATTTCGGTCGGCACGGCTTGTCCCTGGTGACCTCGCGGCTGGACAGGCCCATCTACGAGCTGGAGGCCATCTTTTCGTACGAAGACAACGTCCATTACGATTCGAGGGTAGAGGAGGTTCGGGGTCTGTCGCGGAGCTTGTTGGCGGCGTTTCTGCTGGGCGGCCACGGCCAGACGCGTATAGGGATGTTCGATGTGGGGGTTTCGTATCTGAATCAGTTCCGGGTGGACACCCAGGTTGGGCTGGCACAGAACAGCTTGAAGGGCACGCTTCCGGTTCACGATCCGGGAGGGATCGGGGTGGCGCGGCGTCCGTCGTTCATCGAATACCTGGTGGTCAAGATAGCGGATGAGACGGAGCGGGATGGGCAGGGGGCGCGGGTGTTCGATGTGCGCATGTTCATCAACGGGGTAGCCAGGGACGACATTCGTCCTGTGATCACCCGCCACGATACGGAGGTGCTCGAGCAGAGCAACCTGGGGGCCAACGCCAACAATGACCGGCTTTTTCCCCGCGGCCGCACGATCCCTCCGTATGTGGAGTTCATCAAGAGTGAGACCGCGCCGGAGCCTTTTCTGCCGACGGAGACGGCGGGGGCGGATGGGCTGGAGGCCAGCGGCACGGAGTATCTGTTGTATTGGTTCGCCATGCCCGAGGCGGGGGCGCGGGAGGTGCACTTCGAGGCGCTGGTGGCCAACGACTACGAGATCAGCGTGTCGGAGGTGTATGTGGCCGGCCTCGTGAGCAAGGAGGCGAACCGGCCTCAGGATCGAAACCGGGCGACGTATTTCTACCGGGTTGCCGGATCGGAAGGGCGCGTTACGGACATGAGCAATCTGGGGTGGGTGGGGTTCGACTACGGGCGGCAGACGGGGGTCACCGTCGGCGGGATAAACCTTTCGACGGCGGTGTTGGGTTTCCAGTTGAGCGCCGAGTACGACCTGAGCTGGGACTTCAGGCAGTATTCCGACCTGGGGGGTCGCTACCACCAGCGCCGATCGGATGCGTACTACGTCAACGTGAAAAAGGACGTGGGGGGTAACGGATTTCTGGGAGGAGAGCTGTTCAATATATCCCCGCACTACACGACGACGCTCTCCATTCAGGATGGGAGTTTGGCGCTGTATGGCGCCGTGCCCTTTTTCACCGAACTGGGCGGGACGGTCGACGAGACGCGCAACAACACCATGGAGTTGGATCTGGTGGATGACAACGACGATCGCGACGTCTTCCCGGAGAATCACTTCCTGCCGGCATTTACCGACCGCGACGGCGTGTTTCCCGGGCTGGACAGAGATCTGGACGGCCGTCCGGACATCAATCAGAACAACAACAGTCTGCCGGACTACCTCGAGCCCTTCCTGCTCTACTATGTCGATCCGGACGATTTCGTCTACGGGGACGACATGAACAACAACGGGGTGATCGACCACCGCGAGGACGACGACAAGCCCGATTACCCCTACGACAGGGATTCACAAGGGTTTCACCTGTTTACCGGGGGTCGTTGGGACAACGGGCTGCAGCTGAGGCTGGGGATGCTCGACTTGCGCCAGGTCCTGGGTGGGGGGCGCAACTGGATGAGGTATGCCAAGGCGGAGTACACCAGGGACGAGCCGTCTTTGGGCAGGATCCAGGCGGTCAACTTTCTGAAGAGGGTCAAGGACACCATCCCCGACGAGCTGAATCGCTTTTCCCATGACGACACTTTCGGGCCGTTGGGACCGATCACCCCGGTGGGTACCCGCGGGGTGAATCCCGCCGATCTGATCGGCATCGGTATCACGAGGTACCTGGACCGGCCCCTGCGCATGCGCAACAGCGTGGTGAATACGACGTTCGTGGAGGGCCGCTTGAGGTGGTTTCCGGGATTCAGCGTGCGCGCGAACGCGAAGCTGAATCTGAATTTCCAGCGGCGGACGGCGTTTCACGGGGCCAACCGGATTAAGGACTGGTCTTCGGTGATCGCCGCGGATTACGTGTGGGAGCGTGGGAACTGGACGGTCAGGCCCCAGCTGAAGTACATGGCCCGGAGGACGACGGACCGGGAAGCGGTGGTGCTGCCGGCTCACGAGCTGCACTACTATCCCATTCTGCGGCTCGACTACCGGCTGAGTCCGAATACGGTGGTGAAGCTCGGTGTGCAGGCGCCGGGTCGCTATCGGGACATTTTGAACGATTCGGCTGACTACGGATCGCAAGACTACCTGGCGATGGTGACCAACACCTCCTCGTACAGCGGCTACGAAATGAGCTTCAACGCCGGCTATCAGCTCAAGCGCCGCCGGTTGGACGATCGCAGCCGCGCGATCGAGGACATAGACTACTCACTTTTCTTCGTCCGCATGGTTGTCGGGCTGAGGGCCTCGGAGGGACGGAAGCCCGCGGTTGCCCGGAACGCAGGGACGTGATCCTGGTGATGACGGTTCAGGATGCGCTGTATCGTGCGTAAAGACCCAGGATCGGAAGAGGCAGGGAGCCAGCGCGTCCGTCGAGGGGGGTGTGGGGCTCTCGCCCTCCATCTGCTGGCGATGACGGTCGCGGTAGGGGGGGAGGCCGGATCCGTTGAGGCGCAGGAGGAGGAGGTGTGGACGGCGGAGCGTCGGTGGAAGGAGACGCCGGCGGTGCCCCTGGTCGTGACTGATCGGATGTTCCTGGGCGACCCGGGGGAGGTGTACCGGAACTACGCCTTCACCGGGTATCGCAACTACGAATCGCTGTCGGGTGTGCCGCCGTGGTCAAACATCTACGATCCGCTCGGCAACTTTCTGATCAGCGGCCGGCAAGTGGCCACCTGGTACGCCGAACAATCCCGGACGGGTGACATCCGCGGTGGAAACAGTCGTATCCAATCCAATCTCGCCAACTTTCACGGGGTCTTGTCCATGGGCGGGCAGAGCTACTCGGGATGGGCGAGCAATCTGATCTTTTCCCAGGCTGGCACCAGAGGTTTCTGGACCCATGGGATCATCACGCGGTTCACACCGCTGACGCTGAATCGAGTGTCGCTGCAGGGCGCTCGGGGGGACATTCTGACCCCCTTCGGCGATGCCCTGAGCCTGATAGCCTCCTACCAGTACCTGGGCTATGCGGGCGGAAGAGGACTGCACGGAGGTGGCGACGATTCGGCGATCATCCTGGCCGGACACTATGAGCGCGAGACGGGGCCGTTGCGGTTGGGCGCCACCTTTGCCAACCTGCACTTCTTCGATGTACGCACTCCGATGACCGACTTGAAGGGGGATCTGCACGCCACTCAGCCGATCCCGTCCCTCATTGCCGTGCGGATCTCGGACGATTCGCCGAGCGATGGACGGGGCGGTCCCGTCGTGTACGGGGTGCAGCTGGTGGTCAACGGTGAACCGCGCCCGGATATAGCTCCGGACGTGATACGCCGGGATCTGGACAACAGGTTCACGGTGGTGGGAACGACGACGCTTCAGGGGACTTTCCGGCCCAGCTTCTACTACGATCCCACCGCAGGGAGCAACCCGAACAACCCCTACTTCGAGATGGAAAAACCGCTGTATGCCGACTACCTGTTTCGGAAGGATCACGCGCAGAATCTCGCCGACGACGACCCGGACAATGATGAGGAGGTGGCCGAATCCGCCGACGTGGATCGGCTGGTGAGGTACATCAGCCTGGAAGACCCGAGGCAGGTTCAGCGCGCGGATGGGACCGAGGCCCTGGTGTACTACTTCAATCTGGAGGGGTTGACCCACGTGCGCTCGGTGGAGGTGGAGGCGTCGCTGGGTAATGACTACCGGATCGAGGTCGCCGACATCGGCGTGGTGAATGCGAGGGAAGGCACCCCCCATGACGAGCGCTACGAAGCGCCGTTCTACAAGACGGTGCGTCGTGCGGAAGGGAACGTGCAGGATCTGTCGAATATCGAGCGGATCCGGATACCGATCGGCAATGAGACCGGGCAATCGGTGTGGGGTACGAACATGGCCCTGGACCTCCCAGGTCTGCGGGTGCGCGGGGAGTTTGCCGAGAGCATCAGGTACAGCCGCTACCGGGACGGAGTGCCCGGGCAGGAGCTGCCTTCCATCCCGGGGAGCACCGACCCGGACCCTCCCCTCTACGAGGGCAACGGCGAACGTCACGACGAAGAGGACCGGGCCGCGTACGTTCAACTCGAGCGGGAGACGGCGGGCTACGGTTTCGGGGCAGAGCTGTTTTCCATCGGGCCCAGGTTCAACGAGCGATTGACGAAGCGGCCCGGCGATGTCGGGGGGCTTGGGGGAGGCCAGCCCTACGTGAGGAACAGGACGACCTTCTTCTCTCTTGTCGAGGACAATGACGATGGGGACGCCAACCCGGAGCTCAAGGTCCGCGGCGCCGCCCCCCGTGATCTGGCCGTGTTCCCCGGACAGGATGCGGACAACGACGGTATCCCGGATACCAACCGCAACCTGAACGGGCTGCCGGATTATCTGGAGCCCTTCCTGCTTTATCAGGTGGATCCGGATGAATACGTGTACGGTCTGGATTTCAACAACAACGATGTCGTGGACGAGCGCGAGGACGACCGCAAGGAAGATTTTCCGTATGACCGGGATCTGCGGGGGGGGCATGCTTATGTCCGCTGGAAGCCATGGACAGGCGCAGAGGCCACGGGGGGCTGGCTGCAATCGCGTCAGATTGCCGGCGGAGGCCGCAACGACCAGCGCTACCTCCGGCTGCACTACAGCGGCGAGCGTCCCGGGGTGGGGGAATGGCTGATCGAGAACGAGCTGAAGCGGGTGTGGGACGATGTGCCGGATGACGTGTTCAGCTGGACCGCGGCGGCCGCGAACGTAGACCAGAGATTCCTCAGGAACGATGAGGGGCGGTTCGCGTACTTCCCGACGTTCACCTTCGATCCGCTGCACTACCGCAACAGCCTGGCGAACCGGTTGTACGTATCGGGCACCCTGAGGTGGCTTCCGGGCTGGCGGATCCTCACCCGGATGAAACTGGAACACAACCGGCAGTATGGGGGTCGGCTCGGGGACGGTTCGGAGCAGGCCAGGGACCGGATCCGTTCCCTGGCGTGGGTGCAGCAGGCCGACTACACGTGGCGCTGGGGAAAATTGACGCTGCAGCCGGCCCTGAAAGGACTCTGGCTGAAGCGGACCCGGCAGCAGGGAAAGCGGCCGTTGGACCACACCCACACGGTCGTCCCCCTGTTCAAGGCTCGCTATGAACTGTCTCCGGCGACCGAGGTGAAGGCGGGTCTCCAGGGGTTCCCGGGCTGGTGGTTCGAGGAAACCCACCTGGCCGATCCGCGCAACAGCTTCAAACGGCGGACGACGATGGTCTTCCTCTCCAACATCTCCGATTACTCGGGGTACAGGATTTCCACCAATCTGGGGTTCAAGCAGGACAGGCTGGAGTACGCGGACGAATTTCGTTTTCTCGAGAGCTTCGACACGACGGAAATCTTCGTGCGCCTGTTCATGGGGTATGGGCAGAACGTCCTCTATTAACCGAGGGAAATGGTTGCGAGCATTCATGACGACGGCGGGGAGCGCGCAGGCGTGGCAAAAGGCGATCTGATTTCTTCTGAAAAGCGGGAGTTCCCGGACCCGGCGACGGACGTACGCGTCGTCCAGCTCACGGACCAGCCGTGTGCCAACACGAATGCCTACTACAATCAGGAGCAGTTCATCGGCGGGTCGGAGAAGTTCGTTTTTTCGTCGAACCGCAGTGGCCTGCAACAGCTCTACTCGGTGGATATCGAGTCCGGCAGGATCGTGCAACTGACGGACGAAGAGCCGTCCGGCGGCTTCACCGTCGACTCCGGGCGCGGCATCGTCTACTTCGGCCGCGAACGGCAGTTCTTCGCCCTGGATGTGGAGACGCTGCGCGAGGAGGCGGTCGCCGAATCGCCCGAGGGCTGCGGACCCCTGCACGGTCCGGATCTGTCGTCGTGCGGGCGCTACCTCGTCCTTGGCTGCGGACCGGAGTCCAGACGCCCGAGCTTCGCCTACCGGTACGGCAGGGAAGCGATGGTGCTCCTGGTCGACGTACAGGACAAGCGGCAGGAAGTGGTCTACCACGGGCCGAGCGCCGACAACCGGGCAGCCCCCGACAGCCACCTCTTCATCAGCCGCGGCGACCCGTCCTGGGTGTGGTTCGGCAGCTACTCGAGGTTGCAGCCCACGGGCGTCAAGACCGCCTGGTTCATGAAGGTCGATCTCGAGCGCCTCAGGCCGGTGCACGACCCGATGCCGCTGTTCGACCAGCAGCCCTTCGACTACATCAACCACTACTACCCGGCGCCGGATGCCCACGTCGAGTCGTTCCACTACCAGCAGACGGCCTGCGACCGGGACGGAATTCCGGTCGTTCCTCAGCAGAAGCTGCCGATGCTGCTCGACGTAGACCTCGCCCGGCGCACGACCAGCCGGTGGGTGTTCCCGGGACTGGCGCCCACCCACTTCAAGTGCAACAACGCCGGTGACATGTGGGCCGGAGACCGGGCCGATCCCGGTTTCCTGTGGCTCGAAGGCCGCGGTGTGAACGGCAGCGCCTTCCGCCGGGAAGACTCGCCGGATTTCGATTACTGGCTGCACTACTGGCCCGAGGCCAGCGAGCCGGACTTTCCCGCTCACGAGTGGATAGGAGTGTTTCGCAAGCGCGGCCCATATCTCGAGGTGCGTCCGTTGGTCCGGCACAACACCACATGGGCGGGGGGGGCGCATCCGCACCCCGTATTTTCGCCGGACGACAGGTGGATTGCGTATTGCGCCGGGGAAAAGGGGCGGTCCCAGCTCTTCCTGGCAGAGGCGGTCTGGCCGAGATGGCTTGCGTGAGGGGCCCGCTCGTTCATGTTCGGGATCCGCAGCCGGTGACGGGGCGCGGGCCCATGCGGCCTGCAATGGACAGGAGTCTGTGATGTCTCTTGCGTGGATCATGGTGGCGTTGGGGCTGGGGGTTACAGCCTGGACCCGGTATGTGCCCACCGCGGAGGACCTGCTGGCCTCTTTTCAAGAGGGGCAGCGCTTCTACGGGGCCGAAGCATACGACCAGGCGGTCGAACAGTACGAGAAGGTCGGCCAGGTGCACAGTGCCCTGCTCCACGTCGAAGAGGTCACCGTGACTGTAGGGGAAATCACCGCACCGGTCACCGAAGCGGCGCTCTACCAGTCGGGCAACGCCTACTTCAAGATGGCTCAGGAGGCGCTGCGAAAAGTGGGGCGGGGGGAGAGCGCAGCGGACCGGGAAAAAGCCGAACGCGAGGCACAGACGTTCCTGGAGCGGGCGGTGGAATTCTTCGAGCGAGTCGAATCCGAGGCCACGGCTCAAGGATTGGGAGTGCTGGCGCAGAGTCGTCTGGTTACGACGTGGTACGAAGCGAAGGATTACGAACAGACCATAGTTGAAGCGCAAACGCTGATATCGAAGTACCCGGACAGCAAGTTCGTTGAAAACGCGATGTACGACATCGCCTGGTCGCACTTCGAGCAGGATGACTACGAGTCCAGCATCCGGGCGTTCGAAGCGCTGATCCGGCATTCCCCTACGGGCTTCCGGGCGGACCGGGCGCTGTTCCAGATCGCCGAATGCTACTATCTCCAGAGCGGCTATGAGAAGGCGATAGGCTACTACGATCAGCTCGTCGCCAGGGCAAATGTGTATGGCCTGACAGAGCGGGACCTGATGAAGATGCGGCGGGAAAAGCTGGCCGGGCTGGTGGACGAGACGGCGCTGGAGCTGGCCGCCAAGGCCCAGCTGAAGATCGGGGACGGGTTTTCGAGGCTGGGGCAGCTCGACAAGGCGACCGAGGCGTTCGAGCGGGTGATTACCCTGTTCTCGGCGGAAAGGGGCTTTGTCGAAGAGGGGTATCGCCGTCTGGCGGACATGTACTATGAAAAGGGGAATCTCGAGCAGTCCATCCAGACCTACAAGGATGCCATCGACCGGGTGCGCGACAGGTTCTTTCAGGCGCGCATGCAGGCCCAGATCGCCCGCCGCTATTCGGAAAGCGGGCGTTTCGACGAAGCCATCGACGAGTACGAAGTCTACATCAAGGGATACGACGATGTGGCGGTTCGCGCCGGCTTTCCCGTGGACGAGGCGGAATACAACATCGGCCGGGCGCACTACGACAAGGGACAGCAGGCGCTGGCCGCGAGTCGGCGGCCCGCCGCCGCAGCGCTTTTCCGTGAGGCCGTTTCCCGGTACGAGAGTACGCTGAATGCCTGGCCCGGCACGCGGCTGCAGGTCGACTTGCAGTTCAATATCGCGCTCTGCCGGCAGTTCATGGGGGATGAATCCTCGACCGCCCGGGCCCTGGAGGGGTTCCGGGGAATCATCTCGGATTTCCCCGACCACCCGCTCGTCGAAAGCTCGCTGTTTCAGGTCGCCCGCATCTTCTACGACCAGCAGGCGTATGCCGAAGCCCTGAAGACCTACGGCGAACTGCTCCGCCGCTTTCCCGATTCGCCCCAGGCGTCGATGGCGCATTTCGAAAGGGGGGTCTGCCATCGCGACCAGGGGCAGGAGGCCGAGGCTGTCGAGGCCTTCCTGATGGTGCAGGCCGGGTCGCCCCTGTTCGCCGATGCGCGGGTGGCCGCGGGGGAGATTCTGATCCGCAGGCAGGCCTATTCCCGGACGCTGGATATCATGGATGAAGCGCTGGCCTCTGCGGCGACCTCCGAGGTGCGGACACGCTATCTGTACATCAAGGCCAAGGCCCACACCGGTGAAAAGGCGTACGAGCGGGCTGCGGAGGATTTTTCCGGGGTTATCGACGGCGCCCGGGATCAGCCCCGGATGCTGGTGAGTTCACTCTATGCCAGGGGAACCGCCCTGTTGAGCCTGGGGCGGCATGGGGAAGCCGACCGGGACTTCGAGCGCGTGGTGGAAGAGGCGGATGATCCGGTGCTTCAGCGGGCTGGCCGCCGCATGCTGGGTCTGTCCCTGATCCAGCAGGGCCGGGAACTGGAGGCCAGCAGGAACTACGAGGCCCTGGCTGCGCAGGCCACCGATCCGCAGGAGAAGGCCGAATACCTGCTGCTTCTGGCGGAGCTGTATCACGGGCTGAAAGCCTGGGAGCAGGTCGTGCGCATCTCTCGCGAAATCGTTGAGGTTTCGGGCGGGAAACCGGAGGGAGGCGATGCGATCGAAGAGAAGGCTCTCTTCCTCCTGGGGGACGCCTGCAACCGCCTGGAGGATTACGCCGCGCTCATAGAAACCTACAAGGAAGCCCTGCGGCGCTATCCGGGCTCCATATACGCACCGGATATGACCTTCGCGTTGGGGCTGGGTTACATGCAAACGGGGCGGCCGGAAGAGGCGGCGACCGAGTTCGATCGATTCCTGGAGCGCCATGCGGGAGATGCGAACACCTCGCATGCGCTTTACTACCTGGGGCACATCCGGTCCGGCCGGAGGGAGTTCGCGCCCGCCATAGTTGCGTTCGAGCGGCTGGTCGCGGAGTTCCCCGGACACGAGGCGGCCGGCGATGCCTGGTTCAGGATAGGGGAGAGCTACTTCAACCTGGGTAAGTACGAGGAGGCGCTGAGGGCGTACAGGACGGTCGCCGACGACTGGCCCGGAGCGGAACAGGACGACGCCCTGTACAGCAGCGCGTGGGTCTATATGGAACTGGGGCGCGGAGAAGAAGCGACGGCGAGTCTGGGCCGGCTGGTCGCGGAGTTTCCCGGCAGCGAGCTGGCTGCCAGCGCCAAGTTCACCATCGGTGATTACCACTACAACGAAGGGCGCTACGAGGAGGCTCTGGAGGCCTACGTCGGGCTCGTAAACGATCATCCCGACGATGAACTCGCGGCCGAGGTGCCGAAGTTGATCGCCGACCTGAGGGAGGCGGTGGCTTTCACTAGGTTTCAGAAGATCGCCGTGGACTTCCGCCAGGCCATGGCCAACGAGGACGAGGAGTCGCTCCGGCGCATCCTCTCCCACATGGGGGAACTCGTCGAGGAGTATCCAGGTACGGAAACTGAGCTCGGCGTTCTGAACAACATGGGCATTACCTACGAGTCCCTCAATGAGTGGAAGGAGGCCGTAGGTGTGTATGACCGCGTGATAGCCCGCCACGAAGAGGGGACAGGCACTCCCGATGCCTATCAGTTCGCCAGGCAGCACAGGGATTGGATCGTCGCCAACCGGCTGTAGAAAGGAGAGCTCGTGAAACACCTGATCTGCGTTCTGTTGTGTGTGGGGTTTGTCTGTGGGTCGGCGCGGGAGTCCGGAGGCGAGGAAGAGATGTTTGCCGAAGAGATCCGCGTGTCGCGGAATACGGCGGTGATTCTGTCCGTGCTCTTTCCCGGTCTGGGACAGATGGCCTCGGGGCAGAAGCGGAAGGGCGGGGCGCTCTTTCTCGGCGAGCTGGTCTCGTTGATCGTGGCGGTGGACGGGCACGAGTCCTACAACACACGCCGGGGTGTATACGAGACCTCCCGGAGCGAGTACGAAGCCCTGCGTGTGGGGGGGAGCCACGAGGAGGCGGAGGCCAAGTGGCGGCGTCTGGTGGATCTGAACGATGACCTGGACAACCTGCACGGCCGCCGGCAGATCTTCGGGTATGCGGCGGCCGGGATCTACGCCTTGAACCTGGTGGATATCCTGTTCTTGCAATCGGGAGATGCGACGGCTGCGCAAGAAGTCGACCGCCGGCCGCGGGTGTCGTTGGGTCCCGTAGGCGGGGCCACGGGAATCGTGATATCGAAGAGGTTCTGACCAGCGGAGGATGGAGGAGGATCGTGTTACGGAATAAAGAGATGGCGACGGCGGGTTCTTCGCCTCGAAGGATCGGTCACTTGAACGTATGGCACCTCCTTTTGTTCGGTATGCTGTCGGCAGGTCTGGCCTTCTGCAGCAAACAGCACAAAGCCCCGGTTGCCTTCCACGAAACGCTGCTGGGTTCGCCCAGCGACCTGCGGGCGCTGGTCGAAGAGGGGAATCGGGTCGTCCTGACGTGGAGGATGGCGGACGACACGAACGTGGCGGGGTTTGTCGTCTCGTTGTCCGATACCCTGGGACTTCGGAGGGAGGCCCTCGTGACGGAGACGGCCTACGGCATCGAAGAGTCCAGTTTGACCGATGAAGGGTTTGCCGATTCGACCTGGTTTTTCTTCCTGGTCAGCGCGGTGGACGACTCCCTGTTCCGGGGGGCCCCTTCCCGCCTCGATACGGTGTTTGTGTTCTAGCAGGAGCACCCGGGGAAAGAGCGATGGCCCAGCACGGACGATTCGAAACACCTGCCGATGCCCTGAAGTTGGGCAGGCTGCTCGCCGACACCCGCCGGCTTGCTGTCGCCGGCCTCGTCATCGCCCTGTTGGCACACGCGGCTCTGTTCTCCTACCTGGTGATCACCAGGTCGGAGATCCGGGAAGCTCAACCGCCCACGCTCGAGTTCGTGATGCGGACGCCCAGGCTTACCAAACCCTTCGAGTTGAAGAAGAAGCGGGTGCAGCGAAAGATGACGCGCAGGCAAGTCCAGGCAGAGATCGTTCCCGAGGTCGCCATCAGCGAGCGCATAAACCGTCCGGACGTATTCGGAACCGTGGCCACCTTCAATTATGCGATCGAGAGCGGGGCGACCGTGGGCGGGCAGGCCGTCGTGCCGGAGATCGCGGCTTTC
The DNA here is from genome assembly GCA_965243025.1 of Candidatus Latescibacterota bacterium. GTDB lineage: Bacteria > Latescibacterota > UBA2968 > UBA8231 > UBA8231 > CBDCXV01. The sequence goes on from CBDETY010000003.1 coordinate 6,117,973, forward strand.
GCGCGACTGGCCAGCACCAAGGAGCCCGAAAAGCGGCTGAGCATGCAGGAGGAGTTTCTCGATCTGGACGCGTTGGACACAGGGAAGTACAAAGGGCTCGTGATCCAGGATCCGACCAACAAGCAGGACATCCAGGGGTTCGTGTACCTGGCACTGGCGGTTGGAGAAGAGCTCGATCCGCCAACGCCCCGGGCGATTCCGCAACTGGCGAGGGCGGTCAACAAGTATACCATGATCAACGCCAAAGTAGAGGATCGTCTGAAGCTGGATTCGCGGGATCTGTTCAAGGCGCCCTTCGTGTATATCACCGCGAACAAGGCATTCAATCTCACCGCCCAGGAGGTCCGCAACGTGCGGGAATACCTGCGGATGGGTGGGTTCGTGTTCGCGGAGAACGGGGTCCCGTCCCTGGAATACGGACCGGCTGAAGCCTCGTTGCGGAAGATGTTCAAGGATGTGCTCAAGAAGGATGCGCGGTTCATAATGCTCTCGTACGACCACCCCATCCATCACAGCTTTTTTGACTTCAACGATGGACCGCCACCCGGTGGAGAGATCTTGAGCGCAACAGGAGGCAGTAAGGTTCCGTCGCCGCATCTGGAGGGGATCTTCCTGGAAGGACGCCTGGTGGCGGTCTATTCGGACAAGGCGTACGGGGCCATCTGGGAGAGAGAGTTTTCGAATGAACCGCAGTTGAAGATGGGGTTGAACCTGGTGGTATTCGCCCTGACGCAACAGGGCTCGATCGCGCAGCAGCAGATCGATTTCTACAGCCAGAAATAGCGTGGAAAGATGACGGCACCATCGAACGGTCAAGGTCCACCGATCACCCTCCCGGACGGGACCGCGTTCCAGCTCTGGCGGGATGAGACCGTCTACGGACAGGTCTACTACGTGGATCAGCGTCACCCGGGGGCAGCCGATGACAATGCGGGCACCGAGGAGGCGCCTTTTCTCACGATTCAGCGCGCCGCTGAACTCGTCGAGCCGGGCGGGAAGGTTCTGATAAAGTCGGGAGTCTACCGCGAGCTCGTTCAGCCCCGGCGCGGCGGCACCGGTGCGGATTCGATGATCAGCTACGAGGCGGCGCCGGGGGCCGAGGTCGTCATTCGCGGTTCCCGGGTTATCGACGCCGCGTGGACACATACGGGTGCCGCCCGGTCACTGAGTGTGTGGACGGCGGAGCTGCCCGAAGCCTTCTTCGAAGGGGATCATCCCTTCGCCGTCGTCAACACCACCGAGGCGGACTTCGAGCTCATGCACTGGGCCCGAGCCGAGCGCGGAAGGGCCCCGCACACGCTGCCCCGGACCATGGTTTTCCAGGACGGCCGCCGCCTGACCCAGCTGGAGACGCGCGCCGACCTGCCCCGGGTTCCGGGCACATTCTCAATCGACCCCGGGAGCAGGACGCTGCTCGTACATCCCTTCGATCGCAGCAATCCCAACACCTGCGAAATCGAGGCCACGACCCGGCAGTTCCTGTTCAATCCGCGGGTGAGGGGGCTGGGGTACATCCGCATCAAAGGGTTGACCTTCGAGCACGCCGGCAACGGTTTCATCCGCTCGGGGAACGGCGCCGTGACGACCTGGGGCGGGCACCACTGGATCATCGAGGAGAACACCGTTCGTCACATCAATTCCGTGGGCATCGAGATCGGCGGTTTCACCGACGAGACCCTGGAGGATGAAAACCGCAACGAACTGGAAGAGACGACGGGCGGGCATCTGGTACTCCGCAACCACGTCTGCGACTGCGGCACCGGCGGCATTCAGGGAACCGTCGTCCCGCGGAGCCTGGTGGCCGACAACCACATCCACGACTGCGGCTGGCAGGAAGTCGAGCGCTACTGGGAGACCGCCGGCATCAAGATCCTCATCCTCAGCGATACCGTCGTGCAGTGCAACCACATCCACCACTGTCGCGCAGCCCCCGGAATCTGGATCGATTTCGCCAACAGGAATTCACGGGTGACGCGAAACCTGCTGCACGACATCGCGGCGACAACCGGGGGGATCTTCTTCGAGGCATCGAATGCCCCGAACACGATCGACCACAATGTCATCTGCAACGTGGAAGCGGGCAGCGGCGTGTATCAGCAGGATTGCGACCGGCTCCTGATCGCCCACAACCTGGTGATGAACTGCGACTATGCCGGGGTCCATATGCGGAAGTGTCCGACCCGCGACCGGGTCGGTGTGTGCAAAGACAACCGCATCGTCAACAACGTCATCGTGGGATGTTCGAAGGGATTCGAATACGTGGTCATGGACAACTTCTCGGACCACAACGTACTCGCCGGCATGGACGGGGACTTCCGTCTGGACGACTGGCAGGCTACCGGTCTGGATGCCCACAGCCGCGTGGTAGAGCTCGACATGGTGATCGACACCGAGGAGCAACACCTGGCTTGGTCGTCACCGTGCGATGCGGTCCCCAAGGTGATCCGTGACGAGCTGTTGAGTCTCGACTACTTCGGTCGTCCGTATCCCGGGGAAGAGGTCCCGGTAGGGCCTTTCACCGAAGGTTGGGGCCCCGTGGGGCGCCGACTGCGACTTCGGTAGTTCCCGATCATGGCTCTCCACGCTGCGCCGATACGGGGAATGCGGCGGCGAGAGCTGATTGCTGCAGGAGTTGGAACTGATGCCAAATAGCCGTGTCCTGCGTTCCGGTATGCTGATGGCCCCGGTTTTCCTGGCCGCGTGCCTGTCGGTGCCGCGGGTCGAGTACCGCTCCGCCCTCGACCCGAAGGAGTCGGAGCGGGAGGAATACTCGATAGGGGATGACGGAGTAGTCTCCTACCACCTGGAAGGCTCCCGGCTGGATGTGCAGTACATGACCGACCCGGCGCTGAACGAGATGTTTCCCGACGATTCGAAAGGGGGAGAGCTTTCGACCAATCCCTACACCTACGGGGACTGGATGGATCCGAACGTTGGCTACGTGCCGAATCGATTCACCGTGTTCAACATCGCGGTGTACAACTACACCTACGCCAAAATGCAGCTGGATCCGCTGAAGGTCATCCTGTTGACGGACCGGGGAGGCTATCTGGAATCGTACACGATCGCCCCGGTGGCCGATCGCAAAAGCCTGGAGGGGTACTACCGGGGCCTGCGCGGCATCAGCGGGAACGAGCACTATCGCTTTTCGAAACGGATAGGGATCGTGCGCGCCACCGCCTATGGAGAAGACGAGGTGATTTTCAAAGGGGAGGGGTACAGCGGGCTTGTGGTGTTCGATCCCCTCCATCCCAAGGTGCGCAACGCGCGTCTGATTCTCAAGGAATTCGCCCTCAAGTTCGACGCCTCGGGGCACCCGATCGAGACCATGGACATTCCCTTTGATTTCAGCCGTACGGTCAGCAGGGAAGTGATCGCCGAGGAAGAGTTGGCAGAGCGAAGGCCCACCGAGACGACGCGGGTGGTAATTCGGGGCCCCCGCCAGATCCGCGGCAACCAGCAGGGAGACCTGGCCCGGAACACGGGCGCGATCAACTCGATCGTCGACCGCAACCTCGCGGACCTGCGGCGGTGTTTTGCCGGGGCGTTTGACCGGGGAGAGGCCGTCGAGGGCGCGGTGGAGGTTCAGTTCACGATTCGCGTGAACGGCGTGGTCGAGGCGGTGAGCGTGACCAGTTCCACGGTCATGAACGCGCAGGTGGGCGCCTGTATTGCGGCCGAAGTGCAGCGCTGGCAGTTCCAACCCGCCGGGCAGTACGCACAGCAGGACAGGCCGTCCCAACAGAGCGCCGCGCGGGTGGGCGAGCCAGGATCGGGAGCTGAATCCCGCCGGGAGGAACCCTCGAGACCTCAGCGACGCCCCCCGGTGACCGATGTGGTGGTGGTGTATCCGTTCACTTTCGAGGAAATCGAGTAGCACTCTTCGCGCCTTTCCGCTGGTGCTCATCTCCATCTCTCCATCCCTTCGCTGCCGTTTCATTCCTGTCGACAGCTGGAATTGAGTAGGTCGTCGAGGTTCCCCGGCGACACTCGAGGGAGGGACTACCCGGTTTGTCAGGAGGTGTAGAAGACCGGCCGGCGTCCGGGGTTTCGCTGCGCGCCCTCGTCATCGGCGCCGCTCTCAGCCTGGCGATCGGCGTGGGAGAGCCCTTCGGTGCCTTCGTCATCATGGGCACCCGCATGAGCGGGTTGAACGGTCCCGCCGCGTTCTTCCTGTTCTTCCTGTGGGTGGGTGTGGTCCAGGTCGTGTTGGGGCTCATTCACAGAAGGCTGGCCCTGGACAAGGGAGAGCTGCTGACCATCTACATCATGATGGTCGTCGCCACGGCGTTCTCGGGTGGCGAGCGCAACGGGTTCTGCCTGATGCTGTTGGGGTCGACTGCCGGGGTATCCTACCTGGCCAGTCCGGAAAACAACTGGGCGGAACGGGTCCATCCCTACGTGGCCAAGTGGATGGTTCCGCAGGACGAGATGGGGATCCGGTGGTTTTTCGAGGGCATGCCGGAGGGCGAGTCGATCCCCTGGGGCATGTGGCTGCCGCCGCTGTTGTGGTGGTTGCTGTTCATGACGGCGCTGTGGACGGCGAGCATCTGCGCGATGGTCATCCTTCGCCGCCAGTGGGTGGAACACGAACATCTCATCTATCCCATCACCAAGGTGCCGCTGGCCATGGTGCAACCGCCGCCGGGCGGTTCGCTGGTGGCGCCTTTCTTCAAGAGCGGCCTGATGTGGGCGGGTCTGTCGCTGTCGTTCGGCCGCGAGAGCCTCAACGCCCTGAATCACTACTTCCCCATCGTTCCCGTGGTTCCGACCCACTTCGGGCAACTCACGCTGATACCGCGATTCGCCAATGTAGGCTTTTCGCTGAACCTGATGATCCTGGGGTTCGCCTATTTCCTCAAGGCGGACGTCATGCTCGGGATGTGGGTTTTCTACGTTCTGCGCCGCCTCGAGGAGGGTGTCCTGCACCTGACGGGAGCCGGCATCGGGGAAGCGCTTTCCAACTACGGCGGCGGCGGTGGTGTCAGGGGGATCCTCGCGCACCAGAGCATAGGGGCGATGATCGCGCTGGTCCTCTTCGGACTGTGGATTTCCCGGGGACATCTGCGGAAGGTGTTCCGCAAGGCCTTCAGAGGGGACGACTCGGTGGACGATGCCGACGAAATCATGCCCTACCGCACCGCCGTATGGGGGGTGATCCTCGGGGTGATCGGAATGAGCCTGTGGCTGTGGCGGGCGGGTCTGCCCCTGTGGGCGGGTCTGCTGTTTCTGTTCGGGGCGCTTGTGACCTTCGTCAGCCTGACGCGCATCATCGCCGAGGCGGGACTGCCGATGGTGTTTCCCCGCAACATCCCCCTGGACTTCGTGGTCTCCGGAATCGGGGTGCGCTACACGGGGCCGGCGGGGATGGCGGCCCTGGGTCCGACGGTGATATGGACGGAGTCCCTGGCGAGCACGATGATGGCCCACACCGCCACCGGGTTGAAGCTGACCGGCGAGATCGCCCATCGCAGGCGCTGGCTGCTGCTGGCGCTGGCGATCGCCATTCTGGTCTCCGTAGTCAGCACCTTCTGGATGTCGCTGTCGATCGCATACCGCGAGGGGGGCGTCAACGTAGCGCGTTCCGTCGGTTACCTCCCCGACTTCACCTGGGCGTACGTGGCGAGCCGGGTCGAGGAGAACGCGGGACCGAACGGGCTGGGTTGGCTCATCCGGTTGGCCGGGGGAGGGGTTATGACCGGTCTGCTTCTCATGCAGCGCCGGTTCCTGTGGTGGCCGTTGCACCCGCTGGGATTCGTGGTCAGCATGGACCGGGTGATGGACACGGCCTGGTTCCCCGTCTTCCTGGCCTGGACGCTCAAGACGGTCCTCTTGAAGTACGGCGGCCTCAAAGCGTACCAGGCGCTCATCCCCGTTTTCTACGGGTTGATACTGGGTCAGTTCGTCGCCGGGGGATTCTGGTTGATCGTCGACTTTTTCACCGGGATGAGGGGTAACGGACTGAGCATGATGTACTGACATGCCGCGATAAAGTTGCTCTGCAGACGAGGCCGGAGTCAGAGACGCCGGCCGGGCAGCGGTGTCGAGGTACCCGACTGTACCGAATGCCGCGGCGTGGCGGTGAGGTGAATCTTCACCACCGGGCTGGATTGTTGCTTGCGCTCTGTATATTCATACCCGAAAGCATTACGCGCCCGTTCTCTTTCGCGTCCGCCCCTGACGAGGGTGAATTCTCCGAAAACAATGCCATGAGATTTGCGGTGACAGCCCTTCATTTCGGGCTCTGGGCTTTGCTTTCGTTTGGCTGCGGCAGCGATGTGGTCCACACCTCCACGCCGCCTTCTCCGGTCGACCAGGGACAGGGGGAGGAAGGAGAGGTTTTCATCACCGACCACACCGGAAAAGCATGGGACGTGACCCACGCTGTGGGGAAATACGGCATGGAGCCGTCAATGTTCGGGAACGGTCTGGGGCCATTTGCCATCAAACCGATAGTGAACGCCCGGATGCTGTCCCCCGGCGACCTGAACTACCCGATCGACAGCCAGGGCATGCTGGTGATCGGGACGACCCTGAACGGTTTCACCCGCGCTTACCCCATCGAAATCCTGAGCCGGTTCGAAGTCGCCAACGAGCGCTTCGGGGAGGCGCACGTGGCCGTGGCCTACTGACCGCTGGTCGACCTGGCTGCCGTGTACAGCCGAGAAATCGACGGAGAGATCCTGACCCTGAGCGCCAGTGGATGGACCTATCGATCCACGTTCGTGCTGTACGACTACGAGACCGAAAGCCTGTGGTACCACCTGCCCGGCGAGGATGGCCTGACCTGTATCGGCGGCGCCTACGCCGACCGGAAGCTGACGGAACTCCACTCCGTCCTCACCCGCTGGAACCTCTGGAAAGCGGAGTTTCCGGATTCAAGGGTTCTCACGATCCCTTAGCGCGCCGCTGAACGGCGCGACAGGGTCCTGTCTCAGGGGAAACGACACTATCGACAGCTTGCCCGCGGCTTCCGCCTTCGATTGGAGGACGGCGATGGAAGTCCGGTCGGTTGGCGCGATTGCTTCAACGGCCGGCAAAACCGGGTTTTATCAGGCGATGAGGTCTGAGCCATGAAATGTCCGAAACGGCTCCTGCCCTGTGCGGTGTTGCCGGTGTTGGGGTTGGCCGGCTGTGACGACAGAAGCCCCACGCAATCCGGCTCAGGCTCCACGGTCCTGGAGGGCGATTTTTCCGTCCGTTCCCAGGAGGACCTGGACCTCCTCGCGGCTCTTGGGGGGGATTCGTTCGGCATCGCCGGCGATCTCTCGGTCGAGGATTCTCCTTTCACCACGCTCGAGGCCCTCGAGAATCTCACCGGCATAGGCGGGAACCTGTCCATAGGCAGCTTCGGCGCCGGCAACGCGGAGCTGACCAGTCTGGCAGGTCTCGGGAATCTCACCCGCATCGGCGGGTACCTGTCCATATTCGGCAACGTCTCCCTGACCAGCCTGGCGGGGCTGGAGGGTGTCACCGGCATCGGCGGGGGTTTGTTCATCAGGAACACTTCCCTGACCAGCCTGTCAGGGCTCGAAAACGTCTCCGGCATCGGCGGGAGGGTGAAGGTCGTCAACAACGATGCCCTGACCAGCCTGTCGGGGCTCGACAATCTCACCCGCATCGGCGGGTACCTGTCCATCGTCGGCAATGATTCCCTGACCAGCCTGACAGGGCTCGGAAACCTCACCAGCTTCGAGGGGGACCTGATTGTCAACGACAACCCGGCGCTTACCAGCCTGGCGGGGCTGGAAAAGATCACGAGCATCGACGGGGACGCGTTTGACCGGGAATCCCGGACGGGTCCGGGCGTGTCGATCCTTGACAACGATGCACTTGCCAGCCTGTCGGGGCTCGACAATCTCACCCGCATCGGCGGGGACTTGTGCATCGGCAAGGTGCGCGAGGGCAACCCTGCGTTGACCAGCCTGTCGGGGCTCGACAACCTCGCCGACGTCGGCGGGAGTTTGACCATCTCCCACAACCCCGCACTGGCCAGCCTGTCGGGGCTCGGGAATCTCGCCCGCATCGGCGGAGTCCTGTCCGTGTTCAGCAGCGCCGCCCTGACCGACCTGTCAGGGCTCGAGAACCTCGCCGGCATCGGTGGCGTCTGGCTTACCGGCAATCCGGCGCTGACCAGCCTGTCAGGGCTCGAGACGCTCACCAGCGTCGGCGGATTCCTGTCTCTGGCCAACAACTCCGCCCTGAGCAGCCTGACGGGACTCGACAATATCACCGGCATCGACGGGATGCTGCAGATACTGCACAACGACGCGCTGACCGGCCTGGCACCGCTCGGGAACGTCACCCGGGTCGGGGGCGATCTGAAAGTCGGCGGCAATCACCTGCTGGCCAACCTGGCAGGGTTCGAGAGCGTCACCGGCATCGGCGGGGACCTGTCCATCTGGTACACCGGCCTGACGAGCCTGGCAGGGCTCGGGAACCTCGCCACCATCGGCGCGGACCTGTCGATCGGCGGCAATGACGCCCTGGTCAGCCTGGCAGGGCTCGAAAGTCTCACCGACATTGGCGGGAGTCTCGCAATCGGCGACCGCCGTACCGGCAACACCGCCCTCGCCAGCCTGGCAGGCCTCGAGAATCTCACCCGCATCGGCGGCGACTTGTCCATCCACGGCAATGGAGCGCTGACCGATTCGTCGGCCCGGGCCTTCGCCGACAGACTGGTGGCAAGCGGGTTCACGGGCAGCGTGACGATCAGCGGCAATCAGCGATGACTGCTGCAGCGCCGGTATCGATGGCACAGGAAAGCAGTTCGTCGCCGGGGAACGCCGTCGGGCGCCGACTGGCTAGCCCCTGACATGACCGCTCTCCTTCGACAGCTCCCGAATCCTGCCGGTGCGCTGCTGGTTCTCGCCCGCGCCGCGCTGGTGGCGTCCGCCGCACTGGTGGTGTCGTGCGAGAAATCCGGGGTCGCCGGGCATGAGAAGATGGTTGCGCTCCTGGCCAGGGAGGCCGACAGGAGGTCCCTGCTCGACAACAGGGTCGGACAGTTCCAGGCGCCGGCGCTGCGCCGTCAGCTCGCTCGCCTGGCCGGCGCCGAGCCGCGTCTTCGCTGGCCGGTGCTGCGGGGCCTGGCCAGCGAGGAGTCACGGCTCGGGAATATCGATGAGGCGATCAGGCTCTACAGCGAGGCTCTCGAGCTGATCCGCGCCCGCAACATCAAGAACAAGGCGTTCTACCTGAACATCCTCGAACTGGCGATCGTCTACCTGCGCCTGGGGGAGACCCAGAACTGCGTCGGTATGCATACGAGCGACAGCTGCATCCTTCCCATCCGCGGGCAGGGGGTGTACCGGAACCAGGAAAGTTCGCGCAAGGCGATCGAGCTCCTGGAGGAGTATCTCGGGAGGTTTCCGGGGGCGCACGGGGCCCGCTGGCTGCTCAACATCGCCTGCATGACGATCGGGGAGTACCCCGGCGGAGTTCCCGGGCAGTTCCTGATTCCGCCCGGTACCTTTGCCTCGGACGAGCCTTTTCCACGCTTCAGGGACATCGCGCCCGAGCTCGGGTTGAACGCATTCGACCTCGCCGGGGGGAGCGCCGTCGACGACTTCAATGGCGACGGCTGGCTCGACATCGTGTGCTCGACCTCCGATCCTTCCGGACAGATGCGCTACTTCGAAGGCAACCCGGACAAGACGTTCACCGAGCGCACCCGGGAAGCCGGCCTGGTGGGCCTGTTCGGCGGTCTCAACCTGAACCACACCGATTACAACAACGACGGGTTCCCGGACATCCTGGTCCTGCGCGGAGCCTGGCTGGGCAGGGCGGGGGCGACACCCAACTCCCTGTTGAGGAACAACCGCGACGGCACTTTCACCGACGTGACCTTCGACGCCGGTCTGGCCGAGGTCAACTATCCCACCCAGACCGCGTCGTGGGCCGACTACGACAACGACGGCGACCTGGATCTGTACGTGGGCAACGAGACCGACCCGGAGTTCCCGGCTCCGTGCCAGCTGTTCCGCAACGAGGGGGATGGCACGTTCGCCGACGTGGCCAGGGAAGCGGGCGTGCTGAACGGGCGCTACACCAAGGGAGTGATCTGGGGGGACTACGACGGCGACCGCTTCCCGGACCTCTACGTCTCGAACATGTTCGGAGTGAACAGGCTGTATCACAACAACGGCGACGGAACCTTCACCGACGTCGCCGGGGAGCTGAACGTCGTCGCCCGCCACACCAGCTTCATGCCCTGGTTCTGGGACTTCGACAACGACGGCGCCCTTGACCTCTGGGTGGCGACCTACGCTGAGTCCCTGGACTTCCTCGCGGCCAGCTACCTCGGGCTGGAGCACGGGGGGGAGCTGGCGTGCCTTTACCGCGGTGACGGCAAGGGGGGCTTCCGGGAGGTTGCGGCGGAGCAGGGCCTGACCCTGCTGACGCTGACGATGGGCTGCAACTTCGGCGACCTGGACAACGACGGCTACCTCGACTTCTACCAGGGCACGGGCTACCCGGGATACGAGGCCCTGATGCCGAACGTGATGTACCGCAACCTCGGCGGGACGGGCTTCGTGGACGTGACCATGGCGGGCGGGTTCGGCCACCTGCAGAAGGGCCACGGGGTGGCCTTCGCAGACCTCGACTACGACGGGGACCAGGACGTCTACATGCAGTTGGGGGGCGCCTATCCCGGCGACATGTACGGCAACGCGTTGTTCGAGAATCCGGGCTTCGACAACAACTGGATCAGGGTCAGGCTGCGGGGCGTGCAGTCGAACCGGCCCGGGATCGGGGCGCGCATCCGCTGCGAGATCCTGGAGGGCGGGGAGCGCCGCTCGGTCTACCGGCACGTCAACAGCGGCAGCAGCTTCGGGGGCAACCCGTTCATGCAGATGATCGGGCTCGGAAAGGCGGCGCAGGTGGAGGTGCTGGAGGTGTACTGGCCGACGAGCGATCGCTTGCAGACCTTCCGCGATGTGGCGGTGAACCAGTCGATCCTCATCACCGAGGGCCGGGACAGCGTGGAGCGGCTGCCGCGCTGAGAAGCCGCAGGCCCCGGGGCGGCACAGGTTCCTTCGGTTCCTCGCTTTTATCGCTGATTAAATGATCGAAGCCGGGTTTTCGGAGTCGTCCGAACCGGCTGACCGCTGACTCCGTTGGAGGCGTGTGAAGTGAAAATTGCGAAGATAGAAGCCCATCAGATCGAGACACCGCGCGTCACCGGACACATCTCCGGTCACCTCATCGTCAAAGTCCATGTCGACGACGGCCCCACCGGCCTGGGCGAAGCCTCTGACAGCAAGTGCAGCGACGTTGCCGCTGTCGTCCGCCAGTACAACGAACTCCTCGTCGGCCGCGACCCCACCCGCATCACCGAAACCAACGAGTTCCTGCGCACGCACAGTTTCGAGAGCACCGTCTCGGACCATCATCTCGTCTCCGCCATCGACCTCGCCCTCTACGACCTCAACGGAAAGGCGCTGGGGGTGCCCGCCTACCGTCTCCTCGGCGGCAAGTTCCGGGACAGGATCTACTGCTGTTTCCCGACCTGGGGGGTCCTCGTCAAGGAGGACTACGAGGCGACTGCCGGTTACCTTCAGCGTCTCGTCGACCACGGCCACCATCTCTTCCGCTTTTACATCTCCGGGGACGACGCCGAATTCGACAACCGCTTTCTCACCGACATGTTCTCCCGCTTCGGGGACAGGATCCGGCTCAAGCAGATCGATTTCTCAGGCCGATTCCCGGATTGGCAGGCCGCTCTCCGCTACGCCGACGTCCTCCGTCACCACAACCCCGTTCACTTCGAGCAGCCATCCTGGGACCTCCGCGTCTGCGCGGAATTCACCAGGCGCATGGACCTCCCCGTCAGTCTCCATACCGCCACCCTCGAACGCGGTCTGGAATCGATCGAGCGCGGCGCCTGTACCGCCTTCAACCTGTGCAATGTCTTCTGCGGCCCGACCTACATCCGCCGCCTCTATGCCCTGGCCGAATCCGCAGGCATCTACTGCACCATCGGCACCGACCAGGAATCCACCCTCGGCACCGCGGGTCAGCTCCATCTGGGGGCCTCCATGCCCAACCTCAGCCTCCCGTGCGACCCCATGGGCCCGATGCTCTACACTGCCTCTCCGGCAAAGGAACGCATCCACGCCGAAGGCTCCTTCCTTACCGTTCCCGACGGCCCCGGTCTGGGGGTCGAGCTCGACGATGAGAAAATGGCCGCGATCACGGTTGCGTCGGCGTGATCGGAAACAGACGGTGCTCGTCGAAACCAGGAATCTTCGTGCGCCGTCTCCCGGGCGCCGACCCCCCGGGCAAAGGCGCGCCGCGGGACTCTTGCCCCGCCTACAGCTCCTCCACTCCTACGAATCTGCCGGTGCCGCGACTTCTGACGGCCGCCTCCACCAGCGCCAGAGTGTGGATCGCGTCAGCATACGGCGAGCGAACCAGCGACCGTTCCCCTGTTTCGACAGCGCGCAACCAGGCACCGGTCTTGTCCATGCCCAGGCTGTTCTCTTCAGGCACCGGCTCGTCCAACTCCTGCCCATTGAGGTAGCCGGATATCCGGTTTCGGGTCGCGTTTGCGCGAAGACGCAGGTGGGGGCCGATAACCTCGAGATCAAAGCTGAATCCTTCGGTGCCGCAGTGATTGGCATGGGTGCCAAAGACACCGTTGTCGAGCGCGTAGGTCATCTGGACGGCGTTCTCGGCGTCGAATTCGGTGCGATTCAGTGCCATGTTCTTGACTGCGAGCGCATGCGCCTGAACCGGTTCGGGATTGCCAAGGACGAAACGTCCACAATCGAGCAGGTGGATGGCCTGCTCGGCAACAGGCCCGCCGCTGATCCGCTGTTGCAGGAACCAGGGCGCCATTTTAAAGCTCAGATAGTAATCGACTGTACAGACGGTCTGGATGAGATGGACCGTCTCCCTGGCCAACAGATCCTTCAGCCTCTCGTAGAGCGGGGCGTAACGCAATTGAAAACCAACCGCGGCAATAACCCCGGCTCTTTCGATCTGCTCCAGGCATGCCCGTCCCTCATCCATGTTCAGCGCCGGCGGCTTTTCGATCAGCAGATGGATACCCCGTTCACAAGCCATGCGCACCGGTTGAAGGCGTACAGGAGGGGGCGCAGCGATGACTACGCCATCGATGTGGTGCTCGAAAAATGCGTGGAGTTCATCAGTGGCGGTCTCTGCACCGCTTTCCGTCGCCAGCTGCTGTGCAGCTTTCAGGCGAGTGCTGTGAACCGCGGCGACCTGCGCTCCGCAGGCGGCAACCGCCCGCCCATGCGCACGTCCCATGTTGCCGGCACCAACAATTCCGATTCTCAAGCCATTCCGGTTCATTGACGGCTCTCGTATGATTTGATCGATGGGCAGCAGGCGAACTGCAGCCATCCGGCCCAACAGCACCGACCTGCTGATTCCCTGCCTTCATACCGTCACGATAGTCCTCGCCTCGATCTGCGCCCAGTCTATCTCCCGCCCCAACCCGGGCGTCTGCGGCACGTACATATAGCCGTCCCTGACCTGGGTAGTTTCCCGTATCAGGCCGGCGAATGCCGCCGAAATCGACCGGTCAGCGGCGGTCGGCGGCCATGCCCCCACTTCCCACCAGTCGTCGTTGCGGATCGCCGCCACGACCTGCGCCCCTCCACCGTGGACGTTCAGTCCGAACATCTCCGCGAGATTGGCGAGCTTCACCTTGCCGGTGATCCCGAGCCCGGTGTTGCGCACGATATCGATCGCCCCGGCCACGAGATAGGGGGTCGCCAGGTAGGGGTTCCCCTGTATCGATTCGAGCGCCATCACCGGCAGGTCGACCGCGTCGGAAAGTCGTTTCAGCCCGTTGATGTCGAACTCCTGCAGGGGCTCTTCGATCCATATGTAACCCAGCTCCTCCAACCCGCGCGACACTTTGATGGCATCTTCGACGCTGTATTGCTGGACGGGATCGTGCATCAATGCCATGCCGTCGCCGACCAGGCTGCGGATGTCCCTGGCGAGGGCGAGGTTTGTTTCGACGCCCAGCATCGAGTGGTCCTTGAACCCCTTGTACCCCTCGTCCACTGCCCGTTGAGCCGACTTCAGCGTGTCTTCGTAGGGGATGCCCGTTTCGGTGAGATAGGCCGGGACACGGTCGCGAAATCCCCCGAGCAGCTTGTGGACGGGCAGCCTGGCGTGGAGCCCCGCCAGGTCCCACAAAAGCGTGTCGATCAAAGCGAGAGGGTCTGTCGACGCCATATGAAAGTAGCGGCGGGCCATCCACATCTTGTGCCACATGTACTCGCGGTTCAGCGCATCCTGCCCGACGAGCTCCCGCTCCCACTGGAGCTTGAACGTGCGCGCCTTCCACTCGAGATCCTCTTTTCCCCAACCGGAGGCGAAGGATCCGACGGTCTCGAGATTCGCATCGGTCCGGATCCGCAGCAGACAGGTGTAGGCCGGCCTGGGCTCCAGGCGGATCCCGTCTCCGCTGAACAGCCGGTGCCCGAACCGCACCCTGGTCGACCCCGGATACTCCCGCATGGTCCGCAGCGGACGCCACTCCGGTTCGACGGGATCGCTTTCGAGGATCTGGAAGTCGATCGATTCGATTTTCATGGGGGTGCCTCCTCGCAGACACTAGTGTCCCGTCGCAGAGATAGATTGACAAAATTGGGATGCCGAGGCGCCCGGCTCACAAGGCGCCTGAGCGAGTCGTACCGAGGGCGTACGGGGAGCGAAGGCAACGCCGTGAGCCGGGATTGAGGGGAAAAATCGCACCGGATGAGGGTTTCATAAAACCGCGATTTTTCCCCTCAAATGGATCGGCGTCCCGATGTCGAGATATTTCTGCGACGGGACACTAGAAATCCATCGCTATTTGATTGCCCGTCATCCCGGTGAAATAGTCCACTATGAGCCAGAATCCCCCGGCGACGAACTGGCCCAGGATCAACCCGTAGAAAAGGGGGATGAGCGAGCGGTACCCTCTGAGGCCGCCATACTTCAGAAGGACCGACTTGATCGACCACGCCACGAAGACCGGAAACCAGGCCGTGTCCATAACCCTGTCCATGCTGACCACGAAACCGAGAGGATGCAACGGCCACCACAGAAAGCGGCGCTGCAGGATCAGCAGGCCAGCCATCACTCCCCCTCCGGTCAGCCGGATGAGCCAGCCCAGCCCGTTCGGTCCCGCGTTCTCGTCGATCCTGCGCCCCACGTACTCCCAGGTGTACTGGGGCAGATAGCGCGAGGGACCATCCACATTGATGCTCCCCTCCCGGTAGGCTATCGACATCGACATCCAGAACGTGCTGACCGCGGAAACCCCGATGGCGATGGCGATCGCCAGCAGCAACCAGCGCTTGCGATGCGCGATCTCCCCGGTCAGCTTCAGTCCCGTGGCGGTATGCGCCATCATCGTGCTCGCCAGGGATTCCGTCCAGATCACCGTCGGACCCAGCGCCGCTATCCCGGCAGGCCCTATGAACCGCGCCCCGATCCCGGAGATCACGAAGTCCAGGGGGATATTGCGGGGAAACACCATCGGCAATCCCGCCTCGGCGATGATGCGCGTCAGGCTGATGAAGGTCACGAGCGCCCCGAACAGGAACAGCGGCCCCACCCACAGGGGGAGGCCCGCCCGCCACAGCCAAACGCACATCCAGGCCACTCCGAGGATCACCCCCCAGACGGCGGTGCGGTAGGACATGATCTCGTCGGAATCGTCCACCGACGGGTCCCCCCTGAACGCCTTGCGGAACACCTCCCGCAGGTGCCCCCGGGCGATCCAGAGCCCGAAGAGCACCAGGGAGATCATCGCACCTATGCTCTGATGCGCCAGCAACCCGGTTACGCCGCCGCCGCCGCCATAGTTGGAAAGGGATTCCCCGATGCCCTGCCCCGTGAAGGTCAGCACACCCTCCTCCAGGCGCCGCAGCAGAGTGAATACCCACATCCCCAACATCACGTCCGGTTTGAGGAAATACGCAAACCCCAGGATCATCAGGTTCAGCGAGAAGCCCGCACTCGCGGCGCCCCGCAACAGGGTCACGTGCCCGAGGTGTCTCGGAACCACGGGAACGAAGGGGTAGTAATGGTTCAGGGCATTCAGGCTCTCGCGGCCGAACGTCAGCAGCAGTCCCACCCACATCAGGGGGCTCCTGAAGAAAGGCGCCACCAGCGAACCGCCGGATGGCGGCTCTGCCATCGCCAGGGGGACCTTGGTGATCGGGTAGATCAGATGTTCGTGCTCGACCCACTGGCGGCGGAGAATCACCATCGTGCAAATGCTCGTCATCCACAACGCGGTCATGAACACGAACCACCAGAACAGCGGCGGCAACCAGACACCCCAGGGAATGGACTCGCCAGCCGGCAGCCCTTCGAAGAACCAACGGATACCCGTCTCGTCGCGAGGGACCATCCAGTCCGCCACGTAGGGATGGACCCGATCCGCCCAGCCGTTCTCCGGCGTCGCCAGGTAAGACACCCCGGCAGCGGACCCCAGCAGCATGAAGCAGAATCCGTTGCGCTCTCCCCCCGAGAAAGCCGTGGCGACGACCATCATGATGTAAATGGTCAACAGCTCCCCCTTGCCCAGGACCAGCCTGCGGTGAATGACCCCCAACAGTACCTGGACAACGCCCACCCACAGGAAGAACAGGAAGAAGGCGGCAGGGCCGTTCAACGAGCTCAGATGGCTGCCCATGACGACACGCGCGCCGTAGGGCTCGCCCACACCGATCAACAGACTCAGCCCCGCGCCGATGACCAGCGAGCGCGGCGTCACCCCCGGCGCCGACCGCTTCTGTGTTCCCCCTGACAAACTCAGTGGTCTCCTCCCCGACCTCGAGCGCGGCTCATCAACAGGCTGTCAGCCGGCAGGTGCAACAGGCTGGCTGGCGGCGCTTTTGTCCATCAGAAGCTGTGGTTCGGGCTGTCAAATCTGTGTACCATTTCTTCCGCCTGCGAGGTCGTCCGATTCTTCAGGCATTGAGGAAAGAACCCGGAGCGATGGACGAGCGACGTATGAGGAGCCCGCCGGTGGAGCGCTGGGCGCTCTGCTGGCTCCTGGCGTGCTGCAGTTGCGGGGATCAGCCCGCGCTTCCGGAGCTCGCGATTCCCCGGAATCTCGATGCCGAGATCCGTTCCCTGGTGGATGATCACCTCGAGAGGGTGCGAGCCGACCCATCCGATGCGGAGCGGTTGGGGCAACTCGGCCTGGTTTTCGAGGCGAACGCCCTCTGGCAACAGGCCCGTCAGTGTTTCGAAGCGGCGGCGCTGCTCGCCCCCCGGGAACCCGTCTGGGCGTACCATGCCGCCCGCGCCACGCAGAAGAAAGGCGATTTCGACGGGGCCGCAGCGGCCATGCATGCGGTGGTGAAGAGATTTCCGGGCTTCGCTCCCGCCCAGCACCATCTCGGGGACCTGCTGATCGAGTCCGGCGACATCGATGGGGCGGATGCGGCGTTCCGGCGCGCCGCAGCGCTGCGGGGGAAGTCCCCGGAGGGTCACGTCGGTCTCGGCCGCGTCGCTCTCGAGCGTCGCGACTATGCCGCCGCCATCACGGCTCTGGAGCACGCCCTCTCCCTCCAACCGGACCATAAAATGGCGGCGTTTCTCGTCGGGCGCGCCTACCGGCGCGTCGGCCGCACCGAGGATGCCGACCGCGCCCAGGCCCGGGGCGAGAATGCGGAGAAGTCCTACATACCCGACCGCACGAGCAGCGACCTGAAACGCTACTCCCGCGGCTACAGCACGCGGCTCGATAACGCGGTGGGACTCCTCCGCGCCGGCAAACCCGCGGACGCCATCGCCGTCCTGGAGAGGATGTACCGGGAGCGGCCGCAGGACCTGATGGTCATGAACAACCTCGCGGTGGCCTACCGCCGGGTTAACCGCGCTCGAGAGGCCCTCGCCATCCTCGATGCGGGCCTCGAGTTTCACCCGGGAGCGTTCGGGATTTACATCAACAAGGCGGATTGCCTCTCCTCGCTGAAGCTGTATCCGCAGGCACTCGCAGCCGCGGACGCCGCCATCGACAGGGCGCCCCAGGTCGCGCAAGCTCACTTCGAGCGCGGCAAGGCGCTCCTGTTCATGGGAGAGTCCGCCCAGGCGCGCGCGTCTCTGGAAACCGCCATCGGTCTCGACAACAG
The DNA here is from genome assembly GCA_965243025.1 of Candidatus Latescibacterota bacterium. GTDB lineage: Bacteria > Latescibacterota > UBA2968 > UBA8231 > UBA8231 > CBDCXV01. The sequence goes on from CBDETY010000003.1 coordinate 6,136,092, forward strand.
CCGCCCCGGTTTCCACCAGTTTCTCGCCCAGGCGTGCCTCCGGCTCGAGGACCGCACCGGGGCTCGAGCCGCACTCGAAGAGCTTCTCCGGCTCACTCCGCAAAATTACACCGTCCCCATCAACGTCAGCCTCGGGACTCTCTGCGTGGATCTCGAGGACTGGACGTGTGCGAAGCGGGCCCTCGAGGCGGCGCGCAAACTCATGCCGAATCACAGAGCCGTGAAGCAACTCGGGCAGTACTACCGGCAGCGGAAACCGTGATGCGGGCGCGGAGAGTGTCCGCCGCCGCCGTTCTGTTCGTCGCCAGCCTCGGCTGTGAGGAGCCGACGCCGACCACCACGGGCACGAACGGGACCCCCGGGCCCGGCGGATCTCCGTGGTTCGAGGACCGGACCGCGGGGTCGGGAATCGATTTCCTCCACACGTCCGGCAAGAAGCGGTTCTGGTACCCGGAGATCTTCGCCGGCGGCGTTCTCCTCCTCGATTACGACGGGGACGGGCTCCTCGACGTCTACCTGGTGCAGGGCGGCGAGATCGCCGCGGAGGGAGGAGATTCGCCGGGGAACCGCCTGTACCGGAACCTCGGGGACTTTCGCTTCCAGGATGTAACCGGGAGCGCCGGGGTCGGAGACAGGGGCTATGGCATGGGCGGCACCGTGGCGGACTACGACGGCGACGGAGACACCGACATCTACGTCACCAACCTCGGGGCGAACGTCCTCTACCGCAACGAGGGCAACGGCCGGTTCACGGACGTCACCGCCGCCGCCGGAGTCGGCGATGTGAACTGGAGCGCGAGCAGCGTCTTCTTCGACGCCGACCGCGACGGAGACCTGGACCTCTACGTAGCGGACTATCTGCGCTGGTCGATCGCTACCGACGTCGAGTGTTTCTCCGGATCGGGGCGGCGGGTCTACTGCAACCCGAACAACTTCCAGGCGTCGCAGCCTGACGTGCTCTACCGCAACGACGGCGGCGGGCGCTTCACCGACATCAGCGCCGAGGCCGGCATCCACGAGGCGCGCGGCAACGGACTCGGCGTCGTCGCCGGGGATTTCGGGGGCGACGACCGCATCGATCTCTACGTCGCCAACGACGGCATGGCCAACCAGCTGTGGATCAACCAGGGCGGTCTGAAGTTCGTCGACGAGGGACTCTCCTCGGGAACGGCATTCAACGCCGTCGGCGAGGCGGAGGCCGGTATGGGTATCGCCGCCACGGATGTCGACAGCGACGGGGATCTCGACCTGTTCGTCTCACACCTGAGGGAAGAAACCAACACCTTCTATCTCCGGGATACCGGCCGCTTTTTCGAGGATATAACGAATCGCACCGGGCTCGGCTCGACGAGCTACGAGTTCACCGGGTTCGGGCTCGGCATCATCGACTTCGACCACGACGGCCTCCTCGACATCTACGTGGCGAACGGCCGGGTCAACTACTGGGATCCGACCAACGACCCCGAGGACATCTACGCGGAATCGAATCAACTCTTCCGCGGAGTCGGTGTTCTCAGATTCGAGGAAGTCGTTCCCCGGGGAGGCACCGCCGCACCGATCGTCGAGACCAGCCGCGCCGCTGCTTTCGGAGACCTCGACAACGACGGCGCCGTCGACATCGTCGTCGGCAACCGCGATGCGAAAGCCACGGTTTTGCGCAACACCGCCGGTTCAGGGGGACATTGGGTGCAGTTCGCCGTCCGCGACCGCGATGGGCGGTATGCCCTGCACGCCCGGTTGCGCATCGATGCCGGCGGCGTGTCGCGCTGGCGGCGCGTGGAGCGGGGGTACAGCTACTGCGCCAGCAACGACCCCCGCGTCCACTGCGGGTTGGGACCGGCGGCTGCGGTAGACGCTGTCACGGTGTACTGGAACGACGGGGCGACGAGCGAATTCGGACCCTTCGAAGTCGATCGGGTTCACGTGCTGCAGCGAAAATAGGGTTCTGTCCCATCGACATCCGCAATTCTCCCGCCGATCCACTTGAGGGGAAGGATCGCGGTTTAATGGAATTCTCATCCGGTGCGATTTTTTCGCTCAATCCCGGCTAAGGGCGTTGTCTTCGCTCTCGCCGTACACCGTCGGTACGACTCGCTCAGGCGCCTTGTGAGCCGGGCGCCTCGGCATCCCAATTTTGTCAATCTATCTCTGCCTAGTACCTCACGGCACAGGTATTCCAGACATTCATGGTATATCTGATTTTTTTCATTTCCGGTATAAGCGGCCTCATCTACCAGGTCATATGGATCCGGCAGTTTGGACTGGTTTTTGGAAATACCATCTACTCGTCCTCGATCGTTATCGGCGTTTTCATGCTGGGCCTCGGGCTCGGGAGCTGGGTCATCGGTTCCTTTTCCGACGGCAAGTACCGCCGGAGTCCCGCAACAGCATTGAAGCTTTACGCGGTTTCCGAGGTTTTGATAGCAGCTCTGGGCCTTGGCATAGCATTTTTGCTGGTCCACCTGGAAGGCATATCGAGCGCAATCACATCCTATCGCACCGGGGAACACGGTTGGCACTACATCACTTTCTCATCCTACCTGGTAAGGTATGTCATCGCCGTCTTCACCATTTTTCCGATTACCTTCCTTATGGGAGGAACCCTGACCCTTCTGATCCGCTACCTGGTGAGGGCCAATCTTTCCAGCGCCGGGTGGCGCATCGGCCTGCTTTATGGATTGAATACAGCCGGTGCAGCCCTGGGCTGCATCCTGGTCGATTTCTTTGCCATCCCCAACTTCGGCCTGTTTCAGGCCCAGGTCATGGCGGTCCTGCTCAATCTGCTCGCGGCTGTCGGCGCCTTTCGGATATTGAACACCGAAGGACGCAAGCCCCGCTTGGATCCAACCCCCGTTGCTCAGGACAACCACACAGCCCGGGATGTCCACAATCGGCGGTTCGGACTTGTCATTCTGGCGATTGCCCTGTCCGGCTTTGCGGCAATGGGAATGGAAATCGCATGGATTCGCTTCCTGACCAGCGCTGTCGGGCACCTGCGCTCCGTGTATTCAATTCTGCTGATGGCGATACTGGTCGGAATATGGATCGGATCTGTGGGCGGAGGGTATCTTGCACGATTCTTCAGGCGGCCCGCCGATCTGTACATACTTTCACAGCTGTTGTTTGCAATAACCTGCCTGACTGCTTTTCTGGTTTTCAACGAACATGGCCTGTACACGTTCGACAAACCCCCCAACCCTCTGGAGCTGAGTGCTTTTTCAGGTACACTCCTCAATATCTGGGTTATACTGCACCCGACCCTGGTTTTGATATTCGTCCCATCGGTTTTGATGGGATTCGCGTTTCCCCTCGCCAACGCCATCGTTCAGACGAGTGAGCACACGGTCGGCAGAAGAGCGGGAATCCTCTATCTGGCCAACACCCTCGGTGCGCTGGGAGGAAGCCTGCTGTGCGGTTTTGTTCTTTTGCCTCTCCTGGGACTGAAATGGAGCATCGCAACACTCCTGACGGTTGCTCTTCTGGCCACGATCCCTCTTCTCCTGCTCTCCAGATTTCAGGCAAGGACGACAGAGAACGGAAGCAGGCTTCACAAGCCCGTCTTCGCCGTTGTTTCCCTGGTGCTGCTCGCCGGGCTGACACAATGGTTTCTGCTGCCTGCGAACGAACTTCTGCACACAGGCTCCTGGACCAGGAAAGGCAAATCGATTTTTCAGGGTTCCCGCGTCGTTGAAACCAGCGAAGGAATCCTCGAAACGATCGTCATACTGGAGTTGCCCGAAAATGAAAAAACATTGATAACCAACGGACACCGGATGTCCAGCACCTTCTGGCAGGCCCAGCGTTACATGAGGGCTTTTTCGCATATTCCGCTGCTTCACCTGAGCGACCCCACGGACGCTCTGGTGATCTGCTTCGGCGCCGGCAACACGGCCCATGCGGCGGCCCTGCATCCTTCGTTGACCGACATAGAGGTGGTCGATCTGTCCGGGCATATTCTCGAACACGCAGGCTATTTCAGAGAAGCCAATCGAGATGTCCTCGGAGATCCCCGGGTTTCGGTGTTCGTCAACGACGGGCGGCAGCATTTGAGGATGCAAAAGAACGACCGGTACGACCTGGTCACCCTGGAACCCCCGCCAATCAAGCAGGCAGGCATTGCCTCCCTGTACTCCCGGGACTTTTACGAGCTGGTCAGAAGCCGCCTGAAATCCGGGGGATTCCTGACGCAGTGGCTGCCGCTGACGCAACAGCCCGCGCCGATCGTCAAATCGATGATCCGCTCTTTCATCGATGTGTTTCCCAATACCATAATGCTTTCGGGTGCCAGGACAGAGTGCATTCTGGTCGGGCGGAAAGACGCGGAAATTGTCCTCGATCCCGTTTCGGCAGAGAGGAAATTGATTCAAAGCTCCCAGTTGCAGGAAGACCTTGTGAGAATACGGATCAATTCTCTTGTCGACGTCGCCGGCATGTTCCTGTCCGACTACCGGACCCTGTCGAGTGCGGTCAAAGACCACGAGCCGGTTACCGATGATTTTCCGATCATGGAATACGGCATGATCTTTTTTCATGACCCAACCCCTGCAATCGACCTGATGAATCCCGCGAGAGCCCGATCGTGGTGCCCAGACTGCTACGAAAACGGAAATCCCGCCCCGGAGTTCGGGGACCTCGATTTCTATCTGCGTCTGATACAGACTGTATTCACGGAAAAAGCCAAAGGCCCGGAAGCACCGGGTTCGAGGCTGCGAATTGACGATCCGAACCTTATCAGAACCATCGAACGCCACCCGTTTCTGAAATCCCTATTTTCAAAGGCATAAACTCGCTCTTTGTCCCGATCCCCGATGCATCCCCGCGGTCGGCAGTGAAGGCTTGTACATGAGCTTTGACCTCCGCTCCCTCGTTTTTCTTCTCACCTTCTACATAGCTTTCTTCGCCTCCGGCGCCGCCAGCCTGATCGCCGAGGTCACATGGAATCGGATGCTGGTCACGGTAGTCGGCAACTCGGTGAGCGCGACCGCCATGATCCTGGCCGCCTTCATGGGCGGTCTCGGACTGGGCAGCTATGCCGGAGGGGAATACTTCAGCAGGCGCCGCCCCTCGCTGATTCCCTACATCCTGCTGGAGATCGCTATCGGCGCCTATGTATTCCTGTCGCCGGCGCTGTTCGATCTGCTGGCACGGCTCTTCACCTCGTTGGCGGAGAGCTTCGACGACCGGGCAAGCCTTGCAATGGCGCGAAGCATGGTAAGCCTGGCGGCGCTCCTTCTGCCCGCATTCCTGATGGGTGCGACGTTCCCGGCGATGATCTCCGGTGTCGCTCCCGATTCCTCGTCACGGAGAACGGCACGGACAGGTTACCTGTACAGCACGAACACCCTGGGGGCTGCGGTGGGCTGTTTCGCGGCGGGGTACTACCTGCTGGGGGAGTTCGGAGTTCAGAGCACCCTGACCTGCGCCCTGGGTCTGTACGTCGTCGCCGTCCTGTGTGCGTTAGCGGCGAGGAGGGCTGCCCCGCCCGGCCTGGCTCAGGCTGCCGCGGCCCCGGCTGCCGGAAGCAGCTCCGCCCGGCCCGCGGAGGATCCCGGGCGGCGTTTCCTGCAGCTGGCGACGTTCGCGGTCGGTTTCGTCGCCCTGGCCTACCAGGTTCTGTTGACCCGGCTGGGCATTCTCTACCTCGGCAACAGCGCTCCGGTGTTCCCGGTCGTGCTCACGGGGTTTCTCCTGGGAACCGGAATCAGCGCCGTCGTGGGGACATGGCTGTACGGGGTGTTGCGCCGCAACACGGGCAGAAGCGACGACCTCTTCGGTTTCACCGCGCTGGCTGCCGGGGCCTTCGTGCTGCTGACTCCCTATCTCCTGCTGACCGACTGGGTGCTCGGCACGGACCAGTCGGCGCAGTTCGGCCAGGCAAGCTTCGAAAACCTCGTACTGGTCATCGCAATCATCGTCGCACCGACGGTCCTGATCGGGGCGCTTCTGCCGCTGGCGATCAGGATGCTCCAGCCGGAGGGGCGCGGCGCGGCGACGCGGGAAGCCGCCACCCTGTATGCCCTCAACACCGCGGGAGGTCTGCTGGGCGCCGGCCTGGCCAACCACTATCTCGTCCCCCTCATCGGGGTGCAGGGCGTTCTCATCGGCCTGGCATCGGCATGCGCCGCGGTGGGGGTCTTCAATCTGCTTTCTCCGGACCGGGTTTTCCGGCGGTGGGCGGCCACCGTACTCGCTGTCGCGGGGCTGGCCGTCGCGCTTGCCGCGGCGCTCCCGAGGATGATGGACCTGTACGCAGTGAAGCTCGGGGAGTTCACCAGGGCGGCCTCGACCGAAGTCAGGCTCATCCAGGAGGGACGGGTGGCCACCGTTACCGTCCTCGACCAGGTCGATCCGAGGAGAGGCACGTACCGCGACATGTACCTCAACGGCGTCGAGGAAGCGTCGACACGCTACTGGCACACCCAGTTGTTCAAGCTGCTGGGAAGCTTTCCGGTGCTCGTCCACGAGGGGGCCGAACCCAAACAGGTGCTGGTGATCGCCTTCGGGGCCGGCATTACGGCCGGCTCGGTACTGGCTTCGGACCGGGTCTCCAGCCTCGATGTCGTCGACCTGAATCCCGACGTGGAAGGCATCAACGACCTGTTTACCGATGTGAACGGGGACGTGTTTCACAAACCCGGGTTCCACTTTCACAACGACGACGGGCGCAACTACCTGGTGACCAGCAGCAAACGCTACGACGTGATCATCAGCGATTCGACCCATCCGCGCGCCTACGACAGCTGGGTCCTCTACACGGAAGAGTTCTACCGGGCCGTCGCCGGGCGCCTGCTTCCCGGCGGCATCTTCGCGCAGTGGGTGCCCGTTCTCGGCAACATGCAGGGTGACCTGTTGAGGATACACCTCAACACGTTCCGAAGGGTGTTTCCCAACTCCACCTTCTGGTATGTCTACGGCTCCGACCAGGCGTTTCTCCTGGCGACCCCCGAACCCTTCTCACTCGACGCCGAATACCTGCAGGAACAGCTCGACCGCCTGCCCGGATGGTTCCGGGCACAGCACTACCAGATCGACACGGTCGAGCGCATCGCCGGTTTTTTCTGGCTGGACGGCGAGGCCTTGGCCAGGATGATCGGCGGTGAGACACGGCTCAACACCGACGACCTCCATTTCTTCGACAACCAGTCCGCCCTCGAGCCGGCGCCCCCGGAAATGCGGCTGCCGCGCTATCAGGCAGCGGCCCATCCCTACTTCATGCGGGCCGACGACAGGCTGCGCGACGCCATCGGCAGGGAACAGCTGATGGCGCAATTGATGGCCAGGTACGGATTCTACCGCACGCAGCAGGACCTGTTCAGTGCGTATTGCCTGATGCCCGGCAACGGCAATGTGAGGTATTTCCTGTCCCGGGGATTTCCCGATGGCAAGCCGCCGGATCACCAGACGTTCTGCACTGTGAGGAGCCTGACCCGACAGGCGCAGGGTCTCCGCGATCAGGGCAGGTATGCCGAGGCGGAGCCCCTTTACAGGCAGGTGCTTGAAATATTGCAGGATTCCTACGGGCCCGGGCACCCCGGGGTGGCCGAAACCCTGAAAACCCTGGCCGAGCTCCATCGCCAAATGGGAAGCAGGAAAGAAGCGGAACGGTGAGAAGCGCGGCCCGGAAGACCGGGGCAGGGTGGATGATTTGAGTGCGAAACCGGAGGTGATTTCCGTTGCCTGGGAGGAAACGGCATCCCGGCGGATGAGTTCCGGACGCCTCCAACAGGCGGTGGAGGCGGTCAGGCGGGACGGATTCGTTGTCATCGAAAACGCGGTTCCCCACGAGCCGCTCGACGTCCTCCGGGAGAAGATGGATCGGGATTCCAGGGTCCTGATCGATCGCAAGCTGTGGGGGGGCGCCGGAGGTCTGAAAGGCCATCTCCAACAGGGGCCGCCCCCGTTCGCCCCGTTCGTATTCCCCGAGATCGTGGCCAATCCGCTGGTGATCCAGGTCAACACCGCGCTCCTGGGGGAGGGTATCTTCAACAGCTTCTACAACGGCAATACCAATTGTCCCGGCAGCGTTGCCCAGCCCCTGCACCGGGACGGGCCTCATCTGTGGCCGGGTCACGAGCCCCCCCATCCGGCCGCCTGCGTGGTGGTGAACATCTCGCCCCACGACGTGACGGAAGAGAACGGGGCAGTGGAGCTGTGGCCGGGCACGCATCTGCACCCCTTTCCCGAAAGCGAAATCGACAGGGAAACCGAAGAGGCGCAAAGAGAGGTTTCTCCTCCCGTGAGCGGGTGCGCGAAAAAGGGAAGCGTGCTGATACGGGATGTGCGGCTCTGGCACAGAGGGGTGCCGAATCGTTCGGACCGGCCGCGGCACATGATTGCGCAGGTCCACTGCATCCGCTGGTACCGCAATCGCGGACCGGTGAAATTCAACACAGGTTGTGAAGATGCCTTCCCCGATGATTGCGGTATGGATCACAATGCGGAATTCACCGGGGATCCGATCGATTATCTGTTGCTGAAACGGGGGTAAGTGATGGATGAGGTGTTGTTGAAGGAATGGATTCCCCCGCGGGAATTGGGGCCGGCGCGATGACGCCGACCGACGGTTGGATTCCCGCGGAGGGCAGTCCGGCTGGGATTCTGGAACGGTTTCCACGGCCGCTCGAGGCGCTGGTGGCAGGGGAGATTCCCGGCGTTGTCCTTCGTGAAGCTTTCGATCCCGATCACTGCGCCGGCCTCGTGAAGCGGCTCTACGAACGCGGCCTGGCATACGACCCGCGTCCTGCCGGGGAGGGAGAGCGCCCGGTGTACGTCGGTCCCCACCTGGCCGGGCTGAACGCCGACCCGGAGAGGTTCTTCGCATGTGCCGCCGACACTCACCGGCTGTTCGGGAGCCTGTTCGACGGGTACGGCGACCCGGTGAAGACCTTCTACGACTCCCTGTCGGCCCTGGCCCCCGGCAAGCGGGTGATGACCGCCCGCGAGCCGGACGGGCGCCTCTACGGACCGGCGGTCTTCCGCACCTACTACGCCGGCGCCGGACACGGACCGCATTTCGACTCGGTGGCAAAGCGGCAGAAGTTGTTCAGCTACGAGGTGTCGAGGTTCCGGAACCAGCTGGCCGGGGTGATGTGCTTCCAGAACTCGGAGCAGGAAGGGGAGTGCGGAGAGCCCTTCCTCTACAACTGCCCCTGGACTCCCGAGGTGCAGGGGTACATAAGCGAAGGCACGTTCGCGGAGTACGCGGCCGGGCGGGGCATTCCCAGGGTCCAGATCGAGCTCGAGCCGGGAGACCTCTACTTCTTCTTTTCGGAAAACATCCACGAGGTGCCGCCGGTGACGGGGGAGAGACCGCGAATCGTGCTGGCCGCTTTCTTCGGCATGTCCCCGGACGACGAGGAGATTTTCGTCTGGTCGTGAGCGGGCAGCTGCCGCGCTCGAAGGCGGAACGCCCACAGCCAATCAGGAAAGACAGGAATGAAAATTGCGAAAGTCGAAACCTTCCAGATCAAAACCCCGCGCTATTACCAGGAACACCCGGTCCAGACAGGGGAATGGACCGGCCACGTGGTCGTCAAGCTTCATGTCGAGGACGGACTCGTGGGACTGGGAGAGGCGCCGGACAGCCTGGCCGATGACCTGGGCGCCATCGCCGCGCGCTACAACGAGCTGCTGGTCGGACGCGACGCCACCCGGATCGGGGAGATCAACGAGTTCCTGCGGGCGCAGGACTTCGCCAGCACGGTGAGCAACTCGCACCTGACCGCGGCCATCGACCTGGCGCTCTACGACCTCAACGGCAAGCTGCAGGGAGTTCCGGCCTGTCAGTTGCTGGGCGGAAAAATGCGGGAGAGCGTGTACTTCTGTTACCCGATCATCGGGCAACACCTGCAGGGAGGTTTCGAGCGGAACGCCAGCTACCTGCAGCGGCTGGTCGACCTGGGGCACCACCTGTTCCGCTACTACATCTCGGGCGACAGCGGTCTCGACGACCGTTTCCTGAGCGAGATGAAGGCGCGCTTCGGGGAGAAGATCCGGCTCAAAGCGATCGATTTGATCGGGAGCTTTCCGGACTGGGAGTCCGCCCTGCGTTATGCCGAGGTCCTGCGCCGCCACGAACCTCTCAACTTCGAGCAGCCGTCGAACGACCTGCGGGTGTGCGCCGATTTCGTCAAGCGGGTGGACGTGCCGGTCAGTCAGCACATCGGCAGCCTGGAGGAAGGGCTCGAGGCGATCGAGCGGGGCGCGTGCACCGTGCTCAACCTGGCGTGGATCTGGTGGGGGCCCACCTACGTCCGCCGCATGTTCGCGCTGGCCGAAGCCGCCGGTTTCAAGGCCTTCCTGTCCACCGATCAGGACTCCACCGTCGGGACGGCCGGGGCCGTTCACCTCGGCGTTTCCGTTCCCAACCTCGACCTTCCCTCCGATCCGGCCGGCCCCCTGCTGTACACGGTTTCGCCGGCCAAAGAGCGGATCCGTACCGAGAACAGCCACCTGTATCCCCCCGAGGGTCCCGGGCTGGGGGTCGAGCTGGACGACGACAGGATGAGAGAGCTGACGTTGGCCTCCGCGTGACTTTCCGGCGCTGCCGGGTGTGGCAGGAAGCATCGGTCCCCCCGGTATGCCTTCAGGAGGCTGGGTACGGTATTGTCTGGAAGAATGAGATGGGAGCCAGAAAAGGGTGCCCCGGCGTGGATATCCAACCGGGAAGGGACGCACCGTGGGGATTCCGGGCGGATCATGGAGGTTGACGGCATGTACCGGGAAGGTTCGAGTTGAACGAGAAGCTGGTCAGGGGTATCTGGCCGGCGCTCTGCACGGCCTTCGACGACAGCGGCGCGCGCGTCGACGCCGGGCGTCAAAGGGCCCTGGTCAGGGCGCTGATCGACACCGGGATTCAGGGATTCTTCGTCTGCGGCGGCACCGGGGAGGGCAGGGCGATGTCCATGCCTGAGCGTACGGAAGTGGCCGAGATCGTCGCCGAAGAGGTGGCAGGGGCAGTCAGGATCGTCCTGCATGCAGGCGGCACCTCCACGGAAAACGCCGTCGAGCTGGCGCGGCACGCCGCGGGCCTGAATGGAATCGACGCGGTCGCCTCGGCGGCCCCGGTCGATGCACCCAGCGACCTCGGCGCCGCGGTCGCCCACTACGCCGCCATCGGAGCGGCCACCGACCTGCCATTCTACGTGTACTGGCTGAGGCGCGAGGCCGATACCGGGGCCACGGCCGACAGCTTTCTCGAAGCGATGCGGGAGGTTCCGAACTTCGCGGGGGTGAAGTTCACCGACCACAACCTCTACCTCTTCGGCCAGCTCATCGACTGCTCCGGCGGGATAAACGCCATTTCAGGGCCGGATGAAATGGCCTTGCCGGCGATGGTGATGGGCGCCGACGCCGCCATCGGCACCACCTACAACATCATGCCGGAGATCTTCCTCGGGATGCGCCGCGCCTTCGATGCCGGCGATCTCGCCGCGGCGCAGGCCTGCCAGCGGCAGGCGAACCGCGTCATCCGCCTGCTGCTCGAGGTCGGTGCGCTGCCGGGAGTAAAGCAGCTGCTCGCCGACCGCGGCACCCCGGCGGGACCGGCGCGGATCGTTCCGCCTCTGGACCCCGCCGCCAAGATCGCCCTGCGCGCCGGTCTCGAGCAGCTGGACATCGAAGTTCGCTGAAGCGCGCAGAACCCCTGACGGCGGCCGCGGTTCGAGTTTTTTCCGGTCGTCAACCCCGGACCGCCCCGACCTCAAAAAACTGCTCGAACTGCCGGGCGCCACCGGGATCGGCGGAGACCCGAGAGCAGATAAAACTTCGAACTGGAGGGATTGAGTGACTGATGCAGGCTCTTCAAAGAAGGTGACTGTCCCCGGGTTGGTGGAGGTCGCCGCGACGCAGGTTGCCCCTCCTCCTGGATGGGCCCTCCTGGAACGCCGGCTGATTACGCTGATGGAGGATGCCGCCGCCCCGATGGTCGACAAGTACGCGGAGAAAGGGGGCGCGTTCTACTTCGCCGACGACGTCGACGATCTGTACGAAAGGGTGTACAACTGGGGCCTGTTCTACGCCATGGGGGCCGATCGAAAGGTGCTCGACCTGGCGCTCCAGCAGTGGAATGCCACCACCCGTTTCTTCGCCGACGATATCGTCAGCAGGGTGCACCCCCGCTTCTGTCCACAGATTCACAACGAGTACTACAACCAGGGTTCACCCGGAGCGAACGAGTGGCACCACCAGGGCGAGGGCAACATGGCCTTCTACCATTTCGGCCTGGCCGACCCCACGATCTCGGAGAACGTTCGCCGTTCCAGACGGTTCGCGGCGATGTTCATGGACGAGGATCCCGAGGCCCCCAACTACGATCCCAAACACAGGATCTTCCGAAGCCCAATGCAGACCAGCGTCGGCCCCATGCGCCGCGCCAGTGCCGCCAATGCGATCATGTGGCTTCAGGGGGGAATACCGAGCATCGGGGAGTCAAACCGCTACTACGGCGTGCGGGCAACCCTGTACCCGGTGGTCGAGGACCTGGAGCCTGACTGGTTCGAAAACCCCGAACGCCGGGACGCGATCCTCGAGCTGTTCGACGACATCGTCCTCAACGGCGACGTCGCCAACAGCCTGGGCGCCACCGCCCTGGTCACCAACGCATACCTGTACACCGGCGAGGAGAAGTACAGGCAGTGGGTGCTGGAGTACACGCAAGCCTGGATGGAACGGATGCGGCGCAACGGCGGCATCATGCCCGACAACGTCGGACCGACCGGCAGGATCGGCGAAAACCGCCGGGGCCAGTGGTGGGGCGGGCTCTACGGATGGAACAGCTTCGTCGGCTACAACATAATGTTCAATTCGCTGACCATCGCCGCCGAATGCGCCGTCCTGCTCACCGGCGACTTCGGCTACCTGGAGCTGCTGCGCTCGCAGATCCGGATCCTCATGGACAATGCCGTCACGCGGGAGGACGGCCAGCTCCTGCTTCCGGCCCGCTACGGCCCCGGGGGTTGGGAGTACGCCCTGGGGGACCCCGGCAAGCGGCAGCCGGCACCGTTCCGCATGCAGGAACTCGCCCACCTGTACCACATCTCCATGGCCGCAGAAGACTACGACCTCATCGCCAGAATCCGGGAGACCGACCAGGAGCGCGACTGGAATCACGTTCCCGTCGTCGGAGAAAAGAACTACGGCGACACCGAGCTGGCCCGCTTTCAGTACTACGACGGCAGGAATCCCGACTGGCCCGTCAAAATCCTGCAGGCCGAGTACGAGAACGCCCGGACCGCTTGCGAGTCGATCCGCAACGAAACCCGCGATGCCCGGGCCCTGATCGCAGACAACCACTGTCCTCCCAATCCCGTCTACACCAAGGGGTTGACGCAGGTGACCATGGGGGCGCCTCACTCGGTGTACACCGGCGGACTGCTGCGCGCGACCCTGCGCTACTTCGATCCGGACCGCGCCAGGCCCGGGCTGCCGCCCGGGGTCGCCGCCCTGGTCGACAAGCTGGGGGACGGGACTGCGGGGGTCCACTTGGTCAATCTGGATGCCGGGGAAACGCGGAACCTGATCGTGCAGGCCGGGGCATTCGCCGAGCACCGGTTCGTCGAACTGACCAGCGGCGGCCGGACCATCCCGGTGGAGTCGAAATACTTCGCGGTCCGGCTTCCGCCCGGTGCATCCATCCGGCTGGACATGGTCATGCGCCGCTTTGTCAACCGGCCCACCTACGCCTTCCCCTGGCACGGGGAGGAGATCCCGGTGCCCTACTGCTGACCGGAAGGAAACGACGCGCGAGGCCGATGGATTGCGGGGACTGCTGCTGGTCGATCGGTACAGGCTGCGGGCATTCCAGCCGCAGAGGTCCTCCAGGGCGGCTCACCAGGCCCGGACTCCCCTGTCGCGCTATCCCTTGTACTTTGGGAACAGGGGATCCTCCAGAGCTTCCGCGTAGGTCTGGGACCGTCCCGACTGGTCGCCTCCGAGCCATCGATAAGGGGTCGGGTAGAGCGTCAGGGAGCGGTCCTCGAGCGGCAGCTTCAGCGGCACGCTGCCCCACAGCGCCGAGTACTTGGCGGCGATGGCGACTTCGAGCGACTGCCGCAGGTCGTGTCCGGATACGGCGAGCTCGCCGCCATTGGCCACCACGTCGAGAAACGACAGGATCGAGGTGCCCAGGTAGGAGAACCGGGGATACTGTTCCGGTGTATACGGCCGGTCCACCCTGACCCGGGCGCCGCTGCCGTCGAAACCCCTGTAGATTTCGGGAGTCGCCCAGTTCCAGCGGATCAGGGCGTCGTCGGTCCATACCTCGATGCCGCGGAAAGGGGTTTCCCATCCGAAGACAGGGCAGCCGAGGCCGTTGCTCAAGCGGAAATGGCCGTTGACGACCAGGCCTTCGTCGCTGTCGCTGCGCAGCGCTTCCTCAGGGGTTCCCCAGGCGATGACCTCGGTCACCTCGGCCTGGGCGAGGAGCCGCAGCACGGCGATATGCTGGCAGCCGCCGCCGGAGATCTCGCCGGCCCCCCACCGGTGCACGCTGGCGCCGCGCAGCTCCCCGTAGTCCCCGGCGCGCAGCCAGCCGGCGACCTCCTGGAGGTCGGAAAGCGCCCGCTTGAGGTTGCCCCCCGCAAAGACGACGCCGCGCTCGGCGCACACGTCGACCATCTCGTCGGCGTCGGCGAGGCAGGCCTCGATCGGCTTGTCGGTGGAGACCCCCTTGACCCCCGCCTGGGCGCTGGCGATCACCGCCTCCTTTATGTACTTGCCGGGCAGAACGACCGCGGCGATGTCGGGCACGACCTCCCGGTACATGGCCTCCGCGTCCGGGTAGAGGGCCTCGATGCCGAAGCGTTCCCCGACCGCCCGGAGCCGCTCCGGGTTGCGTTCGGCAATTGCGACAAGCTCGGTATCGGGCAGCGTCTGGTACACCTCGGCGTAGTGCTGGCCGAGGCGCCCGCACCCGATGATTGCAACTGTGTACCTTGGTTCAGCCTTCATGGGTTGTCTCCTTCCAGTGAAGGATTCCGTCATTCCGGGAATTCAGCAGCAGCATCGCTTCAGAACAGCCTGGGTTTCCCGGGAAACGAGGTCGCCGCACACGGCGTACAAACGAAAGGGCCGGTCTCATGTCGAAACCGGCCCAATGCCGATGAAACAGATGGTGCACCCATAGGGATTCGAACCCCAAACCTCCTGATCCGTAGTCAGGTGCTCTATCCAATTGAGCTATAGGTGCACGCCGCGCTTTCGCGCGCAAGTCCCAGCAGGCACGTAAGTTAGGCGCCGACGGCGCGGTGGTCAACCGGCGCCGAGGGCCTCGAGGTACTTGTACCCGCTTCCCGTGTTGAAGAGAACGACGCGGTCGCCGGGGTCGATGAACCCCCGCTCCTCGAGGGCGACGATCCCGGCCAGGGCGGCGCCACCTTCCGGGGCGGCGAAGATGCCGGTGAGCCGCGCCATCCGGTGCGTCGCCTCCACCAGCTCGCTGTCGCTGACGGCGATGGCGGTGCCGCCGCTCTCGCGGATCGCCCGCAGCATCAGGAAATCGGCGACCGCGGCCGGCACCCTCAAGCCGGAGGCAATCGTCGAGGCATCTTCCCAGGGCCGCGCGTCCTCGGTCCCTTCCTCGAAGGCGCGCACGATCGGGGCGCACCCGGAAGCCTGAACGGAGATCATGCGCGGCCTGGCGGCGCCGATCCAGCCGAGCCGTTCCATTTCGTCGAACGCCTTCCACATGCCGATCAGCCCGGTGCCGCCCCCGGTGGGGTAGACGATGGCGTCCGGCAGCTCCCAGCCGAGCTGCTCGGCGAGTTCGTACCCCATGGTCTTCTTGCCCTCGACCCTGTACGGCTCCTTCAGGGTGGACAGATCGAACCATCCTTCCGCTTCCCTGCGCTCGGCGACGATGCGGCCGCAGTCGGTGATCAGCCCGTCGACCAGCTCGAGACGGGCCCCGCAGGAGCGGCACTCGACCTGGAACGCCGCCGGGGTGTCTGCCGGCATGAACACGTGCGCCTCGAGACCGGCGGCGGCGGCGTAGGCGGCCAGGGCTCCGCCGGCGTTGCCGGCCGTCGGTATGGCCAGGGCGCGGGCGCCCCGGGCGGCGGCGGCGGTCACCGCGGCGGAGAGGCCGCGCGCCTTGAAGGAGCCTGTGGGGTTCGTCGATTCGTCCTTGATGTAGAGCCGCCGCAGCCCGGTCTCCGCCCCGAGACGCTGCGCACGGAAAAGCGGGGTGAACCCCTCCCCTAGGGTGACGATGTCGTCGCCGGGACGCAGGGGCATCACCTCGCGGTAGCGCCACATGTCGGCGGGGCGGCCGGCGAGGCTGTCCCGCTTCCAGGAGGCGGCGGCCGCGTCGAGGTCGTAGCGCGCCAGCAGCGGAGCGCCCGCCGCGGAGAGGTTGTGCAGCTCCCCGGCGTCGTACCGCTCTCCCGTGCGGGAGCACTCGAGGTGGGTGAGGCCGCTCACCGGTAGAGCCCGTTTTCGCGGATGTAGGATTCGACCGGGCGGGGAACCAGCCAGCGGATCGGAAGCCCGGCGCTGACGCGTTCGCGGATGCCGGTGGAGGAGATGTCGATCACCGGGGTATCGACGAGAGTCACGCGGCCGGCCAGCGGGGAATCCCACGGGGGTCCGGGTCCGGCGCGCGAGCCGGCGACCACAGTGCAGAGCTCGAAGATGCCCTCCGGATCGTACCAGGTGTCAAGCTCGGCGACGTTGTCGGCTCCGAGCAGCAGGAACAGCTCGCTGCCGGGGTATTGCCGCCGGAGCTGCCGCAGGGTATCGACGGTGTAGGATTTCCCCGGGCGGTCGATCTCGATCCGGCAGGGCTCGAAATCCGGGGAGCCCGCAAGGGCGGCGCAGACCATCTCCCACCGGTCTTCAACGGGCAGCAGCCCGCCGCCCCGGCTCTCCTTGTGCGGGGGGTCTGCCGCAGGAACGAAAAGCACGCGGTCGAGAGCGAGGTGTTCCTTGAGAAACTGCGCCAGCAGCAGGTGGCCGGTATGGATCGGGTCGAAGGTCCCGCCCATCATCCCGAGGCGCGGCACGGTTCACTCCTGCCCGGGGTCGCCGACTTCCTCCAGCCACTTCTCGACCTTGCCCCTCAGCTCCTCCTCCTCGCACTCCTCGATGACCTCGCTCCAATGCAGGCGCGCCGCCTCGAGATCCTCCTCGCGGCGGGCGACGTCGCCGAGCATCGCCTTGCCCCAGCAGTACCAGCGGGTGTCGGGATAGGTGAGAAGCAGGTCTTCGTAGCAGATGTTGGCCGCCTCGAGAAAGCCCTGCTTCTGGTAGAACCAGCCTGCGAGGTACTGCTTCTTCGCCAGCTGCGAGCGGCAGGCGGCGATGCGGCTGCGGGCCTCTTCCAGCAGAGGGCTTTGCGGATTGTCCTCGAGGAAACGGCGGAAATGCGTCAGCGCCTCGTAGGTCTCCTTCTGATCGTGCTCCGAACTGCGCATCTGCATGAAGTGCGACTCGGCGATCTGGAACTGGGCGCGTTCGAGGTAGCCGCTGTGCGGGTAGGAATCGACCAGCCGCTGGTACTCGAAAACGGCGTTGACGAAGTCCTCCATGCGGAAGTAGGCCTCGGCGAGGTGGAACTGGGCCTCGGCGACCAGGGCGGAGCCGGGGAAGTTGCTGACCACCCGCTGGAACATTTCGACCGCCTGGAGGTAGCGCTTGCGCTCGAGGGCCTTCATCCCCTCCTGGTGGTAGTATTCGACCCCTCTGAGCGCTTCCTCCTTCTTTCCCGCGCAGGCGGAAATCAGAACCGCGGAAAGGGCGGCCCACAGGAGCGGCAGCGGCCTGCGGCGTCCGGGTTGCCGGGCAGGTAGGAGCCCCATCAGCGATTGGAGAAGAAGAGGTAGACGAGGGTGCCGAGAACGCTGGAGACGATGGCCGGTTCGACGAAGCGGCCCCAGGTGCGCTCCTCGAGCTCCAGGTCGGCGAAATCGTAGGTTTCGTTTTCCAGCACTTCCAGCCTGTTCTTGGGGATGCTGTCGCGAATCTCGGAGGTCGACTCGTGCTGCCAGAACAGCTCGCCGGCGGAAACCAGGCGCAGGCCGAGGGTCATCCTGCAGCGCCGCCAGACTTCGCCCCCGCGCAGGCCGGACCAGCCCGACATGTGCAGGTCGACGATCCGGTAGTCGAGACGGGGGGATTCCGGGGCCGCTGCCGAAGTGTCGACCGCGACCGTCAGGTTGCGCTTCAGCAGACCCTCCGCCAGAGAGTATTCGACGATCCAGTTGGCGTCGTGTTCCGACTGGGCTGTCACCAGAACCGGGAGTTCCCAGTCGATCTCCGAGTGAAGGGTGTCGAGGCCGGAAAGGCATTCGGCCACAGCTTCCTCCGCCGCCTGGATCGTCAGATCGATGTTGGTGGGAATGTAGGTCGCCGAGGCGGTATCGACGGCCGGAGCGAGGAGGAAACCCCCGGCCAGCAGCAGGAGGATGCTCACGGGCCCTCGAGGTACCTCATTTCCATGCGGGCAGCCCCGATGTACTCGCTGTCCGGGTATTCCTCGAGGAGTTTCCGGAAGGCGCTGAGGGCGTTCTCCTTCTCCCCGAGGGCCAGGTAGCAGCGGGCGATCTTGAGCTGGGCGTCGTCGGCTTTCTCGGTCTCCATGTAGCTGAAGACCTTGGTGAACTCGGCCAGCGCCAGGCGGTATTTCCCCAGGGCGTACTGGCACTCCCCCATCCAGTAGCGGGCGTTGTCGCTCCACTCGCTGTTCGCCGCCCGCGAGACGATTTCGGAATAGCCGGCAAGCGCCGCTTCGTACTGGAGCTCGCCGTACAGCTGATAGGCCCGGTCGTAGGCGCCCTGGACGTCGAAACTCTCGCTGCCCCGGACAACCCGGACCGGTTGCGGTTCGGGTGCAGCCGGGTAGCCGGTGCGCTCATCGGGCCGGGATTCCAACCGCGCGTACCCCTCCTCGAGCCTTTGCAGCCGCTCTGCGAGGGCCCTCTCGCGGTCGTAGGAAGCCTCGACCGCCCGTTTCAGGGCTTCGATCTCCTCGCGCATCTCGGCATCGGAGGTATCCATGCGCTGCGAAAGCTCGCTGCCCGGGGCCGCACAGGAGCAGAACGCGGCAACCGCGAGGAGGGTGACAGGGAGGAAAAGCCGGGCGGGAGCCCGGTCCGCGAGTCGGATCATCTGGGTTTCCAGGTGCTTTTGGGGCAGAAGGACGACTTGGATCTGAACCCGGGAATCGTCGCTGCTGATTGCGTGGATGTCGAGTTCGAGCCTGGGAAAATATAAAGCAAATGGTGAACCCGGGGCTTGCGGCTTCCACCCGGTCGCTCCGCCCGATTCGGCCAGCTTCGACAGTGCTGTGGACGCCTTGGATGCCCGGGGAGTTCCGGCGTGATCCCGGGTCAGCCGTGTGCAGAGGCCGTTCGCCTCGACCAGCCGGCCCGGCTTCCGGCAGCACCGGGCGATTGGGAACGTCTGCTTCCGGTACCCCCGCACACCTTCCCGGGACTTGCAGGGCGCAACGGCCGGGGACTTTCTCAACGGGCTGTCAGAGCTTCAGCCGGCGCACCAGGTCCGACGAAGAGGCGCCGGTCCGGAGGGACAGGGTGCGGACGGTGCCTCCGGCTTCCTCGACTACCTCGCGGCCGACGACCTCTGCGAGGGAATAGTCTCCTCCCTTAACGAGAACGTCCGGCAGAAGTTCGGCGACGAGCCCGGCGACGCCCGGTTCGTCGAAAATGCAGACGTAGGAGACGGACCTCAGCTCGCACAGCAGGGCGGCGCGGTCCCGCTGCGGCATGAGGGGGCGTCCCGGGCCTTTCAGGGCGGCGACGCTGGTGTCGCTGTTGAGGCCGACCATCAGGGCGTCGCCGAGGGTGCGCGCCTCGCGCAGGTACTCGACGTGGCCCCGGTGAAGCAGGTCGAAGCAGCCGTTGGTGAAGACCACCGTTTTCCCCCCGGCGCGCAGCTGACGCCTGATCTCGAGCAACCGCGGCCGGGAAACCAGGTTCGACGGGGAGCGGTATCCGGGGTCGGCGATGCGGCTCGACTGGTGGGCTTTTCTCGCTTCCGACATCGGGCTCCACCGGGGCGAGGGCGGCAAGAAGATGGCCTTCCATGGAAACACCCATGGAAGGCCATGTCATTAGTGGGGTGAGTGACGGGAATCGAACCCGCGGCCTCCAGGGCCACAACCTGGCGCTCTAACCGTCTGAGCTACACCCACCATGCAGCGGCTGCCGGTGCGGACCACCGGGTGCCGCCAGTTCCCTGAAGGGGGGTTTCCGGCGTGCCCAGCAGGACTCGAACCTGCGACATTCTGCTTAGAAGGCAGACGCTCTATCCAGCTGAGCTATGGGCACCGGAAAAGCTCCTAAAGCCCCGCCTGGCTTGAAGTTACAGCCGAGGTCGAGCGTCGGTAGTAAATAACGGCACAGCCGCAATCATGGCAAATCGAGGGTGTCCCACGCCTTTCGACGCTCGAGGATGAACCTGCTCCCGGTACCTTCGCGCACTCCCTCACCGTGGCGCCGGCGGGCCGAAACAGGAAAACCTCCGCAAGCAGGTGCGAGGTTGGATCGATGGTCGGGGTGGTCGGATTCGAACCGACGACCCCCTGCTCCCAAAGCAGGTGCGCTAACCGGACTGCGCTACACCCCGACGGCGAAGGGGAAGATAAACTGCGGGTCCGGATCCGGGAATCACCGGGAGGCTGCCGGAAAATCCTTCCTCGTTTCCCCGGAATCACGTTACGCTGAACCGCTGTCCGGCGATCGAAGCCGGCGGCCCGGCGAATCACCCGCCGGCGGGACGGGGCCGGTACTGGTTGATTTCCTCCCTCAGGGCGGAGGCCGCGCTGCGGGCAGCCGAAGCGAAATCCTCACCTGCCGAGGCGTAGAGGATCGAGCGCGAGGCGTTGACGAGGAGGCCGGTTCCGTCGGGGCGCGCCGCGGAGCGGACCGCGGTCTCGAGGTCGCCCCCCTGGGCGCCGACGCCCGGCATCAGGATGGGAAGTTCCGGGGCCAGCGCCCTTATCGACTGCATGGCCCCGGCCCGGGTGGCTCCCACCACCAGGCCGCAGTTCCCGGACTCGTTCCACTGAGTCGCCCTGGCGGCGACCTCCTCGTAAACCATTCGTCCCCCCCGAAGCTGCCGCCCCATGATGTCGGCCGCCCCGGGGTTCGAGGTCAGGCAGAGCAGGAACGTCCCCTTGTCGCGGTAGGCGAGGAACGGCTCCATGGCGTCGCGGCCCATCCAGGGGTTGGCGGTGGCGGCGTCGGCTCCCAGCTCCTCGAAGAGCATGACGGCATATCTCTCCGCGGTCGAGCCGATGTCTCCCGCCTTGGCGTCGACGACGACAGGAATGCCGTCCGGGACGTGTTCGATCGTCGCTTCGAGCGCATCCCATCCCGCCCTGCCGAGAGCGCCGTAGAAGGCGAAGTTCGGCTTGTAGGCGCAGACGAGGTCGCAGGTGGAATCGATGATCCGGCGATTGAAGGCGAAGACCGGATCCGGCTCGCCGCGGAGGCTCTCGGGAAGCCGCGACGGAACGGGGTCGAGACCGACGCAGACCAGCGAGTCGTTACTCGACGTCGCCGCTGCCAGCTTCTCGGAAAAGCTCGTCGAAGTCACCGTATCCCAGGGTATCGGCAAGCGGTGGCAGGGGAGGCCCGGTGCCGAGCAGCCGGTAGATTTGGAGGTCGTACGGATCTGCGGCAGCAGAATCGGTCAGGGCAGAATCGGTCAGGGCAGAATCCGTCAAGGCAGAATCTGTCAGGATCGAGTCGGTCAGGCCGGCCGTGAAGGACGAGTCCGTGAAGGCCGAATCCAGACCCGCGGAATCCGCTGCGGCGGCGGTCGCGGTGTCTGCGCGGGTGGTGTCGGGAATCAGGACGAACGGCAGGGGTTCGGGCTTCGGGCCCAGAACGAACACCACTCCGCACTGCGACAGGAAATCCCCTTCGATGTCGGCCATCAGGATGCGGGTGCCGGCGTCCCGGCTGACCTGGACGTCTCCCTTTAACGTTCCCGAGGCCTCCTCCGCCTCGACCACCAGCGGCCGGGCCCTGGCGCCGCCGAGGCCGGGGCTCCTCGCGGCGCGCTGGAGATCCCTCTCGTACCCCGCGACGCCGTAGTAAACGGCGCAGTTCCTTCCGGCGTGGGCGGCGCTGTAGATGACGCGCCCGGAAGCGTCGACTATCCGGGGAGCCAGACACGGGCTCATGCCGGTTCCCCTGGCATCGACCACGAGCCCGGTGTACGCCTCGGACCGGGTGAAGAGGAGGAGGGAATCCGCCGCGGGAACCTCTCCCGGCGGCGGCAGCGCCACGGACGCATCCGCCAGGACGGCGGCGGAGAAACGCCCCCTGAGTTCGAGCTTCAGCGCCAGACGGTAGAGGCCGGCGCGTTCCTGACGGCTGTCGAGATCGACGCGGGCGGCCTCGATCAACGCCTCGAGCTCCATGCGCACGCCGTCGTCGGCGAGCGCCGCGGTTCCCACCTTGGTCCGGGAATCCAGGGGGACTTCCCGGGCGATGCCGGCGAGGTTGCGACGGGCCGTCTCCCGGGCCGCCCTGAATCCCGCCAGGCGGCGCCGGGCGGGATTGGTGGCATCCGCCGGCGCTGCCGCCTCGCCGAACACGGTCAGGGTGCCGTTCGTCCAGTCGATTCTGCCTTTGATAACCCTCCCGTCCGACATGGCCGACAGGGTTTCGGTGTACTGCCGGGCACTGACGGTCCAGGCGCAGGCAAGCAGCGAGACCGCCATGAGCCAGGAGGAGCTGCGCAAGGGCAGCGCCGGCGGGGTGGATATCTTGCCGGATGACTGGATCATGCAATGGGGGAAGCAGGGCGGAGCGGCTCAGTAAGCCGAGTTCTGTCCGCGCCTTTCGACGCGGGGCGATCATTCATCTTGGGCGGCGGTTACCCGCAACCTCCTTGCGGCCTACCCGGGAGTCGAACGAGGCGGACCACCTCTCCTCCCCTATTCGGCCTTGCTCCGGAAGAGGTTTGCCATGCCGTTTCCGTCGCCGGAAACGCGGTGAGCTCTTACCTCACCATTTCACCCTTACCCGCCGGAACCGCGCGGGCGGTATCCTTTCTGTTGCACTTTCTGTGAGGTCGCCCTCCCTGGGAGTTACCCAGCATCCTGTCCTGTGGAGCTCGGACTTTCCTCACTCACCCACCGCGTCAACCGACGGTGGGCGGCGCGATCGCCCGAGCCGCTCCGCCGAGTCGGGAAGCATCACCACCGGCCGCTACCGCGTCCTGCAGCCGCCTCGGGTGATGCAGAGGTTCGGTCAACAGCGCCAGCGCTGCGGAATGGTCACCGCTACGAGCTGCTGTCGTCCCAGACGAGAATCGCGCCGCAGTTCTCGCAATGGAGAACCCGCTCGTTGCGCCGGACGTTGTTTCTCTGCTGCGGGGGCAACTGGCGGAAGCAGGCGCCGCACGATTCCTTGCGCACCGCGGCAACGCGCGCGCCGCGGGTACTGCGACTGCGTTCGTAGCTCTGCAGAAGACTCTGGTCGAGGCCGCGAGTCTCCTGTTCGCGGCGGGAGTAAACGCCGTCGACCTCGCCCTGCAGGGAGTCGAGCTTTTCCTGAAGCTCGTCGATCCTCGCCTGCTGCTCGCCGACGATCTGCTCTACGTCGTTCTCCTCGATGCCGATCTGCTCGCGCAGGAACTCGGACTCCTCGATCGCCTGCAGGATGTGCGTTTCGCAATCGGAGATCCTGGTCTTGCAGGCTTCGATCTCCATCTGCAGGGCATCGTACTCCCTGTTGTTGGTGACCTCGGAGAACCGCTCCTCCTGTTTCTTGAGCTGGTCCCTGGCCACCTCGAGCTCGCGCTCGTGGTGGCGCTGCTGCGATTCGAGCTCGGCGACCCGCGCGCTCTTCTCGTCCAACCCCTTGCGGGCTGCCTCGATGTCGTTCTTCCGCCGCGTGATCTCTTCCGGGTACTTGCTCTTGACTTCCTCGAGCGTGCGCAGCTCCTCGTCGACGTCCTGGATCTTCAACAGCCGCAGCAGATCGTCTTTCATGTTCGATCCTGTCTCTCCGTCACCGCTCACAGGTGGGAACCCAGGCCGCGATCCGCAACGCAGGTCGTCGCAAAAAAAGAAAGTGCACCCGAGAGTGCACTTTCTGGCATTCGAACAGCAGGTTTCCGGACCTCTTCATCACAGATAAAACTTACCCGCTTTCGACAGTCGGTCAACCCGGTTGCGGCCGTGGAAGCAGGCCATCCCTCCCGCGTCAAAGCAACTGTCTGGCGGCCTCGGCCACGTGCCGGTCGGTGAGGCCGTACTTGCGCAGCAGATCGTCGTTTGCAGCCGATTCCCCGAAACAGTCCGGTATGCCGACCCGCTTCAACGGGGTGGGAAGGCGCTCCGAGAGCACCTCGGCGACCGCGCCGCCGAGGCCGCCGATAACGGAGTGGTCCTCCGCGGTGACCACGTGTCCGGTCTTTCCCGCCGCTTCGACGATGGCGTCGGCATCGAGAGGCTTGAGCGTAGGCACGTGGAGGACATGGGCGGAAATCCCTTCCCCGGCCAGCAGGTCGGCGGCGGCCAGGGCGCGCGCCGTCTGCGCTCCCGTCGACATGATGGTCACGTCCGAACCTTCGCGCAGCGTGCAGGTCTCGCCGATGCGGAACCTGTGGCCCTCGCCGAATATCACCGGCTCGGGATCGCGCGTCAGGCGCACGTACACCGGACCCTCCCAGGCGGTCGCCGCCAGCATGCAGAGTCTCACCTCGACCCCGTCGGCCGGGGCGAGAACGGTCATGTTCGGCATCGCCCGCATGACGGCGATGTCGGATACCTCCTGGTGGGTCTTGCCGGTTTTTCCGGTGAGGAGCCCGGTGTAGGCGGCCCCGATCTTGACGTTGAGCGAGGGCTGGGCGACGACCACCCGAAGCTGGTCGAGGTCGCGGTTGACCAGGAAGCAGGCGAAGCTGCTCAACCACGGCACGAGGCCGCAGGTGGCCATGCCGGCGGCCACCCCCATCATGTTCTGCTCGGCGATGCCCATTTCGAGAAAACGCTGCGGTCTTTCCCGGGAGACCTTGTCGGCCTTCGTCGAGTTGGCCAGGTCGCCGTCGAGGACGTATACGTCCGGGTTGGAGTCGACCAGCTCGATGAGGGTGTCGCCGAAAACGTCGCGCTGGGCCAGCAGCCGCCCGCTTGCGGTGAGGTTCACAGGGCGGCCTCTTGGGCGGCCAGCTCCTCGCGAGCAACCCGCAGGTCCTCGTCGGTTACCGGCTTGCTGTGCCAGTTGAAGTCGTTCTCCATGTACGAGATCCCCTTGCCTTTGACAGTGCGCGCAACGATCAGGCTCGGACGCCCGCGGTTTTCCCTTGCCCAGGCGCAGGCTCGCAGTATGTCGCGGAAGTCGTGGCCGTCGATCCCGGTGACTGCCCAGCCGAACGCCTCCCACTTGGCGCGCGGGTTTTCCTGGGCGGGCCTGCGCGTCAGCACCTCGTAGCCGGCCTCGGTCGCCCATCCGTACTGCTGCAGTCCGTTCCAGTCGAGGATGGCGGTGAGGTTGTCGAGCCCGTAGCGCTCGGCGACGAAGGCGGCCTCCCAGATCTGGCCTTCCTGGGAATCGCCGTCGCCGATCAGGACCCAGGTGTGGTACTGCTTTCCCTGCAACTTCGCGGCGAGGGCCATGCCGACACCGGGAGACAGCCCCTGGCCGAGCGATCCGGTCGACATGTCCAGCGAATCGAGGACCGACATGTCGGGATGTCCCTGCAGCCGGGAGTCGACGTCGTCGAAGGTCTTCAATTCATCCACCGGGAAGAACCCCCGCAGGGCGAGCACCGCGTAGAGGCCGATCGAGGAGTGTCCCTTCGACATGATGAAGCGGTCGCGGTCCGGATGCCGCGGGGCATCGGTGCGCACGTCGAGCACCTCGAAATACAGGGAGGTCAGGATCTCGGCGGCCGACATCGGTCCGCCGAGGTGGCCGGCGCCGGCATGGTGCACCGACTCGACCACCAGGCGGCGCATCGCGATCGCCGTTCTGCGCAGCTCGACGATTCTTTCGTCACTTATTTGACCGTTGGCACTCATGCCTCGATTCCTCGTTGAAAGAAGCCCCCGCAAAGGGGTACTCCATTGCATCTTGACGCGGCCGCTTCCCGGCGGCCGGATGACCGGCTTCCCTCAGGTGTTTCGCGGGATTCCCGGGAGTCCAAGGTACCCGGCCCCGTACGCCGGACGCAAAACCCCGGATGCGGATCCAACAGCCTGTTTCACTGGTACCCGGCCATGGCCGCCTCGCCAAGCCTGGCCACACTGTCCGCCTCGGCGTTCCGGGACGCGGCGGCCAGACTCTCCGACAAAGCTTCGAGAGTGGTGCCCAGTTCGTAATCCGCACCGGGAACAGAACCGTAAATGCGCGCGGCGCGTTCTAAAAGAGGGACCGCGCTGGCGTGCCGGCTCTGGAAAGCGAGCAGTCGGCCGAGAGCCGAGCTCGTCGCCGCCAGGTCGGGGTGAAACGGCCCCAGCGATTTCTCCTGGACCGACAGGGCCCGGCGATACATCGACTCGGCCTGCTGGAGGTCGTTGTGGGTGTACGCGGCGAATCCCCGGGTGTAGAGCTTGAGTCCCATGCCGCGGCTCGACAGGGAATCGGCCCGCTCCAGGTTTCCCCGCGCCCGCGCGACCTTGGCGAGGCCGCTCACGGTCGCGGCGAGGGCGATGTCGTGGCGCTGCAGCGTGACCTCCCCTTCGTCGCGGCGCTGCAGTATCTGCCGGAAGCGCCATTCCGCGGTGTCGAGGTCCCCGCGCGCGAGGGCGAGATTTCCCAGGGAACCCAGGGCCTGCAGCAGCTCTTCCCCGGGAGTATCGAGATCGTCGGAGTCCCCTTCGAGCAGGGCGAGGGCTTCGAGATGCAGGCTGTCGGCCGGCTCCATCAGCCCCTGTACGGCCTTGATGCGGGCCAGGGCCTGCAGGGCCCGCACCCGTGCGAAAGTCCCGGCCCCGGAGCTGTTCGCTTCGGAAAGGGCGGCGGAATAACGCTCGGTGGCGCGTTCGTACTGCCCGTTTTCGGCGGCCTTCGAGGCCTCGAGCAGGATCTCCTCCAGTGCGGCAGTATCGGGTTCACCCGTAGATTCGGTAGCCGTGGTATCGCAGCCTGCGCTGGCGGCGACTGCCGCCAGCGGCCATGCGGCAAACCTGAATGTCTGCAGAATCGATTTCATGAGGGCTTCAAAAGGTAGCACCGGAGCCGTCCGGGCGGTCAAGCTCCCGGGGAGTCCCCGGAAGGCGCTGGGGGCGATTCTGCTGGCCTCGGCCTCGGTGTCGGGGCCGCTGACCGTCAGCGCCGGGCCGGTCCGGTTCGCCGACGCAACCGCGGCATTGGGAATCGACTTCACCCACCGCAACGGGATAAGCGCCGAAAAATACCTGCCCGAGACCTACGGCTCCGGCATCGCTTGGTTCGACAGCGACGGCGACGGCGATTTCGACCTCTATCTCGTCAACAGCGGCCACCTCGTCGGCGGCAGGGGAAGTTCCTGGAACCGCCTCTACCGGAACGACGGCGACCGCTTCCGCGACGCCACCCGGGAGGCGGGCCTGTCGGGGTCGGCCTACGGCATGGGTGTCGCGGCGGCCGACTACGACAACGACGGCGACCAGGATCTCTACCTCGCCAACTGGGGCCCGGACCAGCTGATGAGAAACGACGGAGCGACATATACCGACGTCACCCCCGGAAGCGGCGCCGGGCATCCCGGGTGGTCGAGCAGCGCGGTTTTCACCGACGGGGACAACGACGGCCTTCTCGATCTTTACGTCACCAGCTACGTGACCTTCGATCTCGCCGCCCATCCCTGGTGCGGGCGCCGCGACATGGGGC
This sequence comes from Candidatus Latescibacterota bacterium, assembly GCA_965243025.1. GTDB lineage: Bacteria > Latescibacterota > UBA2968 > UBA8231 > UBA8231 > CBDCXV01. The sequence goes on from CBDETY010000003.1 coordinate 6,163,883, forward strand.
TGCGGTTCTACTGCGATCCGAGCCAGTTCGCACCGACCAGGGATCTGTATTTCGTCAACGGCGGCCGCGGAAGCTTCGCCGACAGGAGCGCGGAAGCCGGGGTGGATGACCCCGGCAACGGCCTCGGAGCGGTCAGCGGCGACTTCGACGGCGACGGCGACTCCGACATCTACGTCGCCAACGACATGACCCCCAATTTCCTGTACACCAACCGGGACCCGGGCCGCTTCGACGAGGTCGGCCTGGTCACGGGAACGGCCCTGAGCGCCGACGGCAAGGCGCAGGCGGGCATGGGCGTCGACGCCGGGGATTACGACAACGACGGGGACCTCGACCTCTTCGTCACGAACTACCAGCTGGAGCACAACGCCCTGTACCGCAACGACGGGTCGTACTACGCCGAGGTGTCCTTCGCCACCGGGCTCGGGAAGGCAAGCCTGAACTACCTGGGGTTCGGAACCGGTTTTCTCGATTACGACAACGACGGCTGGCTCGATCTCTTCGTCGCCAACGGACACGTCCACGACAACATCGAGCTGTACGACGCGCTGGTCACCTACCGGCAGACCCCGCAGCTCCTGCGCAACCTCGGCGGCCGTTTCGAGGATGTCTCGGCTTCGCTCGGGCCGGCGTTCGCGACTCCCTACGCGGGCCGCGGGGCTGCCTTCGCCGACTACGACGCCGACGGAGACACCGACATCGCCCTGCTCGACGCCGGACGCGGCGCCGTCATCCTGAGGAACGAGGGGGGAAACGCCGGCCACTGGCTCGACGTCGAGCTGGAGGGGAGGAGAAACCGCGACGCCATAGGGGCCAAGCTGTGGGTTGGGGAGGCGGGGCAGCGGCGGTTTCGCGAGATCCACGGAGGGGTGGGTTACCAGTCGTCCAGTCCGTACCGCGCTCATTTCGGACTCGGATCCCTGACAGATCCGGGTCCCTTGCGTGTCCGCTGGCCGAGCGGTGTCGAGCAGGTGATCACAGAGCCGCCGGTCGACGGCACGGTGCGGCTGGTCGAGCCGGCTCCCTGAGCCGGTGCTACGGTGTCGTCCCGTCGGGCGCTGCCGCCGCTGCGGACAGGAGGCGGTCGAATCGAGCCCGCAGCCTGGAATCGGCCGCGGTGAGGGCTCTGCCCGATTCCAGCTTCTCCAATGCCTCTTCGGTCCGTCCCGCCTTGAGCAGACTGACGCCGTAGGAGAGATGGACGTTTGGATCGGCCGGCCCCAACAGCAGCGCCCGCCGGTAGCAATCCATGGCTTCCCGGCCGCGGTCGAGAAGGTCGAGAGCGGTCCCGAGATTTGCGATTGCCGGCACGAATGTCGAGTCCGCGGCAATGGCGTCCTCGAAGTAGGGGATCGCTTCCCCGGGGCGCGAGTTCTGCACGAGCAGGCTGCCGATCTGGTTCAGCCGGTGCGGGTCGCCGGGAGCGAGGGCGGCGGCGCGGGCGAATTTGTCGAGGGCCTCATCCCAGTATCCCCACCGGGAAAAGAAGGCGCCCAGGGCGTAGTGATGAGCCCCATCCTCCGGGGCGTTCAGGATCGACGAACGCAGCTTCTTCATCTTTTTGTGGATCTCGGGGTCGTTGCCGATCCGTTGCAGGTGTTCGAAGCGTTCGAGCGCCGAATCGGCGAGGGCGTGGCGCCCCGACCTCCGGGCAAGCACGGAAAGCCGGTAGAGAGCCTCTTCGAAGCCGATATCGAGATCGGCGGCCTGCCGAAAGGCGGCCATCGCCGCTTCTTCACGTCCGGCTGTCTCCAGGGAGCGCCCGAGGTAGAATGTCAGGGTCGCGTCCCCGGGAAACAGCCCGATCGCCTTGCGGATCGCCTCGACAGCAGCCTCGGGACGCCCGCTCCCCAGGTACAACTCGGCGAGACGCCGATGCACCGAGGACCAGTCCGGCCTGAGCTCGAGCGCTTTTTCAAGACTTACCTCGACGAGATCGAAGCGCCCCAGCTTGGTGTAGAGGCCGCCGAGGTTGAGGTGCCCCAGGGCGAAGTCGGGGTGATGTCTCAGGGCCCGCTCCAGGGCGTCGATGGCGGGGCGGTAGCGGCCCTGGGAGGCCTCCGCGGTGGCCAGCAGGTTGTTGAGATCAGCGGAGGTCGAATCGAGGGCGAGCCCCGCTTCAGCCGCTTTAACGGCAGCGGGGAACTTCCCGGCCCGCACTTGCTCCTGCGCCGCCTGCACGTGTTGTCTCAGGAGACCGTTCGACTCCGCTTCCGAAGTGCGATCACCGGTCTGGCCGCAGCCGGCACAAGCCAGGGCCGCCAGAAGCCGGCTCCCGCAAACCAGTCTGCCCGCCCTCTTTGACGGTGCCAACCGCCCCCGCCATATTCGAGCGAAATTCACCTTCAGGATCCGGGATATTTCGACGAGCGAGTTCATATGATTCTCACGACGGCACAGAAGGATCAGTTTGGAGCGGAGGGGTACGTCGTGGTCAGGAAGGGCCTGCCCGATGTCGATCTGCACCCGGTCATCTCCGAGTACGAGGAGTTCATCGATCGGCGGGCGCGCGAGCTTCATGCCGAAGGGAAAATACAGGACCTGCATGCCTCGGAACCATTCGAGCGGCGCCTGATCCATCTGCACCGGCAGTGCGAAGAGATCTACCCCGATCTCGATATCATGCACTTGCGGGGCAGGGCGGTGTTCGAGTTCATGCGCAGCGATTCCCTGCTCGATCTGGTCGAACCCCTGATCGGAACCCCCGAAATAACCTGCAACCCGATTCAGCACCTGCGCCCGAAACTGCCGGCCCGCGATCCGCATGGAAGGGAACACGTCGCCGAATGGCACCAGGATATGGCGGTCATGCTCCCTGAGGCTGACCCTGTGTTTATCCTGACGGTGTGGATCGCGTTGGCCGAAGCGACCCCCGAAAACGGCTGCATGCAGATAATCCCGGGGGTGCAGGGGAAGGGACTTCTGCACAGGTCCAGCGTCACCCTGTCCCCGGAGGAGATGCCGGGGGAAGAGCCGGTGACTCTACCGATGGGGAGGGGAGATGTCCTGCTCATGCACAAGGAGATCCCGCACCGGTCCTTCCCCAACACGTCGGACACGGTTCGCTGGAGCATCGATCTTCGTTTCCAGGCCACCGGCACTCCGACCGGCCGGTCGCACTGGCCCGACTTCCCGGTGCGCAGTGCAGCCGACCCGTCCGCCGTTCTTACAGACTACGAAACCTGGTCGGGAATGTGGATCGCAGCCCTGGCCGGAGAAAATACTCCCTCCTATCGCTGGCGGTGAGCCCCGGCGGCTAATACCCGACAGAGTGCGGGCCTCCCATCCTCAGAATGCGGCTGGGACCGCCTTGTTCGATCACCAGCAGTCGTCCCACCGGCACGTCTCTGACCGTATCGACGCTCCCGTCCGGCCAGAACAGCCGCACTTCTTCGACGAGGCTGCTCTCCCCGACCCCGAAGTGGGCGCGCAGGTCGTTGTGGGCCAGGTAGCTGAATGCCCCGTTGATCGTCCGCCACTGGGTTTGCCCCCCGGCCCGGACGCGCACCCGCGCACCGGCGCCGTCGCGGTTGCAGGTGCGGGCAACGACCCGCACCGCCAGCCACGACCCCTTTTCCTCACTCCCGTCGCTGCGCAGGAGTGTCGGGGTATCGTTCAGGTTTACAACGAAGATGTCGAGGTCTCCGTCGTTGTCGTAGTCGCCGAAAGCGGCTCCTCGACTGACCTTCTCTACCGCCATCCCCGGCCCGGCGATATCCGATACGTCGCGAAAAACCCCTGTTCCGAGGTTTTCGAAAAGCTGGTTGCGCTGACGGTAGGAGCTGCCGCTCTCGACCAGGTCCACCTGGGGATAGACGTGGCCGTTGGCGACGAACAGGTCGAGGTCCCCGTCGCCGTCCCAGTCGAAAAACCCCGTACCCCATCCCAGCCTGCTCAAGGTTGGAGCCCCGAGCCCGGAGCGGGCGGTGATGTCCGTAAAGTTGCCCAGGCCGTCGTTGGCGTAGAGGGTGTTCGACTCCTGGAAGAAATGGGTCACGTACAGATCGGGGTCTCCATCCAGGTCGTAGTCGCCGGCGGCGACTCCCATGCCCGCTTCCTCGTCCCCGTCTTCGTTGTAGGCTACTCCACCCATGACGGCGACATCGGTGAAGGTGCCGTCTCCCTCGTTGCGGAACAGGACGTTCGGGGTCTCGTCGTTGGCGACGAACAGGTCGGGATCCCCGTCCAGGTCGAAATCCTCGGGAATGACCCCGAGTCCGTAGTAGCGGTTCGCAGCCCCGACCCCTGAGGATTCTGTCGCGTCCACGAAGCGCTCGCCCTCGTTGCGGTACAGGCGGTCGGGGGCCCCGACCATGCCCTTCGGACCGCAGTACACGGTAACTCCCCCGAAGAAAGCGCAGCGTTCCTGCTGGGTGGCGAAGTCGGGCATGTCGTCGATATCGAAGACGACGTAATTGGCGACGTACAGATCGAGGTCGCCGTCGTGGTCGTAGTCGAAGAAAGCGGCGCTGGCGCTGTATTCGCTCCCGGCGGCGCCCAACCCCGCCCGGGCCTCATCGAAAATGCCGTTTCCCCGGTTTCTGTAGAACACGTTGGCCCCGTAGTTGGTCAGGTAGAGGTCGGGATCGCCGTCGTTGTCGGTATCGCCGACCGCGCATCCCGCACCCCAGCCGGCGTGTCCGACGCCCGCGCGTTCCGTGGCGTCGACAAAGGTGCCGTCTCCGGAGTTTTCGAAAAGGGTGTTTCCCGGCCCAGAGAGATCCAGGTAGGTTTCGAAGGTCGATCCGTTTACGATGTAAAGGTCGAGATCCCCGTCGCTGTCGCTGTCGAAGAAACCGGCGCCGCTGCCGTGCGCTTCAAGGATGAAGCGCTTCTCCGCGCCTCCGAAGTCGTTGTGCACGGAAATGCCGGCCTCTTCGGCAACATCGTGGAAGGGCGGGCCGGCATGGGCCGACGCGGCGAGACAGAAAATGACTGCGAAGTCCAGCGGCGAGGGCGGAATGGGTTTAGTCGACGACGACGTATTCGTCTCCGGTCAATTGGTAGAGCGCCTGCCTCGCCGCTTCGCTGTCCGGGCCATCGCGCGTTTTCAGCACGTCGACGAGATCGTCGACGGCCTGCAGGTCTCCAAGCATGGCCAGGGCATTGGCCGCTTCGGCTCGTACCCACACACTGGAGTCGAGAAGGGCAAGTCGAAGGCCGGGAGCGGCCCGGTCGACGAAGCGGTTTCCCAGGAGCTGAGCGGCGATGTAGCGGACCCTCTCGTCCTCGTCGCCCAGCGCTCCTATCGCCGCATCCTCGGCCGCATCGGTCCAGCGGCGGTGCAGACCGGCCAGAGCGTGGCGGCGGACCACGGCGGCGGTGTCGGACAGGGATTCGACAAGGTCGGGTACGACGGTCGTGTCGCGCAGGTTCGCCAGGCTTTCCACGGCCGCGCCGCGAACGATGGCCGACGGTTCCGTCCGCAATATTGCGGCGATCGGCTCCGCGAGATCCGGCATGTCCATCATCCCCAGCGCGAGAACTGCTTCCTTCCGGATGTGGGCGTTGTCGTTCTTCGCCGCTTCGAGGAGGAAGGGGACGGCCCGGCCGTCGCCGATGCGTCCGAAGATCTGGGCCGCTATGTACTGCAGGCTGTCAGAGCCCGTGCGAGCTGCCTCGAGCAGTGGCGGGACTGCGGCGGAGCCGATGTCGATCAGCTCGTAGCTTGCTTCGAGGCGGACCTGGGAATCGGAATCGGAGAGGCGGTCGACATGGTCTTCGGTGAGCATCTCGCCACACCCCGACAATGCAAACAGGCCCGGAACCGCGATCGATTTCACCGCGGTGCGGGCCTGTATCGCGAAACGGGACTGCATTGCGGCTCAATTTACCATCTGCATCAGCCGCTGTGTCATCCCGCCTTCCTGGGTGAGGGCGTAAACAATGATGTTGACCGCCATCTGCAGCTGACGGGTGGCGTCGCCGCTGGCTATGTGATTGCGCCAGCCCCAGCCCTGCCTGGAGGAAACGCCTGCCAGACGGCCCTTGATGTAATAGCCGTGCATTACGTTCCAGCTGTGCACTCCCTGCTTCCCGCTTCCCAGCGAGGGGCTGTATCCGGCCGGCACCCCACCCCTGAGATCGAAAAAGGCTGAGAACACGGGATGGTCGTTGGGCAGTCGCTCGGACCAGAAGTCTCTGCCCGAAACCAGGCCGCCGTACTTCTCGAGCGCTTCGCCCCAGGTGCCGCCGAACAGGAACCCGCCCGCCAGCATGTACCGGCACAGGGCCTCGAGCTCGCTCTCGTTGGGGGTGCCGAGGGGAATCAGGATCGGCACCTCCATAATGCGCTGGTCGTCGTACATGATGGTACCGAGGAACTCGGCCTTGATTCCGGTGTACTCGTTCAGCATGTCGCGCAGGATGTCGATGTCGAGGACGCGAATGCTTCCCCAGCCGACCTGTCCGGCAGCTACGGAGCGGCTCGACATTACCTGCGCCATCTTTACGAATCCGCTGATCGCCTGGCGGTCGTTCGGATCCTGGATGACCATGGCTCGATAACGGCCCGTGTCCATGGTAGTTACGTCCAGCATTTCGAGGGCCATGTCGATCCTGTTCTCCGGAGCACGTGTGCCGGTAAGTGATCCGGGAGCGAATGTCCGCGGTTCCAGGTTGAGCATGGATACGGCCGAACTGCGCGTGAAGTTCACGCTGGGATTGGCGACCTGTCCCAGCACCGCCCCGGTGTTGAACGCAGCCGTAGCCTGGACCTGATCCATTCTCGCCGCCGCCAGCTTGACCTCGCGTTTGACCATCTGTCGTTTGGGTTGCGGCAGTTTTCGCAGTTCGAGCGGTTTGGTCAGCCGCGGCTCGCGTTTTATGAACTTCGTCGTCAGCGGCTTGGGTGCCTTGGCCGCCTGTTCTCGAAACGGGTCGATGGCGACGATAACCAGATGCAACAGGACGGCGAGGCCGAGGCTGGCGACGAAGACCTTGCGCAAACGTGCCAACAGTTCATCCGGTTCGAATCCCGAGGTGGGTGATGCAAAGCGGGAAGACTCGCTCATGAATAACCTGCCTGTCCCTTGTGGAATGTTTCAGCGGACCGGGAATGGGCCGCCGAGCATAAGGGCCCAACCGCTTCCCGGGTGGAGAATAGGATAAACTTACTCAACGCGAAAACCAACCTCCTTGCGGCTGTGCAACGGAGTCAGGGGATCCAGGTTCGAGCAGGTCGGCGTTTCTTCGAAAAAACGCGATCGCCCACCTCAAAACCCGCTCCCCTCTTCCGCAGCCATTTCTCGATCTTGCGGCTTTTGGCGGTTGAAAAGAGCGAATCGCACTCGGTGACCTCGATTTCTCCTACCTTCTTCGTCTCCCCCACCCGGGAGCGCGTGACCTTGAGACGCATTTTCGGAATCGCTCCGTGTCGGAATCCGATGTCGAGGGTCAGCTTCGGCTTGCCCCTCTCATTCGTCGGCTCGATCTCCAGGATTTTCCCTGCGAGCGGGAGGTGGCCGTCGAGCTCGCCGAAACTGGACGCTACAGCGCTTTTCAACAGCGATCGAATGGTTTCGAGGTCGTCCCGGGTCCGGGACACGAACCACCGGTCGGACACATCGAGCATGCGGTCGGCTTGAGGATTACCCAGGCGCAGGCGGGTCAAACCGGAGTGGTAGCGGTGCAACAGGTCGGGATGGGTGACGCCCGGATATCTGTCCGTGTTGTATAGAAAGACCTGCTTGTCGTAGGGCACGATGGCCGTACTGTCGATGATGGAGGACCATATCACGCGATCCCCGGAGTCGCTCAACTCCATCCCGAGCTGGACCACGGCACTCGGCTCGGAGACCACTTCATACGGGAAGTCCTGCTCCACCTGGGGCTGCACGACGGCGCGAAACAGGTCTCCTTCGCGGAAGTAGAAAACCCGGTTGCGGTATGACTTGCCGGATTTGTGCAAGGTGACCACAAGCACGAAATCGAGCGCATTCCTTGCCATTCCACGGGCGCGGGTCTCCTGCAGGTTGAAGACTTTGCAGCGTCCCGTAGCATCGAGCAGTGCACGCACATGCCGGGTGAGATCGTCGATTATTATTGGATGAACGCGAAGCAGGTGCGGTGGGAGCTGCTCGGGCAGCAGCTGGTCTTCGACGATGACGCCAACGGCATAGGTTTCAGGTTGTCCCCCCGACCGGGACGCAGACAGCAACAGCAGGACGGCGATGACTGCGGCTAGCATACAAGGCGCCATAACCATATGTTTTTATTGGTCTTGCGGAAAGAAACCAGATCGGGGGGATTCCGGCAAGTATACGAAGCGAGGGGAAAAACACAACCTGCCCGAATTGAAGACTGGTGTGTGTGGAAGGTCATCACGAGGCCGGGCGATGAGAGCGAAGTTGACGAAGTTGACATGGTGGGACCAGTTTCGTATATTCAAAGTTTGTATTCAAATCGGAAGTCGGCCTGGCCTATGGTGCCGCTCCGCAGCAGGCAACAGTTCAGCCTGTTGATATCCACAAGCTGCCGTCATTAACCACGCAAACACGAGGAGTGAAGAAAAAATGACGAAGCGAATTACCGCAGTCCTCGCGGCAGGAGTGCTTGTGATCTCCGCCGGAGCCCTCTTCGCCCAGGAAGTTCCGGAGCGTATCAGGGACATCCCCCGATTCGAGGTCCAGCCCGTTCTCGACGGGGACCGGTTCAGCCACACCGACGAGTGGACCGGAGCCTATCACTACGAGTGCTCCATCAGCCAGATTCTGCGAGAAGGAGCCGAGTACGGGTGGCGTGACGTGGAACTGCAGCGAGGAGAGATCAGCGCCAATCAGCTCAACCAGAGCGAGGGTGAGGACGGTGCCGAGGCCCTGACCGATGCCGACGTTTCCGGGAACATCTGGCACGGGTGGGACGAGGAAGCCTTTTTCTACATTGCAGAAGTAAGGGACAACGTCCGCGACGTGGTGGGCGGCGGCGGAAACCCGGTCGCATGGTGGGAGCGCGACAGCATCTCTCTCTACCTCGACGTCCTGAACGAGAAGACCGGCGGCGACATCACCGGAGAGTATATCAACCTCAACATCGTCAACTTCGTGGCCGCGCCGATGAACTCGAGCGAGGTCACCCGGACGCTCGAGAACACGGTCCAGGGAGGCCGGGAGCAGACGCAGGATCCCGACCTGATGGAAGGCCTCGAATACGGCTGGCAGGACCGCGGCGACGAGTACGGCGGCGAAGCGGACTACTCGCTCGAGGGCAAGATCTCCTGGTCGACCCTGGTGCGGGCGGGAAACCTGCCCCAGGCCCCGAGCGTGGGCTCCGAGATGGGCTTTTCCTGGATCATCCTCGATCCGGACGGCGACGAGGCCTACGGAGGCCAGATCCTCTGTGAAGGCTGGGCCTCCGAAGCCGCCAACTACGCGACGATGATCTTCACCGACAATCGCGTAGGCCCCGCGGAAGGAACCGTTACTGCAGTCGAATCCGATTCCTGGGCGCGAATCAAGGCCAGCTTCGATCGTCAGTAGCAGACAGTTCCTTCAGTCCGGATTCGTCCGGTTTTCAGGGCCTTCCCCTCGCGCGGGGGAAGGCCCTTTTTCTTGCTTTTATCTCCCCGGGGAGCTGACTGGCCGCTGGATTCCACGAGCCCGAATTTCCGGTTGACTGGCTATCCCCGGCGGGTTACTTTTCCGCGACTTGCGGACCCGAATGAGGGTGTTTTCCGAATTGTGAAACCACCATTTTCCGTCGACCGTTGCCCGGCAACGGGTAACGGCATTTTACCGGTTTGGTTCTGTGATCGCAGTTTGCGGCGGATGGGCCCTGCCTTGAGTTCCCCCCGCCGTCGCTAGTTCTGAAAGGGACAAGCATGCCACCTGTGCCCGCACTTTCCCGTCTGCTCTGGATTCCGATATGCGTGCCCGGCGCCCTCCTTTTTTTCCAGGCTGATTCCGCGTCCGCCCAGCGCCACCCCGAATCGCAGGGGGCCCTGTCTTACTACCGGGACGATCCGACGGTGCTCGTCGAACCCGCGTGGAAGCGGCGCCCGGCTTTTCTCCGCGGTCCCCTGGACCGGATGGAGCGAGGTCGCTCGCGGCGCTGGCTGGGAACCGAAGATGCTGTTTCCTACCTCAATTACGCCCAGGAGAAATACATCCTCTACCACCGCGAGTTGACCCCGTGGGCAATCCAGGGAGGCCGGCCCTTCAAGACCCGCAACGTGCACTGGGACCGCGTCGGCAACTACATGGGTTCCGGGTACCAACGGGTGTTCTCGATCGAGGAATCCCGTTCCAATACCACCGACGTCGGGTTCAGCTACGTCGACCACAAGTTCCACACGATGCGCATCGGCCACTACTCCTACAAGGATCTTCACTGGACGATGACCGTCGGTGGAGTAGGGGCTCAGAAGGTTCGCACCATCTTTACGCCGCTGACTCTCACCCAGACGCAGATGAGCGTCGCCCGCCTCGACCTCGACTATCTCGGCCGGGACCGGGCGACGGTTCTGTATTCCCGGGGGGGCCGCGTCGGCACCAACGTGCTGTTCTCCCAGTGGGCTCTGGCATCCGGTGACGACTCCTTCGACGAGGCCCCGGTCATGGTCTACGGAGGCCACTGGCAGCGCGACGTCGGCGACTACATGACATTCGGCACCAGTTTCGTAAACCAGATTCTCAACGATGCCAGTTCCGCCCGCAGCGACGCCTGGCGGGGTGATCTCGGCTATGATATGCTGGGCCCGAGATCGATCTTCGTCCATATAGCCGACGACTCGCCGCTCGAAACCCGCGCCAACGCCAGGACGTACGGCGTCGACATCTTCATTACCGGGGAACGGGACGGCGAACCGGTCAAGCTGAGTTCCCAGAGCGATGCTTCGGGTTTCGAGTTCGACAGCCGTCTCGCCGCGACTGTCAGCGGCGGCCGTACGATCACGGGAGGAGGCCGCGAGGCGGTCGTTTACGACGATGTGATTTACGAGTTCACCATCCCGGAAGACATTTCGGTCGTATCCGCCAGGTTTGTCGCCGATGTCGCCGACGATTACAAGATCGGGATCCGGCAGATTCACGATTATCCCGGGGTAGACAGGGATGGCAACCTCAGTCTGTCCGAATCGGAATGGCCGGTGAGCTTCGATGTTCTTCAGGCGGCCTCGCGAAGACCTTTCAAGTGGGCGAAGGAAGAGGAGGAAAACCTCTACTACACCGTCGTGCGCTCCTCGGGAAAGGCGAGCGCCGGCGGCAATCGCAAACTCGTTTCCTTCGACTACGGAATGCCCACCGGTCAGAACCTCGCATCCTTCAACTTCGCGGCAGACCTGGTGGGACTCGAGATCCAGGGGGAGGTGGCGCGCAACCTGCAGAACTTCATCTACCCGGTCGGGACCAACCTGGGTTCCCGCCACAAGGATGCCGCCCTGGCCTACTGGTTCAAGGGCTTGAAGGACTTGCCTTCCGGTCTGTCTCTCGGGGGTGAGCTGTTCCGCATGGAACCGGACTACGCCGGCGGTTACGACAGTTGGCGAGGGGGCATGGCGTTTCATCTCGACCAGCAGTCCGGCAGGCGGGTCAACTCTTTCACGCAGGAGTATCCGCTGCTCGAAGACAACGACGACAACGATCAGTGGCCGGACGAACACGCCAGCGAAAACCCGACGCCGGGAGATCTCTATCCCGGGTGGCCCAACTCGAGCGTCTACCCCGGCCTGGACCTGAACTCCGACAACATACCCGATCCGGACCGCAACGAGAACTTTATCCCCGACTGGGAAGAAGCCTTCCTCACCTACGTCTCGGAGCCTCCTGACTTCGTCTACGGCATCGACCTGAACAACAACGCCGTGCCCGATTTCCGCGAGAACGACGACCTGCCCGACTTTCCGTATCCGAAGGACCAGAAAGGCTACCACTTGTTCCTGGGGTTCGAGAGACTCGGGGCCTTCGGGAAGAACCTGTCGATAGGGCGCTACGACACCAGGCAGGTAGCCGGCGGCGGTGAGTCGAAGGCGGTTTACCTGAGGTATTCCCACGATTACGAAAACCCGGGAATCTTCTCCCTGAGGGTAAACTACGACGTCAAGCAGGTTCAGGACGACATCCTCGACCACACCTTCGTCTGGATCGTGCCGCCTGACGACGTCAATATCGTCGCCTGGATCAACCAGCCGGACGGGCCGCCATGGAGCGAGGGACTATTCCGGCCTGCGACTCCCGACAGCTTGTTCATGCGGGACAGTTCGGTTCACACCGGGTTCATCGATACCCGTTTCGGAGGTATTGGAGGGCTGAACTTCGACAACGCCCTGCTCTGGATTCGCAACAGTCAAGCCGAGATTCCCGGTTTCGAAGAAGGGGATCCCCTTGTGCAGCCTGAGGACGTGCGCTCCAAGATCGCCTTGGTCAACAAGGCCGATTACACCCGGCGCCTCGGCAGTTGGGAACTGATCGGCAAGTTCAAGCACCGCTTGCGGCATGAGAGCCTCGAAACGGAAGAAGGTGCGCGCGTGAACCAGTCGGAATTCATCCCGATCGCGACGGCGGAGTATTCGCTCACCGCAGGCACGCAGTTTCTGTTCGGTGCTCAAGGTATTCCATTTGTCCCTTACAAGATGTGGAATCGCGCCGACGAGAACGGGTCGTTTACGCAGACCGACTACCTCGCGATGGTAAAAATAACCGCCGAATACTTCGGAATCAGCGGCAACAACCTTTTCATGGGATACCAGCGAACCAATCGCAAATTCGACAAGTTCAGCGACCGCGATTTCAAATCCACCACCCTTTTCGTCGAACTCGTCTCTCCATTCTAGGTCCTACGGTTTCATCATGCGGATAACACAGATTCTCCTTTTCACGGTTGGCCTGGGAACGCTGATCGTTGCGGGGTGCACCCCGATCGGCAAACTGGAATACCTGGTCGACGCCAGGCCGATTCTCAGTCCTTCCGACGGTGATTACCATATCGACCCGATCGACAGTTCGGTGGTGTGGACCCAGGAAGGAATCTCCGTCAAGGTAAAGTTCTACAACGATCAGATGCTCGACGCGGTGTACGATCCCAGGACGAGCCCGTACACCCTGACCCCGTGGATCCATCCGGAGCACGGCTACACCCCGCCGCTCTGGACGGTTTTCGACATCACCGTAATCAACCAGACCCGGGACCGCGTCGAGCTCGATCCCACCAACGCGGTAATTCTGCTCGACAACGGCCGCCGCTTCTTCTGCCGCCAGGGGGTGGGTGTCTGGTACGACCCGACCGAGTACTACGACTATTCCTACGTGAAGTGGGGAGGGCGGGACGGCGTGACCCACTACCATGCCTCTTTTGACCGCAACGATGTCTGGGGAAAATCGGAATACAGGCGGGAGAAGCCTGTAAGGAAGGGACGGACGTACAACGGAAAATTGACGTTTCCTCCACTACCGCCCGAAACAAAGAGCTTCACCCTGCGCATAGACCAGTTTATCCTGGCCTTCGACAAGTTCGCGGTCGGATGGGGAAATCCGGTCGAGTTTACGGATATGGCCTTTCGCTTCGATGTCAGCCAGGGCGTACGTGAAATCGTCGAGTGAGGTTAGGAGTTCGAGAGGGAATTGAGATGCATTTGAGAGTTGTTGCTCCGACATGCCTTGTTGCGCTCGTTGCGTTGTCCTGCGGGTCTTTGAAGTACGAGCTTCTGAAGGATACATCCCTTCCCAACCCGCCATCCAAGCCGGTAAAGATCTACATCACCGGTTTTCCGGTCACCAGCAAGGCGAACATCGTCGACCCCAAGGCGGCAGTGGGCTCGGGCCCCGGCGGATATTCGGGGGGCAACGCTGCAGCTGCGACGAACGAGTTGGCCTCGGTGGGAAACTACCTTGCAGTCATATCCCGTCCGACCCGCATTGAGGATCTGTCGGGAGCGATCTTGCGCGAGTTGCGCAAATCCGACGTAAGGGTATTCACCGATCTCGAAATGATCTCGGGAATGGACGCTGTAAGGACGATCGGCAATCCCTTCGAACTGGTAGCCGGTTCCGAGGAAGCGGACCTGGAGATCGAGGGCAACGTATTGCTGATGAGCGAGAGGGTTTCGAAGAAGTTTTCACAGAATACCACGAGTGTGGAAGTGCAGATCACCGTCCGCGACGTTTCTACCGACGCAGTCAGTGGCAAGAAGCCGCTGAGGGCGGGCATTCAGATGGTGTTCAACTCGCGTGAGCTCGAGGAAGCCATGGCTGTTGCGGCGATCACGGGCATGACCCAAAAAATCCTTTTTTGATCTGGGTTGGGGCATGGCTCATGGCGGCATGGCTGGGCAGCGGTTCCGCGGATGCGGACCTGCTTACGTGGATAGCGGATGACGCTGGGGATTTTTCTGGTGCGCAAAGCGATGGGGCCCGGATTCACCCTGACAGCCTGGTGATCCTCGCAGCCGTCAAGGATGAGACGAACTTGGCGTTTGGCCAGATTGCAGTCGACGAATATGACAAAACGGTTCCGTTGACCGATGGCGACACCTCGCTCAGCAGCGAATGGATTTCAGGTACCCCCAATGTCTTCGGGCGTTTTTTCACCGTGGATCTGGGAGTCGACAGGGCCATTACCCGGGTGAAGACAAGGGCAGGAGCCACGGCGTTGAGTCAACCGGAATATTTCGTTCGCGGTTACCGCATTGAGGCGGCCCGGGCGGCCACTCCGCAGATATGGCACTCGCTGGCGGAGGAAAGGGACAACAGAATCCTGAATTTCGATACGGAAGAGGATTCGACCTGGGCCGTTTTTGACGTAGATGGATCCCCCGCTCCCGTCATTGGTCGTTTCGTCCGGCTGACGGTGATCCGGCAGGACCGCAGCAACTGGATCACCCTGGGAGAGATCGAAGTTTTCGGCACCGGCTACACCAGCAGGGGGTGGTTGGAAGACGTGCTGACGAGCGACTCCGAAGTCAATGTCGGCCGGGTTCGATGGCGAGGGGGGACCCCTGAAAGCACCGCAATGGACCTCCGTTTCGGCCTCGCGGATGATTCATTGACAGGTGCAGTCCCGGCTCAGGCCCGGGAGACCCTGTTCCAGGGTTCGGAACCGACCCCGGCTGTTCGCTACCGCGTGGACCTGAGCAGTACGTCGCCGTTTTCCACTCCATCCCTGAGCCGTATCGAAGTGGAGTACGACCCCGTGCTCGTCGCGCGCCGGGTTTCCGGACGTGCGGAACCTGCGGTCGTAACCAAAGGTTCGCGTTCCACTTTCACGTACACGGTTGATCTTGAAATCCAGGACGGAGACCGGGGAGCGGATTGGCTGCTGATCGAAGGCGTCACTCTCGATATCGCTGAAGTGCGCGTGGACGGCCGCTCGCTGGACCGGGATTTGTCGCTGGAGTCGGGGTTCAGGTGGAACCTCACCGGGGACAAGGAAGGAAGTATCGTCGAGTTCGCACCATCGGAACGGCTTTCACGGGCATCGACAGTCGAAATCGAGGCCACCGCCCTGTTCTTGAGAGACCAGACTACACTGAAGGTTGCGGCCGCAAGCCGGGAACAGGCAGACCGCGATGGCTACGTAAACTGGCAGAACGGCGGGGAGAGCCCATTCGGGACATGGACCGTCGAGGCAACCGGAGCACCGCCGAAGCTGGTCGGGAAGGTCGAAGTTACGCCGGAGCCGTTTTCTCCGTACGCGGAAGGTGTCGCCAGTTTCAGGTTTGTCATCGGCAACATCAGGGAGTCGGCCGACGTCGTAGTCGAGCTTTTCACCCTGGACGGCCGCCGGGTGAAAAGACTGGTCGAACACGGACGCTCGCGGGAATACGAAATCGAGTGGGACGGGCGCGACAGCGACGGCCGCATTCTCCAACCCGGTTTGTACCTGTACCAAGTGAGGGTTGCCGGGGTTGCCGGCGGAGCCCGCCGGGGAACGATTGCCCTGGCGTACTGATGGGTCGATGTGCCCGACCGATACTCGATTCTGTCCTGGAGTGGGGTAATATGTGCAGCAGTGCTGACATGTTCGTCGCCGATTCACTCCGCTTTCGAGCTCACCGGAACGGGAGCGAGGGCTTCTGCCCTGGGAGGGGCCCAGACTGCGGCGACAGGTACAGCCGACGGAATCTGGTTCAATCCCGCCTCCAACGCCCTGCGGGAAACCTGGCAGATCGGGACTGCGCACGCCCTTCTGTACCCCGGTCTGGACAAACCTCCGACTCTACACGGGCTGACGGCGGCCATACCGCTTTCGGGGCGGCTGGGCAAGAACAGGGTTCAGGTCGGGATGTCTTTCCTGAGCGCCAGGAACTGGGACGAGCAGGTGACCGCTCTGGGACTCAGCCGTCCACTCCACCCGCGCATGGCGGTCGGGCTGGCACTGCGGTCGAGTGCCTGGAGTACGGTGGGTCTGTCGCACCGCGCCTGGGATATGAACGTCGGCGCCACCTACGAAGTCGGGTGGGTTCATCCCGAAGCATATCTGCGCCTCGCAGGGGTGATGGAAAACCTCCGCGGTTCCAATCGGTCCTCTTCCGGGAAGAAGGCGGGACGTTCGCAGCGAAAGTTCACGGTCGGCGCCAGTCTCGAGTTGCAGGGGTCTGTTTTCTACCTCGACTGGGAGAACGTGGACGACCGGTTCGAGACGCGTTTCGGGCTGGACTCGGGCAGTGGGCCGGGCGGCGACCTTCGTATTCGGGCCGGAGCCAGTGCGGTTTCCTTTCCCTGGGCAGGAAAGGAAGTAACCGCCGGCCTGGGCCATCGGAGTGGACGTTGGAACTACGACTATGCGTACGCCTATCCCCTCGAAGCAACGGGTCTTGGGGGGATTCATCGCTTCAGCCTGGCCTACGAGGCGGATTGAAACAGGAAAGCCGATGCCCTTGCGGTTCGCACCGGCATCACACAGCCGATACGATGAGGATTCTGACATGATATTTTCGAGATCACACCTGGGCCTGCCGGCGATCATCGCGCTGCTTGCTGCGGCAATCATCTCGTCCGACGCCGATGCCCAGACCCACCTGCGGAATCGGGCGTTCCTGAACCTTGGAGCCACGGAAGGTTACCTGAACTACGGCCGCAAGGAATACGATCCCTATCCGGCGGTAATCAACGCCCGAAACCGGTACGACCGCCTCGGAAACTTTCTGTCCCGCGGTTACAAGGTGTTCACCTGGGAGTTCGAGCGTCCCGGCTTCAGCGAGATTACCACGCGAACCGCCCAGTACCTCGGGTGGTTCAACAACATGCTGATTCTCTCGGACTCGTACCGGGGCTGGGATTACCGGGTTACCATGGGCGAGGACATTCGCACCAAGCTCACCGACCTCACCTACTCGAACCCGCGTTACTTCGGCATACAGTTCGACGGCGCCTCATCGGACAACAAGTTCACCCTGATGCTCAGCCAGGGCGACGACCTGCTGAATATCCCGAAGTTCTCTCATTTCTCGTCGACAAAGGAACAGTCGTCCGTCCTCGTCTTCGGAGCCCACTGGGAAACGAGGCTCGGCAGCATGCTTCGCCTCGGGACCACCTACTTCAACCAGCATATGGCGAACGTGACCGCCGCGGACGGTTCCTTCATCAAGGGCGACACTCCGTACAACATGCTCCCTCCGAACTTCATCGACGTAATTATCGAAGATGATTCACCGGACGAGCCCGGAATAACAGCAACGGTATACGACGTGAACATTGTAGTGCGGGGCTCTCGCCAGGGAGAGCCGATCGCGATGAGCTGCTGCGGACCCGAAGCGAATCCCGAAATCAGCCGTACGGTAAACGGCGGAATCACCGTGGCCGACGATGGTCTCCAGGTGGGCGGCCACGGCGACCGGGTCATCTACACATTCCAGCTTCCCGCCTATGATCTCGCCCCTCCGGACCAGTTCGCAGCAGACGCGGAGTCCGTGCTGCCCGGCCTGACGATCGAGTCAGTGCGGTTTTCAGCGGACGTCGCCGGAGACTACCGGATCTCGGTGCGGCAAAGGCATCTCTTCTTCGATGAAGGAGTGTACAACAAGAACATCGAGAAGGAGTACCTTCCCGGGAACGACAGGTACGTAAACCCTTACACCGGTTTGCAGGGGGAGGATGCGTCGAAGACGGTTCAGGAGCTGCTCGACGAGGGAGTGGACGTGTTCAGGAAGTGGCCTGTCGAACCCGACCCCACAATCGCAGCCGTGAACCCTTTCATGCAGTACGCATGGGACCTGGAGGATCCCACCTCCATCTCCTACACCGTGCTGCGGTCGGATGGCAAAAACGACGGTGTCGACAATCGCAAAGTCGTGTCCTTCAACTACGGTATTCCGACGGGACAGGGGTTGTACGGCGCAGACTTCGACCTCACCTTCAAGAATACCAAGATCAAGGGAGAGATCGTAACCAACCCGCAGTACTTCATCTTTCCTGTCGGCGTCAACGGCGGCAAAAGGGACGCCAAACGGCGCTGGGCCTATTTCATCAATGCCCAGCGAAAGCTCGGCTCCGTCGAGTTGGGCGGTGAGTTTTTCCGATTGGATCCCGACTACAGCGGCAACTACGACAGCCGTCGGGGCGGCATCCCCTTCTTCACGGACAAGTGCATCACCTGTCCCCAGATGCAGGAGATGAACGTCATGACCGACAACGACGACAACGACCAGTGGCCGGACGAGTTCAACAACGAAAAGCCGAGCGCCGAGAAGTCCGACTCGGGTGTGTTCCCCGGCCTGGACGAAAACCAGGATCTGGTCCCGGACAGCGACCAGAACTTCAACGGCATCCCCGACTGGACCGAGCCGATCCTGTTCTACGACGCGGACCCGCCCGAATTCGTCTACGGCATTGACTTCAACAACAACGGGTATGTCGATTTCCGGGAGAATGACGCCTATCCGGACTATCCGTACCGCCGCGACCGCCGCGGTTGGCACGCGGTGGCGACCAAGGACGGCCTCGGACGCTGGGGCAAGTGGATATCCCTGGGATACTACAGCATGGAGGAGGAAGCCGGAGGCGGCGAGGCGTCGGCGGTCTACGGCCGCTACCACCACCGTTTCATCTCTCCTTACTTCGGGCGGCTCGAGATCAACGACGACCTCAAGTTCGTCAAGGACGACATCCCGGACGACGTCTACATATGGGAGGATGTCGGTTTCAACGAGAGAGTTGCCAGCCCGTATCCCCACCTGACCGGGAAGAACATCGAACTTCGCGATCTCAATACCCAGTTGCTGCCGCCGGACAAGGATCCGCTGGCGATGCGCAACAGTATGGTCAACACCCTGTTCATCGAATCCGAACTCAAGGTCGTGTCGGCGCTGAACTTCGTGAACAACCTCCAGTGGGTGCGCAACAGCCAGAGAGAGGATGAATTCGGCGGCGGCCTTTTGCAGTCGGAGAGCCTCGAATCTACCATCACCATGGTCAACAAGGCCGACTACGACATTCCACTGGGGAATCTCAAAATCAAGCCGATGTTCAAGCATCTGCTGCTGTGGAAAAATTCGCAGCGCCAGGAAGACCAGACCGGAGACGGCCGCCTGGCCTCGATCTCGAAGTGGTCGCCGATCATGCGCATCCGGTACGAGTTGACGAACAAGACGAACCTGCAGCTCGGATTCCAGGGCTTTCCATTCTTCCGCTACCACGAAACCAACCGGGTCGACGATCTGCGAACTTTCAGGGAGTGGACGCTGGTCCTGATGATGAGCAACCGCTCCGACCACTACGGCTACGCGATCTCGACCCAGTTCGGCCTGATAAAGACCGATCGCGTGTACGAAGAAGAGGTCAAACAGGGCGACAACTTCAACTCGTCGAAGATGTTCTTCGATGTCGTGGCGGGGTTTTAGTCCGGAAGGACACTTGGCGCAGGAAACGAACGGAAGGAAATCTAAAGGGTAAAGGCAGCCGGACATGCTATTTGGACTCCTCATCGTCGCTGCTCTCGGTACGACCGTCACCCTGAGCAACCGATTCTTCTCGCCCGCCGAGCTGCAGGACAGTTTCGAGAAGGGCCAGAAACTCTACGCTCTGGGTGATTTCGAGAAGGCGATAAAACGCTACATGTCGGTCCTGGAAACCGAGAGCAACGCCACGATCGACGTCGAACAAGTGGATGTAACCGTCGGCGAGTTCATCCTCCCGGTACGGGTGGCGGCGACCTACCAGCTCGCCAACACGTACAACAAACTCGGTCTGGAGAAGCTGCAGCGATCCAAGTTCCTTGAAACCGAAGGCAAGGAAGCGGAGTCGAGGCAGCGCTACGGGGAAGCTCGCGACGACCTGGGAAAAAGCCTGGAGTACTTCGACCGCCTTTTGACCGACCCGAATGTCGAAGAGCGTACCCGGGTGATGGCACAGTACCAGATCCTCGAGACAAACTACGAACTCGAGGATTTCGACCAGGTCATCATCGAGGCGAACAACCTGATCGAAAACTTCCCCAACAGCCTCTATGAAACCGCCGCCTACTACGATCTGGGATGGGCAAACTACGAGCAGGCGAATTACCGCGAGGCGATCGAAAACTTCGAGGAGGTCCTCACCCTGGCCCCGAGAGGCTCCCGCTCGGACCGCGCCCTTTTCCAGATCGCCGAATCGTACGGCAGCCTCGAAGATCACGACCGCGCCCTGATCTATCTCGACCGTCTGATCGACCGCTACGACTTCGACGCGATGACCGAAGAAGAGCTGATCGAGATGACCACCCTGAAGATAAAGGGTCTGGTCGAGGAGACGGCGCGTGAGCTGGTTGCCAAGGCGCAGCTGAAAAAGGGGGATATCTTCGCGGGCAGGGGAATGGTCGACGAAGCCCTTTCCGCATATGAAGTCGTACCCGAGCGCTACTCCGCCGAGTCAGTCCTCGTCGAGAATTCCCATTACAAGGTGGCGGAGCTGATTCACGAAACCCGTGGTCTCGATGCCGCGATCTCATCCTACAAGTCGGCGATAACCAGCGTCGAGTCGCGGCGTTTCCAGGCGAAAACCCAGCTCACCGTGGCGAGGCTTCTGTTCGACGCAGGTCGCTACGAACAGGCTGCGGAGGAATACCGGGTCTACCTGAGTGCATACCCCGACCAGGCGGCGCGTCTGGGCTTCCAGGAAGACAAGGTGCTTCTGCGGCTGGCGAACTGTTTTCAGTTCGATGGTCAGGACAGGAAGGCGGAGGACCCGGCCGGTTCGTCCAGTTCACTCGATCAGGCGGCGTCGTACTACCGCCGTCTGCTGGAGGAATTCCCCGACAGCCCGTTGGTTCAGGACGCGGTGTTCGGACTTGGTTTCACCCACCAGCTGCAGGGCGACAATGAAGGGGCGCGACAGAATTTCGATCAGCTGGCAGTGAGACATCCAGACCACCCGGCCGCTCCCAACGCGTTGCTGCAGCTCGCCAGAATCGCGTATGAACTCGAGGACATGGACGAAGCCAGAAGCAAGTATCTCGCCTTCCTCGAACGGTACGGTTCCTCCGACCTGGTAAACAGCGTTCACATGGAGCTCGGACTGACATACGAACGAATCGGCGACTACCCGGCAGCTATCGCCTCTTTCAACAACATCGAGGAGAGCTGGGAGCAGTGGTCGAAGGTCCAGGTCAAGGCAGCCGAGCTCCACATGGCCAGGCAGGAGTACGACGCGGCGGAAGCGGTTCTCGCCAAGGCGATGGCTCGCGTCGAGGATCCGCACCTCAGCAGTCAACTGCACTACATGGCGGGACGGATCAACTTCGTTCAGGGAGAGTACGTCGAGGCGATCGAAGAGCTCAGAAAAACCCTGGAGCTTTCTGCTTCTGACGACATAATCGAAAGCGCCCTGCTCGCCAGGGGAAGCGCCCACTACGAGCTCGCCAAGGCCCGCGACGCCGCCAGCCGGACGCTTCCTGCCCGGGCTTCCTACGAGGCCTCCCTGGAGGACATGCAAGCGCTGCTCGAGCGCGACCCCGATCCCTACATCAAGGACAGTGCCTACCGCACTCTCGGGGCGAGCATGATCAGCCTCGGAAGGGTGGGAGAAGCGGCCCAGTACTACGATCAGCTCATTGCAGCTACCGCCGACGTGCAGGAGCAGGCGACCTTCCGCATGCTGCTCACCGAGCTGTTGTTCGAGAACCAGGATTTCCAACGCGCCAAGGACAATGCCCAGGGACTCCTCGACCTCGATTTTCAGGACGACAACGAGGCCGGCTACTATCGAAAAGAGCGCGCTTACTCGATCATCGGCAACGCCCTTCTTCAGGAAGGCCGGTACAAGGAAGCAAGTGGGGTATTCGCCGAGGGACTGCGTAAATACCCAAACTCCGGAGAGAGCGCAAACATGGCCTTTTCCGGGGCCTTTGCCCAATTCAGCGGGCAGGAATACCAGGCCGCGGCAAAGAGGTTCAAACGCTATGTCGATCGTTTTCCGAACGACCGCAACGCTGTGCACGGCCGCTACTACCTGGCCCACAGCTACCAGGCGCTGACCCGGTTCGAGCAGGCCGCAAAGGAGTTTTCCGCACTCGTCGACAAGTTTCCCGGATCGCTGTACGAGGAAGAAGCCCTCTACCTCATCGGCGAGAACTATTACAACGAACAGGATTTCGCCAATGCGGCGAAGGCCTACCTCGTCCTTTTGAAACGCTACTTCGGGGAATACAGCGACGAAGCACAGTACGCGCTGGCATGGGCGTACTTCGAGCAGGAGGAGATGGAGGAGGGGGTGTTGGCGATGGAGGAACTGGTCCGCCGGTTCCCCGATAGTGAATACGCCTCGAAAGCGCAATTCACGATTGGCGATTTCTACTACAACGTGCGCAACTACGACCGGGCCCGCGACGCCTACACCCTTCTCGTGGAAAACTACTCCGAGTCGGAAGAGGCGGTGCGTGCCGAACGCCTCATCGGCGAACTCAGCGAGATCCAGGCGAGCCTCGAATACAAAGAGGTAATGAAGCTGTTCGAGGCCAAACAGTATGCGGAGGCCGTCGAGGGTTTCAGGACCATCATCAGTAAATACCCGGGGACCTACACCGAGTTGGCCGCCTACTGCAACATGGGGCTCTCGTTCGAAATCATGAGAGAATGGTCGAAAGCGGTGGAAAACTACAACACGCTCCTGGAAAAAGGTGGAGAAGAAGCCCAGAACGCCGATGTGGTCAGCTTCGCAAAGCTGCATCGCGACTGGATCGTTGAAAACAGATTATAGCCAACTGGGAAGTCGGCAGATAACGACAGGCGCAAGCCTGCTACTAAGCGGAGGGATCCAATGTCGCAGAATTTCTTAGTCGATTCGTTTGTCAAAGGCGGCCCGATGATGTGGCCGCTGTTGCTGTGCTCGCTCATTGCCCTGGGCGTGATCATCGACAGGTTTCTCAATCTCTTCAGAGTTCCGAGTGAAGAAGAGGCGGAGGCGGAGCTCAACGCCGCCGAGCAGGTGGTGCAAAGTGAGGGGGAACAGGCCGCTGTGGAGCATTTCAGACAGGGGAGCGGGGTTCTCAATTACGTGTTCGCAGCCGTGCTGAAGCGCTTCGACACTTTGATTCTCGAGAACCGCACCGATGTCGAGGACATGCGGCAGGAGCTGATTCTGGTGACCGAAGAGGCTGGCGTCGACTACCTTGGCCGTCTTTTGAACGCCCTGGCCACGATCGGGGTACTCGCACCCCTGATGGGACTTCTGGGTACGATCACGGGAATGATCCGGGCTTTCGACGCGATCGCGCGCGCCGGGGCCGGAGATCCGGCCGCGGTGGCCAGCGGCATTTCCGAAGCCCTGATCACCACGGCGTCCGGATTGATCGTCGCCATCCCCACCATTGTCTTTCACCGCTTCCTTTCATCCCGCGCCGACAAGGTGTTCAAACAGGTCGAGCTTTATTGCCACGCTTTCGCCAATACCCTTCTGGTACGGCACACGTCCCAATCCAGACAGGCATGAATCCGGGAGTCATGAGGAGGCTGCAGAATGGCGAAAAAACGCCTCAGTCATAAGGAATCCCGCTTTGCAGGGGAGACGAATCCCGACTTGACCCCCCTGATCAACTGCATGTTCCTGCTGCTGGTCTTTTTCATGGTGGCGACCACCTTCGTAAACCCCAAGGGCCTGAGCGTCGATCTGCCTGGCGGCCAGGGAGAAGAATCCCGGGCAACCAAGGACATGAACATCGTCATCGAGCAGGACGGAACGCTGACGGTCAATGGCCAATCGACGGCGAAAAACGAACTGGCGGCACGCATCAAGGAGATCATGGCGGTAGAGAACACCAAGAATGTCATCCTCGAGGCGGCTCGCTCCACAAGCCACGGTGATGTCGTCAAGGTTGTCGATATCGCCCGCGGGCAGGGGATCGAAGCGGTGGCTTTTGCCAAGGCTTCAGAAGGCTAAAGAAACGGAGGGGTTTACCGCATGGCTGGTAGACGGTCCCTGGCGGAAGAGGCCGGAAAGGTCGAACTCAATCTCACGTCCCTGATAGATGCGGTGTTCCTGCTGCTGATTTTCTTCATGGTGACGACGGTATTCGTCAAGTCGACAGCCTTGAGAATCGAGTTGCCCGACGCGGTCAACTACGACCAGATCGAACAGGAGAAGAAACTGAATCTGCGCATCTCCTCGGAAGGAAAGCTGGAGATGAACAGCAGGCTCGTCGGCATGGGAGAGCTCGGCACGTGGATTCGACAGGAGAAGTTTCGCACCGGCTCGACAACCCTCATCATAACCGCCGACGACAAGACTCCTCATGGGTACGTCATCGACGCAATGGAAGCTGCCGTTGGTGCCGGTGTCGAGAAAATCGATCTTGAAACAGAGGAACCCGGAAAGAGCAAGGCCGGGTAATTCGAACCAGAAACCAGGCAGGCTGCAAGGACCATGACTCGAACCGCGATTAGTGGACTGGCACTGGCGGCGCTATTCGGGTGCGCCGGACTGATCCCGAAGGACCTGAAATACACCGTCCATATGGAACCGGTGCTTCCCGAAGGCAGGCGCGACTATTTCGTGGATGTCGAAGACAGCTCCTTCGTCTTCAGCAAGGAGGGGGTGCTCGTCAAAGTCAGGCACATGACCGACGACGAGCTGGATCGCCGCTTCCCGCCGCTGTTCGACGGCCGGCACGTCAACCCCTACACGCACAACATGAAAGACCCGGAGACCGGCTACATTCCCCCGCGGTTCACCGTTTTCGAAGTCACCGTCGTCAACCTTACGTACGCGAAGGTCGAGTTCGATCCCGCCAAGGCGGTGCTGTTGACCGACACCGGTGAAGAGCACAAGTACTACGATCCGGGACGGCAGGGAGCCGGCCCGCTCGGTGGAAACACCTTTGCGAAATACTACAAGACCGAGCTCGGGATATCCGGAAACGAAAAGGAAATCGCGTTGGAGCGCATGGGAATCGTCTACAAGACGATATACCACCGCGAACGCCCGGTCTTCAAGGGAGATCAACGGTCCGGAATGCTCGTCTTCGATCCTTTGCGCAAGGAGAACAAGGAGATCGCCCTCTCCATCTCGGACTTCGTGCTGTCTTTCGATGCGAGTGGCAATCCCGAAAGCACCGTCGACATCAGGTACGTACTGGAAGTTGACCAGGGCGTTGTGGAGCTCTCCGCGAAACAGACCGCCATGGCTGGTGGTTAGACTCGAACATCCCTGAGTTTACCCATCGGCAAGCCAACCACCTTCAGGAGCTGGAACGGGATTCCAGCTCCTGATTCTTTGTCGGCACTGACGAGGACGGCGGTGACCTCCTTGTTTTTCGCCTGTTCGCAGCCCCAGGATCCATCCATTCTGGCAATTGTCGCCCAATCCCCCATCACCGTTGCCGATCTGCGCGCCCTCGAACCGGACGACCCGCCGCGGGTGGATGCCGGGGAACGGTTCGAGCGTCTCCGGGAGGATTTACAGACCCTCGTCGACAGGGAACTGCTGCTGATCGCCTCCCGGGACCAGGGTCTCGATACCGGGGAGGTGGTTGTCAGCAGGCTGGAACGCAGCGAGGAGGTGCGGCTTGCCCGTACCGCGATGGCCGTGGCGGCTGGCGAACGCATCTCCGTTACCAGCGCGGAAATTGCGGAAGTGTACGAAGCGGGGTGGAATGAACGCCTGGAAGCTCTCGAAATATTCGTCCCGGCCGAGGCGGAAGCCGACCGGGCGGTGCAACGGCTGGAAGCCGGCGGGAGTTTTGCGGATGTAGCGGCTGAATTCGCCGTCGACCCGGTAGTCAGGGTCCCGTCCGGCGGACCCCGGAAAGCGGCTTACCTGCCATTCCAATCACCGAGAGCGTTGGTCGAAATCCTGTTCGAACTCCAACCGGGCCAAAGGACTCCACCGATAGCAGTCGCCGGAGGGTATGTGGTGGCCAAGGTTACGGCCCGCGATACGCTTGCCCTTGAAGAGTTGGAGAACCCCTTGAGGAAGCAGTTGGAAAAGGAGAAAGCGCAGGTATTCAGAGCCCGATACCTGCGACGTCTCCGCAAGGAGATCTCCCTGCAGGAGGATTCGACGGGATTGCGCGTTGCCGTCGAGGTCCTGCGGAATGGCACGCCTGTGTCCGACCTCAACCGGGAACAGCTGGATCACCCTGTCTACAGGTCGAGCGATTTTGTTGTCGATGTCGAGGAAGCCGTGGAGGCTCTGCGCGCAAGCCGTCGTACCTGGAAATCATCGGCGACCCGGCCCGCCGTGATCCAGGCGATTCGGGATCAGATACTGACGGCACGGGTGCTGGCATGGGATGGAAGGCGCCTGGGTGCCGATCGGACAGAGGAATTCCAGGCATGGCGGAACCGGGAGCTGGAAAAACAGATGATCACCCGGCTTCGGGAGCGGCTGTTGGCTGATTCCGTCGCGGTCGCCGAGGAGGACATCCAGGCCCACTACGAAACGACGAAACACAGGTTCCGGATTCCCGCCGCGGCGCTCGTTGCCGAAATACTGGTCGTTGAACCGGATCTCGCCCATCGCCTGCGCAAACGCCTGGAGGAAGGAGAGGACATCGAGGGGCTGGCATCCCGTTTCACGATACGAGGGGCCGACCGTATCGAGGGGGCCCGGACGAGGTTCTGGGTCTACGACCTTCAGACTCCCATTTACAGCGAGGAGTGGATGAGAGCCGTCTTCAGCACACCACTGCATCGGGTGACAGGGCCGCTGCTCACCAAGGGAGGATACTCGGTCTTTCAGGTACTCGATCGCCGCGGTGAGGAGTATCACCCGCTCGAGCTGCCGCGGGTCCGCGAGGGGGTGACCCGCGAAGTGCGGGAAATGGAGGGGCGCCGGGTTTTCAACCAGTATGTGAAACGGTTGCGCCGCCAGTACTCATCCTCGGTGGCGGTTTACGAGGACAATCTCAGGGCCTTCGGGGGCGGCCCCGACAACGCTCTCGCTTCCTCACCCTGACGACCGGAACAAGGCGATGGCACGCGAAGCCCCGGAACGCTTCGACATCGTTCCCGAAGACGCACCGTTCGAGCCCGGGTTCAACCTCAAGACCCTGCTGGCGGCCCTTTTCGTCGGGTTCGTGATGCTCCCGGGGGCCATTTACCTGGGGCTGGTAACCGGTCAGAGCACCGCAGGCGGCGCCGAATGGGTCACCCTGATCCTGTTCATCGAGATCACCAAACGCTCGTTCGTCAGACTGCGAACCCAAGAGATCATAATAATCTACTGGGTTGCCAGCGGACTGGTGATGATGGGAGGCAAGCTCGGAACCAGCGCCGAGCTGTTCGGCGGTCCTTTCGGCGTGCTGATCTGGGACCAGTACCTGATCCAGTCGCCGCAGGCGGACGGCCTGGCGGAATACATACCGGACTGGGTGGTTCCCCCGCGGGGATCCCGCGCCCTGCTCGAGCGCACCTTCCTCGACGGCGCCTGGATCAAACCCGTCATAGTACTCATCCTCGCCGTGGTATTGCAGCGCGTCAACGCCTTGTCCCTCGGTTACGTGCTTTTTCGCGTGACCGGGGATGTCGAAAAGCTGCCGTTTCCCATGGCCCGCGTTCAGGCCGGGGGCGCCACCGCCCTGGCTGAAACCTCCGCGAAACAGGAGAGCTGGCGCTGGCACGTGTTCAGTACGGGCACATTCATCGGGGCTTCGTGGGGGGTTCTGTACGTCGTGGTGCCCACTTTGTCGGGAGTATTCCTGACCGAAACCGTCTCGATCCTTCCAATCCCGTTCTTCGACTTCACGGTTACGATGAAGGCGGTCCTCCCGGCGACGGTAATCGGCATGGCCACCGATCTCGTTCATTTCCTGATTGGCCTGGTCCTGCCCTTCTGGGTCGTGGTGGGGGCATTCTCGTCGTCCATCCTGATCAACCTGGTGGCCAATCCGATCTTGTACAGCGCCGGGGTGCTCCACACCTGGTCGCCCGGAATGTCGGCCCTGCCGACGATGATTTCGAATCTCTTCGACTTCTGGTTGAGCTTCTCGATCGGCGGAGCGATCGTGGTCGCCCTCACCGGGTTCTGGTTGGCAGGCAAGGCGATCGGCGCCGGGGGGTTGAGCGGTGCTGCCGCTTTCCGTTCCTCGACCCCGGAGGGCCGCGGCGACATGCGCATACTCAAGGCGCTGCTCATCTGGGCGGTGACCACTGCCGCCTTCGTCGTCATGGTATACGTGCTGGTTCCGGACTTTCCCGTCTGGATGACGGCATTCTTCGGGTTTGTCTGGACCCCCATCTACTCGTACATCGGGGCGCGCATGATCGGCATTACGGGCAGCCCCCAGGGGGTGACTTTTCCCTACCTGCGCGAGGGGAGCTTTTACATGTCCGGGTACCAGGGGGCGTCGATATGGTTCGCTCCGGTGCCGATCTTCCAGTGGGGCTACGAAGTCCAGGCCTTCAAGCAGCTCGACATGACCCGCACCACCTTCGGCAGCTTCGTCAAGATGACCGCGCTGGCGCTGCTGATCATGATATTCTGCAGTTTCCTGTTCTGGTCCTGGATCTGGGCCCTCGGAGAGATCCCTTCCTCCGCGTTTCCGTATGTGCAGAAGTTCTGGCCCTTCCACGCGACGATGCAGTCGTTCTGGGCCAAGTCGACGCTTCCCGGGGCGGAGGGGAGTCTGATCACCGAGATCATCCGCTGGGACTACATCGCCATCGGCGCTGCCTTCAGCGCCCTGTTCTACGCCGCGGTCAATGTTCTGAACGGCCCTGTAGGGCTATTTTACGGCTTCGTCGGGGGTTTGGGGCAGTGGCCCCATTTCGTCATCCCGAACTTCATCGGCGCAATGGTCGGCAAATTCTATCTGCGCCGGAGATTCGGGGACCAGAGGTGGCAGGCCTACGCCCCCATCCTGCTCGCCGGGTATTCGTGCGGCGTCGGACTTATCGGCATGACGTCCATCGCCATTGCGCTGATTTCGAAAGCGGTCTCGCACGTCTCCTTCTGAGGTGGCAACGTTGCCTGGGCCTACAGACGACACGCGGACAGCGATCACAATCCCCCTCGCCCACGTGCTGCTGGCGCTTTGTCTTTGCGAGTGGTCGTGCAGCGACGGCGGTTCGACCCCTGCCGGCCCGGCTGTTTCCGGGGACCCCCCTTCCTCGACGGGGCCGCCGTCGAACGGTTCCGCCCTCTCGGCAGCAGGGAGTGCCCCGGAAACTTCCGCCGCGAACCCCGCACCGCAGGAGATCGCAGCCGGGGCCACCCTTTTCGTCTCCCCTGACAGCAGCGCGGCGCACCAGATGGTCCTGGTTTCAGAGGGTCCGTTCCAGATGGGCTCCGAGACGGGGTACCCTGCCGAGTCCCCGGTTCACGTGGTGACCCTCGGAGCGTTTTTCATCGATGTCTATGAAGTGACAGTGGCTCAGTACCGGGCCTGTTTGGAAGCCGGTTTCTGCAGCGAGCCGGCGGACGCGGACCGCTGTGAGTGGACCGAGGGCGGTCCCGACAATCACCCGATCAACTGCGTGTACTGGCAGCAGGCATTCGATTACTGCAGCTGGGCGGGGCTGCGCCTGCCGACCGAGGCGGAATGGGAAAAGGCAGCGCGCGGCACGGACGGTCGTACCTATCCCTGGGGGGAGGAGGAGATCGACCGGGACCGCGCCAACTACAAGGGGACAAACACCGCCAAGCCTGTAGGCAGCTATTCGGAAGGAGTCTCTCCCTACGGGGCCTACGACATGTCGGGCAATGTCTGGGAGTGGGTCGGGGATTGGTGGGACGAGAACTACTACTCGACCAGCCCCGCCGACAACCCGACGGGTCCCGACAGCGGTGAGTTCAAGGTTCTGCGCAGCGGCTCCTGGTGTTTTCTGGAATTCTCGCAGCGTTCCACCCGCAGGGAACCGTACGATCCGCAAGTTACCGACATGGACATCGGTTTTCGCTGCGCCCGCGACATATGAGCGGGGCGATCCTGTCTCCCGGGTACTCACCTTCACCGTAATCCCGTGGCCAAGTTCGCGAGCTTCTTCTGCCTGACGACGGCGGTGGCGATGATCGGGGTCCTCGCCTTTGGCGATCCCGACAGGATCAACCGCCGGGTCAACGAGCTGTTCGGGTGGCAGCCGCAGATGCCGGCCGACGTGCGCCTGGTACCGCTCGAAGAAGCATCCTCGATCCGCGAGCTCGCCGGCACCGTCTCCGCCTCGTGGGTGGAGGGGGAATTGAGGCGCTTTTCCGGCTTCGGATCCCGGGTCACGGGTTACCCCGGGGAAGCTCGTGCCTTCGAGTATCTCGAACGCCGTTTCCGCGAGCTGGGACTCCGGGACATCAGGAGCGAAGGGTTCCAGGTTACGGTACCGGTCGACCGCGGCGGCCGGCTGGAAATCGGCGGCCGAACGCTGGCCGTGCACGCCCTGTGGCCCAACGGGGTGCGCACTACGACCCTGCCCGGCGAAGGGGTCAGCGGTCCGCTGGTATACGGCGGCAAGGGAGGGCTGGAAGACCTCGACGGGTTGCCGATCGAGGGCAGCATCGTGCTGCTCGACTTCGACTGCGGCCAGAGCTACCTCAACGCCGCCTCCCTGGGCGCACAGGCCGTTCTCTTCTTCGACAACGGCCTCGTCAACCGCGAGCAGGCCGCCGACAAGTTCCTGAAAGTTCCGGTGGACCTTCCACGTTTCTGGGTCGAGCGGCCGCAGGCGGAACTGCTGCTCGCCGAGCTCGAAGCCGGTCCGGCGCCGGCAAGGCTCAGCGGCCGCATGGACTGGGAAGCCGTCGAGGCGCGCAACCTGTACGGATGGATTCCGGGAACCGACGCCCTGCTGCCCGAAAACACCCGCGAGCATCCGCAGGCCTGGAAGGAGCAGGTGCTCGTCATCCAGGCTTACTACGACGCGGCTTCCGTAGTGCCGGGCATTGCCCCCGGCGCCGAGAACGCCGCCGGTATCGTCGCCCTGCTGAAGCTGGCCGAGATGCTGCGGCAGCGGCCGCCGAACTACACGGTCCTGATCCTCGCCACCTCAGGGCATTTCCAGGGCTTGGCGGGAATCAACGACTTCCTGTATCGCCACAGCCGCCGCAGCGAGTACTTCCGCGAACGCATGCCGGAGAGCGAACGCATCGACTTCGACCTGATGCTGAGTCTCGACCTCAGCAGCCACGGCCGGCGCACAATCAGTTTCGGCATGGGGACCTTCTACGCCCCCAAGTGGAAGACGGACAACTACGTCAAGTTCATGCTGACGCCGTACTCCGCCCGCCTGACCCTGGCGGTCGAGGAGATATTCGGGGACACGACCCGCCACGTCGAAGGGATATCGCCTCAGAAACGCACGTGGAAAAACTTCATGCCCGTGCGGCTCGCCTTCGACAGCGAGTCAGCCGCCTTCGTCGGCCAGAAATCGCTGGCACTGGCCGCGGCCAACGACGCCCGCAGGCGGGTCGACACGCCGGCCGACCTGCCGGAGTACGTCGATGCGGGCAACCTAACCCGCCAGATCGAGACACTGGGTGGCATGGTGCTCTGGGCGACGCGCGACAGCGGCCTGCTCAAGCCGACGAAGCTCGAGCTGGAAGACTACGGCCACAGCCTGGCGGGGTCGATCTACTGGTTCGACCGCGAGGTCAACTTCGCCGTGCCCAAGAAGCCGGTCCCCAACGCCCTCGTCACCTACCAGCAACTCGGTCCCAACAGCGTCGCCGGGGTGCGCACCCTGATGATCGAACGCGCCGACGAAGAGGGGCGCTTTCAGTTCGACATCATGCGCAACAGGCTCGACAACACGATCAAGGCGTACGAGATCGGGCCGAACGGGGAGATCCTCTCGGCCCCGGACATGGGCCAGGAAGGGGACGAGACCTATCCGATGGAGCATCCGTGGGGCTGGTGGGAGAACGAGATGCTGCAGGTGGTGTTCAAGTGCCGCGCGCTCAGCCTGTTCGAGACAGTCGATTCGCAGTACCTGTCGGTCCTCGATCACCTCACCGTCCTCAACGACCGCAACGGGGAGCCGCAGTCCTGGGGGGCCGACTTCGTCGAGGACCAGAGCACCGAGGAGGGCAAGGTCACCCTGGCGGCGGCGGTCTACGCCGAGCCGGGAAATCGCGTAAAAGCCCTGATGAGCACCAGTCTGTTCGGAGTGCGCTACCTGCTCAGCGGCGCGCCGGATGAGTGGGTGGAGCGGCCGGTGAATCCCGAAGAGGTGGACGAGAAGGTAGTCGCCAGGGCCTACGGAGCCGGTTACGCGGTCGACGACGGGGTCGTGTTGCGTCCTGGGTACGCCGCCGCCAAGGACATGTGGGTGCTCGACGACGTGCGTATCAAGCAGCTGGCTCGCTACGGCGTCCGCAACCAGAAATTCATGCGCCTGCACGAAGAAGCGCGGCAGTCGCTGCTGGCCGCCAGGGAGCACCTCGCGGCACGGGAGTACTCGGCCTTCAAGGCCGCAACCCGCCGCGCCTGGGGGCTGGAGGCACGCGGATACCCGGACGTCAAGTCGACGGCGGACGACACCGTGTACGGTGTGATCTTCTACTTCGCCCTGCTTCTGCCGTTCTCGTTTTTCTGCGAGCGCCTGCTGTTCTCCCTGCCCGACGTGCGCAAACAGCTGCTCTGCGCATCCGGGTTCTTCCTCGGCATCTTCCTGGTCATGAGATACATACACCCGGCCTTCAAGCTGAGCAGCTCCCCCTACATCATCTTTCTCGCGTTCGTGATCTTCGCGATCGGGGGCACCGCCCTGTTCATGGTTCTGGGGCGTTTCTCCCAATCGGTCAAAGAGCGCAAACGCGCGGTTTCAGGCATGCACGAGGCGGATATCGGCAGGTTGAGCGCCACGGCCGCGGCGATCAACCTGGGGATCTCCAACCTGCGAAAAAGACCGCTGCGCACCGCCCTGACCGTCGCGACCCTGACCTTGCTCACCTTTACCGCCCAGGCGTTCACCTCGGTGCAACCCTACCTGAAGTTTTACCGGATTCCCAGGGACACGGCCCCCGCGTACCAGGGGGCCCTGCTCCGGGACCCCGGCTGGAAGGGGCTGCAGCTTACGGTGCTCGACTACGCCGCCAGCGCCTTCGCGGACAACGCCAGGGTCCAACCGCGCAGCTGGCTCATCTCCAAGAACATCGGCGAACGCGCCTATATCGACATTCACCGGGACAAGCCATCGCAGGGAAAGACTTCCCGCCGCTCCAGCTTCGCGCACGCCCTGCTCGGACTGACCGCGGGTGAAACGGACGTCCTGGGGATCGACAGGCACCTGGTCGGAGAGCGGAGCCGCTGGTTCCGGGAGGGAGACTACGACGTCTGCATCCTGCCGCAGGCGATTGCGGGAATCCTCGGCATCGACGAGGAGGAGATCGGCGAAGCGACCGTGGAGCTGATGGGGGAGCCCCACCGCGTAATCGCCACCTTCGACGGCGATGCAGTCGATCGCCTGCGCGATCTCGACGGCGAGAGCCTGATGCCGGTGGACACGGTCGCCGAGGCCAAGAAGATGGAGCAGATGGAGGATCTCGATCCGCGCCTGCGCGACAGCGCCGCCATCGAGAGCTTCGCCCACCTCGCAGCAGACAACGTAATCCTGCTGCCCTACCGGAAGGTCATCGACCTCGGAGGAACGTTGCGCTCGCTGGCTCTCGTCGGTTTTTCCGGAGACGAGGCCATGGTCGACCGGGTGGAGGAGTTCGTAACCCGGGTTGCGGTTCCGGTCTTCGTCGGCGATGCCGACAAGGTGCGTGTGTACACCTCCATGGGATCGGCCGCCATCTCCGGACTGGGCAACCTCTTCGTGCCGCTTCTGATTGCCGCGCTCATCGTCCTCAACACCATGATGGGTGCAGTTTACGAGCGCGACCGGGAGATCGGGGTGTACAGCTCGGTCGGCCTGGCGCCGAGCCACATCTCCGCCCTGTTCGTCGCCGAGGCGGTGGTCTTCGCCGCGGTGGGGGCGGTTCTCGGCTACCTCCTCGGGCAGTCGGTAACGCTGCTGATGGCGCGCCTGGAGTTCCTCGGCGGCATGTTCCTCAACTATTCCTCGCTTTCGGCGATCTCGTCGACAGCCATCGTCATGGCGACCGTGATCCTGTCGACCCTGTACCCGGCCCGCAAGGCGGCGGACATGTCGGTTCCCGACGTGACACGGCGCTGGAAGTTCCCCGAGCCGGAGGGGGACGACTGGCATTTCGATTTCCCGTTCACCATCGGCAACACCGACGCCCTCGGTATCAGCGCCTACCTGCACCGGGTGTTCTCATCCTACGGAGAGGGTTCGATAGGGGACTTCATGACCGAGGAAGTCGAGCTGACCACCGGCGCGGACCCCTCGGGTGAAGCGATCTACGTCTTGAGCATGATGGCCTGGCTGGCCCCCTACGATCTGGGAGTCAGCCAGCAGGTAACCCTGCGGTCGCTGCCCAGCGCCGAGCTCGCCGGTGTGTACCGCATAGAAATAGAACTGCACAGGGTGAGCGGCGACGTCGCCTCGTGGAAGCGGTTGAACACCGGGTTCCTCAATGTATTGCGCAAGCGGTTCCTGGTCTGGCGCACGATCAGTGGAGAGTTGCGCGAGGAGTATCTCGAAGAGGGCCGCGCGCTGGCGGGGGGACCGGCTGAAACCGCCTGATCCGGAAAGGGCCGCAGATGAGTGTTGAAATCCGCTTCGAGGACCTCGACGGAGACGGGGACCGCGAAGTAGTCGTGGAGAATCCCTGGCTGCGCGCGGTCCTGCGTTTCCCCGGGCAGGTAGGGGAAGAGTACTACGGCAGGCGCTTCACATGGGGCGGACGCATGCAGTCCCTGGTCTACAAACCGACCCGGCGCGAGCATTTCATGACCGAGATGCTCGATCCGGAAGATGTGCGCCCCTTCGGGCTGCCGGACGAGCTGTTCGCCTCGTTCCCGTTGGCACCCGGTCCGAACGGAGAACCGGGGGAGCTCAAAATGGGGGTGGGGGTAACCAGGACCTCGGCCGGGGTTCCCCGGCTCGAGCCCCTGCCCTGGACCTGGCGCGAAGAGAAGGTTGGCGCCGAGACCGTTGTCGTCTTCCGCCAGGAAGAAGAGGTCGAGCAGTATTCGTACGTCTACGAAAAGCGCTACCGCTTCCGCCCGGACGCTGCCTGGTTCGCCATGGATGTCGTGTGGGAGAATCGCGGCGAAACCGCGCTGGCGTCCGACTGGGACATCCACTCCTTCCACGTCTCCGGGGCGCCTCCGAACTCCTCCTGGATGGTTGCTCCCAAGCGCGCCTGGGTATCCTGTGGCAACACCCGCCTGCGCACGGTTCTGAAGGAGGCGAGCCCGATCTTCAGCACTCCGGATGAAAACCAGATGGTCGCCGACCTCATCGACTGGAGCCTCGACAGGGAACCGTGGTGGTACGCGCTCGGCCCGGGGGACGGCGACGAGTTCTACCTGTTGCGCGCCCGTTTCGAGCCCTGCCGCGGGCTCTGGTGGACGGCCTGGGAGGCCTTCACCCCGCAGGGTATCAACCACGTCGAGGTTCCCGCGGGAGACCGCGCGGTGTGGGGATTCGACGTCACCCTGGGCAGGGGTGGCCGCAACTTCGTGTGCGCCGGCGAGGACTGCGGCCTGACCCTGGACCGACGGGGAAGGGGCGTGTCGGCAGCCCTGCACGCCGCCGGGGAGCGTTCCGGCAGGCTGGAAGTAACCGTGGTCGACCGGAAAGGGAGGCCGCATGCAAATGCCGCCGCGGAAGGGGGAGCCCGGCCCCAGGCAGCGCTGAAGGTCGATGCCCCGCTGCCGGAAAAGGGAGAGTATGCGACCGTCGAGGCCGTCTACCGGGAAGGCGAACGCACCCTGCTGCACGCGAGCGAGCTGGTAGCCCTGGAGGAGCGGCGGCCCACGGCTCATCTGCCGGCCGACACAGCCGGACTCCGCGTCCTCATCGGCAGCCACCACGATGCCGGGCTGCCCCACACGGACGGACTGTTCCTCTACAGCCACGCTCTCGAGAGCGGGTGCACGGCGACGTGGGAGAAGGCGGGGGAGCTGAGCGCCGACCCTGCAGGATACGAGGTCATCTGCCTGGTGGGGGATGCGTGGCCGCCGGGACAGGCAACAATGCTGCGCGAGTGGGTAAACGGCGGCGGCGGCCTGCTGGTGTGCGCCCCGTTCGGCCACCTGTCGCATGAGCTCGACGATCTGCTTCCGCTGCAGCCGCTGGGCCCGGGGAGTCTGCAGGCGGCCGAGCCCCCGCTGGGGCTCGAGGCCGGGGCCCGCCACTGGACGAGCGACCGCCTGATGCTGCATCCCGACGGCGAGGCCCGGGTGGGGTTCTGGACACCGGCACGGCCAGCCGGCCAGGCTGTTGTTTCCCTCTGCTTCGACGACCCCGGCCGCCACCCGGCCGTGGCTGTCGCGGAACGGGGGCGCGGCCGGGTGGCCGGGTGCGCCAGCCGGCCCGCATGGGGGACCCCGGCCCGCAGCGCCATCTGGTCGGGGTGGGGGCAATATCACCGGTCGCTGTTCGCCGGACTGATCGCCTGGCTGGGGCGGCGCGACCGCGGAAACGGAACCGGCTGAGGATTCCCCGGGTGGACCGGGCAAAACTGTCTTTGTCCGGCGGGGGTTATGGAGTAAATTCACTCAGGCATTCGAAGCGGACGAACCGAAAGGTCACAACGCCATGAGCCCGTCATCCCGGTTTTCCTCTCCGGTCTCGGGGTTCGATCCCAGTGAACTCCTGGGCCGGCTTCGCAAGCTCTTCCTGGCCTGTCTCCTCCTTGCCGCCCTGCTGCACCTGGGCCTGGTGGCAGTCGATCCGTTCAAGGAGCAGGCCGCCAAAGCGCCCAAGCCGCTGACTACCAAGTTCATCAAGCGCGAGCCGCGGCTGACCAAGCCGCTGGAGCTGCGCAAGATTCCCCAGCCGAAGCGAAAGATGGTGAAGCGCGAGGTGAAACTCGCCGCCGCCCGCATGGACCAGGTAGAGGCGACCGCTGCTTTCAACACCGGGGCCGTGATCGGCCAGGTGGCCAACCCGAGGGTGGCGCTGTCGCGGGCGTCTACTTTCTCGACCGCGAACCTGGAGCCGCGGACGATCGTTCCCGAGATGCTGGCCGGCAGCCGGGCCCCGGAGAACAAGATCGACATGGCGCTGGAAATGATGGACGTCAAAAGCATGGACACAGGCCGCTACCGGGCGATGGTGGTGCAGGATCCCAAGGACCGCCAGAACGTGACCGGATTCGTGCGCTTCGCCCATGTCCAGTCAGCGCGTTCCATCGAGTTCGGCCGCGGGGGAATCAGCAGCTTCTTCATCGATGAAGTTCGGGACGCCCTGAACGAGTACACCGGCATCGAGGCCAAGTACGAGGGGTACATCACCTACGACGACAGCCGGCTGATGGAGATCCCCATCATCTTCAGCGCGGGGGGCGCCAACGAAAGCGAGCTGGAGATGATATGCCGCTACATGCAGGCCGGGGGGTTCGTGTTCGGCGGCGCCAACTTCAAGTCGCTGGAGAAGTACGGCGGGATGGTGTCGGGCCGGGACTTCTGGGCCGAGCGGCTACAGGACGACCATCCCGTCTTCAGCGCTTTCTTCGACATCCGCGGGGGCGCTCCTTCATCCTACCAGGGGGGCCAGCTCGCCAGCGGCAAGCAGGGGGTGAACCCCTGGAACAGGACGACAGGGTATTTCGTCAAGGGCCGCCTATCCGGGATCAGCTTTTCCTGGGGTACCGGGCTCGGCAACCGGCGCGAGAAGGAGGCCGGGCGCAACCGCCAGCTCGTCGTCAACGTGATCATCTACGCCCTGACCCAGGAAGGTTCGATGACCCAGCGGTTGATGCAGATGGTCAATTAGCGGGAAGGACTACATCCCCCCGGGCGGCGTGAGTCGCCCCCCTTCCTCTCCTGCCCGCTTCTCTCCCAGTTTCTCCCGGATCCTGGCGTAGGCCGCCTGCACGGACTCCCTCGCCGGCCCGGAATCGCCGGCGAGATCCCTGGCCCGGCCGAAAACCTCCAGAGCGAGATCCGCGTTCCCCATCTCGGCGTGCAGGTAGGCCAGCGACAGAAAGGCCTTGAGGAATCGCGGGGCCGTCTCCGTCAGTCGTTCGAACGTCTCCCGCGCATCTTCCCAGCGCCCTGAACGGGCGTACTCATTTCCCAGTCTCCAGCGCACCTCGAAGTCCCGCGGTCGGACGCGCAGATGCGCCTTCATCTGCGAGATCAGCTGATCGCTGAAATGGCGGACGAAGAAGGCGGCGGTGCGGTCTTCCGGATTGACCGCCAGGGCCTTTCGGTACTCGGCGAGGGCTGCCCTGCCCCGTTTCCGCATGCGCAGGAGATCGGCCTGCAGGACGTGTCCCCTGCCGAGATGATACGCCTCGAGGCGGCGCTCGATTTCGGCGGCCGGCAGCGGGCCCCGGCCGGCGTTGCGCAACAGGGGAAACACCCGCACGCGGTGTCCACCCGCCTCCTGAAGAACTTCCCAGCCCGTTTTCCGGAATCCCCGTTCCCCGGCGTAGCTGATGTGAGGCCGGTCGTCGCTGTTCAGAGGCCCTTCTCCCGTATACTGGCGCAGGGTGCCCGCGTCCATCAGGAAGCAGCTCATGATCGCGAACGGGTCGCCGAGGTCCACCGCTTCGAGGCTGCGCCGGACCTTCGGGGCGCGCAGCTTCTGCCGCAGTTGATTCCAGTCGAGGAACAGCGGTTTCACGGTGCCGGTAACCACGGTGTAGTCGTTGGTCAGCCACAGTGAAGCGTGGGGGAACACCGACTGAAAGGTGCGCAGGATGGTCTTGTAATCCTCCGGTGCAAGCCCGTGCAGCGGCAGCCACTGAGCCATGATTCCGTCATCGGCGAGGTGGTCCCTGCACAGTTCGTAGAAATCGCGCGTGTAGAGCATCCAGCTGTCGGCGCTGGTCGGGTGGGTCGCGTCTCCGGTGATGACGTCGTAGACCCTGTCGCTGCGAAGCAGGAAGTTGCGGCCGTCGTCGGCGATGATGTCCACGCGGGCGGCTTCGAGGCTGTCGAGGATGTTGTGGTTGAACTCGGCGAAGTGGTCCCTGGCGGCGTTCATCACCTCCGGGACGATCTCGACACACTCGATGCGCCGCGCCTCGTGCTGGGCGACGCCGCCGAGGGCGATGCCCCCCCCGAACGCCACGACGAGGGCGTCCTGCGGATCCGGGTGCAGCAGCATCGGCAGGTGGCCGAGCAACCGGAACAGTTGTACGGAGGCGTAGTCGCTGGGTACCTGGCCGCCCCCGTTGACCATGAGACGCCGGTACCCGTCCGCCGACCTGTCGACGGTGACGATCCCGGCGATTCCCTCCTCGTAATGGACGAGCTCGGCGTCGCGGGAGGTGCTCGAGGCGCGCACGAGAACGTCCGGCGGGGTCGTCAGGAGGATCGCCGCGGCCGCCCCCACGGCGATTGTCCCGAAGCCGGATTTCCAGCGCGGCGAGCGGCGGGGGTGAAGGCCCAGCACGACAAGCCCGATCCCCAGGTTGAGTCCCGCGAGAACGTGCACCGTGCGCTCGGTACCGATGAGCGGCATCAACACGAACCCGGCTGCAAATGCACCTCCTATGGCACCGAGACTGTTGGCCGCCCCGACGTCCCCGACGCCGCGTCCCACCCGGTCGAGGCCGCTCGTGTAGATGCGGCTCACCACCGGGAAGGCTGCACCCATCAACAACGCGGGTACCGTGATGATCGCCGCGGAAACGGCAAAGACGCCCCCCCTGAACCCCCACCAGCTCTCCGCGGAGCGGACCGAGGCGATCCAGGAGGGCAGGGCGGCGAATACCGGAATGGAGAGCAGGGCCAACAGGCCGATGAAGATCTCGACCGCGGCGAAAGCGAGTGCCAGGTCGCGGATCCGGTCGAGGAAGCGGCTGCAGGCGAAGCTTCCCAGCGACAGCCCCAGGAGAAAAGCGACGAGGATGATGCTGAATTCGTAGTGCGAGTTGGCGGCAAAGGCGAGGGTCAGCATTCGGGTCCAGGCGACTTCGTACCCGAGCGCGGCGAAACCGGAAAGGGCGAAGCCGGCGAGCACCCACTTCACGAGGTTCGCCGGCATGGCCGGGGCAGGGTCCGGGGCATCTTCCGCGACCGCACCGGTGGCGGCCCCGCCTTTTCCTGCCGCCATCGGGGTCCTGCCGAGCCGGAATGCCAGGCCTCCGACTGCGAGGTTGCCGCACGCCATGGCGTAGCACGTTCCCCTGAGCCCCAGCGCCTCCATAAGGAGGAAGGTCGCCGCCAGCACTCCGGCGACGGCGCCGAGGGTGTTCACGGCGTACAATCCGCCGACGCCGGCGCCGAGACGGCTGTAGCGGCGCACCAGCATTCGCGACATCACCGGCAGAGTAGCCCCCATGAACGACACCGGCACCAGCAGGAGGAGGAAGCTCAAACCGAAACGGACCAGGGAAAGCATGTAGAAGCTCCCCCGCGGAAGCCACGCGTGCGTGGTCCCGAGAAGGAGTTCGACGAGGTGCGGAAAAACCAGGGCGTACAGCCCGATGCCGATTTCCAGAATTCCGAAAACGCGCAGGGGACGTTCCCGGGCGTCGATCCACCTGCCGAAGACGAAGCTGCCCAACGCCAGTCCCGCCATGAAGGCGCTGAGCACCGTGCTCACCGCCAGGGAGGTGGTGCCGAACACGACGCCGAGCATGCGCGCCCATACCACCTGGTAGACGAGGCCGAACGCCCCCGAGGCGAAGAACAGCAGGGGAACTGCCCAGGCCAGTCCCCGGTCGATCTCCAACTGCCTTTCCCGCGTCATGGAAGCGGTGAAGCCGTGAGGGAATCAGCCGTGCAGAATGAAGTGGCCATTGCCGGGAAAAAAGATCCAGTCGACGAAAAAGGATATTCCCACCCCGAGGAAGTGACCCAGGATGAGGCCGATGAAAAACGGAGCCGCCCTGCGGTAGAGTTCAAACCCTCCGAAACGCATGATGATCGACTTGGCCGCCCAGGAGAGGAAGATGGCAGCCGCTATATTGCGGATCATCCACAGCGATGCAACCGTCAACCCGATGGGATGCAACGGCCACCAGGGAAAACGGTACTGCAGAAAGGTCAAAAGCGACATGGCGGCGGCACCCGCTCCGAAGAAGGCCAGTTTCTGGGGGTGGAGCCCGGCGGGATCCTTGATCCTTGAGACGACGTCGTTGAACGTCGTGACACCCGCCCCGGAGGAGACCCGGTACACCCACGAGTTGAAGTTCGATGCGCCCAGGTCGTACCCCATGTACAGGATGTTGGCGATGGCGAGGGCGAAGCCGGTTATCACCGCAAGGAGGATCGCCGCGCACAGTCCGCGCCCTCTGAGGCGCATGAATCCGTGCAATCGCCCGGCGTGAGCCGCGGCGGGCATGAAGATCGACTGCACGTCGCCGAAGAAGGAATAGGTCAGTCCGAGAGCGACCAGCCCCTGCGGGGCGATCGAGGCTGTCCCCAGGGTCATCATCGTCATGGCCTGGGATACGACAGGTGTCGTCAGGTAGTACAGGCCGGCCTGAATCACCAGGCGTGTGATGCCGAGGTAGGCGATCAGCACGCCGGCCAGAAACATCGTCGCGACGGCCCACGACATCCCCGCCTGGAGCAGCCAGCACAGCATGTAGGCCAGGCCGAGTATCACCGCCAGAACCGCGGTGCGGTAGGAGAGCAACTCCCTTTCGCCGCCGGAACCGCGGGGACGCCACGCCTGCCTCAAAACCTCCAGAAGATGGCGGCGGGCCATCCACAACCCCCACAGGACCATGACGACGAAAGCCCCCCAGGACTGCCAGGACACCGACGGCAGGCCCCACACGAACCAGTCGCTTTCCGTAACTCCGAGTCCGAGGCGGGTAAAGATCCCCTCTTCGAGCATCGACAGGAGAAAGAAGAACCAGATGCTGAACGAAACATTGAGGTTGACGAAATACATGAAACCGACGACGGGGAAATTCAGCCTGACGTTGAGGGTGGGGAAGGATCTGGCGAGCTGGATCGAATAGTGCCAGTCGATATCGGGGAAGAAGTGGTAGAAGAAGCCGACAATGTTCCAGAAGACGACGACCAGCGGCACCGCCGCGCCCGCCCACAGGAGGCGGCTCCGCAGGATACCCGGAAGCCGGCCCCCGTCGCTTTCCAACAGGAGCGCCCTCGGGACCTCCATCAACGGGAAGGCCAGCCGCTCGGTCTCCACCCACTGTTTGCGCAGAATGACGACGAGGCAGAACGAGACCAGGTAGAGGGTCCATATGAAGCTCAGCCACCAGAAAAGCGGCATCGCCCATGCGGACAGCAGCGTCCCCCACGGGATTTCCCGGCCGGGCGGAAGGCCCTCGAAGAACCACGTCATCGCCATTCCCTCGTTGCCGGGAACGAGGAACGCCGGCAGGTGGGGAAGTATGTACTGCCCCCATTGATTCTCGGGGGAGGCGAAGTAATGGGGTGTGGTGGGAATGGCGAGAAGGTAGCCGCAGATGAAAGCGGGGATTCCGGTTGCCACCAGGCCCATCACCATGATGGTGACGAGTTCGGATGGACGCAGGGCCCAGCTTCGCCGCAGGGTCCCCGCGGCTGCGTTGAGCAGGATCAGGCAGATGAAGGGAAACCCGACGCCGACGGGGAAGAACGACCAGGTGATTTCCGAGGACCCGAGGGTCCAGATCGAAAACGGGCCACCGACGCAGATGGCGAAGACCAGCAGAAGCCCGATGAGAAGGGAGCGTGCCGTCAAACCTCCGCCCGTGCCGCTGCTGTCGGGCTCCGCCATTTCCCCTACCACGGCACTCCGTGACCGTGACCGAAGAACCAGGTGACATCCACGAAAAAGGAAACACCCACCCCGAAAAAGAACCCGGCGACCAGTCCCACGAAAAAGGGCCGCGCCCGGCGGTACGCCGCGATGCCTCCGTAGGCGAGCAGGATGGTCTTGGCCGTCCAGGCCATGAACACGGAAAACCCCCCGTACTGGATCATCCACATCGGGGCGAGGGCGATCCCCACCGGATGCAGCGGCCACCAGTGAAAACGGTACTGGCACAGGGCGACCGCGGAATAGGCGAGCGCTCCGACTGCGGAGTAAAACAGTTTCCCCCAATCGGTTCCGGCAGGGTTGTCCATCTGGCGGATGACGCCGCTGAACGCCATCCTGCCGATGCCGCCACCGGCTCCGAAGTACCAGGAGCGAAGGTTGCCGGCTCCGTACTCGTGGCAGACGTGCAGGATGTACCAGAAGGCTGATACAAAGCCGACCAGGACCGCCGCCGCTATGGCCAGGGACATGAGCCGCCGCCCCCGGGTGATGCGCTCGAGGCGGGAAGCGTGTGCAGCCGAGGGCATGAAGATCGACTGCACGTCTCCGTGCCAGGCGTACTGCAGCCCGAGGGGGACGAGGTTGCCGGCTCCCATCGCGGTGCCACTGACCGCGGCGGCGAAGGCCTGGCCGTTCACAGGGGTGGTCAGGTAGTACATCCCGGTCTGCACGACCAGTCTCGTCATGCCGGTGTAGGCGATCAGCACACCGGCGGTGAACAGGAGCGCGACGTGCAGGTCGAGACCGGCGGCGCACAGCCAGGCGACGAAGTACGCCAGTCCCAGGATCAGTCCGTACGCGGCAGTCCGGTAACCGAGCATCTCGGAACCGTCGTCGAGGCGTTTCCCGGGGCTGAAGGTGTGGCGAAATACCGACCGAAGGTGGCGCCTGCCCATCCACAGGCTCCATGCCAGCATTGCGCAGAAAGCGCCCCAGCCCTGCCACGACAGCGACTGCATGCCCCAGACGAAGGCATCCGGCTGCGTGACGTCATAGCCGATGCGGTTGGTGATTCCCTCCTGGAGGATGGCGACGAGGTAGAAGAACCAGATGCTGAACGAGATGCCGGTATTGGCAAAGAACATGAACCCCAGGATGGGGGGGACGACGCGGAAGTTCAGGGTGGGGAAACCGTGACCGAGGGGAAACGGATTGCTCTCCCAGACGGCGAGGTCCGCGAAGCCGGGCTGGAAAAACCGCACCATGCTGAAAAGCACCATCCCGAGGGAAATGGAGAACCCCGTCCAGAAAACCGGAGATCGGAGAATGGTGCCCCGGCCGGCGCTTCCGTTCTCCAGCAACAGGCGCGGCAGCTCGGTAACCGGGTATACGAGCCGCTCCTCGTCCTGCCACTGCCGCCTGAGAATCACGACGATGCAGAAACAGATGAAGTAGATGGCGAGCAGGAGGGTGAGCCACCAGAACAGGGGGCCAAGCCAGAGATGGTAGGGCAGGTCCTGGCCCGAGGGCAGCCCCTCCCAGAACCAGCGAATCGCGTCCCCTTCGGGCTGAGGAACCGCGAAACGGGGAAGGTAGGGCTGGATCAGCAC
This sequence comes from Candidatus Latescibacterota bacterium, assembly GCA_965243025.1. Classification (GTDB taxonomy): domain Bacteria; phylum Latescibacterota; class UBA2968; order UBA8231; family UBA8231; genus CBDCXV01. The sequence continues at coordinate 6,208,511 of CBDETY010000003.1, forward strand.
CCGCCACTGGTTCTCCGGGGTGGCGGCGTAGAAAGGCGCGGAAATCAACGCCATCAGGGTTCCCAGCACGAAAATGGGGATGCCGGTAACCACCAGTCCCATCACCAGCATGGTGATCAGCTCCGGGGGGCGGAGCGCCCAGGAGATCCCCGCTCTGCGCAGCAGGGCATTCCCCAGAACGAGGACGACAAACGGACAGCCGACGGAGGAGGGGAAATAGGACCATGTCGGCTCGGTCGAGCCGACCAGCCATAGGGAATACGGAGAGCCGACGCAGATGCCGATGACCCATAACAGGCCGAGGATGATCGCGCGCGTGCTCACGCCAGGCCCGCCGGGCTGCCGGCTGCGGGGGATCCGCCCTCGGGACGAGGACGGACCCGGCAAGCCATCTGAGCTTCCGGGGTGCTTCCTGGGAGCCGGCTACTCCTCTCTGCGCTCGACAGGTCCGGAGGGACCAACCAGGACCGCCTTGAACCAGGTGCTGTCATCGTCGCCGGTTCCATAAAGGATGAAATGGCCTCCGTACGCCCCTCCGTCGGGGTCGCAGTGCACGATTTCGAGGCTGTAAACGTGGCCGACCTCGGGAGGCCTCCAATCGGGGTCGCTTGCTCCCAGGGTAGGGGCCGTGGCAACGCGGGCCTCCAGGGTGAAGTCACCGGCCGAGGTGTCGGACCGGGTCATGCTGATGGCGTAGTCGACGGCGGCGGGCGGAATCGGCTCTTCTATGTAGTTTTTCCCCGGGGAGCCGTGTCGCCACCAGGCCCCGTGGCGGGGCCTGGCGGCATCGATGACGAAACAGAAGGCGTTGTCTCCAGTCCCGAACCGCTCGGGTGCCTCGTCGCGCGGCGCCTCCATGAACCAGCAGACCGAGTCCCTGAAGTACCAGCGCTTATCTTCGGGTTCGGGATCGGTCACGTCGTTGACGTTGTCGACCGCCTCAACCCCGAAGTACAGGTACTCCCTGTCCCATCCCGTGTAGTAGCGGGCGCGCAGGTCGTCGGCCGGGCGGGGTTCGTTTCCGTGGTCGGTCAGGCGGTTGCGGCGCGGATCGAACCAGGAGGTACGTCGGAGCCGGTCGATATCCCAGACCCCGTCGCTGAAAGCGTTGTCTTTCCAGTCGGAGAGGTCGCCGTCGATGACAGGCTTCGTTTCCAGCAGCGGAATGTGGAGGACAGGTTCCCCGCTGAGTCCGACGGAAGGCAGAAGCGATAGAAAGCAGGCGATGAAGAGCGGTGTGGGCATGAGCGGTTCGGGTTTTCAGAAGTCCGAGGGTGGCGGGTCGAGGGCAGGGACGATCGACGGCAGCCGACCTCCGGGCAATCGGATATCGGACCGGCTCGAGGATATTCGATGTCCGGGATACCGGGGTGAAAAACAAACCCCGGCTCATGGAGCTGGCAACCGGTCGCGTTCCGGGGAAACCGGGGGAGTGTCGACTGCCTTTCGGACACCAGGGCCGGGCGCAGGGTGGAAGCGATGAAACGGATTGCTGAAAGGGTCCTGTCAAGTGCGGCCGCCGCGGCGCTGGCCGCGACGGGATGGGCCTGCGCCGACCCGGGCAGGCCGGGGCCGGGAGAAGCGGTCGAGATCCTGGTGTGGGACTTCGGCGGGGTACCGGGTCACCGCCAGTGGATCCGGCAGGCCGTAAGGGATTTCAACGCCGCTCGCGACGACATCCGCATAGAGATCGAAACGCCGGACTGGAAGACACAACGCGAGAGTCTGATCAGTACCACGGTAATCGGAGAAGGGCCGGACGTCATCCGCGTGCACCACAAGTACTCGGTCGAATTCGGTGAGCTGGGGGGGCTGCTGCCCCTGGAGATGTTCTCCGACTGGCCCGAGGTTCGGCGACGGCTTTTCGAAAACGTGCTCGAGCACGTCCGCTACCAGGGCAGGCATTACGGTCTTCCGGTCACGATGCTGCCGTTCGTGCTCGCCGCCAACCGCTCGATCCTCGACCGCTACGGAGTGGCGGTTCCGCGCACCTGGGGGGAAATGAAAGCGGCCGGGGCGGTGTTGAAGGAACACGGGATCCACGCCTTCACCATGCCGGCCGGCCTCAACCTCGATACGGCTTATCGTTTCCTGCCCCTGCTGTACGGCGCCGGAGGCCGCGTCTTCAACGAAGACTGGACGAAAGCCGCTTTCAACGGCCCCGCGGGGCGCGCGGCTCTGCAGTTCCTGGTGGATATGAAGGAAGCCGGGTACATGCCCGCCGCCAGTTCGGCCTACGCCTTCGACGAGAACGCCGCCCACTGGACGACGGGGAGGGCGGCGTTCTCCATCGAGGGGCCCTGGTGGCAGGACATCGTGCGCGGGAACTTCGACTTCGACCTGTCGCAGCTGGTGCTCGCCCAGGTGCCGGTCCCGGAGGATCCGCCCGGGAAGCATCCGTCCCGCACCCTGCTCGACGTGATCATGGTGGCGATCACCGCGTACACTCCGCATCCGCAAGAGGCCTGGACGGTCCTGAAGGCGCTCAATTTCGACGACCCGGTCTGGAAGGTGCCCGACCCGAAGATGGGAGGGCTGCCCACCTACCGGGACGCGTACGGCCCCGGGGTGGAGCCGCGTTACATCGGCCTCGATCAGCTGGAAGCGGCGGGAAGGAACGGCCTGGGGTGGCCGGGGCACCCGGCGATCACCGAGATTCAGCGCCATATTTCCGATGCCGTGAACCGGGCCATGACCGGCGTGATGACGCCCCGGGAAGCCCTCGACCACGCCGCCGCACAAGTCGACGAGCTGCTCGCCGACTATTGAGAAACCGGATACCCGCGTGCCCCTGGATACTGCAACCAGACGGAGACTCCACCGGACCCTGACTCCGTATTACTTCCTGGTGCCCGCACTCGCCGTGCTCGCCGTCATCATTCTCTTTCCGATCCTGAGCAATGTCTCCATGAGCGTGCAGAAGGTGCGCCTGCTCAAGGGGGGCGGAGGCGAGTTCGTCGGACTGGCCAACTACGCCAAACTGCTGGGCAGCCCGACTTTTCAGGGCAGCGTGGGCAGCTCCCTTCGGTTCACCCTGCTTTCGCTGCCGCTGGCGTTTGCGCTCGGACTGGGAATGGCCCTGGTCTTCAACGAGATCCGCAAGTACCGCCCGGTGTTCACCGGGTTTCTCCTGGTCCCGTGGGCCATCGCACCGGTCGTGACCGGGTTCATGTGGCGGTGGCTGTTTCACGACTCCTTCGGACTCGTGAACCACTTCCTGAAGACACTCGGCCTGATCGACGCCAACATTCCCTGGCTGGCCCAGCCCGACACCGCGATGGCAGCGGTCGTCGTCGCCAACGTCTGGCGCTTCATGCCCTACATAACCATCATGCTGCTCGCCGGACTGCAGGGCATTTCGACCGAGCTCTACGAAGCTGCCCACGTCGACGGGGCCGGGGTGACCGGGCGTTTCTGGTACGTGACCCTGCCGCAGCTGCGGCACGTCATCGCCGTGGTTTTCCTGTTCGCCACGATATGGATGGTCAACGACTTCGCCTTGATCTACATCATGACCGAGGGCGGCCCGGCCCAGTCCACCCAGGTCGTTCCCATCACCGTGTACCGCTACGCCTTCGAACACCTTCGCCTCGGGCGCGGGGCCGCAGCGGCGATGATTTTGCTGCTGTTCCTCCTCGCCGTCAGCATGGTTTTCATCCGCGTGCTGTTCGCCGAGAAAAGGGCGGAGGCAAAACCGGCATGAAACAGAGGACCCAGGAAAGGGTTCGGGCGGGCATCGGCTACGGCCTTGGAGGCATGTTCGTCTTCCTCCTGGTGCTGCCGCTGATCTGGGTGGTCAGCACGTCGGTCAGGCCGATCTCCGAAATGACGCAGACGCCGCCGCTGGTGTGGCCGCAGTCAATGACCTTCGACGCCTACTTCGACATCTGGGACGAAGCCCCCTTCGTCCGCTATTTCCTGAACAGCGCCGGGATTTCGCTGGCGACCGCCCTGGTTTCCCTGGCTTTCAGCGTCGGCGCCGCCTATGCCTTCGCCCGCTTCCGGTTCCGCGGCGCCACCCTGTTGCTGATGCTCGTGGTGATGTCGCAGATGCTGCCGGGAAGCTCCATCCTGATCCCGCTGTTCCAGGTTATCCGCAACCTCGGTCTCCTCGATACCCACCTCGGCATGGTGCTGATCTACACCGGGTTCGCGATTCCGTTCTGCACCTGGCTTCTCAACGGCTACTTCAAGGCGATACCCGAGGACCTGGAGCAGGCCGCCCTGATCGACGGCTGCTCGCGGCTCGAGCTGTTGTGGCGGATCGTGCTGCCCCTGGCCGCACCGGCCGTGGTCGCTGTCGGCACCTTTGCGTTCCTGCTGTCGTGGAACGAGTTCCTTTTCGCCTACGTCTTCACCAAATCGACCGCGCTGACCATTCCCGTCGGGATCAGGACCGCCTTTCTCGGGCAGTACGTCAACAAGTACGACCAGCTCTTTGCCGCTTCCCTCATCTTCAGCCTCCCCCCCATTGCCATCTTCGTCTCGCTGCAACGCTACTTCGTCCAGGGATTGACCGCGGGGGCGGTAAAGGAATAGCGCGTATTTGCGAGGGGCTCCGGGCCCGGAGGCAAGGGTCCGGGACTTGAGGATTCAGGTCCCGGTGATTCTACCGCCCCGTTTTCCCGGGCCGCTCCTGTATGCGGCTCCGGGAAAGCGCCGGCCCTGATCGATCACGGGCACATTCCCCGGGCCTTGAGTCATGCACCGGGTTTTGCTCAAAAAGAAACGGGCAGCAGTGTGGAACTGCTGCCCGTCTCGTGCAGGTGGTGGGCGATACTAGATTCGAACTAGTGACCTCTGGTATGTGAAACCAGCGCTCTAACCAGCTGAGCTAATCGCCCGGAAACCGCCGGCCCTGAAGAGGAACGGGCCTTCAAGCTGTAACCGGGGCGGTCTTTTCCAACTGTTGCAGAGCCTGCCTGAAAGCGGCTGCGGTCTGCTCGAGGTCCTCATCTGTGTGGACCGCCGATACCAGTCCTCCCGGCCAGGGAACCAGATCGACTCCGGCGGCGAGCATCCCGGTGCGGAAGTCGCTGATCCAGGCACCGGACATGCCTTTAAACATCCCATAGGGAACCTCGCCCCTGTAGATCGCGTCGCAGGTGACACCCCGATTCTCGTCGTCGAAGAAGAAGTGGAAGCCGGAAAACGTCCCGTAGACGACGACATCGCTGTCCTCTTCGGCGCTGACTTCGGTCAGCAGCCGGCGGAGCCGTTCTCCGTTGGCGTTTGCGCGCTCGATCACATCCCCTTCGTCTACGATCCTCAACTGGGCGAGTCCGGCGGCTGCGGAGACCGGGTTGGCGTTGAAGGTTCCCTGGTGCGCGATGCGGCGCCTGGCGTTCCACTGCGCGTCTTTCATGGTCAGCATGTCCATTACATCCGTCCGTCCCACCACCGCTCCCCCGGGAAAACCGCCAGCCATCGACTTGGCCATCACGGCGAGATCGGGAGTGACGCCGAACACCTCCTGGGCACCTCCCCTGGCGACGCGGAACCCGGAAATGACTTCGTCGAAGATGAGCAGCGTCCCGGTGCGCGCCGTCAGTTGCCGCAGCTTTTCCGGAACGCCGTCAGCCGTCGGCACCCGGCCGAACGTCGCCCCTGTCGGCTCGAAGATCACCGCGGCGATCTCGCCGCTGTCGAGCAGCTCCTCGGCCGCATCCATGTCGTTCGGCGGACAGAGGGCGATGTTCTCCGCCATGCCCCGGGTGATCCCGCTCGGCAGGTCGTCCGAAGGGGAGGTTGGGGAACCGAATGCAACCTGGTCGTGCCAGCCGTGAAAATGGGTGTCGAAACGCAGGATCTTCCGCCGTTCCGTGTAGGCCCGGGCAATGCGCAGGGCAAGCATGGTGGCCTCGGTCCCCGAGCTCGTAAACCGCACCTTCTCGGCGCACGGGACCATCCGCACGATCAGCTCCGCCCACTCCAGCTCGAGTTCGTGCGAGGCGCCGTAATGGGTGCCGCGACCGAGTTGCTCGCGAACCGCTGCGGTGACGGCGGGGTGGTTGTGACCCAGCATCAAGGCGCCGTGGCCCCCGAAGTAATCGACGTATTCGTTGCCGTCGACATCCCACTTGCGCGATCCCTGTGCGCGGTCGACGTAGATCGGATGGGGCTCCAGATAGCGGGTGTCGTGGGTGACGCCGCTTGGAAGCACCCTCACGGACCGTTCGTAGAGAGCCCGCGAGGAAGGGGTTCTGATTTCGAAGGAATCGGAAGGCACAGGTTCCATGGCAGTCGATTCTCTGATTTATCGCCCGGCTTCCCGGACCGCTGCAGCGGGCGAGAGTTCACCGAAGGGCGGAAGAGGCGGTTTGGGCGCCGGGCGGCAACCCGGCCATGACTGCGTCTCGAATTGCTGGTGGGCCCAGTAGGACTCGAACCTACGACCAACGGATTATGAGTCCGCCGCTCTAACCGACTGAGCTATGGGCCCGGTGCGAGTCCGAAACTACCGGAAAATCCCCGCGGGTCAAGCATTCTCGTCCCCGAGCTTGACGGCGTCGAGCTCGTGCAGTTCGCGGATGAGATCCATGATGCCGGAGTTGAGGATATCGACGTCCCGGGCGCCCGAGGCGCGTTCGGCGGCCGCCAGTTCGCGTTTGGATTCCTCGATTCTGCGGGTCAGGAAGTTTCTGCGAAAAACTCTCACGTAATCGCGCCATTGCCGCTCCACCTGTTCCTCGTCGAACCCGATCAGGGCACAGGACGAAATCAGGTCGGCGAGGCCCGGGTTCTCGAGGCTCGACATCAAGGTGAGAAGGTCGGGCAAGTGGTCGGGCCCGTGGGAGAACAGCAGTTCCGCCAACTCGCGTACGCGCGCATCGGTGAGATGTTCCGCAGTCAACTCCGCCGCCGACCGCGGGATCAGTTGCGGGTGCTGCAGGAGAAGGCCCATGAAATCCCGCTCCGGACCTGGAGGCTCCGGGTAGGAGGGAGTTTCCGGCAGTTCTTCCGCCGGGGGTCGGGTACGGAGATTCCTCGCGACAAGGGTCTTGCCCATGTCGTCTCGAAGCGCCCGTTCGTCGACCCTGAGCCGTTGCGCCACCTGCCGCAGCATCAGGTCGCGGGAAACCGATTTGGTGCAGTTGGCGATCAGCGGCACCACGCGCTCGATGGCGCGCGTTTTGCCGGCCATGGTTGAAAGGTCGATTTCCCCGGCCAGCCGCGTGATGTAGAAAGCGATGACGGATTCCGCTTCGTCGACAAGCTGCCCGAAGCGCTCGGCGCCTTCCCGGCGCACGAAACTGTCGGGGTCGTCGTCGCCGGGAAGGGGAACCACCTGCGCGTCGAGACCGGCACCGATAAGCACCTCGAGCCCGCGCATGGCCGCGGCCGAACCGGCGGCATCGCCGTCGAACACCAGAACGACACGGCGCGCGTAGCGGTCGAGGGTCCGGCACTGCTGTTCCGTCAGGGCGGTGCCGGACGAGGCCACCACGTGGGCGATTCCCGCCTGCGCCAGCGCCAGGAGATCCATGTACCCTTCGACGACGATGGCGCAGTCGCGGCTGACGATCTCCTTGCGCGTCCAGTTCAACCCGTAGAGCACGGATCCCTTGCGGTAGACCGGGGTTTCGGGCGAGTTGAGGTACTTGGGTTCATCGCCCGGCTTCAAAGCCCTGGCGCCGAATCCGATCGAGCGGCGCGACAGGTTGGCGATCGGAAACATCACGCGGTCGCGAAAGCGGTCGTAGTGACCTCTCCCGGAGCGGCTCGGAAGCGCCAGTCCCGCCTTTTCCAGCAATTCGGGGGCATGCCCGCGGCGGCCTGCCCGTTCCAGCAGCGAGGTCCCGCCCCCCGGGGCGTACCCGAGGTAGAAGCGGTCGATCACCTCGTCGGAGAGCCCCCGGCCGTGAAGGTAGTCGAGGGCCCTGCGGCCTTCATCCTTCCGCAGGAGGTAGTGGTAGTACCTGGCGGCCCATTCGTTGGCCCGGTAAATCTTGTCGGTGACTTGCCCGTCCCGCCGCGCTCCCCCGCCCTCGGGGATCTCCACCCCGCAACGCCGGGCCAGGAAGGATACCGCCTCCGGGAAACTGACCCGGTCCATCTCCTGAACGAACTTGAAGATGTTGCCGCCTGCTCCGCAGCCGAAACAGCGATAGATCTGCAGCTCGGGGTTGACGTTGAAAGACGGGGTTTTCTCGGTGTGAAAGGGGCACAGTCCGAGGAAATTCCGGCCCTTCCGGGTCAGCTGGACATGGCCCGACACCAGATCGACGATGTCGATTGCCGCCCTGATGCGTTCCAGGGTTTCTTCCGGGATGAGATTCCGGGGCATTTTACGCCCGACACTTTTGGTAAAGGAAGAATCTGCGATTGGCCGGACCGGCGGCCGGAAACCAGAAGCTACCCGGGTTGGATAACCGGGTCAAACCGCCATATTTTGGGGTGTGCTGACTTCGCACACACAGTATGAAGAGCCGTTGGAAAGGCGCCATACCGGCGCCTCGCGAGGATCCTCGGGGGAGAAAGTTGCCCAGATGTGCAGGACTTGAGGGATTTGCGCACCGGAACCGATTGACTACTTTTCAGGGCCGCAAAGCAGCCTGGAGCAGAGGAGGAATTTGCTTGACTTGCACCGACAATACCCTAAATTTGCGGTACTTGGGGCTTTTTCAGTAACTAGCGATCTCGTCTTGAGTTGCGGGATTTTCCGGACTGAGGGATCCAGGGACGCGAAAAAGTGCTCCTCAAGGCCCTTCACGATCGAACAATCCCCCGATTACAGAGATTCCCATGAGGAGGAAATCGAATATGTCGAGAGGTAGAAAGACGTTGTCGGCAGGCGTCGGCCTTTTCGGGCTGGCTGTCGTCCTTGTTTGGGCAAACTTCGCAACGGCTCAGACTGTGTCGGATCCGGTTGCCGGGGTCGACAACATCCCGCCGGATGCACCGGAAAACCTGATGGCGGAAGCCGACTTCGCCGGGCCAAGCGTGATTTTGACATGGGATTCGTCCCCTTCGGATGGGTATCGGTCAGTGCCGGCCGGCTCCGATTTTACTTCAGCCGGTGCGTCCATTCGTGTCAACGATGTCCTGAGCTACAATGTCAGACGCAGTGAACTCGGTGGTGAGCCCGAATTGATCGCCGAAGTATCGGTGGCAGCCGGGTACGATTCCTACTCATACACCGATGAAACAGTGGAAAGCGGAATCACCTACGACTACTCCGTCACCGCTGTCGATGGCGGCGGCAACGAAAGCGAAGCAGCGGATTCAGGCCCGGTGGCAGTCGGGCCACCGCCTGTCGCCACCATATCTCCTGAAGGAGAGATCGACTTCGGGGAGGTTGGCCCGGACTCGGAAACCTCTGATTCAGTCACAATTACCAATGTGGCCACTGAGGAGGGTTCCCTGCTGGGTGTCAATGTTTCGGTCGAGGGTGACGGGTTCGCAACAGACCTGGCCGGCAATGAGCCGGTCATTCTCGCGAATGATGAATCGGTCACGTTCGCGGTAAGTTTTCTCGCTTCCGAGGTCGGCAACTACAATCTGGACTACAAGGGGACCCTGACCATCAGGACGAACGATCCAGACAAGCGCGAGACGGTCATTGCGTTGAGCGCGACTATCGTCGGAGGTATGGATCCGCCTAAAATGGTTTTGAGCCGTACGGGGATCAATTTCTGGAACGTTGTCGTCGACTCGAGCAAGAGAAAACTCCTGACGATCGCTAACGACGGATCAGTGAAACTCGAAGCCAGCATTGCCTTGGAGGGAGACGGCCCTTTCTATATCAATCATGTCGCCGAAGAAGAAGCATCACCCCTTCGCCAGTTTGGAATAGATTTGGAGCCTGGGGATGACGAGACCTACTGGGTTGAGTTTACTCCCGCAGAAACGGGCGACTTCCGTGGTGCCATCGCGGTTACCAGCAACGATCCCCTGAAGGCAGAGCTCGAGCTGGATCTCCTGGGAAGTGGAGTTACCGAGCTTGTATGTGGCCGTGTCGAGTCAGCGGTCGATCCGGAAACGGGAGAGGAAAGCAGCGTGGTGGGTTTCATGGACGACGACAATGACATCGACTACGACGATTTCTTCCTTTTCGCTGACGTTTACGGTTCCACCGATGATGATGATGACTACAATCCCAGGGCTGACATGGTGGATTGCCACAATACGGTCAATCTCGATGATTTCATGAAGTTTGCCGACTCCTTTGGATATGGCGTCAGTAACTGAGTCCTGCTGAAATCGGTTCCAAACGGGCGCGCCACCGACTTGCGGTGGCGCGCCTTTTTTCGGTGAGCTCTGGCGCCGCCAAGCCCTTCAACCTACCGGGCCCCCCGGAAGGATCGCGAAACCCCGCCGGCACCGGGCCGGTGGAGGGGGTTTCCAAAAGGCTTGACAACCGCCCCATTCTACTATAGCTTTCCGTCTACCCTTCGCAGCTATTCAAAACCTCTCCTTTAAATTCACTTCGTTTCTAGCGGTCGGCTGTTCGTTGTTTCCGGCAGTCGCCCCGGATACCAAGACCTTCAGCAGTAATCCGATCAGCAACAGGCTTTAATTTCAATCGCATCGTTCGCCAGCAGGATGCGCGCAAGTTCGCTTCCCCATCAGGGGCAGCAAATGCAAAACTGACTGCTGAGATACCCGCAGCCCGGTTTTCGATCCGTCCTGTGGGTGTCCCGATCGAAAATTCGACAAGCCCTCGAATAAACCCCCACTGGACGCGCTCCCCGCGTTTCGGTCGGGTGTGACACCCAATGGTAACTACCCACGAAAGGTCTCCGATGCCCGCCGAGCGCACCAAGGCAGCGCCGGAACGGAAGCGTTCGCCCTCCGAACGCAACCACAACCGTTCCAGATCCGAACGCGCCAACGAGCGCAGCATAAAGCTCAACATCATCGACTTGCAGAGGATGAACATCCTCGATCAGCAGGAGTTGGCTCGCGATCTCAACGTTCCCGACTACCATTCGCTGCGCAAACAGGAGCTGATCTTCGCCATCCTCAAGGCTCAGACCGAGCGCAGCGGGCTGCTGTTTGCCCAGGGGGTGCTCGAAGTCCTCGACGAGGGTTTCGGCTTCCTGCGCTCACCCAGCTACAACTACCTGCCCGGACCCGACGATATCTACGTCTCGCATTCGCAGATAAAGCGATTCGGTCTGCGCACCGGGGACACCATATCCGGGCAGATCAGACCTCCGAAAAACGACGAGAAGTACTTTGCACTGTTGCGCGTCGAAGCGATCAACTTCGAGGATCCCGAGGTAACCAAGAGCAAGACGATTTTCGAGAACCTCACTGCCCTGCATCCGACTGAGCGCATGGTGCTCGAACACAATCCCAAAGATCTCACCACGCGGATCCTCGACCTGCTGTCACCGATCGGCAAGGGCCAACGGGGGCTGATCGTGGCGCCCCCGTTCACCGGGAAGACGGTACTGCTTCAGAAAATCGCCAATGCCATAACCCACAATCACCCCGAAGTGATTCTGATAGTGCTGCTGATCGACGAACGCCCGGAAGAGGTCACCGACATGCAGCGTTCGGTGAAAGGTGAGGTGGTCAGCTCTACCTTCGACGAGCCCGCCACCCGGCACGTTCAGGTTGCGGAGATGGTCATCGAGAAAGCCCGCCGGCTGATCGAGCACAAACGGGACGTCGTCATTCTGCTCGACAGCATGACGCGCCTGGCGCGGGCTTACAACACGGTAACCCCGCACAGCGGACGTATACTGACGGGCGGCGTCGACTCGACGGCTCTGCAATGGCCGCGCCGGTTCTTCGCAGCCGCGCGCAACGTCGAGGAAGGGGGCAGCCTGACCATCGTCTCGACAACCCTCGTCGATACCGGCAGCCGTATGGACGAGGTGATCTTCGAGGAGTTCAAGGGCACCGGAAACATGCAGGTAACCCTGGATCGCAAGCTGAGCAACCGGCGCACCTATCCGGCTATCGACGTGACCGCGACCAGCACACGCAAGGAGGAGCTTCTCCTCGGCGAGCTGGAACTGAGCCGGTCGTACATCCTGCGGCGTATCCTCAACCAGATGGGTGTCGTGGAGGGAATGGAATTCCTCACCGAGAAGATGCAGGGGACCGCGTCGAACGAAGAATTCCTGAAGGCCATGAACGAGTAGCTCTGTCCCGGGGCGTCGAGCCGGTTTCGCCGTTTGCGCCACTGTGGCTGGGCCGTATCTTTTCGTCCAACCCGTTGCAACGACAGAACGCGAAAGAGCCATGAAAAGCGACATTCACCCCGACTACCGGTCAGTTGTCATTCAGGACGTAAGCAGCGACTTCAAGGTGCTTACAAGGTCGACGGCGGCTACCGACCAGACGATCGAGTGGGAAGACGGCAAAACCTATCCACTGATCCGTGTCGAGATCAGCTCCGCATCCCACCCGTTCTATACCGGCAAGCGCCAGCAGATCGCGGAACGGGGTGGCCGCATCGAACAGTTCAGGCGCCGCTACGGCGACAAGGGCGCGGGGAACTGATTTTCGTCCCATCTGAGGCGACAGGTTCGTCCCATGTAGAGGACGGCCCTGTCGCCTTTTTTATGTACTCCGGCGAACCTGGCCGAAACGAATGAACAGGGATTTCTCAACCTCTCCAGGCCCCCGGGAATCGGAAGACCTGCCGATAGGGGGGCAGGCCGTCATCGAAGGGGTGATGATCCGGGCGCAGGAGAGGATTGTCACCGCAGTGCGCACTCCAGACCGCGGGATCCTGGTCCGGGAAGAGGAGCACATCCCCTGGTCCCGGCGTTTGCCGCTGTTTGGAGTACCGGTTGTTCGCGGCGCCGTGTCGTTTTTCGAGATGGCGATCATCGGGGTGCGCACCCTCAATTTCTCTGCGGACATGGCCATGCAGGCCGAAGCGCGTCAGCAGGGCGAGCCGGAACAGGCAACCGGTTCGGGGCAAAACCGGCTGGCCCTTGCACTGACCGTAGCGATCAGCCTCGCGGCAGGGGTGGGGATCTTCTTTTTTCTGCCGCTGTTCGCAGCCGAGCTCAGCGGCGCGGCCCGGGATGCCTTTCGGTTCAACCTGCTGGCTGGTTCGGTGAGGCTGGCGCTTTTCATCCTTTACCTGTGGGGTTTGAGCCACTGGAGCGAGATACGCCGGGTTTTCGAGTATCACGGGGCCGAGCACAAGAGCATCTTCACGCAGGAGGCAGGCGACGATCTGACAGTCGCCCGTGCCCGGCAGTACGGGCGTCTGCACCCGAGGTGCGGTACCAGTTTCCTGCTGATCGTCGTCCTTGTATCGATACTTGCTTTCGCACTGGTCGATTCGGCCGTCGCCGAGGCCATCGGGCGCCGGCAATCCCTTATCGAGCGTTTCGCCACGCATCTTTGCGTGCTGCCGCTGATTTCCGGGGTGAGCTTCGAGCTGCTGAAACTGTCCGGCAGAAAACGCAATCATCCCCTGACCCGGCTGCTGATCGCCCCCGGCCTCTGGCTGCAGCGGATAACGACCCGGGAGCCGGACGACGCCCAGCTCGAGGTTGCCCTGGTAGCCCTGAGCCGCGCCCTCGGATTGCCTGCGGCCGCCGCGTACGGAATCTGTCCCCAGGACGGACCGACCCCTCCTGAAGAAGGCCGGGTGGAGGCGGCAGAACCTCCGCAACTTTCCGACAGGGTCGGCGAATGAGCGAAACCCCCTCTCCCCTGCTCGACAAGCTCGGCGAGAAAGAGCGGCGTTTCGACGAGATCAGCGAAGAGCTCGCCGATCCCGAGGCCGCACGGAATCCCTCGAGGTACCAGCGGCTGGCGCGTGAGCTGGGTGAGCTTCGCGAGACGGTCGACTCCGCCAGAAGGTATCGCCAGTGCCTGGGGCGCCGCGCAGATGCCGTGCAGATTATCGCAGAGGGGGGCGATGACGAGCTCGTGGAGCTGGCAAATGAAGACCTGCGGGAGCTCGAGGGAGAGATAGGCCGCCTGGAAGCGGCGATTCAGCTGCTGCTGGTTCCCAGGGATCCGAATGCCGGCCGCAACGCCATCGTCGAGATCCGGGCGGGTACCGGAGGTGACGAAGCCGGCCTGTTCGCCAGCGACCTGTTCCGGATGTACCACCGTTTCGCCGAACGGAATTCCTGGAAAACCGAGCCGCTTTCCTCGAGCACCAATCCCTCGGGGGGATTCAAGGAAATCGTCTTCATGGTCTCGGGTGCTTCCGCGTACGGAAAGCTGAAATTCGAAAGCGGAGTTCACCGGGTTCAGCGCGTTCCCAAGACCGAAGCCAGCGGCCGTATTCACACCTCGGCAGCATCGGTGGCGGTGCTTCCCGAGGCCGACGACATCGACGTCGAGATCTCCCCCGAAGAGATCGAGGTCGACGTGTTCCGCTCCAGCGGTCCGGGCGGACAGAGTGTGAACACGACCGACTCGGCAGTGCGGATCACGCACAAACCGACCGGAATGGTGGTCAGCTGCCAGGACGAAAAGTCGCAGCTGAAGAACAAGAACAAGGCGATGAAGGTCCTGCGCGCCCGTCTCCTGGATCAACGCCGGGAGGAACAGGAGGCCGAGCTTTCGCGGGAGCGGCGGCAGCAGATCGGGTCGGGCGACCGCAGCGCCAAGATCCGTACCTACAACTTTCCCCAGGGACGCGTTACCGACCACCGCATCGGCCTGTCGGTTTACCGGCTGGATGGCGTTCTCGACGGCGAGCTCGACGAGTTCGTCGACAAGCTCGCCGAAGCGGAACAAGGGGAGGCGCTGGCCTCATGAGCCCGGCGCCTTCAGGTGTCGTGTTTTCAGAAACGGACTGACGAAATCCGGCCAGCGAAGACAGGACGGACCTGTCGAAGAACGGCGAGGAAGTTGTGAGACGGGACGCCCATTAAATGAACACCCCCTGGAAGCTGCTCGACCTTCTGAACGAAGCGAGCGGCTTTTTTGCGTCACGGGGGATCGAAAATCCCAGGCTGCAGGCCGAGCTGCTGCTCGCGGCGGCCGTGGGTATGAAGCGGCTCGACCTCTATCTCCAGTTCGAAAGGACCGTCGTCGAAGATGAGGTCGCCCGTTTCCGTGGCTACGTGCGCGAACGCCTGGCCGGGGTTCCCGTGCAGTACATCACCGGTACGGCGAGCTTTCGA
Source organism: Candidatus Latescibacterota bacterium (assembly GCA_965243025.1). Taxonomy (GTDB): domain Bacteria; phylum Latescibacterota; class UBA2968; order UBA8231; family UBA8231; genus CBDCXV01. The sequence continues at coordinate 6,223,573 of CBDETY010000003.1, forward strand.
TTGCTCGAGCTGGAGGTGTCGGAGTCGGTCCTGATTCCCCGTCCGGAAACCGAAGTCCTGGTCGACTGCGCCCTGGAGTTCCTGGCAGCGAGGGAAAACCCGACTGTCCTTGATCTCGGGTGCGGCAGCGGCGCCATAGCGGTTTCCATCGCCCACGAGGAGCCTTCGGCGCGCGTGACCGCAATCGATATCGAACTCGATTCCCTGACGACGACGCGGCGCAACGCCACGGCCTGCGGTGTCGGCGGGCGCCTCCGTATCGCCCGCAGCGACCTCCTGTCCGCATTCGCCCCCGGCGGCCACTTCCAGGCGGTCGTGTGCAACCCCCCTTACATACCCAGCGCCGAGATCGAGCAACTCGATGAGGAAGTGCGCGATTTCGAGCCGCGCCGGGCCTTGGACGGCGGCCCCGACGGGCTCGACTTCTACCGGCGGCTCGCGGTTTCTGCAGGGTCGGTTCTGGCTCCGGACGGGGCGCTCCTGCTCGAGGTCGGGGACGGCCAGGCATCCGAGGTGTCGGGGATCCTGGAGGAGAGCGGAGATTTCACCACTGTCGGTATTCGTCCCGACCTCGCCGGCACCCCGCGCGTCGTGCTCGCCCGCCACAGCGCCGCTGTCGCCCGCTCGGCCTGACACCTTTCGGAAACACCTCCGTATCCGACGATACCCGGCGTCCGGGCCGCCCACCCTGTCCCGGAATCACCTGATCTATTCTGCAAGTTCCGTTGAAACAAGTGGTTATGGCCTGATTGACCAGCGGCGTGCCGTCCGGGCACGGCAGTTGAAGGACATCGACCGTCACGGACACCAGGAGGCGAGCGGGGGGCTCGTCAAACTCCCTTTCGGGGGGAAGTGAATGTCCCGGCTTGACAACTGAACAAATATTCAGTATTCTTATGTTCAGTCAGAGACAAGGGCACGTCGAGAGGCAGCCCCCATCGTCGCCGCTGGATTTCCCTTCAGCGAGACAGCCGAGAGGCGGGAGGACGGAGATGGTATCGGCCAAGTTCAGCACGCAGAGAGTTTTGGACGCCAGGAAGGACGGCAAGGGACAGGACCGGCAAAAAGCGATGCAGCAGGCCCTGACCCAGGTGCAAAAGCAATTCGGGAAGGGGGCCATCATGCGCCTGGGTGAATCCCAGGTCGTCGACATCGACATCGTCCCGACGGGCTGCCTCTCGCTCGACGCCGCTCTCGGGATCGGGGGCGTCCCCCGGGGGCGCGTTATCGAGATGTACGGTCCCGAGTCGGCCGGCAAGACGATGTGCGCTCTCAACATGATAGCCCAGGCTCAGAAGCAGGGTGGCATCGCCGCATTCATCGACGCCGAGCACGCCCTCGACGTCACCTTTGCGCGCAAGCTGGGGGTCGACGTGGAGAACCTGCTGGTCGCGCAGCCGGACTGCGGCGAAGAAGCCCTCGAGATCACCGACACACTGGTCCGCAGCGGCGCCCTCGACGTCATCGTCGTCGATTCCGTGGCGGCGCTGGTTCCGCGGGCCGAGCTCGAAGGGGAGATGGGGGACGCCCAGATGGGGCTGCAGGCGCGGCTGATGTCGCAGGCGTTGAGAAAGCTGACCGGATCGATCCAGAAGTCGCGAACGACGGTGATCTTCATCAACCAGCTGCGCATGAAGATCGGCGTGATGTTCGGCAATCCGGAAACCACGACCGGGGGCCGCGCCCTCTGCTTCTACGCCTCGGTGCGCATGGATATCCGCAGCATCGGCAACATAAAGGACGGCGACGAGGTAATCGGGCGGCGAACCCGGGTGAAAGTGGTCAAGAACAAGGTCGCTCCTCCTTTCAGAGAGGCCGAGTTCGACATCCTCTTCCGTGGGGATGACGTCGGTATCTCCAAAGAGGGGGACCTGCTCGATCTGGGAGTTCAGCACCGGGTCGTCGAGAAGAGCGGAACCTGGTTTTCGTACGGTGGACTGCGCCTGGGGCAGGGCAGGGAGAATGCGCGCATTTACCTGAAAGAGAACGAGCAGGTCTCCGGCCGCATCGAAGAAGAGATCCGCGCGGCGATGAATATTCCCCTGTCGCGAGCAGCCGCCGGCGAGGATGCCGATGCCGCTGCCGGCAAGACTTCCGCCTCCACGGACGGAACCGGCAGCGGCCCGGATCCGGCGGGCCGTACTCCGGCGGTCAACGCCGGAAACGGCAAGGCGGCAGTCCAGAAGGCCGCACCGGCCAGTCAGTCAGGGGCGAAACAGAAACCGATGGCGGCGTAACAGGAAACCGGCCGCTCAGGCGGCCGGCTACTCAGGCGATACCGCGGCAGCAAACCAGGGCCGCCAGCCCTGCCGCGGTTTTCGCCTCCCCGTTCCCCGAGTCGAAGGGCTGCTTGCAAGGAGAGCAGCCCTTCGCTTTTGTACGGCCAGATCCCGCTCCACCCGTACGCAGCGCCTTACCTGGAGTTGGGCATGGACCCGCGCTGGCTTGTAAAGAAAGACGAGTGGTCAGAGGAGGCCGCGAACGCTCTCCATTTCTTCGAGGAACTTCGCGTTCTTTTCGCGTCGGAAGAACTGATTCAACATTTCCCGGTCGTCCTGGAGTATTACCAGCGCAGCGATATCCGCCGGCGGACCGGCGAGTCCGGGCTGAGAACGACGCGCGCCGACTTCCACATTCGTACCATCATCTCCTATCTCGAGGAATCCGTGGAGGGAATCTTCGTCATCGAACGCCACCTGCCGCCGGACATGGTCGAGGATCGCGCCATTCTTCTCAAGGCCCTGGAAAACGCGGCCCGCGGCCCTGGACGGTGAGTATTTCAGGCAGGCGGGAGACAGCCATCGGCGCGGACGGCATCCGCATCCTGTTCGACGCCGGCGAGGTTGAGGGTCGCGTCGGAGAGCTGGCGCGCCGGATCAGCGGCGATTTCGGGGGGGGACCGACGGTCCTGATCGGCATCCTGACCGGGGCGGCACAGTTTGTCATCGACCTGCTGAGGGCAATGCCGGCGGAGTTCGCCAGGGAGGTCGAGTACGACTTCATCAAGATCAGCAGCTACCATGGCAGGGAGTCGACGGGGTCGCCGCGGGTGGCCGCGTCGACAGCAGTGGAGTTGGAAGGAAGGCAGGTGCTGTTGGTCGACGGCATCGTCGACACCGGGGGCACCATGCAGGCGGCAATCGCCGCGGTTCAGGCGCATTCGCCCTCCTCGATCCACACCTGCGCCCTGATCGACAAACCGGAGAGACGCCGGGTGCCGGTACGTCTCGACTACGTCGGGTACACGATCGGCGACCTGTTCGTCGTCGGCTACGGCATGGATTACTGCCAGCGCTACCGGGCTCTTCCATGCATCGGCGTGCTCGACCCCTAGAACCCACCTCCCGCGTATATTCAAAGCAGAAAGAGAAAGGGGGCCCCAGGTGGCGAAAAAAGTTCTCATCACCGGAGTCTACGGCCTGATACCGGGGGTGGTCTACCGCCACCTGGAGCAGGTGGGCGGCTACGACCTGTATGCACTGGCGCGACGCAGGCAGCCATCGGAACGGGCGCCGAAAGAAACCGCCCCGTCGATTCCGGATGACCGTTTCTTCCTGGCCGATCTCGCAAATCTGGAAGCGGTCGAGCGGGCGGTTCAGGGAATGGACGTCGTCGTCCAGATGGCCGCGGACCCGCGGCCGGACGCCAACTGGGACAGCCTCCTGGCCAGCAACATCATCGGTGTGCGCAACGTGTTCGAGGCCGCGGTGCGGGGGGGCGTGAAAAGGGTGGTTTACGCCTCGTCGATCATGGTATCCTGGGGATACCACCTCGACCATCCCTACAAGGCCCTGTCCGAGGGGCGGTTCGACGACTTCGCCGGGACTCAGATCCATCCCGTGACCCACGAATGGCCGCACCGTCCCACGGGATTGTATCCGGCCACCAAGATCTGGGGAGAAGCACTGGCTCGATATACGGCCGACGTCCACGGCATCTCCTCCCTTTGTCTCCGCATCGGCTGGGTCAACGCCGAGGACCACCCCCAGAAGCCGGAATCGGGTGCCGTCTGGTGCAGCCAGCGGGACGTCGCCCGGCTTACGCAGCGGGCGGTCGACGCGCCGGACGATCTCAAGTTCGACATCTTCTACGGGGTCTCCAACAACCGTTACCGCTGGGTCGACTTGGATCACGCCAGGCAGGTCCTGGGATTCATACCCGAGGACAGCGCCGAAGAAGTGCTGACCGGCTCCTGAACCGATTGGGTCCGCGCAAGGGGAGCTGGGATGCGGTCGCTGAAATCCTCGCTTGCATGGGAAACCCTGCTCCGTGAGGGGAATTTGCGGTCGAACGATTCCCACCGGGTCAACACTGACGGAATGGTTCACAGCGACCGCTTCCACGGCACTCTTCCCGCGCTGATCCTGCAGCCCTGATGTTCAGCTCCAGCAGGTGGCCTGCGGCGGTGCTCGCCTTCGCGGGCTCCTTTGGCGTCTACCTCGCGACCCTGTGCCCGACCGTCTACGTCGAGGGCTCGGGAGAGCTGATCGGCGCCGTGCACGCCCTGGGCACACCTCACCCGACTGGATATCCCCTGTTCGTCCTCGCGGGGCGCCTGTTTTCGGCGCTGCTGCCGTTCTTCGACAGCGTCGCCTACCGGATCAACGTCGCCACCGCGTTCACTGCCGCCCTGGCGGTCGCGGCGCTGTCCGCTTTCCTGAGAGACCGTGGCTGTCGTCCCTGGATCAGCCTGGCAGGGGGGCTCCTTTTCGCCTTCTCCGGGACCTTCTGGAGCAACGCCGTCGTCGCCGAGGTGTACGGCGCGAGCTTGCTCGGGGCAGTGGCGATGATCTGGCTCGGGTTGCGGGCTGCCGAGGTACCGGACCCGCGAAACCTCATGCTGGCGGGCTACGCTGCCGGAATGGCACTGACGACCCATCTCAGCCAGTCCCTGATTCTGCCCGGCCTGCTGTCGGCGTGGGCGTGGCACTGGTACCGAGGACGGCCGAACCGGCCTCCTGCGGCGAAAGCCGCAGAGCTGACGGGGAGGGCCGCAAAGGTTGCCGCAGCTGCCATCCTCGGATACAGCCTGGTTCTGTACCTGCCGCTCCGCTCCTCACTGGGCCCGGGATTTCACTGGGGCCCCCTGGATACCCCCACCCTGTTCTGGGACCACATCACCGGCGCGGAGTACCGCTTCGCCTTCTTCTCCATGCCGGCAACCGGAATCCTGCTGAACGCGGGCCGCTGGCTGGAGCATCTGTTTTCCGCCTACACCCCGGCCCTCTGCCTCGTCGCGGTCTGGGGCCTGTGGGTGAGCGCCCGCCGCGACGGAACGACCGCATGGGTTGTCGGCACCACGGTCCTGATCAACCTCGCAGTGGCTCTGAACTACCACCGCGACCCGAACGGAATCGGTGTCTTCTTCCTGCTCAGCTTTCTCGGCGCCGCGGTTTTCATCGCATATGGGCTGGAAGACCTCTGCCTTCGCCTCGGACGTGTCTTCGGCCGCGGTGGAATTCCCGCGGCCGCGGCGGTTGCGGCTGTGGCGGTCGTTATGGCGATGAATTATCGCGAGGCGGACCGAAAGGGAATTGACATCGCCCACAGGTACGGCATGGACATCCTCGCCGGGCTGCCGCAGAACGCCATCCTCATAACCGAGGGTGACGATGCAAGCTTCATCGTCGACTACCTGAGCAGGGTCGAAGGAGCCAGGCCGGACGTGACCCTGTACATGCGGGCGGGAAGGGGAACCGACATCCTTCCCGCAAGTGCGCGCAACTTGAAACCGCGTGAGAAAGCGCGGGTGCGGCGAAGGATGATCAAACGCCTGGTGGAGGAGTCTGTCGCCGGCAGACCGGTGCATTTCCTCGCGCCTCGCGATCTTCCCGCCAAAGGGTTCGATTTCGTACCGGCGGGATTGTCGTACCGGGTTCTGAAGACGGGAACGAAGCTCGCTGCGGAAATGGCATCCCCGGATACCGCTGGCGCCGCCGCGGCGGGGGACCTGGCCGATCCCTGGGCGCGTATCATTCAGGCGAACTACTGGTTCAAGAGAGGGGAAAACCTGCTGTTCCGGGAGGAAAGGGAAGAGGCGCTGGTCGCTTTCGAGCGCGCCGCCGAGATTGCCCACGACTCGCGCACGATTCGCTACAACGTCGCCCTCAGGCTGGACGACCTCGGAAAGCACGACCGCGCCTGGGTGCACATCAAGGCGGCGATTGCCATCGATCCGATGATGCCGCAGGTGTACAAGCTCGCCGACCGGATCCTGCGCCGTGCGGGGAGGCGGCAGGAGCTGCCGGCGTTGCGCCGCGAGGCGGCGCGCTGGGGCCAGCCCACATGACTTTTCTCCCTCCGAGAACCCCACCTCCCTTGGATCTACATCGTTGAGGAGTTCGATAACCTTCCCGAAGCGAAGTCAGGTGTACGGCGATGGTAATTTCAGGTTTCCTTTGCTGTACATTGGCTTTCCTTTTTTCGCAAATTGCCCTCGTCGGAACGGGCAATGCAGTAGACGACGATGACCTCGGCGGCCCGGGAATTTCAGGTCGAGGATGCAGTCCGCTACTGTCAATGGTCGGGATTGCGCTTGCCCACCAGCCGAATGGGAGAAAGCCGCCCGCGGCGTGGCCGGTCACCGATACCCTTGGGGAGATCGGCCGCCGGGTGCGGCGGGTGACTGCGACCGCGCCATAATGATGCGGATCGGCCTGGGTCTGGGTTGCGAATACGACTGCACCGGGCCGGTGGGCACGCGCCGAAACGGGGCGAGTGTCCACGGGGGCGACGACATGGCGGGCAACGTCTGGGAATGGGTTGCCGATTCGTACGACCGCGACTACTATGAACGCAGCCCCGAAGCCAACCCCGTCAACCTTTCGGAAACCGGCTTCAAAGTGGTGCGCGGGAATTCCTGGTATTACGTGGAAGCCGACCCCGATATGCGTTCGGCCAATCCCTACCGGTTCAGACCCCACCGCTGGCACCCGCTGGTTGGCGTGCGCTGCGCACGCTCGACTCAGGGGAGCCCGTTCGATCTCGCCTTCGAACTCGAGGCTGTGTCGCCGGCCGAGTACTCCCACTGGATGCGGCGCAACCGGGCGGCCATGGCTGCCGAGGGGGACACCATCCCCGGCGCAGGAGATATGGAGCATCCCGTCGGAGAGATGGTATTCATCGCAGCCGGGGAGTTCATCCGGGGCAGGGAAAACGGCGAAAGCGACGAGAGGCCGCAACGCACGGTCTGGGTCGATGCCTGTTTCATCGACCGTTTCGAGGTGACCGCCGGCGAGTACCGGAAATGCGTGGAGGAGGATCGGTGCACCCCCGCACATAGCGGTCCCCGTCTGTACCGGCTCGCTTTTGAAGACCACTACACGAACTGGAACAGGGGCCAGCCCGTACGGCGTTATGGATATGTCGGGAAACGTCTGGGAATGGGTTCAGGACTGGTGGGACGGCGGTTACTATGGTAGGGGTCCAGCGGAAAACCCCCAACACCGAAGAGGGGGATGGCTGCAAGATCCTGCGCGGCGGTTCGTTCGCCGGTCAGTACGGCCGAATTCACTCGGCGACCAACCGCCCGGGATGCGATCCGAACCAAGCACTATGACTGCACCATTGGATTAACTGTGCCCGGGATGGAGACTCCTGATAAACAGGGGCCGCCTTTGCGGGTCCTCCACGTCATCACCAACCTGCACCTGGGCGGTGCCCAGATATCCGTAGTGGGCATATGCGAGGGCCTGCGAAAGTGTGGAATCGACGTGCAGGTTGCCTGCTCCCCGGTGGGCGCAGGCGGCAACCTCCTGCGTCGTCTCGGTGAAAGCCGAATCGCCATCCACGAGGTCCCGCAGATGACTCGGGAACCGGCGCCCTGGAAGGACCTTCGGGCTTTGCTCCGGCTGTGCCAGGTCATCCGCGACGTCCGCCCCGACGTGGTTCACACCCACCTGTCCAAGGCCGGTGTTCTGGGCCGACTGGCCGCCCGTATCGCTGGCGTGCCCCACGTCGTGCACAGCATCCGGACCTGGTCGTTCTACGCGCCCACCTCACGGCTGAAGAAGAGCATGTACGTGGCCGTGGAGTCACTGGCGAGCCGCCTCACCGACCGCTTCGTGGCGGTATCCCGGCAGCTGATCCGCGACGGCCTGGATTCCGGCCTGGGCCTGCGCGAGCGAAGTACCGTCATCCGGTCCGGGATCTGTCCGGGCCGCTTCCGGGGTGCTCTCGACGAAAGGGACCGGCGGCGGGGGGAGCTGGGCCTGGATGCCGATGCCGCCCTCGTCGGTACGGTCATGAGGCTGGAGCCGGCCAAAGCGCCCGGGGACTTCGTGCTCGCCTGTGCCCGCATCGCCGCCCAGGCACCGGCGACCCGATTCCTCCTGGTGGGAGACGGTTGCCTCCATGACGAGGTTTCGGCGGAACTGCGCAGCTGCGGGCTTGCGGACCGTGTCCAACGTCTGGGCGCCCGCGGAGACGTCGACCGCCTCCTGCCCCTGATGGACGTCTTTCTGCTGACCTCGCGGTGGGAAGGGATGCCCCGAGTGGTGATGGAGGCCGTGGCCGCCGGCGTGCCGGTCGTCTCGACCCGGGTCGGGGGGGTGCCCGAGCTCATCCAGCATGGCGTGTCCGGCCTGCTGGCACCCATTGGAGACGTCCAGTGCCTGGCCGCACACGTTTTGCGCCTGTTGGCGGATCCCGCCCTGGGACGCGATCTGGCCCGAGCTGCAAGCCAGCGGCTCGGCGAGGAGTACGACCTCGACCGGGTGGTCTTGGACCACGTCCGGCTCTACGAACGGCTCGCCGCCCCCGGTGCGTCCCGATGACGGCACAGCGTCTTGTAGCCGTTACCGGCGGCCTGGGTTTCATCGGCTCGGCGGTGATGCGTGAGCTCGAGGCGCGCGGGTACCGCGCCTTCCCCATCGACCGGGCAGCGGGAGGAGACCTGCTGCGGGATGATCTGCCGGCGCTTCTGGGGGATTGCTGCGCGGTGATTCACCTGGCGGGGATTCTGGGCACGGCGGAGCTTTTCCAGTCCGTCGACGAGGCGATCGATACCAACATCAAGGGAACGGTCCGCGTCCTCGAAGCTTGCCAGGCCAAGGGCTTTGCCTACGTCGGGATCACCCTGCCCGAGCATTGGGACAACGTCTATTCGGCGACGAAAAAGTGCGCCAGACAACTCGCCTCTGCCTGGCACCGTCACTGCGGCGTGCGCGTGAGCCACGTGCGCGCTTTCAATGTCTTCGGACCGGGTCAGAAGACCACGGGGGTCCAGAAGATCATACCGACCTTTGCCGAATGCGCCTGGCGCGGCCAGCCTTTGCCCATCTGGGGGGACGGCACGCAACGGGTGGATCTAGTCCACGTCGAAGACGTAGCCCGCATGATGGCCGACGCCCTCCGCTTCGGCGACAACGAGCTCTTCGACGCGGCTACCGGCCAGCTGTTCACCGTCAACGAGGTGGCGCGGATGGTGCTGGAAATCACCGGCTCCCGTTCTCCTCTCGAGTACTTGCCGATGCGAAAAGGGGAGCACGCCGTCCGGGAGGTGGAAAACACCGGCGCCGGATGGGACCTGCTGCCGTGGCGGCCCCGCTTCGATTTCGAGCGCCTGCGCGGCACGGTGGAGTCCTACCGACCCACCGGCCGATAGGAACCGTTCGTGGCCGCAGCGAGTTCGGATGGCCTTGGAGCCTGGGCGGGTCAGAAGATCCTGGTCGCCGTCGCCCATCCCGACGATGAGGCGATCGCGTGCGGGGGTACAATCGCCAGGGCGGCGGCCCTCGGGTGCCAGTGCCGGGTCCTGTTGCCGTTTCGCCGTTGCGATCCCCGCGGCCGGAGAAACTGGCAGGCCCTGATCGGCGCTTTCGAGCGCTCCTGCGATACCCTGGGCGCGGTGCCCGTCCTCCCCGCGCACCTGATTGACGAGCGCCGGGCCGAGACCGACCTCGCCGAAGTGCACGACCTGATTGTCCCCGAGGTCGAGTGGGCCGACCGGGTCCTCACTCACTGGTGGGGAGACGCCAACCAGGTCCATCGCGGGCTCTCCCGCGCCGTGGAAGTGGCCACCCGGCCCTTCCGGAGGCGCCGGGACGTCCTGCTTTTCGAAGTGGCCACCTCGACAGACCAGGTGTTCTCGAATGCTTTCACGCCGAATGCGTTCGTTCTGCTGAAGGCCGCCCATGTCGAGGCCAAGTGCGCGGCCATGGAACAGTACAGCACCGAGTTCGAGCCGGGGCGCCTGCCCGACGACCTGCGCCTCAAGGCCCGGGTCCGGGGAGCCGAGGCCGGGACCGAGTATGCCGAAGCGTTCGCTATGGCCCGGACGTTCCTGTGACGGTTCCCGGGCCGGGACGATGGGCCCTGTTCTGGAAGCGCGCCCTCGATCTCCTCATCGCCGTTCCCCTGCTGCTGCTGGCCGCGCCTCTCCTGCTCCTGGTGTCGGTACCCGTGTGGTTGCTCGACCGCGGCCCCGTCCTGTTCCGCCAGCAGCGGGAGGGCCTTCAAGGCCGTCGCTTCACCCTGTGGAAGCTGCGCACCATGTACCGGCGAGCCGACGATATCCTCGAATCCTGCCTTGGACGTCACCCGGAGGCGCAAGCCGAGTGGCAGGCTTACTGCCGACTGCGCGATGACCCTCGAGTTTTGCCGCTCGTCGGCCGCCTCGCCCGCCGCTTCAGCATCGACGAGCTGCCGCAGCTCTGGAATGTCATCGAGGGCAGCATGAGCCTGGTCGGTCCGCGGCCGGTCGCCGTGGACCACCTCCCCTACCTGCGGCCCCGGTATCGCCGCCTCCGCGCTCGCGTGAAGCCGGGCCTTACCGGCCTGTGGCAGGTCTCGGGCCGAAGCGACCTGGAGCTGGCGAGAATGGAAGGGATGGACGCTTTGTACGTGCGGCGCTTCTCCTTCCGGCTCGACCTGTGGATCCTGTGGCGGACGGTTCCGGCGGTTCTGTCAGGCCGCGGCGCCTATTGAATCCGGGTCTTCGCAAGGCCGGTGCGGCCGGACGGTGGGAGCTGGCGCGCCGTCAGCGGAACGAGGAGACGTAACCGAACCCGGGCGGACGATGGAGGAGCGTCCGCAGGATGCTGCGGGAACAGAAGTACGGTGATTCATCTCGAGAATCCATACCGGGTCTACCACCCTTTGTCTGTGACCGTCCAAATGGACCACGCATGATCGCCCTGCCATTCCGCGATTCCACCCGCCGCCATTCCGGCGTTCAACACGGTTCTCATCCTCTTGCAAGGAATCGGGTAGCCGTCCAGACAGGACGCGGGGAAACGGGATGACCCCGGCCCGGGCGCAGCATTGGTTCGAACCCGGCGACAGCCGGTTGATCGGGGCGGCCTGCGCGCTCATCTGCGCCGTCGTTGTGGGGCCGGTATTCTGGTTTGCCCATTTAGCCCCGCTGTTCGCCACGGCCCTGCTGACGGCGGGTGTCATGCTGTTCTCGGTCAGGCGCGCGCTGGTCGTCCTTCTCGTGGCGACCGCGGTGACCCCGGGGCCGGTGCTGGAGTTTCTGCGCATTCCCCTCGGGTTCAAGCCGACCGAGGTGCTGTTGATGGCCACCCTGCTGTTTCTGGCGATCGACGTCGTATGGGCGCGCCGCCTGCGGGTGGCGACCACCGGCGTCGACGGTCTCGTCGCCGCCTTCCTTGCCGTCGCCCTGTTTTCCGGCCTGCTCGGGGCGTACTACGGCAACGAGAACGGGACCATCCTCCGCAATCTCCGCTACCCGCTCTACTACGTCGCCTTCTTCGCCGCCACCCAGGCGTTCTCCCCCCGGGACGGGGCGCGCCTGATCGCACCGATCCTCATGCTCGTCGGTCCGGTGGTGGGAATGACCTACATCTTCGAGTTCCTCGGCGCCATCGACCTGTCGACCGGGAAACGCTTCTTCCGCGTCATGGGGCCGCAGGGAGTGGTATTGCCGGTGGCCATGCTGGTAATCGCAAACCTCCTGATTCACGACCCGCGGCGTTTCGGGCGCCTGCTGCCGGCCCTGGCGTTTTTGCCCACCGGGCTGGCGTTCGTTCTGACCGTGGGCCGGGGAATGTGGGTCGCCTTCGCGGTCGGCTTGGCAGCGACTTTGTGGATCAGTCACCGCAGCCGGCCCCGCGGGGCCCGCCAGGCCTGGGGGGCCGCAGTTCCCGCCGCGGCGGTGGTGGCCGTTCTCCTGGCATCGGTGCTGGTTTTCCAGCGCTTCACCGGGGCCGCGGTCAGCGCCCACGCCCTCGAACGCTCGCGCACCTTCGTCGACGTCAGCCGCGACGTGCAGGTGTTGGGGCGCCTCATGGGCTATTCCGAGGTGCTGCAAGCGATTGCCGAGCGCCCGGTTTTCGGAAGCGGCCAGGGCAGGATTCTCAAGCTTTTCGCCTTCGATCCGGAAGAGGGCCGCTTCGAGACCTGGGAGGCCTGGACCGTGGACAGCCTGTATTTGACCCTTTGGCTGAAGATGGGTCTGCCCGGACTGATCCTCTTTGCGCTGTTGTATCTGAAGCTGTTGCGCATTTCATGGGGGCAGAGTCACGCTGCGAGCCCTCCGGACCGGCGCGCCTTCGCGGCAGGGGCCTTCAGCGTTATGGTGGCGATGGGGGTTCTGGGCATCTCCGACGGCTCGATGATCAACGGCCGCTTCGCGGTCCTGTTCGCGATTCTGTTCGCCGCGGTGGCGCGCGGCGCAACGGACCCTTCCCCCGCAACCGATCAGCGCATTGCATCTTCTCGAGGGGTGGTCCCGGCGAAGCGGAGAGTTCCTTGAATCGCCGGGGTGATGGAGACTACCGGGGGTTCCCCGGCCCGCACCGCTCAACACAGTGAACGAGATCCGGGAAAAAGCCCTCTCCCTGGCCACCGCCATCGTGCTTGGCCTGCTGTTATTGTATCAGCACCGGAACTTTTTTCACGACGACGCCTACATCACCCTGCGCTACGTCCAGCAGTTTCTCGGGGGAAACGGAATTGTCTGGAATACCGGGGAACGGGTCGAAGGCTATACGAATTTCCTCTTCCTCCTGCTGGTCAGCCTCACCGGGAGCACAGGGTGGGATCTGGTTCTGGCCACGAGGTTGGTCAACGTCACTGCGCTGGTTCTCACCGCCCTCGCAGTGGCGTGTATCGCTGGACACCGCGGCTGGCTCTTTGGACTGCCAGCTGCCTTCGTCCTGGGCTCGGCCCCCCTCGTCATCTGGTCCATGGGAGGCATGGAAGCCCCCTTCTTCGGGCTGCTGGGCACAGCCGGCGCAGGCATGTTTCTGCGGGCGCGGGAATCAGGATTTGACCTGCGGCCCCTTGGCTTGAGCGCACTCATCCTGGCGCTTGCGGTTCTGGCCCGGCCGGACGGTCTCATCTTCGTGGTGGTGAGCGTGGCCTTTCTGCTCCATTGCCGGCGGACATGGAAGCAGGTGCTGCTTTTCCTGGGGGTTATCACCCTGGTTCTGGTCCCTTACCTCGTGTGGAAATGGGGATACTACGGGAGCCTGCTCCCCAACACGTTTTATGCCAAGAGCGCCGGGACCCTGGAAATCGAGCGGATGTGGTACGCCTCCAAGTATCTGGCTAATCATGCGAAAAAGCCTCCGTTTCTCTTTCTGTGGGTCCTGGTGGCCCTGGGGCATCTGTGGCGCAGGAAGGCATTGAACAGTGGCCATGCATACTTGCTATCCATGGCCGGGGCGTATATCGCTTACGTGATCTGGGTCGGGGCCGATCACATGCCCGGACACCGGTTTATTGCGCCTGTAATTCCCCTTCTGGCGGCCTTTGTTTTTCGCGCCATACCCCCGGCCCCGGGTCTTCTGGAGGCATGGAAGCTCTTGGCCCTTCACAGTTTGAGCGCCGTTCTCCTTGCGTTTCAGATCCCTGCGTTGGAGGAGCGCACGAAAAAGCCCGATCCAGCAGCCTTTGTCGGCCGGATCATAGGCGGTTACATCGCAGAGAACTGGCCTCCCGGCTCCAGCGTGGCACTCAACACCGCGGGTTCGATCCCGTATTACAGTTCGGGGAACACCTACATTGACATGCTGGGGCTCAACGACCGGCAGATCGCTCGGAGACCTGTCGAGGACCGGGGACTGCCCTGGCAGAAAATCCAGGGGCATCGCAAGGGGGATGGAGCCTACGTCCTTTCACGCGAGCCGGACTACATCATTGCAGGTCCTGCCCAGGGCACATCGATAGATCAGCCCTACTTCCTCTCCGACCTGGAAATGGCTGAAGACCCTCGCTTCGAGAGGATGTACGCCAGGGAGCAGATCCAGATCGATGTCCGCCGGTTCGCAGGATACCGACACTATCTGGCAACCCGGACCGGGGGTCTGGAATTCACCTACTACAGGCGGCGGGTGAAGGACGCTCCGACGGAATGAGGGTGGAGGCAAATCGCCGGGAAACGCCGGGAACGTGCCAAGGGGGAGGAGGGGAACCCCGGTTTATTTCGGAGTCCACGTATGGCGCCAGGGCCAGCGGCTGCCATGGGGTCGCGGACCGCGCCGCTGGTTCCGGGGGGCGGCGGGGTACACACCAGACAACGGTACTGGTGCGACAACAGTAGGGAAAACCGCAATTGAGCAACCTGTATCAATCGATAAAAAACAACAGGTTGCGTTAGTTTCATGGTGGGCGATACCGGAATCGAACCAGTGACCTCCTGCATGTCAAGCAGGCACTCTAACCAGCTGAGCTAATCGCCCCTGGTTTCAAGCTAGAGCTGCCCGCAGGCATGGTCAAGAGCGGGCGGCCCGGATGCATGGAAGCTCCAGGAGGCCGGGACGTCTCCGTGGCGTTCCTCCTCAATCCCAAAGAGCGCGATAAGACGGCTCATCAGATCCTCCGCGCGCAGGTCATACAGAAGAAGAACGGGTCGGTCCGGAAGGATCCGGGAATCCCGTGATCAGATGGCCGCGTATGTGGTGCGCTTCCCTGCACTCCGGGGGGATTCAGAAGTAGCTCATCAGGATTTCCCACAGCGACATGCGCTGCACCGTCTTTTGCGCTACCAGGTCGACGGCGGCCAGCAGGGTCTCGCCGGTCGTCACCCTGAGAGTGCCGAGGGAGTCCCCCGCCGCGACCGGGGCGGTTCGCTCGGAGTCGATCTCGACCTCCCTGCGAATGCCTCGGACCTCCTCGTTGCCGAGAACCGCCACAACCGAGTCGGTGGCCACCGCGGCGACTTCCGGTTCGACGCCCCAATCGAGGGTGACCGCGGCAACGGGGTCTCCGGAACTGACGATCGCCACCCTGGAATAGTGGTTGAACCCCCAGTCGAGGATGCGCCGGGTCTCGCGGTAGCGGGCTCTCTCGCTCCGGGAACCAAGAACCACCGAGATGAGACGCATTTTGCGGCGCTCCGCCGTGGCCACGAGACAGTAACCGGCACGCTTGGTGTACCCGGTCTTGAGTCCGTCGAGGCCGCGGAATTTCCCCAGCAGCCTGTTGGTCGCCCGGAGGATGAAGGTCCCGTTGCGGAACGGCTTCTGGCGGATCGTGGACCACTCCATGATGTCGTCGTAGGCGACAATCTCCCTGCTGACCTTTGCGAGGTCCGCCGCAGTGGTGGTGTTGCCCTTCGTGGGCGGAGTATTGTCGAGTCCGTGCACATTGACGCAACGCGTCCCCTCCAACCCCAGAACGGCGGCCTTGCTGTTCATCAGGTCGACGAAGCCCTGCTCGGTGCCGCCGATGTGCTCGGCGACCGCCACGCAGGCGTCGTTGGCGGAGGCGATGACGATCGTCTCCATCAGCTCTCCAAGGGTGAACACCTCCCCTTCCTTGAGGTACACCTGCGAACCCCCGGTGCGGCTCGCCTCGGCGGAGATGTGGACCGAGTCCGAGAGGGCGACGCGGCCGTCGGCGACAGCCTCCATGACCAGGAGCTGCAGCAGCAGCTTGAGAGTGCTGGCAGGTGAGCGCGGAGCGCTGCCGTGGTGCTCGAACAGGACCTTGCCGGTTTCGGCCTCGACGAGAATGGCCGAGGCGAAAGGAGGCCCCCCTTCCCAGCTGGGGGGAACGAGGCCCGGCGCCGGTTGCGGCAGCACAGAGCCGCCCAGGGCGCCGAGCAGACATACTGCAACCAGGCGTACGGACATGAATCCTCGAACAGTTGTCGGGGTGAAGCCGGGGGGAGAACCGCTGGGGGAATGAGCCAAAGATAAAAGCGTGGTCCCGGTGAGAAAAGGCACCGGCGCGGAACCGGTTTCTTGACCGCCGTCAGGCTGGGGTTAGTTTGAGAAAAAATCCCTCGAAAGTAGAAGGTGATTCCGATGCCGGAAGGCTCCGCACAGCTGCTGACCTACCGGGGTGAGGCCATCGATTCCGCCCTCCTCGGCGAGCTGCATGACGCCTCGAGCGCCCTCGGCGACAGGGAGGCCCTGCGCAGGGGCATGGCGCGGGACGGCTACCTCTACCTTCCGGGGTTCCTCGACCGGGAGGAGGTCATGGCGGCGAGGATGTCGGTGCTGTCCAGGCTCTCCGCCAAGGGCCTGATCGACCACTCCCATCCGCTGGAGGAAGGAGTGCTGAAGCCGGGTATCGAGACGAGCTTCTCCCCGGATCTCGCCAGGGACAATCCCGAGCTGGACGCCGTCGTGTACAGCGGGCGGATGATCGAGTTCTACGAACTCTTTCTCGGCGGCCCGGTGCGTCATTTCGACTATACCTGGTTCCGCGCCAAGAGTCCGAACGGCGCCAACGCCACCCAGCCACACTGCGACATCGTGTTCATGGGGCGCGGCACCCGGAACCTCTACACCTCCTGGACTCCGCTGCAGGACATCCCGCACGGCATGGGGGGCCTGATGATTCTCGAGGGCTCGCACCTGCAGAAGGAGATCCTCGACGACTACGCCCGCACGGACGTCGATGCCTACTGCGATGAAGGGGAGGCGGCCGCCATCGTCGCCCGGGCGCGCGCCGAGAACCGCCAGCTTACCGCCGAGGAGCGGGGGGGAATCCGCTGGGATTCCCGGGGCCATTTCGCCGACGCCCTGGGGCTGCGGCAACAGCTTGGCGGCCGCTGGCTGACCGCGGAATTCGGCATGGGGGACCTTCTCGTCTTCAGCATGTTCACGATGCACGCCAGCACCGACAACCACACCCGCCGCATCCGCCTTTCCTCCGACACCCGCTACCAGCTCGCCAGCGAGCCGGTGGACGAGCGCTGGATCGGCGACGATCCGCCTGCCCACGGGATCCATTCCAAGCGCGGCCTGATCTGCTGAGGAGCGGTTTCGCGGGGCTGCCGGCGGCGACCACCGCCGACCACCGCCGACCCTGGCGGGCTCAGCAATCGCCGGCGAGAGGGGCGCGGCACCTGCCCGGGACCACCATCCTTCCCGGGTCGGGAGGGGATGCCCCCGGTTTCAAACTCCACCCGGAGTCGGGTGGCTGGTTCAGTTGAGGGAAGGGTCTTCGGGGATGAACGACATCGGCGCGTACTTGCCGCCCAGGGCGTGCAGGGCCTGTTGCCAGACGCTCTCCGGCTCTTCGGAAAAGACCAGGTCGATGTTCGCGTCGCTGAGAATCCAGGCGCCCATGGCGATCTCGTTCTCGAGCTGGCCCGGCGCCCAGTCGGCGTACCCGAGGTAGAACCGCAGCAGGGGGCTGTCGCTGTCGAGCTCCGGCATGCAGCCGCGCAGGATATCGAGATCCCCCCCTGCGTAGAGGCCGTCGCAGATGTGGGTTGCGCCGTCTCCGGCCCTGCGCAGGCGGTGCAGGAAGATGAGGGAGTGCGGCTCCTCAGGCCCCCCCTGGTAGAACATCCCGTCCGGTTTGCCGCCCGATTCGAGTCCGTTGGCGAGGGTTCGCAGCTCCTCTGCGGGGTACATCCGGACCCGCTCTCCGAGCGGACGGTTGACGATGACGCCGAGGGTCTGGTCGGGCCGGTGCTGGAGGATCAGCACTACCGCGCGGCTGAACCTCGGGTCCTCCAGTCCGAGTGAAGCGATGAGAAAGGTTCCTGCTTTCAGGGGTGCGGGCATGGGGATCAGCGTCGGTGAGGAGTGCCCAAATGATAGGGAGCCGAGGCGGCGGTGCAAACGGCCCGGCCGGTTATCCCGCGCGCCGAAACTCCGGTTGCGAAACGGGGGCGGCGGGTTCACGCGGAGCCTGGGAAGGACTCAGTAGCGCAGGAACTCCTCTCTCACCTGCGCGAAGGGCCGCCGCTCCCGCTCCCAGGCTGCGAGCAGATCGGCGACAGGGGTTCCGGCGTCGAGCTCGAGGCGCACCCTGTCGCTGCCTGCGAGCTTGTCGAAGTTGTGGATGCCCCGGGCGGGGAGGTGCCAGTCGAAGCGGTCGCGGAACATTCTTTTCGCCGTGGCCAGCAGGTGGAAGGCGGCCGTCACCGGGCGCAGGCAGGGGGAGAGGGCGTGCAGCTGCACGCCCCCGCAACGCTCTCCGGCGTGCTTGCCGAACGACGGCGTGAAGAACACCGGCCGCCATCGCGCCCCCGGAATCGCCAGCTCGTTCATCGCATCCGCCAGGGAGAAGCCGTCGACGAACGGCGCCCCGATGAGCTCGAACGGCCGCGTGGTTCCCCGTCCTTCCGAGAGGTTGGTCCCCTCGAAAAAGCAGGTGCCCGGGTACAGGGACGCGGTCTGCGGAGTCGGCATGTTCGGGGAGGGGGCAACCCACGGCAGCCCGGTATCCTCCCAGGACATCGACCGCTTCCATCCGCTCAGCTCCACGACCTGCAGCTCGGCGCCGATGCCGTGGACCTCGTTGAAGAGGGTGGCGATCTCCCCGATCGTCAGCCCGTAGCGGACCGGGACGGGGTAGCGGCCGACGAAGGAGGAGAACGCGGGATCGAGCAGGTTCCCCTCGAGCACCTCGCCGCCGACCGGATTGGGGCGGTCGAGGAGGAGGAACGGCACCCCTCGCCCGGCGCAGGCTTTCATGGCCGCGCTCATGGTGTACAGGTAGGTGTAGAAGCGCGCACCGACGTCCTGCATGTCGAACAGCAGCACATCGATGCCGTCGAGCATGGAGTCCCGCAAGGCGCGGGTGGGGCCGTAGAGGCTGATGGCAGGCACACCGGTGCGGCGGTCGACGTCGTCCGCAACGGCGACCCCGTCCTCGGCGTCGCCGCGGATCCCGTGCTCGGGACCGAACAGGGCCGCCAGCTCTGCGGCCGGCTCGGCGTGCAGGCGGTCCGCGGTCGAGCGCAGCAGGGAGTCGACCCCGGTGGGGTTGGTGATCAGGCCGACTCGCCGCCCGGCGATCAGCCCGAGGGAGTCGTCGAAAAGACGCTCGTTTCCGAGCCTCACCGCCATCGCTTCAACTGTCCCGGGCGTCGGCCCGCTGCACCCGGCGGACGACAAAGGCGATCCCCCCCAGAAGGCTGGCGACGACACCGGCCGCGTACCCGAGAAGGGACATCGCGAACGCCCGGCTTTCCGGAGCGCCGACGGAGCCGAACAGCTCGACGAAGATGTTCTCCCGCACCCCCAGGCCCCCGATGGAGATGGGCAGGGCTGCGATGACCGCGGCGACAGGCT
Source organism: Candidatus Latescibacterota bacterium (assembly GCA_965243025.1). Classification (GTDB taxonomy): domain Bacteria; phylum Latescibacterota; class UBA2968; order UBA8231; family UBA8231; genus CBDCXV01. The sequence continues at coordinate 6,243,018 of CBDETY010000003.1, forward strand.
GGAAGGCGACGAAGTAGATCAACCCGGCGTGCAGCCCGGCCGCCAGCCCAGCCGACCAGTACACGAGAACGCGCGCGAACTGGACGCCGAGGGAAACGGCCCAGACTCCGAGAAGAAGCCGGCCCTTGTTGCGGTAAACCGCCATGCTCCGCCGCAGGCTGGCCGCCTTGCGGCCGGCGCGTTCGGGAAGGATGCGGGTTGCCAGGCCCTCGAGCAGACGCCCGGCGCGCCCGCTCAGTCCCATCGCCATCAGCAGGAGAAGGACGGCCCAGACCGGCACGAGAACCGAAATCACGCCGGGGACCCGGACCTCGGCGACGGCGAAACAGGCGATCAACGCCAGCGTGCAGGTGGAGAGCAGGCCGACGAAGCGGTCCATGAAGGTCGCCGCCGCGGCGCCGCTGGTGCGCCCGGTGAGCCGGCGTACGTCGTAGATGCGCAGCGCGTCTCCGCCGATGTTGCCGAGCAGGACGTTGTTGAAGAACACCCCGGTCAGGTAGAAGACCGTCGCCTGGCGGAAACCTATGGGCAGCCGGTGGGCGCGCAGCAGCAGGTACCACTGGCAGGCTCCCAGCCCGTTGCTGACCACGAAGAAGGCGACGGCAAGCAGGAACAGCGACGGCACCGTCGCGGCGAAGGCGGCCCCCAGCCCCTCGAGATCGGTCTGGAGGGCGAGGTAGTAGAGCAGGCCGGCGCTGACCGCCAGCTTGAGAAGGGTGTTGAGCGCCGTCTTCAAGAGCCGGGTTCCGCCATGAAGTCGCGGCTCCGGCGCCGGCCGCGCAGGAAGTACTGCACGAGAATGCTGCCGCCGTACACCCCCCTGCGGTCGGCGTCGGTCCCGGCGGTCGCCAGCCCGCGGCTGCGGCGGCGGCGCTCGAGCAGGTTGAGGGGATGGGTGAAGCACCAGAGCAGCGCCGCCAGCGGGGCCGCGGCGGCGCGCAGGCGGCCGCGCAGGAGGTAGTTGAGGGCCGCCGCCAGCTCGAGCAGTACGCGCGCCGGCAGCAGCCAGGTCAGGGAGCGGCAGGGGAGGTTCTTGAACAGCATGACGAGGTTGTTGCGGTGGTTGAGGTAGCTCTTTCGGAAGCTCGCCGGCGGCAGCGACCACCCGGCGTGGTGGTGGATCACCGAGGAGGGCACGGCGACGAGCCGGTAACCGGCGAGCCGCAGCCGCCAGCACAGGTCGATCTCCTCGAAGTGCATGAAGAAATCGAGGTCGAGCAGCCCGACCCGGCGCACCGCTTCGGTGCGCACCAGCATCGCCGACCCGCAGGTCCAGAAAAGGTTCGCGGGCAGATCGTACTGCCCGTCGTCGGTTTCGACTTCGTCGAGCAGCCGTCCCCGGCAGAAGGTGTACCCCAGGCGGTCGATGTAGCCGCCGGCGCCGCCGCTGTAATCGAACGAGCCCGCATCCGCGGCGGACAGCAGCTTGGGCTGGCATGCGGCGATCGCTTCGTCGGCCTCCGCGGCCGCGATCAGCGGCTCGAGCCAGTTGGCCGTCACCTTCGTGTCGTCGTTGAGCAGCACCGAGTACTCGGTCCCGGCCGCTTCGAGGCCGCGGTTGCAGGAGTAGCTGAAACCGCGGTTGCCCTCGTTGCTGATCACCTCGATACCCGGAAAGCGAGCCCGCGCCTCCTGCAGACTTGGAGCGCCGCCCCCGTCGTCGACAACGATCACCCTGAGGGGCCGGGCGCTGTGGGCGAACAGGGACTGCAGGCAGTCGGCGAGCACCTCGGCCCGGTAGTGGGGGATTACGATGGTGACCGGTTCGCGCACACCCGGGCCTGCCGCGCCGGTTAGTCGTCGCCGGCGTCGCCGGAGGAGATCTTCAGGGCGTTGTGCAGGGTTTCGAGATCCCGGTCCGAGGCGTCGGTGGCGCCGTATTCATCCCGGTACTCGCCGATCAGCCGGATCGCGTCCTCGACGCGGCCCCCGGCCTGCATCGTCGCCGCCAGCTCGCGCCAAGCCTCGTAGCGCTCCGGTTCCAGGGAGATGGCGACCCGGTAGGCGCGCTCGGCCCGCTCGAGGTCCCGGTAGGTATCCAGCAGGATGCCGGCCAGCGCCAGGGCGTTCTCGTAGGTCGCCGTCGGATGCTCCCCCACGCTTTCGGAGAGGTGATCCACCGCTTCTTCCAGGTACCTGGCCGCGATAGCCATGCCGCCGATCTCGCGCTGGAGCTCGCTGGCGGTGTAGTAGGACTCCCAGTTGAGCGGGATGTTCTCGAGAGCCCATTCGGTCAGCTCGGTCAGCTCGTCGTACCGCTGCTGTTCCTGGTACAGGGAAGCCAGGGTTATGTAGCAGGCGCGGTAGTTCCCCAGCAGCCTGGTGGTGTTGAGGTCCTTGTAGATGCTGCGGTCGCCGACCCCGCGGAAGCGGTAGACCTGCTTCAGGTTGCGGGCTAGGGCGTCGAGGTCGGTGTCGCGCCCTTTTTCGGGAACGAGCTTGAGGGTCATCCCCACCATGCTCAGGTACGGGTCCAGTCCCAACCGGTTGCTCTGGGCGACGGTGATGGCGAAGTAGATGGGCCGCTTCCACTCGTTCCACCTGATGATCCCGATCGTCATGATGTCCTGAACCCGCAGAACGTCGTTCTGGGGCAGGGTGGATACCTTGGCGTCGAGGCCGAGGTCGGAGAATTCGCGCGGGGTCTTCGGTTCGGGCCACACCCGCTTGTACATGTCGACCAGCTGGGTGTCGGTGAGAACCGAGTCGATGTAGGTGTCGTCGATGCGGATGTCGACCCTGGGCTCGCGGTCGCGCAGCTGCTTGATGTACCACCCGGTGTTGAGGAGGCTCAGGTTGACGACGCGGATGTCCCGGCGGATCCCCTCGACCTCCTGGAGGAACCACAGCGGGAAGGTGTCGTTGTCGCCGTTGGTGAACAGGAGCGCGTCCTCCTCGCAGCTGTTGAGCAGGTTGTAGGCGTAGTCGTAGGCGATGTAGTCGCCGGTGCGGTCCTGGACGTGGTAGCTGCTGGCGCCGGTGCCGAGCGGAAGCAGCAGGCCGCAGCAGGCGAAACCGGCAAGAACCGGCCTGGCCACACGCCAGCGCTGCCGCGCGAGCTCGACGATGCCGGTCCAGCCGAGCCCCATCCAGATAGCGAACGCGAAGAACATGCCGCCGAAGACGTAGTGGCGTTCGCGCGGCTGCGGGTCCTGCATGTTGAGGTAGAAGGAGAGCCCGAACCCCATGATCAGGAATATCGCCAGCAGCGCCGCGAAGCGGCGCCAGTCGCGCAGCCCGTGCCATACCAGCCCCCAGGCCCCGAGGGCGTACGGGATGAGCGACACCGAGATGGTGTGGGCGGCGTTCTCGGTGGCCAGGCGGAAAACGAGGTCGCGGTTGAGCAGGGGAAGCGGGAACTGCTGGAAGAAGTACTTGAACTGCTGATGCCACAACTGGTAAGCGCGCGAAGCCCGCGGCTCGAGCATCATCAGGAGCATGCTGTCGGTCCCGTACTGCTCGCGGTTGAGGAATTTCTTGAAGGCGACCCAGGTCTCGGGGTCGTTCTCGTCGATCACCGGGTTGAGCCCGGAACGGATGTACAGGGTCGCGTAGGTCGAGTAGCCGATCGCGAACAGCACCGCGCTGCCGACGAGAAGCCCCAGGGCGCGGCGGTCGTGCTGATAGAGATGGCGGAGCAGGCCGATGGCGACGACGGCGAGGACGGCGTTGAAGAGCATCCCCTCGGAAATCAGGGCGCGCCCGGCGAAGGCCGCGGCGCCGGCCCCGAGGAGCCACAGCACCGTCGGGCGCAGCTCATCTTCGGTGATCCAGACGTACGACAGGAAGGCGATCAGGCCGGCGGCGGCCAGCAATCCGAGCAAAGCCGCCGAACCCGGCCCGTCGGCGAGCACGGCGAGGATGAAGAACCCCTCCAGCCCGGCGCCCACCATGACCGCAATCAGGCGGCGCAGGCCGCGGTCGGCGAACCAGGCGAGGATCAGCAGGCCGGGAATGATCAGCAGGCAGAGCAGGTGCAGCCCGCCGCCGAGTCCGAACAGGTAGGCGACGAGAAACAGCCAGCGGTCGTTCATGGATCCGTGCCCGGTCCCTTCCCAGTACAGGACCAGCCAGAACCCCAGGGCGACGAACAGTATCGAGTAGCCGTAGACCTCGGCCTCGGTGGCGTTGAACCAGAAGGTGTAGGAGACCGCCAGGGTCAGCGAGGCCAGGGCGGACCCGAGGGTCACCGAGAGGTCGCGGTCGTCGCCGAATACCCGCAGCGGTTCCCCGCCCATGGCGCGGCGCGCTATCGCCGCGGTGCCGAGGTAGGTGCACCATACGGCCAGGGCGGAGGAGAGGGCCGACATAAGCACCACGCGCCAGGCGACCTCCATGACCGGGATCATGGAGAACAGCCGTCCGAGCAGCACGTACAGCGGCGAGCCCGGCGGATGCGGAACGCTGAGGGTGTATGAGGTGGCGATGAACTCGCCGGTGTCCCAGAAGGAGACCGACGGCGCCATGGTCAGCAGGTACAGACCGAAGGAAATCAGGAAAACAGCCACACCGGCACAGCGGTGCATCACTGCTGGATTCATGTGATCAGCTCGAAATAACCGGCAATGCCGAGAGGACGCGGGGGGATCGAACAGAACCTGAAGAAGAGACAGTAGAAGCTAACCACAGGCGGGGCGGGTCGCTATTCCGCCAGCAGCACCGTTCCCCAGGTGCCCGGGTCGTGGATGAGGGGAGGGTTGCGGCCGGCGGTCCAGGACTGGCCTCCGAGATCGCAGTCGTGCAGCACGTAGTTGAAACCGAGGCGGTCGAACTCGCGCGGTTCGAACCCGTTGAGCCCGGACGCAGGGAGGGCGATCTCCATGCGGTAGCTCCGCTTGAGCCGCTTCAGCCCCACCGCGATTTCCTCCTCCGGGCAGGGGGGGGCCTGCTCGCGCGCCCTGTCGATGGCGGTCTGGCGGCCGATCGGCTTGCGCCCGTCCGTGCCGCTGCCCCCGGGAAGGAAAAAGAAATGGTGGCAGAAGCGGTTGGCCGTGTGGGCGTCCTTGACGTCCCGGGTGTCGATCCAGAGCTCGAGGCAGTCCCCCTGCCAGTAGTTTTTGGGATCGATGGCAAACCCCTTCTTGCCTTCGACCCGGACCGCGAAGTAGAGGCCGTCGTCGTTCCAGGCCATCAGGAGATCGGCGAACGGCTTCTCCCCCTCGAGGCCGAGCAGGTCCGGAAGTCGGAAGCTGCTGTCCCAGTCCCCGAGGTCGCCGTCGACGCGCGGCGCTTCCCCGCGGTAACGGCAGGGGGCGGCGAAGCTGAAGAACGCCCGCTTCGGCACGGCGAAATTCAAGGAGCGGCACCTCCCCGGCGGAAGCCCTGGATTCCCTTCACGCCAGCACCTCGCGCAGGATGCGGCCGGTGTGCGAGCCCCGGCTGCGGGCGACCTTTTCCGGGGTGCCGGCGGCGACGACGCGGCCTCCCTCCTCCCCCCCTTCGGGGCCGAGGTCGATGACGTAGTCGGCGCTCTTGACGATTTCCATGTTGTGCTCGATGACGATCAGGGTGTTGCCCGCCGCCACCAGCCGCTGCGCGACCTCGAGCAGCTTCTGCACGTCGGCGAAATGCAGCCCCGTCGTCGGCTCGTCCATGATGTAGACGGTGCGCCCCGTGCCGGGCCGCGAGAGCTCGGAGGCGAGCTTCAGGCGCTGGGATTCCCCCCCGGAAAAGGTGGTCGACGACTGTCCGAGTGAAATGTAGCCGAGGCCGACGTCGGCCATCACCTGCAGGCGGCTGCGGATGTTGCGGACGTTGTCGAAGAGCTCGAGCGCCCGGCTCGCCGTCAGCTCGAGCACGTCGGCCACGGTGTGTCCCTTGAAGCGGACCTGCAGCACCTCGCTGGTGTAGCGCCTGCCCTGGCAGACGTCGCAGCGGACCCAGACATCGGGGAGGAAGTGCATCTCGATGCAGCGCGATCCCAGCCCTTCGCAGGCCTCGCAGCGGCCCCCGGGCCGGTTGAAGCTGAAGCGCCCTGGAGTGAATCCCCGGACCCGGGCTTCGGGCAGGCGGGAGAACAGCTGCCGGACGTGATCGAAGATCCCGATGATGGTCGCCGGCGTGCTGCGCGGCGAATGCCCGATCGGCGACTGGTCGATGCCGATCACCTTGTCGACGTGCTCGACGCCGAGGATGGCGTCGCACTCCCCGCCGGCTCGAGGGCCGTTGTTGACAGCGGCGGCGAGGCCGGTGTGGAGAACCTCCTCGACGAGGGAGCTCTTGCCCGAACCGGAGACCCCGGTGACGCAGATGAAGCAGCCGAGGGGAAAGGCGACGTCGACGTCCTTGAGGTTGTTGTGGCGGGCGCCGACGACGCGCAGCCGCCCGCCGCCGCCGCGGCGGCGCTTACCGGGAACGGGAATGGAGAGGCTGCCGCGCAGGAAGTCGGCGGTGCGCGACTTTCCGGCGCGGCGCCTGCGGGCCAGCTGCCGCGGCGAGCCGCTGGCGACGAGGTGCCCCCCTTCGTTGCCGGCGCCAGGCCCCAGGTCGACGATGTGGTCGGCTTTCTCCAGGGTGTCGCGGTCGTGCTCGACGAGGACGACGGTGTTGCCGAGGTCGCGGAGCTCCTCGAGGGCGGCCAGAAGCCGGCGGTTGTCGCGCGGGTGCAGGCCGATGGTCGGCTCGTCGAGCAGGTAGAGAACCCCGGTGAGCCCGGATCCGATCTGCCCGGCGAGGCGGATGCGCTGCGCCTCCCCTCCGGAGAGACTGCCGGCCCGGCGTCCGAGGTCGACGTACCCCAGGCCGACGCGGTCGAGGAAACGCAGCCGGGTGCGCACCTCGTTCAACAGCTCCCCCGCCACCTCGCTCTCCCGTTCGTCGAGCTCGAGGCGGTCGAAGAAGCGCGCCGTGCGCTCGATCGGCAGGCGCGTCAGCTCGGCGATGCCGGTGCCGCGCAACCTGACGGCGCGGCTTTCCGCATTGAGCCGGCTGCCCTCGCAGGCCGAGCACGGAACCTCGCGCAGCAGCGCCTTGTAGCGCGGAATCTGGGCGGCGAACCGGTCCGCGGTGGGGAAGAGGCCGCCGTAGGTCGCCTCGACCCCTCCGGCCTTCACCGGCCGGTCGCCGGACCCGTAGAGAAAGGCGCGCCGGCCTTCGGGCGGGAGCTCGCCGTACGGAGTGTCGAGATCGAACCCCAGCCCGGCCCCGGCGGCCTCGAGCAGGCGCGTGAACCTGCCTCTGGCCGGAAGCGGCCCCCACAGCGACACGGCGCCCTCGCGGATGCTGAGGCCGCGGTCGGGAATCAGGGCCTCGCGGTCGATCCCCTCGCCCGTGCCGAGGCCCTGGCAGACGCCGCACATCCCCTCCTGGTGGTTGAAGGAGAAGCTCTGCGGAACCAGCGGCTGGAAGCCGCGGGCGCACGAGGGGCATGAGAAGCGGCGGCTGAAGCGGTGCTCCTGCTCCCCTGCGCGGCCCTCTTCCTCAGGGACCGCGGCGATTACCTCCCCCCCGGACAGGTCGAGGGCGCGCTCGACCGCCTCGTTGATCCGGGCGCGCTCCGTCTGTCTGACGGCGAGGCGGTCGACCACCAGCTCGACGCGGTGACGGCGCCGCCGGTCGATGTCGATGTCGCCGCGCAGGTCGCGGACCTCGCCGTCGATGCGGGCGCGGGCGAAGCCGTCCACCCGGGCGCGCGCCAGCAGGGTGTCCCAACCCTCGTTTCGCTGCGCTTCCAGGGGGGCGAGCACCAGGATGCGGCGCCCCTCGCCGAGAGCGCCGATGCGGTCGACGATCTGGTCGGCGGTCTGGGCGCCGACCGGGACCGCGCAGCGCGGGCAGTGCTGCACCCCGGCGACGGCGTAGAGGGCGCGGATGTAGTCGTACACCTCGGTGACCGTGCCGACCGTGGATCGCGGGTTCCTGCCGGGGCTCTTCTGCTCGATGGCGATCGCCGGCGACAGCCCGCTGATGCGCTCGACCTTCGGCTTCTGCATCTGCTCGAGGAACTGGCGGGCGTAGGCCGAGAGCGACTCGACGTAGCGGCGCTGGCCCTCGGCGTAGATGGTGTCGAAGGCCAGCGTCGATTTGCCCGAGCCGCTGACCCCGGAGACCACCGTCATGCGGTCGCGGGGAATGGTGACGTCGATGTTGCGCAGGTTGTGCATGCGCGCCCCGACCACCTCGATGTTGTCGATGAAGCCGTTGCCTTTCCCCGGCGATCCGTTGCCGGCGGCCGCGGCCGGCGCGCCGCCTCCCCGCGGACCCAGGATCCCGGCGAGGATGCGGCCCGTATGGGACTGTTTCGACCCCGCCACCTGCTCCGGCGTCCCCGCGCAGATCACCTCTCCTCCAAGGGCGCCCCCTTCGGGCCCCATGTCGATGACGTAGTCCGCGGTCTTGATGACGTCCATGTTGTGCTCGATGACGACCACCGTGTTCCCCTGGTCGGCGAAGCGGTGGAGGATGCGCAGGAGCTTGTCGATGTCGGCGAAATGCAGGCCGGTGGTCGGCTCGTCGAGCAGGTAGAGGGTGCGTCCCGTGCTCTTGCGGCACAGCTCCCTGGCGAGCTTGACACGCTGCGCCTCGCCGCCGGAGAGGGTCGGCGCCGGCTGGCCGAGCTTGATGTACCCGAGGCCGACGTCGAACAGGGTCTGCAGCACGCGCCGGATCTGCGGGATGTTGGCGAACAGCTCGAGGGCTTCCTCGACCTCCATGTCGAGGACGTCGGCGATGGAGCGGCCGCGGTACCGGATCGTCAGGGTCTCGCGGTTGAAGCGCCGTCCCTCGCAGGCCTCGCAGGTCACCCAGACGTCGGCGAGGAACTCCATCTCGACGAGGGTGGCGCCGTTGCCGTCGCAGGCCTCGCAGCGGCCGCCGCGGACGTTGAAGCTGAAGCGCCCCTGGCGGTAGCCGCGCACCCTGGCGTCGGGAAGCTGGGCGAACAGCTGCCGCACCGGGGTGAACAGGTCGGTGTAGGTGGCGGGGTTGGAGCGGGGCGTGCGCCCGATCGGCTTCTGGTCGATGCGGATGACCTTGTCGAGCTCCCCGACTCCCTCGATGCGCAGGTACTCCCCCGGCTCGGCCGCGGCGCGGTGCAGGTCGCGGTCGAGGGCCTTGAACAGGATGTCGTTGACGAGGGAACTCTTGCCCGACCCGGAGACCCCGGTGACGCAGGTGAAGAGCCCGAGAGGGATGGAAACGGTGAGGTCCTTGAGGTTGTGGTGGCGCGCCCCGACCACCGTCACCCGGCGCTCCTGCGGCGGCCTGCGATTTTCGGGAACGGCAATCTCGGCGTCGCCTGACAGGAAGCGGCCGGTGATCGAGTCCCGGCTGGATCTGACCTCGTCGACGCTTCCCCTGGCGACCAGTTCCCCGCCGCGCTCCCCGGCCCCGGGACCGAAGTCGACGACGAGGTCGGCGTGGCGCATGGTGTCCTCGTCGTGCTCGACGACGACCACCGTGTTGCCGAGGTCGCGCAGCCGCTGCAGGGTCGACAGCAGCCGCCGGTTGTCGCGGTGGTGGAGGCCGATCGACGGCTCGTCGAGGACGTAGAGCACCCCGACGAGCCCGGAGCCGATCTGGCCGGCGAGGCGTATGCGCTGGGATTCCCCGCCCGAAAGGGTGTGGGCGCCGCGGTCGAGGGTGAGATAGCCGAGGCCGATGTCGACGAGCAGCTGCAGCCGTCCCCTGACCTCCTTGAGGGCGTCCTCGGCGATCCGGGCCCTCTCCGGGTCGAACTCGAGAGCGTTGAAGAAGCGGCTGGCCTCGCCCACCGGCAGGGCGGTGAGCTCCGGCAGGTTGCGGCCGTCGATGAGCACCCCGAGGCTTTCGCGCCGCAGGCGGGCGCCATCGCAGGCGGGGCAGGTTTCGGTGCGCGCGTAGGCGCCCAGCTCCCGGCGCACCCGGGGGTTGCCCTGGCGGAAGCGCTCCTCGACGTATGCCAGCGCTCCCTCGTAGCGGTCGTCGTGGCACCAGGAGTGGCCGCTCTGGTTGGTGTAGGTGAACTCGATCTTCTCGTCGCCGAGACCGTTGAGGAAGCTGTCCTTCTGCGTCCGCGACAGGTCCTTCCAGGGGGTGTCGAGGTCGAACCCGAGGTGGGCGGCGGCCCCTTCGTACAGGTGCAGGCGCCAGCGGTTGCTGCCGACTTCGCCGAGCGGCTCGACGGCGCCGCCGGCGATCGACCTCGAGGGGTCCGGGATCATCAGCTTCTCGCTCATGATCACCTTGGTGCCGAGGCCGCCGCAGTCCCGGCACATACCCTGCGGGTTGTTGAAGGAGAACATCTGCGGCTCCGGCTCCTCGTAGGAGATGCCGCACTCGGGGCAATCGAAGCTGGCGCTGAGGAGCCGGTCCCCGGCCTCTTCCGAGGCGACGATCAGCGACCCTTCCCCCAGGCGCAGGGCGGCGTCGACCGCTTCGTCGAGACGGCCTCCCATGTCGCCGCGGATGACCAGGCGGTCGATAACCGCCTCGATGTTGTGGCGGCTGTAGCGGTCGAGCACCGGGGCATCGTCGAGGGTGTAGACGCGGCCGTCGACGCGCACCCGCACGTAGCCGTCCTTCTGCAGCTCCTCGAACAGCTCGTGGTACTCGCCGCGCCGCTCGCGGACGAGCGGGGCGAGGATGTGAACGCGGCTGCCCGGCTCGAGAGAGGCGATCCTCGCGGCGATCTGGTCGCGGGTCTGGGCCCCGATCTCGCGGCCGCACTCGACGCAGTGGGGGATCCCGCAGCGGGCGAACAGCACCCGCAGGTAGTCGTAGATCTCGGTGATCGTGCCGACCGTCGAGCGCGGGTTCTGGCCGCCGGTCTTCTGGGAGATCGAAATCGCCGGAGAGAGCCCGGTGATCTGGTCGACGTCGGGCTTCTCCATCTGGCCGAGGAACTGGCGCGCGTACGCCGACAGCGAGGCGACGTAGCGGCGCTGGCCCTCGGCGTAGAGGGTGTCGAAGGCCATCGACGACTTGCCGGAGCCGCTGACCCCGGTGAAGCAGATCAGCCGGTTCGCCGGCAGCTCGAGGTCGACGTTCTTCAGGTTGTGGACGCGGGCGCCCCTGACGCGGATATCGCGGGTTTCCATTGGCCGAGGGTCGCGGCCGGAGGGGGGAGCAGCGCGGTGCGCAGGGGCCGGCCTCGAAAAAAGGTGAACCGCTGAAACTACGACACCAATGTGAGCGGGCAAGAAGGGAGGGCGGCCCCGATTCCCGGGGCGGACCGGGAGGGGAATCGGGACAGGACACCAGCCTCTTATACTGGCGCCCCGGGGCCGGAATTGCCCAACTTTCCCCGCCGGGAAGGCAGCTTCAGGATCGCAGTCGCGGTTGGACTGCCAACCGGGGAGGAGAAGGTTTCCGCCCACGTATAAAACCCGAAAACGGACAGGGAACCGAAAGATGATCAAACTCGGAGCGAATACCGTCCTCTTCGCAGGCTTCGACCTGGCGACCGCCATGGAGCAGATCTCGCGGGCCGGGTACGACGGCGTAGAGCTGGCGGCCATCAGGGGGATGTGCGAGCACCTCGACCTCGACGACTACAAGGCGCAAGCCCCCGCGATACGGGAGCTGGCGCAGAGATACGGGCTCGAGCTGCTGGCGATGGAGGTCGCGTCACTGGAAGAGGAAAGGCTGACAAAGGCGTACGAGGCGGGACGCGAGCTCGGCATACCGGTGGTCAACGTAGGCCCGGGGGGCAGGAGCGGCGTCGAGGAGGATTTCGAGCGCCAGGTCGGACAGTTGCGGAAGATGGCGGACAAGGCCGCCGGGTACGGGGTCGTCCTCTGCGCCAAGGCGCACGTCGGCCAGTGCATTCACGACACCCCGACGACGCTGCGGGCGATGGAGCGGATATCGTCCCCCTCGTTCGGCGTCGACATGGACCCGAGCCACATTTTCCGGGCCGCTCCCGGGGAGAACCCGGTGGAAGCCCTGGAGGCGGTGATATCGAGGGTTGCCCACGTCCATATCCGCGACTGCGGCGAGGATCTCAAGGGGACGGGGGGCCCGCCGGGCCCTCCGGAGGAGCAGGCATGCGGCCGCGGCGGGATCGACCTGTTCGGGTACGTCCGCGTCCTGCACGAGTCGGCGATCGACGTCGCCGTCAACCTCGAGGTGATCGGCGCCGGCGAGTACGACCTGGCGCACGCGTCGGCGATCGCCGCGGAGAGCCGCGGCTACCTGAACGCCTGTCTGAAAGCGTGCGGGGCGCGCTGAGCCGGGGGCTGGAAGCGATCGGGACCTCCGCCGCGCATGGCAGGTTTGCCTGCGGTTCCTTCCCGGCCGTTCTCAATCCCGCCGATGCGGCGACCCCATGTGTTCCGATCGAAGCTCCTTGCCGCCGGCTTCTCCTGTTTCCGGCATGCCCCACTGCAGGGCAAGAGTCGAATTCGGGTTTGGGGCTGCAGCACCGGGTGTGCCGGATCAACCGGTCCCTGACCGCCGGTTCCACCGTGTCGGGGGGCAATCAGCGGCTGTTTTCGCCCCGGAGCCGAATCCCCCCGGGTTGGGCACCCGGCGCCCCATGAACGTCGATCAAACGGTTTCTGACCCCTGGACCCCAACCATGTCGGGCAGCATCCGCACCTTCGTCGCCATAGAGCTTCCTGCAGGTCTGCGCTCCGCCCTCGCCGGGGTTCCCGCAGCGGCGTCCCTCCCGGCAGCAGCCTCAGTCCGGTGGACGCCGCCGGAGAACCTGCACCTCACCCTGCGCTTTCTCGGCGATACCCCGGAAGAGCAGCTCCCCCCTCTCGCGGACGCCCTCGACGGGATCGCGGCCGGCGCCGCTTCCTTCGAGCTCGAGCTGGGAGCGGCCGGGGCCTTCCCCGAGGCACGAAACGCCCGTGTCCTCTGGGTCGGTCTCGTCGACGCGGACCGCAAGCTGCGAAGGCTGCGCAACCAGGTCGAAGCCGCGGTTCGCGCTCTCGGCTGGAAACGGGAAGGCAGGCGGTTCCAGCCGCACCTGACGCTGGCCCGCATGCGCCGGCCCACCCGCCTGCCCGCGGGCGGCTGGATCGAAGCGGTTCCCCGCTGCGGATTTGCGGTGAAGGAGGTCGTCCTGATTCGCAGCACCCTCAAACCGGCCGGGGCCGAGTACGACGTTCTGCACCGCGCCCCGCTGGCCGGATGAGCCGCCAACCTCGCGGAGAAGGTTGCTCAACAGGGAAGCGGGGTCATGGGGCCGATTACAAGGGCGGACCCCCGGGGGGGGATCCCGCGATTCAAAGGTGATGGGCGCAAACACCCGATCCAGGGGCGCAGGGGCGGCCGCAGCCCGGATGGACTGTTGCAACGGTCTGCCTGTGTCCCGTCTGCAGAGATAGATAGACACAATCGGGATGCCGAGGCGCCCGGCTCACAAGGCGCCTGAGCGAGTCGTACCGAGGTACCGAGGGCATACGGCGAGTGAAGGCAACGCCGTAATCGGCCTCCAGGGCCGGCCGCAGCCCGGGTTGACCAACCCAAAGGTCTGCTAAGGGCTGCGGAAGATCGCGAAGGCGCTGGTGTACCCGTGCAGGTAGGTCGAGCCGCCGACCTGTCCGATCTCGCCGCCGCAGAAGAATCCCCCCAGGGGCACCTCCCCGACCGCGTCGGAGAACAGCCGCGAGTCGTGGCCGGGCTCGCCGAAGAAGGCCTGGCCGCGGCCGTTGCAGGAAAACAGCAGGACTCCGTCCGGGGCGGCGTCCCGTTTCTCGCGCCGGTAGCGCTCGAGCATCAGGGTGAGGTCCTCGGAGGCCGTGTCGCTGTCGCGCAGGTGGAAGCGGACCGTCTGCCCGGTGCGCAGCTTGTCGCCGACGGCGATGGTCCCCTTCTCGTGGTCGAGCTGCAGGACGTTGCGGATGAGGTAGTCCCCCTGGCCGAGATCTTCCTTCAGCTCGGTGGAGGCGATGCCGACGTGCAGGGCCCGCCTCAGCAGCTCTTGGTCCTGCTCCCCGAGGCTGTGGTAGAGATCGATGAGGGACTCGACCGCGGAGCGCCCGTCCAGCTCCGAGAGGAAGTAGCCGCTGCATCCGGTCACCGTCATCGGCTCGCCGATGGCGCGGCAGCCCTGGGCGACCACCGTGTCGACGGCGACCGCCCCCTGGAGGGCGGCGCCGACGCAGCCGCCTGCCTGCACCTCGCCGTCGAGAAAGAGGCGGTTCCCCTGCAGGCCCGAGGCGAGGCCCCCGACCTTGGTGGCGTCCGCGTAGGCGTAGTCGAGCCCCATGAGCAGCGGCCGCGGATCGAACCCCTCGGCCCCGGCGGGGTCGACGAGCATCAGGAAGTGGGGGGTGGGCTCCCTGTCGACGCCGAGGGCCTCGACCCACCGGTCCGGTCCGCTGTCGAGGTCGGGCAGATCCCCCGGGCCCAGGTGGAAGGGGGTGATCTCCACCCCGGGCAGCACCGCCGCGGTGAGCGCCAGCCCGGGCACATCCTCGAGCTCGCGGCCGCCGCCGATCACGCCGATGGCGGTGCAGCCGATGAAGGTCTTCGGCGCGAAGCTGTTGGCGATCAGGCGCGGCAGCCTGTCGAGGTCATCCTCGTAGTGGGGGGTGACGAAGGCGGTGACGAGGTCGGCGGTCGCGTTTCCGGTCTGCCGGGCAAGCTCGCGCTTGAGCTCGGCCACGGCGGCGGTGATTTCTCTCTCGGTGGAAACGGCTGATGCCCACTGCATGGGTCGATCCTCCGTGGCGAAGGCGGGACGAGGCCGGCGGGGGGAGGTGCGCGAACCCTGGCGGCTGCTTGATGAATATGGATTAAATCCGCTTGTTCACAACATGATCGTCGAGTGGAACACCCACATGTTCAGCGCCGACCAGGAGCGCTTCCCCCTCCACCGCGACGCCCCCTACCAGCCGGAGCTGGAGGCCGATCCGCTGGCGCGGTACCTCGGCCACATGGAGGAGGAGGGCATCGACCGCGCCGTCCTCGTGCAGGCGTCGACGTACTGGGACGACCACCGCCTGATCCTCGACTGCCTGCGCCGCGAGCCGGACAGGCTGCGCGGCACCTGCCTGTTCCGCAGCGGCGACGACGGCGCCCCGCGGGCGATGCGGGAGCTGGTGGCCGCCGAGCCGCGCATCGTCGCCTGGCGCCACTACGGGGTCGGAGGCCGGGACGGGCCCCTGGTGGAGCGCTTCGACGACTGGGTGCTGCGCCAGTGGCGGGAAGCCGCCGGGCTCGGGCTCGTCGTCGAGCTGCTGATAAACGGCATCTACGCCAGGGCCGCTGCCGACGCCATCCGCCGCGTCCCCGACTGCACCGTGCTCCTCGACCACCTGTGCGAACCCCACACCACCAGCGCCGTCGAGTACGCCCACGTCCTCGACCTCGCCGGCTTCGACCAGGTGTACATGAAGCTCTCCGGGCTCAACCACTTCGCCCCGGATCCTCCCCTGTTCGAGAGCGCCAGGCCGCTCACGGCCAGGGTGGCCGAGGCGTTCGGCCCGCGGCGCATGGTCTGGGGCAGCGGCACCCCGCGCATCGTCGACGCCCATCTGGAGTCGTACAGCGAGGAGGAGCGGGCCCTGGTCAAGGGGGAGAACCTCGCGGCTCTCCTCGGTCTTTCGCGAACGGCGGCAGGTGGACCCGGGCCGCGCTGATCCAGGGGCGGACCGCGGACCGCGGAGCGTGAGTCCCGGAGAGGGAGCCCGGAAAGTCAGACCGGAATGAAATACAGGACGCTGGGCAGAACGGGACTGAAGGTGAGCGAGGTCAGCCTCGGGGGAGCCTACATCGGCGGCACCGACCCCGAGAACCGCCGGCAGAACGCCGTCGAGCTGGTGTCGCGGGCCCTGGAGCTGGGGGTCAACTACATCGACACCGCCCCCCTGTACGGCGACAGCGAGGAGCTCCTCGGAGAGGCGCTGGCCGCCGCGGGCGAACCGGTGCAGGTGGCGACCAAGTTCGGTTTCGACCCCGAGGACTTCGACTACAGCGCCGGTGCGGTCCTGCGCAGCCTGGAGCGCAGCCTCCGGCGGCTCGGCGTCGAGCGCCTGACCACGGCGCAGATCCACGAGGTCAACCTCCCCGGATGGGAGCGCATAACCGGACCGGGGGGCGCCCTCGAGGGACTGCGGGCGGCGCAGAAGCAGGGGATGTGCGATTACATCGGCATCACCGGCCGGGCCATTCCGCTGCTGGGGCGGCTGGCGGCGACCGGGGAGTTCGACACCCTGCTCGTGTACCACGACTACCATCCGGTCTCGCGGCTCGCGGCCGAAGCGGTGATCCCGGCGGCGGCAGCGGCCGGCATGGGGATCGTCGTCGCCACCATCCTCGCCGGCGGCCTCTTCGGGTACAGCGAGAGAAGGGATGCGGTGCTCGCCGGCCTCGAGCCGGCGGAGCGCAGCCGCGCCGCGAAGGTGCTGGAACAGCTGCGCCGGCAACCTGGAACCCTGCCGCAGAACGCCTTCCGCTGGGTCCTGGCGGACGAGCGCGTCAGCACCGCCTGCAGCGGCGCCGGAAAGGTCGCCGAGCTCGAGGAGGTGGCGGCCGCCTCGGAGATGCCCCCCCTCGACCGGGGCGCGGCGACGGGAGCGGCGTGATGCCCGGGCGTCCGTACATCCTCGCCGAAACCACCTGGAAGACGGTCCGGGACACCGGGTACGAGGTCGCGGTGCTGCCCTGGGGAGCGACCGAGGCCCACAACTACCACCTTCCCTACGCGACCGACGTCATCGAATCGGACAGGATCGCCGCGGAAGCGGCGCGGCTGGCCTGGGAGCGGGGGGCCAGGAACGTCGTGCTGCCGGCGATTCCGTACGGGGTCAACACCGGCCAGCTCGACATCAGGCTCGACATCAATCTCAATCCGTCGACGCAGCTGGCGGTGCTGCAGGACATCGTCGAGGTCCTCGACCACCAGGG
Source organism: Candidatus Latescibacterota bacterium (assembly GCA_965243025.1). Taxonomy (GTDB): domain Bacteria; phylum Latescibacterota; class UBA2968; order UBA8231; family UBA8231; genus CBDCXV01. The sequence continues at coordinate 6,259,797 of CBDETY010000003.1, forward strand.
GATCCCCAAGCTCGTCATACTCAACGGCCACGGCGGCAACGATTTCCGCCAGATGGTGCGGGAGCTGACGCGGCGCTGCCAGACCTTCCTCTGCATCGTCGACTGGTTCCGGCTCGTCGACGCCGGGATCTTCGACGAGGTCGGGGACCACGCCGGAGAGATGGAGACCAGCCTGATGCAGTTCCTCGCCCCGGAGCTGGTCCTGCCCCTGTCGCAGGCGGGGCCCGGCAGGGAGAGGAAGTTCAGGATCCGGGCGCTGCGCGAGGGCCGGGCCTGGTCGCAGCGCGACTGGACAAGGGCCGCCCCCGACACCGGCGTCGGCGACCCGGGGCCCGCGACTCCTGAGAAGGGGGAGCGCTGCTTCTCCCTGCTCACCGCGGAGATCGCCGATTTCCTCGTCGACCTGGCGGCGGCGGATACGGGCGACCTTTACGAGTAAGGCCTTCGCGATGGCTGCCGCGCTGCTGGCGCTCTGCATCGGCGCCCTGACCCCCGGGGCGGGCGAGGGGTTGACCCTGTTCCGCATCGGCGGCCCGCCTCCCGAGGAACAGGGGATCGACGTCGTCCACCTCTCATGGGAAGAGGCCGCCGCCGGCTACGGCGGCTCGGTCCGGTCCCTCGACTTCGAGGAAGGGAGGATTGCCCCGGTCCTGCTCGATCCGGACCGCAACATCTCCCTCGACGTCCTGGCCCTGGGGGGCGCCCCCTTCGGCGCCAAGCACGTGAGGACGGAAAACGAGTTCCACCTGAGAGTAGTGGACGGAGATCCGACCACGGCGTTCGAGGAAGCCGATGTCAGGGAACTGATCGAACACCCGTTCATCGGGATCGACCTGGGGGGCCTCCTGCCGGTCAAGCGGGTGGTGTTCTATCCCACCCCCGACGGCCAGGACCGGTTCGTGGAAGACTTCAAGATCTACCTCTTCGGCGGCGACCCCTCCCTTCTTTTCAGTCCGCTGGGCAACGTGCGGAACTACGACCTGGTGGCGAGTGTCGAGGACAACCGAAGCCCCCGGGTGGAGGTCGCGATTCCGACCCGGCTGGCGCACACGGTAATGGTCGTCATCGGAAACCCCCACAGCCGGGAAAGAACCATCAGGCCCTGGGAGGTCGCCGAGCTCGAGATCTACGGAGAGGGGTACGCCCCGGCCGCCACGTACACCTCCCGCATCCTCGATCTGGGGGGTGTGTCGATCCTCGGCGAGGTCCGCTGGCGGGAGAGGAAGGACCCCGGCGCCAGTGTGGAGATCAGGAGCCGCAGCGGCGCCGACGAGGACCCGGTCCGCTACTGGCGCCTTACCGGCCGCGGGGAGGAGCGCAGCTACCGCGACGGAAGGGGGCGGCCCCTGACCCGGGAGGAGTACGAGGGGATAGTGTTGACCGAGCAGGCGGGCACGAGCCACGACGCCGACAACTGGAGCTTCTGGTCGGCTCCGTACGCCGGGGAAGAGACCGCGGATTTCGCTTCTCCGGGGCCGAATCGATACCTGCAGTTCCAGGTCGGGTTCGAGAACTCCGGTTTTTCCGGAGGGGAGATGGCGCACCTGGAGTTCGAGATGACCTCGCCGCCGGTGGCGCGGCAGGTCGTCGGCGAGGTGTCGCCGCCGCTGGCGACCGCGGGAAGGGAGACCGCCTTCGTGTATGCCTTCAGGCCGGCCTTCACCGCGGACCCGGAGGGGGCCGAGTCCGGTTTCGACCGCTTCGGTCTCAGAACCCCCGGTGAGCTGACCGGGGTGGACTCGGTCCGCGTGAACGGCGACCTCGTTCCCTGCGAAGCCTGGATCGACGGGAGCTCCGATCCCGTGGCGTGCGCGGACGCTGCGGTCCCCATCCCCGGGGCCCGGGTGGCGCTGCGGCTGCCCCGCATGGAGACCGTCGACAGCGGCAAGGTGGTCGAGGTCTTCTTCCGGGCGCGGGTGTTCCGCTTCGGGACGGTGTTCGACGGGGTGGTGTCGGACAGCGGACGCCCGGGAGAGGTGGGGCAGGCGGTGACCGCAGGGGACGCGACCTTCGCCCTCGACAGCAACCGCCTGTCGGTGGGCATGGAGCTGTCCGGCTCGCTGCTGCAGCAGGTCGGCGCGAGCAGTCCGGTGGTGACGCCGAACGGAGACGGGGTCAACGACGAGGTCTCCTTTCAGTACACGCTGCTGCAGCTGGCCGGCGCCCAGGTGGTGACCGTGGACCTGTACGATCTCGGCGGCCGTCTGGTGCGGCGGGTGTACGAGGGGTTGGAGGCGAGCGGCCGCCGGGAACGGCCCTGGGACGGCCGCGGGGACCGCGGACTGCTGCCGCCCGGGGTCTACCTGTACCGGGTGCAGGTAGACGCGGACTCGCGCCGGGCCGAGGCCGGCGGCGTGATCAACGTCGCCTATTGAGGAGGCTCCCGAACCGGATATATTGGGCGGCCCGAAGTAACGGCATCTACCACCGACGGGAGGGCGGGCCTTGCGAGACGCCGCCTGAAGCACCCGGCGTACCGAAACGGACAGGAGATACAGATGGAATTCGATGGCAAAGTCGTAATCGTGACCGGCGGCGCCCAGGGGATCGGGCGCGGCATCTGCGAGGCCTTCGCCCGGGCCGGGGCCAACGTGCTGTGCGGCGACCTCAACGAGCGGACGGGAGAGGCCCTGGCCGGCGACGGGGAGAGCGCCGGCCGCGGCGAGATCCGCTTTCACAAGGCCGACGTGTCGCGGAACTCCGGCTGCGAGGCCCTCGTGGGCCGCGCCCTGGCGGACTGGGGCGGGGTCGACGTGCTCTGCAACAACGTCGGCATCCAGCCGCCGGACAGCTACGTCCCCGCCCACGAGTTGAGCGAGGATCAGTGGGACCGCATCATCGACATCAACCTCAAGAGCTTCTTCCTGATGACGCGGCTCTGCGTTCCCGAGATGAAGAAGCGCGGCGGCGGCGCCATCATTAACACCGCCAGCGTCCAGGGGCTGCAGTCGATGAAGGGGGTGGCGCCCTACGCCGCCAGCAAGGGGGGGATCCTGTCGCTGACGCGGCAGCTCGCCCTCGAGTACGCCGAGGACAACATCCGCGTGCTGGCGATAAATCCCGGTACCATCGAGACGCCGCTGGTAACCGACGCCGCCGACGGCATGGGCAAGCCGCTGGAGGAGATGAAGGCGATCTGGGGCGCCGTCCACCCGATGAACCGCATCGGTCAGCCGGGCGAGATCGGCAGCGTCGCGGTGTTTCTCGCCAGCGACGGGGCCTCCTTCATGACCGGCGAGTACGTCTGCGTCGACGGCGGCATGATGGCCAAGGGGGCCTGGGCCTGAGCGCCGCCCTCATTCCGCGAGCAGTCCCTCCCGCAGGTACCACGAGGTAGTGCGCTCGGCTCCGAGCAGCAGGGGCTGTCCGCTGCGCTGGAGGCGGAACAGCAGCTGCTTCCCGAAACCCCGGTAGGCGCTGACCGGCAGCTCCTGGCCGATCAGCCTCGGGGCGAGCCGGTCCCAGTCGATCAGCCCGAGCCGGGGGAGCTCTTCGATGACCACGGGCCGGTCCGGCCTCAGCCCCGCGCGTTCCCTGGCGAGCCGCAGGGCGGTCATGAGTCCCCCGAGTTCGTCCACGAGCCCCGCCTCCACAGCCTGCGATCCGGACCAGATGCGCCCCCCGGCGACCGCCTCGATCGCTGCGGCCGGCTGCCCGCGGGCGGCGGCCACCTCCCCGACGAAGCGGTCGTAGGTGGAGCCGATCGCCGCGGAGACGATGGCGCGCTCCTCCTCCCGGAGATTGCGGTCCGGCAGCGTTCCGAGGAGAGGAAGCTCCATGCCGAACGGCAGGTCGGCGCGCGCCCCCGCCTGCACGCGATCGGTCGACAGGCCGAGCTTTTCCTTGAGTCCGCGGTTGTAGAACCAGCCGAAAATCACGCCGATCGATCCGGTCAGGGTCACCGGTGCGGCGACGATGCTGTCGGCGTACATCGAGATCCAGTATCCCCCCGAGGCGGCGACCGCCCCCTGCGAGACGATCACCGGTTTCTCCTCCTTCAGGCGGCGTACCGCGTCGCCGACAAGGTCGGAGGCCAGCACCTCCCCTCCGGGCGAGTCGACGCGCAGGACCACCGCCTTGACGCGGCCGTCCTCGCGCACGCGCTCGATATCGGCGACCAGCCGGCGGGCGCCGATGCCGGAATCCATGGCGCAGACACCGAGTGCGTAAAGCACCGCCAGGCGCGGGGGCTCTCCCCAGGTGCGGTCAGGCTCCGGCGCCAGCGAGCCCGGCCCGGCCTCGGCGACGGTCCGGCCCTCGAGGGACTCGATGGCGGCATCGACGGCATCCCAGCGCGCCAGGGTGTCGACGAGTCCGTGGGCCCGGGCGTCCTCGGGCAGGAACAGGGTGACCTCGTCGACGAGACGGTCGACCTCCCCCTCCTCGAGGCCGCGAGCCGCGGCGATGTCGGCGCGCGCCCGCGAGTACACGTCGTCGAGAAAGGCCTGCCACTGCTCCCTGTCGGCCTCCGACATCGAGTCGCGGACCAGCGGCTCCATGGCGGACTTGTACTCCCGGTAGCGCAGCTCCTCGACGCCGACGCCGATGCGGTCGAGGGCGCCCTTGAGGTAAGTGCCGCCGGCGACGAAACCCTCGAGCATGAGCAGGCCCGAGGGGTCGAGGAGTATGCGGTCGGCGACCGAGGCGAGGTGATAGAGCCGCAGGCCGGCGTTGTCGATGTAGATCACCACCCGTTTGCCGTCGTCGCGCAGGGCCTGAAGCTGCTGCCGCAGCTCCCAGCTGTTCTCGTAGCCGATGCGAATCCCCGAGAGGTTGAGGGCGACGCCCCCGATCCCGGGATCGGTGCGGGCGCGCTCGATCAGGGAAAGCAGGGAGATCAGGGTGCGCGAGCCGTCGAACAGGGCGTGGCGGCGGTACCTCACCGGACCGTTGAGCTTCATGTGCAGGTAGCGCGGGCGCCCCCGTTTCAACGGGGACAAGCCGTCGCCCTGGAAACCGGCGAGGCTGACCGAGTACAGGCCGCGCGGGCTCTCGCCGCCGTCGCCGTCCAGATCGACCAGGCTTCCGGTCTGCACGGCGCTGTCCCCTAGCCCGAACCGCAGACCGACGGCCGCGAAGCGGTCGTTGCGGTAGCGGGCGCTGAGCGCGAGGCCGTGCCACAGCTCGAAGGCGGCGCCGGCGCTCCAGAAGCGGTCGCCCCCGGCCCTGTCGTTGGCTGCCGCCGCGTCGGCGAAAAGGGTGAGGCGTGGCGACCCCAGGGGCCGTACCCCGACGTCCACCGCAGCTTCCCGGGCCCGGGCCCGCAGGTCGGAGGTCCAGGTGAGGCCGAGAGAAAGGCGGGGGGAAGGCCGCAGCAGCGAGCCGAGGGAGAACAGGCTCTCAGGCCGCAGGGTGCGCGGGCCTCTTCCCCAGCCGAAACCGGCGCCGAAGCTGGCGGCGCGATCACCTCCGGAGATGGCGAGCCGGTACTCGTCCACCTCCCACTTGCCGCGGTCGTTCAGCGACTGCCGCAGGAGGCCGAAACCGATCCGCGGGAGGGCGGTGAACGTCCCCCATTCATTGCCGCCCCCGGGGCCGCGGTCCGACCAGGCGAAGGTCGACTCCAGGCCGCGGACGTGGGTGAGAACCGCGGGGTTTACGAAGCCGTAGAGACCGCCGTTCGCCCCGGGGACCGCGGGCATGAACTCGCTGCGCCCGGCGTAGGGCGCGAAGGGTTGGACAGGGTCGGAACTGCCGGCCCCCCCGGACGAAGCCGCGGCCAGCAGGACCGCGATCACGGCTTTCGAAAGGCGGCCGGGACTGCGGCCGGGCGGAATCATCGCGCCGGCAATGACTGACGGGAGCGCGGCAAGGAGCGCACGAACAGCATGCGTTCGCCAAAGCCCCGGGCTGGCGGGGACCTGGGGTGGCTGCCTCGGGGCAGGAAGGCAGGGGATTACGAACTCTCCTGTTCCCTGAAGAACTCGACGTCCCCCCGGCCTTCCCGCAGCACCTCGATCCGGTCTCCCAGGAGGGAGACGACGGTGCTCGGCTGCACCGGCAGCACCCCGCACTCGAGGATCAGGTCGACCCGGGAACCGAACTCCCTTTCGAGCTCCAGCGGATCGGTGAGCACCTCCTGCTCGCTGCGGTTGGCGCTGGTGCTGAGAATCGGGCTGCCGAGCTCTCCGACCAGGCCCCGGGTCAGCGGGTGATCGGGGATGCGGATGCCGACCGTCTTCTGCCTGCTGCGCAGCAGCCGCGGCGTCTCCCGGGTCGCCGGCAGCACGAAGGTGTAAGGTCCCGGCAGGAAGCGCTTGAGGATGCGGTGCGAGAAGTTGGTGACGCGGGCGTAGCGGCTGATCGCGGTCAGGTCGGGGCAGATGAAGGACATCGGTTTCTTCGCGTCCCGTCCCTTGAGCTGGCGGATGCGCTCGATGGCCCCCTTTACCTCGATGTCGCACCCGAACCCGTAGATCGTGTCGGTCGGGTAGATGACGACGCCTCCCCCGCGCAGCACTTCCGCGGCGCGGCGCAGCCAGCGCCCTTTCAGGTGATCGGGGTCTATGTGCAGGACATCCGCCATGGCCGGAAATAAAGCCCCGGCCGGCGCCCCTCATCAAGAATGGAGGCCGCGGTTCCGGTTGAGGGCGGCGAGCCCGGCCGGTTATCTTTCCCCGTTCCCATGGCACACACGGTAATTGGAACCGCCGGTCACATCGACCACGGCAAGACCCTGCTGGTCAAGGCCCTCACCGGCACCGACACCGACCGCGCTCCCGAGGAGAAGGCGCGCGGCATCACCATCGAGCTCGGTTTCGCCTTCCTCGGCGAGGAGGCGACGATCGTCGACGTCCCGGGGCACGAGCGCTTCGTCAAGACGATGGTCGCCGGGGTCAGCGCCATCGACGTCGCCCTGATGGTGATCGCCGCCGACGACGGCGTCATGCCGCAGTCGCGGGAGCACCTCGACGTGCTCGAGCTGCTCGGCGTGGAGCGGGGGATCGTCGTCGTCAACAAGGTCGACCTCGTCGACGAGGACTGGCTGCAGCTGGTGGAAGAGGAGATCGCCGAGCTGGTCGCCGGAACCTTCCTCGAAGGGGCCGAGGTCGTCAGGGTCTCCGCCCTTACCGGCGCCGGAGTCGGGGAGCTGCGGCAGTCCCTCGAGAAGCTGACCGCCGCCACCGGGGAGAGGCGGGCGGAGGGACCGTTCCGGCTGCCGGTCGACCGCGCCTTCGTCGTCAAGGGGTTCGGCATGGTCTGCACCGGCACCGTGCTCTCGGGCGACCTGCAAGGGAGCGGATCTGTCGAAGCCCAGCCCGAAGGCAGGCGGCTGCGCGTCCGCGGACTGCAGAAGCACGGCCGCTCGGTCCCCTCGGTCGCCGCCGGGGACCGGGCCGCGGTAAATCTGCCGGGGATCGAGCAGGATGAGATCCGCCGCGGCGACGTGCTGTGCGAGGAGGGGGTGTTCGCGCCGACCTTCATGGTCGACGCGCGCCTGCGCCTGCTCGCCTCCTGCCCGAAGGAGCTGGTCCAGCGCGCCCGCGTGCGCCTGCACCTCGGCACCGCGGAGGTGCTGGGCCGCGTCGTCCTCCTCGACCGGGAGATCCTGCTGCCGGGGGAACAGGCGCCGGTGCAGCTGCGCCTGGAGTCCCCGGTCCTCGCCGCCTGGGGAGACCGCTTCGTGATCCGGCGCTACTCCCCGGCGCTGACCATCGGCGGGGGCCGCGTCCTCAACCCGCACCCGGAGAAGCACAGCGGCTCCGGAGACGGCGTCGCCGCCGCGCTCGAGGGGCTCGACGTCGACGAGCCGGCCGCCGCGGTCGCCCCCCTCGTCCGGCTCAGCCGCGACGCCCTGGCGCGCGAAGGCAGACTCGCCGGGGATCTCGGCATCGCCGGCGACCGCCTCTCGGCCCGGCTGGCGGCGATGGAAGAGGCCGGAGACCTCGTGCGCACCGCGGTCGACAACGAACCCTGCGTCGTCCCGGGGGAGGTCTGGAGGGGGACCGCCGAAGAGATGCGGGCCCGGCTCGCCGCCTTCCACGAGGCCGACCCGCTGCGCCCCGGGATGAACCGCGAGGAGCTGCGCAAGGCCTGCGCCGGCGGGCTGGCGGCGGAGCTGTTCGAGCGCATCCTCGAGCGCGAGGAGCGGGAGGGCCGCGTCGCCGTCTCCGGAATCACCGTGCGTCTCGCCGGCCACCAGATCTCCTTTACCGGGGAGGAGACCAGGCTGCGCGGCCGCATCGAGGCGGAGCTGAGCAAGGCAAAGCTGGAAGAGATACCCGACGCCGGGGGGCTGGCGCCGCGGCTGGGGGCCGACCCGGGGCAGGTGGAGAGTATTCTGCGCGCCATGCAGAGCCTCGGGGTCGCCGTCCATCTCGAGGGCTCCCTTGTGCTGCACGAAGACCGCCTGCGGGACGTCAGGGAGGAGCTGCGCGCATATCTCGAGAGCCGCGAAGAGATCACCGTCTCGCAGTTCCGCGAGCTGATCGGCAGCAACCGCCGCTGGGCCCTGGCGCTCCTCAACCACTTCGACGGCGAGGGCTTCACCATCCGCCGCGGGGACGTGAGGGCGCTGCGGTGAAGCCGCCCCTGCGCCTCGGCGTCGTCGGCTCCGGGGGGATGGCCGCCCGCCGCCTGCGCGCCTTCGCCGGGCTCGAGGGGTGCCGCGTCACCGCCCTGGCGGCGCGGAATGCCGCGACGGGGGAACCGCTGGCGCGGCAGTACGGCGTCTCCCTGTCGGGGGACTGGCGGGAGCTGGTGGCCGGCGGCGAGGTCGACGCCGTCGTCGTCTGCACCAGCAACGACAGCCACGGCACCATCGCCCTGGCAGCGCTCGAGGCGGACAAGCCGGTCTTCACCGAGTACCCGCTGGCGCGCAGCCTCGAGGAGGCGGAGAGCGTGGTCCGCGCGGCGCGGGAGAAGGACCTCGTCGTCCGCGTCGCCCACGACGAGGCGGCATGCGGCGAGCAGGAGTGGCTGCGCCGGCAGGTGGCCGCCCTCGGTCCGCTGCAGCTCGCCGAGTTCGCGCGCGCGACCCCGGGCCGCGGGGCGCGCCCGGAAGTGCTGTTCAACCTGAAGGTATCCGGGCCTCCGATGCTCTTCTTCATCTACCACGTGTACCCGCTCGTCGACCTCTTCGGCCCCGCTGCCTGGGTCCAGGCGCACGCGGAGTACGCCGGCCTCGACCGGGACTCGGGCCGCTACCGGTCCTTCGTCAACACCCTGACGGCGGGGTTCGAGTCCGGAGGGGCCGCGGTCTGGACCTGGGCGGGAGGGGTCGAGGCGGCGCAGGCGGAGCAGAGGCGGCGGCTCATTCTCGCCGCCGGCAGCCTCGCCGCGGCGGATGAAGGGTGGACACTGTCGTCCCGGGCCGGGTCGAGGACGGTGCAACCGCCGGAGGTCGAGAAACCCTCTCTCGAAAGCCGGTTCGCCGCCGAGGCCGCAGGCGAGCCGTCGGTCTGGAAGGCCGACCTCCAACTGGCCCTGGAGGCGGTGCGGATCAGCCTGCAGGGAGAGGTATCGGCGAGGGAAGGCCGCCGGGTGGTCCTTTCCTGACCCGGGCGGCCCCGCGCTGTTTTTCCCGAAGGGGGCGAATCAGCCCCGATTCCGCGCCGAAACAGCAGTCCGCGGCGGAAAAAGTGCAAATGTTGCATTGATTTCCCCACCCTCGACTGACTCCGCTGTCGCTGCGGTCAGTACAATTCCTTCGTTTTCAACAGGTTACATCCTGGATCGAAATTCTGGCACCGCATTTGCATGGCTGTATGGCGTCGGTGCAGAACGATCGCTGTTCCTCCCCGTTTCCCGGGCCGGCTGGTCCGGTCCTGCGGAGCGCCGGGAAGGACGATCCGCCCAAAAGCGCAAATTCTGCATTCCCGGCCATTGAAAAACCGGCTGTAAGATTTTTAAAAACAGGTTGTTAGGGAAACCTGGAAGCGAACGGCCAGGAGTTCCCTGCAAGAATTGCGCAGCAATTGAGAGGATGCCATGCGACTCCTGACCAAAGACGACGAATCCGCCCTGCGGCAGTACTTCGACGATATCGCCGATTCGCGGCCTCTTGCCCGAGAGCAGGAGGTCGCTCTCGCCGCCCGCATCAAGCTGGGCGACATGGAGGCGCGCGAGGAGCTGGTGCAGGCCAACCTGCGCTTCGTCGTCGACGTCGCCAAGAACTACCAGAACCGCGGCCTGTCGCTTCCCGAGCTGATCAGCGCCGGCAACGTCGGCCTGATGACGGCCGCCGACCGCTTCGACGGCACCAAGGGCTTCAAGTTCATCTCCTACGCGGTCTGGTGGATTCGCCAGTCGATCCTGCAGACCATCGCCGACGAGGCGCGCACCGTGCGTCTGCCCCTGAACAAGCTGAGCCTGCTCAAGGACATCTCCAAGGTCTCCCGCAAGCTCGGCCTCGAAGGGGAAGGGGAGCAGAAGTTCGAGCAGATCGCCGAGGAGCTCGAGGTCGCCCCCGAGGAGGTGCTCGACGCCATTCTCAGCGCCAGGCAGCCCCGCTCTCTCGACGAGACCTTCGACGACGACGAGCGCACCCTGATGAACGTCCTGCCCGACGAGGGCCAGCAGGCCCCGGACGAGGGATTGCTCGACGAGTCGGCCAAGTCCCAGGTCGACAGGGCGCTGATGCACCTCGACGACCGCGAGCAGTACATCATCACCAACTACTTCGGTCTCAACGGCGAAGATCCGCTGACCCTCGAGCAGATCGGCCGCCTCATGGGGCTGACCCGGGAGCGCGTCCGCCAGCTCAAGGAGCGCGCCCTCGGCAAGCTGCGCAGCCCGGAGCTGTACGAGCCCCTTCTCAGCCTGAGCGAGGAGAGCGAAGTCTTCTGACGGATCGGCCGCCCTCGATGGAGGGCGGCCGACCCCCGGCGCCATGAAGGAAAACGCAGCATCCGCGGAGGCAGAGGCCGGCGGTGCTGCCGACAGAACCGCCGCCTCGCCCGCCGCACCTTCCCGAGGCGAGGTGGTGCGCAGCATGCGCGCCTTCACCACCCACCAGGGTCTGTGGGGCGCCTGGAGCCAGTTCGCCGGCCTGAGCACCGCGGTCATGACCGGCTACGCCCTGTGGCTCGGGGCCGATGCCGCGGCGGTCGCCCTGCTGTCGTCGATCATCTCGGTGATGGCGCTGGCGCAGCTCGCCGCCCCTCTCATCGGGGCCCGCTTCGGGGACGAGAAGCGCTTCATCCTCAACAGCCGCATGGGTGCGATGCTGCTTCGCGGCAGCATCCTCGCCATCCCGTTCGCCGTCCCCGGGGAATACCGCTTTCCCCTCCTGGTCGTCCTGCTGAGCGCCAGCCTTCTGCTCGTCCAGCTCAGCTCCCCCTACATCGGCAGCTGGCAGTCGAACATCATTCCGCGCGCCATCCGCGCCCGCTTCACCAGCCGCGCGACCATCGTCGCCACGGTCGCGGCCATGGTTTCCGGAATCGCCGTCGGGGCCTTCCTCGACGCCTTCGACGAAGAGGGCAAGCAGATCGGGTTCGCCTCGGTGTTCGCCGCCAGCGTCCTGCTCGGATGGGTGAGCAACCGGGCCCTGAAAGCAGCGTCGTACCCGCGCCACGGGGGGGAGTCCTCGCAGCGGATGCAGCCGCGGCTGATCGCCGAGCCCCTGAGGGACGGCAACTTCAGGCGGGCGATCCTGTTTTTCGGGTCCTCGCAGTTCGCCCTCGGCCTGGCGGCGCCGTTCTACACCGTCTACATGCTCCAGCACCTCGGGCTGTCCTACACGACGATCTCCATCTTCTCGGCGGTCAACATGGTCGCTTCGATCTCCGGCTACCGCATCTGGGCGGGGCTGATCGACCGCTTCGGCGGCAAGCCGGTCCTGCAGCTGCTTCTCGGTCCGTTCGCGGCGGTGCCGCTGCTGTGGGTCTTCGCCGACGCCGACCGCTACTGGCTGATCCCGGTGGCCCTTACCATCGGCGGGTTCCTCGGCGCCGGGGTCAGCACCGGGATAACGCCGCTGATGTTCGACCTGCTTCCCCAGGGTCCGAAGAAGCCGGTGTACCTCGCGGTCTGGTCCGCATCTGTCAGCCTCATCTACGGACTCGGACCGCTCCTCGGCAGCTTCATGAGCCGCACTCTCGCCGGCGTGGAACTGCAGCTGCCCGGGGCGACCGTGGGACCCCTGCACGTAATCTTCGCGGCCAGCGCCGCCGCCGGCATCGCGCCGCTCCTGCTCCTGTCACGGGTGCGGGACCGCTCCGTCATCAGCTCCCGCTCGCTGCTGCGCCAGATGTCGACGGGAAACCTGCTGCGCTACTTCTTCGGCAACGCCGTCTACCGTCTGTCGGCCAGCGAGCGCCTCCGCGCCCGCGCCGCCCTGGCCCTCGGCAGGTCGCACAGTCCGCTCGCTGTCGAGCAGTTGGCGCAGGCGCTGCACGACGCCAGCCCCGAGGTGCGCCGCGGGGCCGCCCACGCCCTCGGTGAGAGCGCCTCCCGCGACGCCGTCGGGTATCTCGCCGGCGAGCTGCGCGACCATTCCTCCGACATCCGCGGGGAGGCGGCCGAGGCCCTCGGCCGGCTCGGATTGCCGGAGGGCCTCGAGTCGCTGATCGCCTCCCTCGACGACGACGACCCCAGGGTCCGCATCAGCGCCATTCGCGCCCTGGCCGGCATCAAGGGGGAAGAGGTGCAGGAGCTGCTGTTCTGGCACCTGGCGAACGGCTTCGACCCGCTGACCTTCCCCACCCTGATCGACGTCCTCGGGGACATGGGGGACCGGCGCATCGTCGTGCCGGCGCTGCGCCGGCTGGATCAGTTCCGCTCCCCGGCCATCCGCCTGCAGCTGCTCAACGCCGTCGCCAACGGCCTCGAAGCGCGGGATCAGTTCTACAAACTCGTCTCCTATGACGAGCACCGCCGCATCGCCGTCGTCAAGCGCCTGATCAGCCGCGCCGGGGCGTCGTTGAGCCGCGCCCCCCTTGCCCGGGAGATCCGCAACGAGCTCGAGGGGTACTTCGCGACGGCGCTGGCCCAGTACGACCAGGCGGACACCCGGGGACTGATGGGGACCGTCGCCGCCATCGCCCGCCTGGTGCGGGCGAGCGCCCCGGAGGGGGAAAGCGGAGACAGGGATGTGCGCGGCGATTTCCTCGCGGTGCTCCAGGCCCTCGAGGCGTTCACCGGAAGCGGGCCGGGTCCGGCGGGCGACGACGGCCGCGCCGCCGAAGAGGTCGCCCTGGCGGTGATGTTGAGCCGCCTGGCCGCCTTCGCTGCGGAGTTGTAGAGCCCCGGAAGGCGGGTTCCCGCACCCCTTCCGGATCACTCCCGGGAGGTTGACCCGGAATTCGGCGCAAGATCGCGCAGCTTCCCGGCCGCGGCGGCGAATCCGGGGTCGAGCCTGAGGCTCCGGGCGAAGGCATCCTTCGCCTTCGCCGCCCGCCCGTACTCGAGATGGACGAGGCCGACTTCGTAGGCGGCCGCAGCGTCGCGAGGCCGCAGGCGCTCGTCCCGAAGCCGCGCCTTCAGCTCGCGGTCGTACTGTTTGATTCTCCGGAAGGCGGCCATCAGCTCGCTCCCCTGGCGCGTCCGGCCGCGCTGCGTCAGCAGCCGCGCCAGGGCGTAGTGCGCCCCGGCGTGGTCGCGGTCGATCCGGATCGCCTGAGCCAGATGGCGGACGGCCTCCTCGTTCCTGCCCTCGGCGGCGAGCAGCTTGCCGAGCTGGAAATGGGTTTCGGCGTCGCCCGGGTCGAGCTCCAGGGCTCGCTGCATGGCAGCCAGGGCCGCCCCGGTGTCTCCCTCCTGGGCGCTGATGATCCCGAGGTCGCGGTGGACCGCGGCGTTCCGTACTCCGAGCCCGGCGGCCTGACGGTAGGCGGCGCGCGCCCCGGGGTAGTCGGCGAGCTGCATCAGCACGGCACCGAGCCGGCTGAAGACCGGCCCCTCCCGGGGGGAAATCTCCAGGGCGCGGCGGTATGCCGCGATCGCCCCGCCCGGATCGTTGTCGAGCTTGCGGACCAAGCCGAGGTTTGCCCAGGCCTGCAGGAATTCCGGCCGCAGCCGCGTGGCCTCGCGGTAGTGGCCGGCGGCCTCCTCGTACAGGTCCTCCTGCTGGTAGAGCCACCCGAGGTTGTAGTGGGCGTCCGCGGAACCGGGCCGCAGCTCCAGGGCGCGCTTGTAGCTGGCCTCCGCCTGCGGGAAGCGCCCCGCGTCGGCGTGAACCAGGGCCATGCCGACGGTCGCCTCGAACAGTTCCGGGTTCAGGCGCAGCGCCTTTTCGAAGCACGGCCCCGCCTTCTCGAACTGCTCCAGGGCGGCGTATACCACACCGAGGTTGCTCCAGGCCCGGGGGAAATCGGGGTCCGCCTGCAGGGCGAGACGATACTGGACGGCGGCCTTGTCCAGCTGCCCCCGGGAGCGCAACAGGTCTCCCTGGCGATTGGCCGCGACGGCCTCTTCCTCCCTTTCCCTGTCGGCCTGGCGGTACCAGAACAGGGCAGCGAGTGCGGCCAGGACGAGCAGGGCCGCAGGGAGCCGGAAACGGCGGCTGCGGGAAGGGGGCTTCGATTCCTTACCTTGGGAACTCTTCCTGCGAGCGGTTTTTCCTCTGGACATCGGGAAGGCGAGGAATGTGTGTGGTCGAAATGTCAAAGCGCCTGGGTAACTGCGGGATAGCGGCGCTCGCCGCGGCGGTCTGCGGTTGCGCGGCCGATCCGGAAGATCCACAGGCCGCCGGGGACGGTCAACGCGCCGGCGCCCGGTTCCAGGCGGCGCTGGAGCTCATCCACCGGGGCGAGCTGGACTCCGGGGCCGTTGCCCTGCGGCAGGTTCTGCGCGCCGACACCGCGCACTACGAGGCGCGGCTCGGACTCGGCGAGATCCTGATGCGCCAGCGGAAGTTCCCGGAAGCGCTGCACGAGCTCGAGCGGGCGGTACGCAACGAACCAGGCCGGCCGGAGGCGCGGATGCAGCATGCCCGGGTGCTGGTGCTGCTCGAGCGCCGCGCCGAGGCGCGCGAGCTTCTCGCCGCACTGGTCGAGGACTTCCCGGACCGCGCCCGCCCCCGCATGATGCTGGCCGACCTGCTGATGACCCGGGCCCCTCCCGACCCGCAGGGGGCGCTGGAGCAGTACGAGGCGGTGCTGCGGAACAACCCGGGGGACTCCAGGGCCCGCGCCGGGGCGGCGGCGTCGCGGCTCCGTCTCGGCGATTTCGGGAGGGCCGCCGAGGAGATGAGCGGGCTGCTGGCGGCGAGCCCGGGCAAGATGCATCTCGCCTTTCTGCTCGGGACCGCTCATCACTGGCTGGGCGAGCACGAAGCCGCGGTCGCCGCTTACCGCAGGGCCCTCGACTCCATCCCGAAGGAGGGGGGCCGGCCGCAGCGCATGAAGTGGAACCTGCGCCTCGCCTGGCTCGCCCTGCACGGGGACTACCCGGGCGGCCTGCCGGCCGGGTACCGGCTTCAGGTGGCGGATCTCGGCGAGGAGAGCCCGGTGGCGTTCCGCGACGTCGCCGCGGCGCTCGGGGTGGCCAGACGCGACCGCGGCCGCGGCAACGCCTGGGGGGATTTCGACGGCGACGGCGATCTCGACCTGTTCAGCACCGGCATCCAGGTCCCCCATTCCCTCTACCGCAACGAATCGGGGACGGGCTTCACCGACGTCACCGCCGCCGCGGGCCTCGGGGATCCGCGCGGCGGCTGGAGCGCCACCGCCGTCGACTACGACAACGACGGCGACCTCGATCTCTACGCGACCCGCGACGCCTGGGAGGGGAAGGCCCCCAACTCCCTCTACCGCAACCTCGGGAACCTCCGTTTCGTCGAGATCAGCCAGGAAGCCGGAGTCGACGACCCGGACGACAGCTTCACCGCCGCCTGGGCCGACGTCGACAACGACGGCCGCGTCGATCTCTACGTCGCCGAGGGGATCACCGGCGGCGGCACTCCGAACAAGCTCTTCCTCAACCGCGGCGGCCGTTTCGAGGACGGGGCGGACCAGTTCGGGGTAGCGCACCCGGGCAAGTCGCTCGGCGCCGCGTTCGGCGACTACGACCGCGACGGGGACGTCGACCTCTACGTCGCCGACGTCGCCGGGCCGAACACCCTCTACCGCAACGAGTCGGGATCAGGCTTCACCGATATCACCCGGACCGCCGGGGTGGCCGGGCCGGAGGAGGGGGGGTACGTCGCCTTCTTCGCCGACTTCGACCGCGACGGCGCCATCGATCTGTTCGTCTCCTCGATGTGCTACTACGAGCAGTTCGTCGAGTCGCAGGTCGCCGGGACCTCGGTGGGGCGCAACCGCGCCCACCTCTACCGGAACCTCGGCGGGGACCGGTTCGCCGACGTCGCCCCCCAAGCCGGGATCTCCCGGAACTTCGGCACGATGGGGGCCGGCATCGGCGACGTCGACTACGACGGCCTCGTCGACCTGTACCTGGCGAACGGGGGCCCGGTCATGCCGCGGTTCGAGCCCAACATCCTCTACCACAACCGCGGGGACCGGTTTTCAGACGTCACCGAATCGGCCGGGGTCGGCAACCTCGGCAAGGGGCACGGAGCGACCTTCGCCGACTACGACGGCGACGGCGACCTCGACCTCTACGCCGCCATCGGCGGACACTACCCGGGCGACCTGTGGCCGAACAGCCTCTACCGCAACGACGGGCGGGGATCGCACTGGCTCGCGGTCGAGCTGGAAGGAACGCGATCGAACCGCAGCGCCGTCGGCGCGCAGGTAACCGTGCTTGCAGGGGGGCGGCAGCTTGTTGAAGAGGTGGCCAGCGGCGGCGGCTTCGGCACCACCAACAGCCTGCCTCTGGAGTTCGGACTGGGTGCCGCGGAGGAGGTCTCCCGGATCGAGGTGCGCTGGCCCTCGGGTCAGACGACCGGGATCGACAATCCCGAAGTCGACGGCACCATCCGCATCCGCGAGGATTGAGATGCGATAGGGAGCGCAGTCGCGCCTGGGTCCCCGAAACGGCGGCACGCCTGGGATGCGAGCGAGGTACCCTTTCGCGTCTCCTGAATGGCAAGGCGGGAGTGTCCGTTGGCGCCCACCGGGCAGCCCGGCAGATGGGCCGGGGGATCGGAAATCCTGCCCTGTCCTCGCTCAGTCCTCCAGATCCCGCAGAACCGCCGCCGCGGCGTTGTGCCCCGGGGCTCCGGTGACCTCTCCCCCCGGATGGGTCCCGGCCCCGCACAGGTAGAGCCCCGGAAGCGGGGTGCGGTAATCGGCCCACCCGGCCAGCGGCCGCTCGGCGAAGAACTGCTCCGGCACGATGTCGAGGTGGCGGATGTTGCCGTCGGTCAGGCCGACGCGGCGCTCGAGATCGACCGGCGTGAACAGCGACCAGTCGACGAGGATGTCGCGCAGGTTGGGGGCGTACCGGCGCAGGGCGTCGATCAGCTGCTCCCCCACCTCCTGCCGCCGCTCGTCCCACGTGCCCTCGGCCAACCTCACCGGGGCGTAGCTGACCCACACCGACATCACGTGGTGCCCCGGGGGCGCCACGGTCGGGTCGTAGACCGACGGTATCTGCACCTCCATCACCGGGCTGCGCGACGGCTGCCCCCGGCAGGCGTCGTTCCAGCTGCTCCGGTAGTAGTCCATCGACGGACAGATCTTGATCTCGGCGAGGCAGCGGGGGTCGAAGCCGTCGCCGAGGTGCGCGGAAAAGTCGGGCAGGCCGCTGAGCGCGGCGTGGAACTTGAGGTAGGCCGCCCGGGTCTTCAGGCGGCTGACGCGGTCGAGGAAACCGGCGTCGATCCCGCCCTCGGGCACGAGCCCGAGAAAGGTGCGCTTCGGGTCGGCGTTCGACAGGACGACGCGGCTGCGGTACTCGCTGCCGTCCCGCAGGACCACCCCGCGGGCGCGGCCGCCGGCGACCAGGATGCGGTCGACCTCGGCCCCTGTCTTCAGGATCGCCCCCCGGCTGCGGGCCGAGCCCGCCATCGCCCGGGTGATGCCCCCCATGCCGCCGCGCACGAGGCCGACGTTCTCCGGCCGGTTGAGGGCCGAGGTCCTGATGTGGGCGTAGCACCAGGCGCCGCCGGGGGCGTCGAGGTCGCCGACGTCCTGGGCCTGGCTGTAGGTCCCGCGCATCTGCTCGGACTCGAAGAACTCGCACAGCAGCTCCCCCATGCTGACCGTCAGGAGGCGCTCGAAGAAGGAGCGGTCCTCGACCGGCAACCCGGCGCGGATGGCGTCGAGGGTCGGCGGCTCCCCGAGGTAGTAGGGGTGGATGATCGATGCGGCCCGGCGCCAGAAGGCGAGCCACTCCGGGAAGCGCTCGGCGTCGCGCCGGGAGACGCGGGCGATCTCCTCCCGGGTGCGCTCGAGGTCCTCCCAGATCAGCACGCGGCTGCCGTCGGGGAAGGGGGAGAACCGGGAGGGGTCGGCCGGGTAGACGTCGAAGCCGTGGGCGCGGAGCTCGAGGTCGTCGATCACCCGGTCCTGCAGCAGGTAGCAGATGTAGGAGCAGGCGGAGAACCGGTATCCCGGGAAAAGCTCCTCGGTGACGCAGGCTCCGCCGAGCAGGTGGCGCCGCTCGAGAAGCAGGACGTCGAGGCCGGCGCCGGCGAGGTAGCCGGAGGCGACCAGCCCGTTGTGCCCGCCGCCGAGGATTATGGCGTCGCAGTCGTTGATGTCGGCCTCCTTGTCGATACGGTGGGCTGCGGGGATTTCGGCTTCAGGACGGCATCACCCCGACGTGCGACCAGGACTGGCGGTCCGGGGGAAAGTTTCACCACGCCCGGGCAAAGCCCGACGCCGTGTGAAAGCAGCTCACGAATCCTTCTGTTGGGGAAGCAGTTCCTCGACGAGGAATTGCGTCTTCGGCGGGATCATCCGTTTCGGATAAAACCTCTCGACGATGCCGAACACGTCGTCCGGCTTCCGCAGGTGCAAATACTCGACCAGGAACTTCACGTCATCCAGGTCGTGGCCGTCGAAGCGGGCGGCGATGCATTTCATCGCCAGCATGTATCCGGCGGTCGGAGCCCACACGCGCAGGTTCGGCAGGTCCAACAGGTTTTGCCGCGGGGGGTCGGCATGGAAGAAGGCTTTTGCCGCGTCGTTCAACCAGTCCTCGGGAACCCCATGGCGTGCGGCGACAACCTTGGCCGCAGTCCTGATCTCCTCGGCGGGCTCGAAGATCGCGTCGACGTCCTTCGTGGCGCGCCGGGCCTGAAAGACCAGGCACATCACCGCTCCCCCGCAGATCCCCACCTCTCCGACGACGTCCCTCTTGGCCAGCTCCTCGTCGAGGGCGGCGAAGAGCTCCCCGATGCGCTCGACGGTGAGCACGGTCACGCCCTCGCGAGGAAGTCGGCGAGCACGAAGATGTTCCGCCTGCGGAAGCGGGCCGGAGATTCCACCAGGGCCAGCGCCTTGAGGTTCTCGACACCGGCCACGAACCAGGGGGCCGGCAGGATACCGGCCCCAGCGCACCACCACGGCGCCGGAAGGCGGTGTTCCGCGCACAGCGCTTCGACCGTCGAGGCCAGCAGGCAGCGGATCCGATCGCTGGTTTCTGCGGCCGGGGGATCGGCCACAAGCTCCTCGGAAGGGGACCGGCGGAAGGCATCGACGAACTCGAACAGCCAGAGTTTCCAGCTTGCGTCCCCGTCCGCGGAGATCCTCCGGGAGATCCCGATGACGGAGTCGGGATCTTCCGATATCAGACGGTCCAGTCCGGCCTGGACGACCGGGGCCGGGGTTCCCAGGGCAGAGGCGATCTTGACCAGGCTCGACAGCCGCGGATCGGTCTGGCCTGCTTCGATCATCTGCAGGGACCGGAAGCTCACGCCAGCCTGCATGGCGAGCCGGCGCTGCGACATGCCCCGGCTCTCTCTCCTGTTCCTGATTCCCTCCATCGACAGGAAACTCCATGACGCAATGTATTGCGTCAAGTAGGACAGGAGATGCGGCCGGCCGGTACTGATTCAGCGGGGGTAGAAGAACCCGGCCACGGGACTGTACCCGTGCCGCCGCCGGCCGGGCAGCGGAAGGGCTTCGACCAGGAACGGGTGCAGGTCCCCGGTCAGCAGGGGGACAAGCAGCTCCGCGGTTGCCGGTTTCTTCGAGCGCGCCGCGACGTGGAGGGGATGGCCGCGGTCGAGGTCGAGCCGCCGCGAAACGGCCAGCCCGCGGTCCTGGAAGGAAGCCGAGGCGACGAAATACCGCATCCCCAGGGTCCGTTCCTGCTGCAGGGGTTGCCGCCGCCGCGGGCCGGGGGCGCACTCGAAACGGGCCAGCCCGCAGCACTCGAGGTCGCTGGCGACCATGCGCAGGCAGACCTCCTCGGGCCAGACCCCGTAGCGGGCGCACAGGTCGGCCACCCTTTCGGCGCCGAAGCCGCCCTCGACGAGATCGGCCTCGAAGAGGTCGGCCGGCATCAGGAATTCGAGGGCGGCGGCGTCGCACAGTCTCTCCAGCCGACCGTCCGGCTCGAACAGCCGGGGCCTGCGGCGGCTCAACAGGGGATTCTCCCGGAAATCGGGAAACAGGGTGTGGGCGATTTCGTGGAAGAGGTTGAAACGGGTGCGCGCGTCCCCGCCGTCCCGGTAGAGGATCGTCGGCCTGTCCCGGGACCGGCAGAGCAGTGCCGGGTGGGGGGAGGCGGACGGGGTGTCCATCCTGACGCAACGGATCCCCAGGGCCTGGGCCACCAGCAGCGGGTCGTACGGCGGCGGCGACCAGTCCGGATCGACGCGGCGCAGCAGATCCTCCGCCTCGGCCAGGGCGGCGCGCGCCCTGGCGCGGACCATGTCGAGGGCGGCCCGCTCCTCCGCCTGTTCCCGCCCCGGGGCTCCGGGGCCCGCCCCGAGGGCAGTCGCCCGCCCCGGCGTCTCAGCCATGGCGGCCCCCGGTGGTCTCCTTGAGAATCCCGTAGACCAGGGCCCACTGCTCCTTGGTGGCCGGTCTTCCGCCCTTGAGCTGCACCACGGACAGCGACTCGATCTCCTCCGGTTCCAGGGGGGAGCCGAGCCGCTTGCGCTCGTTGATGAAGGCGCGCAATCCCTCGTTCACCTCCGGCTGAATCGAGGTCGCGGGGTTACCGGAGCGCTCCTTGCCCATCAGATCGGCGATCGTCACCCCGAGGGCGTCGGCGATCTTCCACAGGGTCTCGGCTCCCGGCCGCTTGCTGTTGCCGCTTTCGATCTCCCACAGAAAGGCCTTGGAAACCCCGGCCCGGGAGGCGAGCTCGGGCAGGGTCAGACTGCGTAACTGTCTGTAATTCTTGATGTTTTCACCGATGTCCATGTTGCCGTCTCCGGCGGGATGTCAGCGGCGGCAAAACCCGGTCCGCCGCCGGTATGGGAAGAAGGGTACTGCCGGGAGGTTAACAATCGCAAACCGAAAATCGATTCCGGTCCGCGGAAAAGAACCATTGCCGATGCGTCATTGATAGCGTACTATTTTCATATCAGTTCGCTATAGCGAACCTCAAACAAGGGAGGCAATAGTTCATGGTCAAGGTCGAGCGTGAGCGGATCGAGCTGGCAGCGAGGATCTACCGCACGAGCAAGGATGCGGGAACGGCGCTCGGGATCGCGCCCCAGAGCTTCTCCCGGCTGTGCCGGACCTACGGGATCCTCACCCCCGCTGCGAGGCGGCGGAACCGCCGGGCGGGGCGGGGCGCTTCGAGATCCGCGGGGGAGTGAGGTCCGGGGCGGTGCCTCTCGTCGTCGCCGAGGACCTGGTCAAGACCTACCGCGTCGCGGAACGGCGGGCCGGACTGTGGGGGGCGGTCCGCGGCATCGCCCGCAGGCGGCACCGCACCGTGCGGGCCCTCGACGGGGTCTCCTTCGCCCTCGAAGCGGGGGAGCTGGTGGGCTGTATCGGACCGAACGGGGCAGGCAAGTCGACGACGGTGAAGCTGCTGTCCGGCATCGTCGTCCCCGACAGCGGGCGCTGCGAGATCGCCGGCAGGGTGCCGTGGCGCGAGCGCAGCGCCCACGTCGCCGGCATCGGCGTGGTGTTCGGGCAGCGCACCCAGCTCTGGTGGGACCTCCCCGTCGTCGAGTCGTTCGACCTGCTCCGGCATATCTACAAGGTGGAGGCCGGGGCGTACCGGCGCCGCCTCGAAGAGCTGGTGGGAGTGCTCGAGATCGGACCGCTTCTCGACGTGCCGGTACGACAGCTGAGCCTCGGGCAGCGGATGCGCTGCGACCTCGCCGCGGCGCTCCTGCACGACCCGGCGCTGCTGTTCCTCGACGAGCCGACCATCGGCCTCGACGCGGTCTCCAAGCTCGCCGTGCGCGGCTTCGTCAGGCGCCTGAACCGCGAGCGCGGCACCACGGTGATCCTGACCACCCACGACATGGACGACGTCGAGGCGCTGTGCTCCCGGGTGATGGTGATCGGCCGCGGCCGCATCCTCATGGACGGAACGGTGGCGGGGCTGCGGTCGCGGGTCTCCCCGGAGCGCCGTCTCGTCGTCGACCTCGAGGACGGGTGCGACTCCATCGGGGAAAGGGAGGCCCGGGTGGTGCGCCGCGAGGGGCGCCGCTGGCACCTGGGGTACGACCCCGCCCGCACCGCGACCGCGGAGCTGATCAGCCGCATAGCCGCCAACCACGGGGTTCGCGACCTGTTCGTCGGGAACCCGCCCATAGAGGAGATCGTCGCCGAGCTCTACGGGCAGGAGGGAATGTGAGCGCCTGCGGGGCCCTGCTCAGCGCCCAGTTCAGGACCCTGCTGCAGTACCGGGCCGCGGCCCTGGCCGGCATGGGGACGCAGCTGTTCTTCGGGTTGGTGATCGTCATGGTCTACGAGGCATTCTACGCCTCGGCCGCCGGCCCGATGCCGATGACCCTTCGCGAGGTAATCACCTACACCTGGCTCGGCCAGGCGATGCTGGGGCTCATGCCGTGGAGCATCGACCCGGAGATCCGGGAGCGCATCCGCACCGGGGGAGTCGCGTACGAGCTGTTGCGGCCGGCCGACCTCTACAACATGTGGTTCGTCCGCTCGGTCGCCCGCCGCGCCGCCCCGACGCTGCTGCGGTCGCTGCCCATATTCGCGGTCGCCGGGCTGTTCCTCGGGCTCGAGCCGCCCCCTTCCGCGGCCGCCGGCCTCGCCTGGGCGGCGTCGACGCTCTGCGCCCTGCTGCTGTCGAGCGCCATCACCACCCTGATGGCGATCACCCTGATGTGGACGATCTCGGGGGAGGGGATCCTCTACATCATCCCGGGCATCGCCGGCTTCTTCTCCGGGCAGTACCTGCCGCTGCCCCTGATGCCGGACCGGGCGGAGCGGCTCTTCGCGCTGCTGCCTTTCCGCGGGCTGATCGACATCCCGTTCCGCCTGTACCTGGGACGGGTTCCGGCGGAGGAGTGCCTGCCGCTGTTCCTGCACCAGCTCGCGTGGACGGCGGTCCTGGTGGTCGCGGGGCGCCGGGCCCTGGCCCGCGGCACCCGGCGGCTCGTCCTGCAGGGAGGCTGAGCTCTTGCCCGGAGCCACCCCGCGGATCGGCAGCGGCACGAGCATATCCGAAGAACGCCGGCGCACCCGCCCCTGCATCGACCTCGTCCTCCCGCTCGCGGACACGCTGTCGCTCTACGGCCGCTATCTCGCGGTTTCGCTGCGCGGCCAGATGCAGTACCGGGCCTCCTTCGCGATGATGGCCTCCGGCCACTTCTTCACCACCGCCCTGGAGTTGGCCGCGGTGTGGATGATGTTCGACCGCTTCGGCCAGCTGCGCGGCTGGTCGCTGTGGGAGGTCGGGCTCTTCTACGGCGTCGTCAACCTGTCGTTCGCCCTCTCCGAGGCGGTGGTGCGCGGCTTCGACCGCTTCGACCGGCTGGTGAGGAGCGGCGAGTTCGACCGCGTCCTGCTGCGCCCGCGCGGGACCGTGCTGCAGCTGATCGGCCACGAGTTCCAGCTGCGCCGGGCCGGCCGCCTGCTGCAGGGAGCGATGGTGCTGGCCTGGGCGGCGGCGGAGCTGCAGCTCGCCTGGCCCCCGCAGAAGGTGCTGCTCCTCGCCGCGGCGGTCGCCGGAGGCGTCTGCCTGTTCAGCGGCATCGTGATCCTTCAGGCGACGCTCTGCTTCTGGACCATCGAGGGGCTGGAGTTGATGAACGCGCTGACCAACGGCGGCGTGTTCGCCGCCCAGTATCCGCTGTCGATCTACCGCGAGTGGTTCCGCCGCTTCTTCACCGGCGTCGTGCCCCTCGCCTGCGTCAGCTACTACCCGGTGCTTGGGCTTCTCGAGATCGACGACGGCTCCGGGGCGTTGCGCTGGCTGGCGCCGGCCGCGGGCCCGCTGTTCCTGCTCGTCTGCCTGCGGGTCTGGGGGTTCGGGGTCAGGCGCTACCGCTCGACCGGCAGCTAGTGTCCGGACGGGCGATCCGGCGTCATTTCGCTCGCCGCCGGGTCGCGGCCGGCCGGGTTGCCCTTCGCTCGCCGTGCTCGTCCGGCAGGACTCGCAGGCGCTTGCGAGCCGGGTGCATCCGCCCCTCGTACGCTGAATTACCGTCGCCGGCACCAGGTTCCTGGGTGCACGAAAAAGCCGCGCCCCCCGCGGGCTCGCTCTACAAGAGCGGCACCCTCGAGAGACGCGGCTGTCTGTTCAGACCCGGTGATTACGCAGGCGCCGGGTCGGGCTGCTCGACGTCCGGGCCGGCGCGGAATCCCTCCCGGCGCTACGGCTGGGGAACGACGCGGATGTAGGGAAGCGGGGTCTCCCAGCCGTCGGGATAGGTCTCCTTCGCCTCCTCGTCCGACACCGCCGGCACGATGATCACGTCCCCTCCCCGCTGCCAGTTGGCCGGGGTCGCGACCTTCTTGGTCGCGGTCAGCTGGCAGGAGTCGAGCAGGCGCAGGACCTCGTCGAAGTTGCGCCCCGTGCTCATCGGGTAGGTGATCGTCGCCTTGATCTTCTTGTCGGGGCCGATGACGAACACCGACCTGGCGGTGGCGTTGTCCATCGGCGTGCGCCCCTCGGAGGTGTCGCCGGCGTCGGCGGGCAGCATGTCGTAGGACTTGACGACCTTCAACTCCGGGTCTCCGACGAGCGGGTAGTTGATCGCGTGGCCCTGCGACGCCTCGATGTCCTTCGACCACGCGTGATGGTCGCTGACGCCGTCGACGCTTATCCCGAGCACCTTGCAGTTCCGCTTCTCGAACTCCGGCTTGAGGCCGGCCATGGTCCCCAGCTCGGTGGTGCAGACCGGGGTGAAGTCCTTGGGATGGGAGAACAGGATTGCCCAGCCGTCGCCGATCCACTCGTGGAAGTTGATGGTGCCTTCCGTGGTCTGGGCGGTGAAATCGGGGGCTTCGTCGTTGATTCTCAGTGTCATGGTAGTCCTCCTGGGGGATGGCTATCTTTGCGCGAAGAGGCGCACATCGGATTGAAAAAAGGTATGGACAGGGGTCCGTCAAGAGCAGAGAGACGGGAGAAAATCCTGTCTGTCGTCTTCCTTCTTCCCGGGGAGCGGAGGCCGTGAAGACCACGGCCAGGCTGATTCACGGCGACGCCACCTGCATGGCCGGGGTGGGCGACGGATCGGTCGACCTCGTGGTCACCTCGCCGCCGTATCCCCTGATCGAAATGTGGGACAGCCTCTTCAGGGAACGGGTGCCCGGCGTCGACGAGGCGCTGGCCGCCGCCGACGGGGACCGCGCCTTCGCCCTGATGCACCGCCACCTCGACTCCGCCTGGCGCGAGGTCCACCGCGCGCTGCGGCCCGGGGGGATCGCCTGCATCAACATCGGCGACGCCACGCGCACCCTGGGCGGCGAGTTCCGCCTCTACTCGAACCACTCCCGGGTGATCGCCGCCCTGTCGCAGCTCGGTTTGGTCACGCTGCCCGACATCCTGTGGCGCAAGCCGACCAACTCGCCGGCCAAGTTCATGGGGTCCGGGACGCTGCCGGCCGGCGCCTACGTCACCTACGAGCACGAGTACATCCTTATCGCCAGGAAGGGGAAGCGCCGCCGGTTCAGCCAGCCCGGGGAGAAGGCCCTGCGGCGGCAGAGCGCCTATTTCTGGGAGGAGAGGAACTCCTGGTTCTCCGACGTCTGGTTCGACCTCAGGGGAGCCGGGCAGAAGCTGGTCGATCCGGCCTCGCGGGAGCGCAGCGCCGCCTTTCCGTTCGAGCTGGCCTACCGGCTCGTCTGCATGCATTCGATCAAGGGGGACGTGGTGCTCGACCCTTTTTCCGGCACCGGCATGACCGCGGCCGCGGCGATGGCGGCCGGGAGGAGCTCGATCGCCGTCGAGATCGACGGTCAGCTTCTCGCGGTCGCCGGGAACATGCTCGGTTCCCTGGCGGAGTTCGCCAACGAATACACCCGGGAGCGGCTTCACCGGCACGTCGAGTTCGCCAGGAGGAGGGCGCAAGAAGGAGGGGGGATGAAACACGTCAACCGGAACTACCTCTTCCCGGTGGTGACTTCGCAGGAGCGGGACCTGATATTCAACGACATCGCATCGATTTCCGGCGGGAACGGTTCGATATGCGCCCGCTACGACGAGGAGCCCCAGACCGACTTCACGGGGAACCGAAAGGACGCCTGACGATGACAGCACCGATCCGTTGCCTCGCACTGGCTGTTCTTCTGACCACCTCGGCAACCGCCGCCGCGGAGAGCTTCGAAACGCAGCTCCTCGCCCTCGGGCACGCCCGGCTCAACGCTCCGAAAATGGGAAGGTCCGCCGACTTCCTGTCGGAGCTGAGCGCCCTGACCGGCATGGAGGAGGCGGAGGTGCGGAGCAGGCTGCTGGCCCTGACCGACAGCCTCGAGGCGCGGCGCAACCGAAAAAGCCCGGCCTGGAAAGGGCTGCTTGCCCTGCGGCCGCAAGAAGTGACGGAAAGGGAGGCGTCCGAATTCCTCAAGCACCTCCTCAAGGAGTCGCGCAAGCTCGTCGAGGAGGACAAGAGCAAGTCGCTGACCGCCGTCGTCAACAAGGCGAGCCGCAGGTCGAGGCTCGCCTACGACGGGCAGGCGCTGCTGATGAGGATCGTCGGCGAACCCTCGCGCCGTTCCGCCCGGGCCCGGGCGGGGGACAGCAAGGTGGGGATCCTGGTCGAAGCCAGGCCGTTCCTCCTGCACCGGGACAGCCCCCGCGAGGACCGCGGGGACCGGCTGGAGGCGCTGAAAGTCCGCCTTCTCGGAAAGCCGGACAACAACTTCTACATGTTCTTCGGAGTCGACACCCCGCAGGCGGTCCTCGACGAGTCGGATGAGCTGTACGCCGCGGTGAAAGCGGCCTTGATCGAAGCGCTTCCCGGGTCGGCACGGGTGAAGTGGGCGGTCGGTTCGGCAGGGAAACAGCTGCAGCCGGATTACCGCCTTCGGGTCCGCTACAGCTACGGTCTGGCGAATCCGGCCGAGACAGGAGATCCGTCCCAGCCGGGGGAGTGGATGATCTCGTTTTTCGTTACCGAGGTGAATTTGATCGACGTCGAGACCGACAGCCGGGTCTTCCAGGAGGGGAGCTACGGGATTTCCCTGCCCATCCGGCCGGGTGAGGAGGGGAACATCGAGCAGGCGGCAGCCGCCCTGGCGGAGCGGCTGGCCAGGGAGGTGGACGATTTTCTCAGGGGGGGCTGAAACCCCTCCTGTCCATGCGGGCAGGGGAGCGGCATGCGGCGTGAGCGACCGCCGGCAGTCGATTCGGTTTATGGAACGGCTGTAGGTGAAGGACTTTTCCGGCGCTATCTTTTAGGGAAGGTGGCCGCCATCCGCCAGGAGGGTTGCTGTTTACTCGATTTGCCCCGCAGGGGGGCGGGAATGCAGCGGCCGCGGTCAGGTGAATTACACGGCACGATCCGTGGAGGCTGAATCATGAATTCCTCGTCGAGAGCTTCGCGAACCAGAGGGCGCCGGGTGCGGCTGCCGCGAACGGCCATGCCCGCCGTCCTGGGGACCCTTCTCGCCGCGGCTCTGTGCGGCGACCTGTGGGCGCTGACCATCTACCGCTTCGGCGGGGGGGACCTGCCGGCGCCGGAGGAAGCGGGGCAGGAAGGGGTCGAGTTCATCCAGCGGAGCTGGCTCGATCCGGTGGACCCCGATGCCGGAGGGAGCCTCTTCCAGGTCGATCTCGACAACGGCACCATCAGGGCGCAGTACTACGGCGTCGACGAAAACATCGCCCTGACCGCCGCCGACAGGGGCGAGGGGGTGCGCGAGTCGACCCGGAAGGACGAACAGTCAGCCGCCGTCGACGGGGACCTGACCACGGCGTGGTACCCCGAGCAGTACCTGTGCGCCAGTTTCGACGCCCGCCAGGTCGCCAGCGGCCGCTGTACAGGCGATTACAAGGGGATCGACCGCTGGACCTTCGGGCTGGGGGGATTCTTCTACATCGACAAGGTCAGGATCATCTCCGGCCTCGGGGACGAAGCGGCGATCATGACCAACTTCCGTGTCTCGGCCGCCTCGGGGCGGGTCGCCAGCTCGACCTACGGCATCGCCTCGACGCGGCAGGTCTTCAACGAGATGGCGGAGATCCGCGGCAACCGCAGCGAGTTCCTCGACATCGAGTTCCCGCCCCACGACCGGATCGATTTCATCAACGTCCAGGCCGCCGAGCACAACAGGGAGTGGGCGGTCTACGAAATCGAGGTGTACGCGCGCGGCTACGTCGAGTCGTCCTCCTACGTCTCCGACGTGATCGAGTTCGACCGGACGATGGCCTGGGGCGACCTGAAGTGGTCGGGCAGCGAGGATCCCGGCGCCGAAGTGCGCATCCACACCCGCAGCGGCAACACCGCCGACCAGAACCTCTACTGGCAGTATACCGGCCGCGGCGAGAAGATCCCGGTTGAGGACGCCAAGACCTACAAGCGCCTGAAGCTCGGGGAGAGGGCCGGCACCACCTACGACCGGGACAACTGGACATTCTGGTCGGCGCCGTACGACTTCGCCGACAGCACCGGGACCCCGGTGGTCAGCCTCGGCCCGCGGCGGTTCTTCCAGTTCAAGGTCGACGTGATCCCCTCCAGCGAGGCGGGGGGCGAGCTCGATTTTCTCGAGTTCCGCGTGTCGGAGCCGCTCGCTTCCGGGCTGATCGGCGAGATCTCCCCGACCCGGGCGCAGATCGCCGAGCCGACGGCTTTCACCTACTACCTGCAGCCGTTCCTCGAGGCCGGCGCTTCCGGTTTCGACGGCCTCGAGGTCTCGACGTCGTCGATCGTCAACGGCGTGCGCTCCCTGCGCATAGGAGAGATCGACTGGCCCTTCGAGGTCAGGCCGCTCGACGAGAACGGCGTCGAACTGTCCGGCTTTCCCGCCAACCGGTTCGAGCTGACCTTCGCCGACACCAGGCTGGTGGCCGCCGACAGCGGCACCCCGGTCGAGATCGACTTCGATGCCAGGGTGCTGAGGTCGGGGGCGGCGTTCGAGGCGCGGGTGTTCGACTCGACGCAGCCGCTGGCGGTGCGCCAGAAGGTCGCCCCGGGAGACGCCAACAACCTCGTCGAGGGAAACACCCTTTCGGTCTCGACCTCCGCCGACGCCGAGCTGCTGCTGCAGACCGAGGTCTTTCCCGCCGCCATCACTCCGAACGACGACCGCGTCAACGACCTGGCCAGGATTTCCTACGACCTGCTCGAGATCATCGGCGACGCCGAGGTCAGCGTCGAGATACGCGATCTCTCGGGGCGGGTGGTGCGGCAGGTGTACGCGGGCCGCGACCTGGTGGGCAACTACGAGCGCGAGTGGGACGGCAGGGACGACGCCGGCGAGGTGGTGCCCCCCGGGATCTACCTGTACCGGATCGAGGTCGACACCGACCGGGACCGGGAGGCGGTAAGGCTCGGGCTGTTGAACGTGGCCTACTGACCGCCCCCCCACCGGCGTCACCGGCCCTGGTGGGGGCCGAACGTCTGTCCGTGCGATCCCATCTCGCGATGGCCGTTGCGGGTGCCGGAGCTCCAGCCTGACGAAGGTTGGCCAACCGGAACCACGGCCATCCAGGCAGGACCGGCGATGGATCGATCAGCGGCGAAGGCAAGCCCGACGGGTAACGCCGCGGCACCCTGGCTGACGGCGCTGGCCCTCCTCTGTCTGGCGGCGATTCCCCTCTTCTCAGATCAGGGCTACAGCTTCCGCGCCAACCAGATCGTCGCCGAGACCCGGGAGCACTGGGAAGCCTGGGACGTCAATGCCGGCATCTCCTGGATCACCCCCGACGGATCGGTCTCCCCCCGTTTCCTGCGCAAGCCGGTCAACGCCGCCCTGGAGGCCCCCCGGTACGATGTGAAGGTCCGGGGGGGTGTATCGGCCGGCTCCAACGAGCACCTCGCCCACCACCTGATCGACGGCGATCCCGCCACCTGGTGGGAGCCGGATCTCGACCGGCCCCCTGGGGACTGGTGGGTCCAGCTCCGCCTGGGCCGTCTCGTGGCCGTCGAGAAGATCGTGCTGCGCTTCGTCGAGGAGGACGCCGGGGAGCCCTTCCTGCAGTTCGACGTCCTCGGATGGCGGTATCCCCCGCCCGAGGGAAGCGCCAGGTACCTGCTCGGAAGGGACGTCGCGAGGTTCTGGTACCTGTTCGAGACCGACAGGCCGAACCGGACCCGGCGGATGTTCGAGATCGAGCGGAAGGTAGCGACCTTCAACGAGGAATTCACGGGGGAGGCGCTGGACGTCCTCCATATCCTGGTAACCGACAGCGCCGCCGACCGCCTGCGGGAGGTCGCCCCCGACACGTACGAGGCCCTGCCCGCGGACTCGAGGGGCGCGGTGGAGTACTACCGCAAGGGGGGCAGCCGGCAGACCCTGACGACGCGGGAGAGTTACGAGGCCCTGCCGCCGGAGCGGCAGGGGCGGATCCGGTACTATCAGCGCGAGCGTCCGCGCCTGGCGGAAGTGGAAGTCTGGGCCCCGGGGGACAACCTCAACTACGGCCGCGGCCAGCAGGGAGGGCGGACGCAGCTGTGGATCGGCACCAACCTGGGGGAGTCCGGGGGAAAGAAATACACCCTCGCCAACGTGGTGACCGACGCCGACTATTCGACCGGTCCGAACGTCAGTACCAGCGGGGACAGCTATTTCTTCGAAGACCTCGGCACCCGGTTCTGGGTGGACGCGGTGGAGTTCTGGACCCACGAAATGTCGGTCAGGGATCTGCAGATCTCCGACGGGGCCCTCGCCCCGGACGGCTCCGTCGAGTGGACCGAGGTAGTGGCTGGAGAACGCTTCGGGCGATACTTCGACGAGCAACTGTCCAGGGTCTTCCGCATCGAGCCCACACGGATCCGCTACCTGCGCTCTCGCATCAGCTCGGGGGGCGGCACCCTTCTCGAGGTGATGGTCTACGGGGAGGGATACGTAGCCGAGGTGGCGCTGATCTCCGAACCGATCGGGATGCGCCGGCACCAGAGCTTCGTCTCCATCGAGTGGGAGGCGGATACCCCGGTGGGCACCTGGGTCGAGATCGCCACCCGGACCGGCGACCGGCTGCGCGAGCAGCTGACCTACTACGACAACAACGGCATCGAGGTGACTGCCGATCGCTACCGGAGGAAGCTGCCGCGGCCGAAACAGGGAGAGATCGTCTCGCGCATGGTGCCGGACAGTGACTGGAGCCCGTGGACCCGTCCCTACCTGGAACCGGGGGAGGAGGTCAAGTCGCCGCTGCGGAAGTACCTGCAGATCCGCGCCCGGGTCATGGCGGACACGGTCAGCAAGTACGGCCCTCCCGCGTCCCTGCACGCCATCCGGGTGAACCTGACCGACCTGTATGCCGAGGAGTTGATCGGCGAGGTCTGGCCCCGCTTCGTCGAGCGCATCGGGGAACCGGAGGAGCGCTCCTTCTTCATCCGGCCCCGGTTCACCCGGAGCGACCAGAGCTTCGACCAGTTCCGCATCACGGCGACGGCGCCGACGACGATGGAGCTGGTCGAAGTGCGCTCGGGGACGTTGGAAGATTTCGCGAAGGAGGAGACGGAGCGCTGGCTGCCGGAAGACCTGGAGATCACCGCCTCGGGAGCCGACACCCTGCGGTTCCGGCTGCCGTCCCCGATCCGGCACGGGGTCGAGCTGGTCGAAGTGCGCCTCCGGCCGACGATATACGGCCACTCGGCCGCTTTCGAGGCGGGGGTGAAGGCGACCGGGGCGGCGGGCACCTGGCAGAGGGTGGAGATCGGCAACGCCGCGGAGGACGCGCCGAGCGAGTCCAACGTCGTCGTCGCCCTGGGAGACAACGCCGCCCTGACCGCGCTGCGGGTCGAGCCTTCGGTGGTGACGCCGAACGGGGACGGGATCAACGATGCGGCGCTCTTCCGCTTCAGCGTCAACCGGCTGCACTCGGAGGCGGCGGTCGAGCTGTCGATCTACGACCTCGGGGGCCGGCTGGTGTACCGGGCCCGGGACGAGCGCGCCGACCCGCGCGGCCGCTACGCCCTCGAGTGGCGGGGGGAGGGAATGAAGGGCGGGCTCATTCCCCCCGGGACCTACCTGGCCCGGGTCGAGCTGGCGGCCTACTCGGAGCGGGCGCAGCAGACCTCCCTGACCCGGATCCTGCGGGTGGCCTACTGATGGGGATTCCGCTCGGACAACGGTGGGTGCTGGTCCTGTCCCTCGGCCTCCTGCCCGAAAGCTCCCCCGCGGTGACGATCTACCGCTTCGGCGGCGAGGACCTGCCTCCGCCCCTGGAAAGCGCCCGTGACGACGTGGAGTTCCTGCGGATGGACTGGGGGGAGATCAGCGTCGAGAGCGGCGGGGAGCATGCGGGCATCCGGATGGAGAAAGGAGTCATCGGGCCCCGGAAGCTCGACCCGGGAAGGAACGTCGCGGCCCTGGTCTGGAAGAGAGATCCGTCGCTCGAGCTCCTGTTCGACAACGATCCGGGGACCGTCTGGATCGCCGAGCCGTACGAGTGCGGGGATTCGTTCGCGAGCCGCTGCGACGGCCGCTACGGCCGGCGGGGGGTCCTCAACATCGACTTCGCCGACAGGGTCCTGATAAACCGGATCCGGTTGATGTCAGGCAGCGACAATCCCCTGGAGACGGTGAGGAACTTCGGACTCTCCCTTTCTCCAAGCCGTCTCGGAAGCGACAGGACCGTGCTCCTGCCCTTCCTGGAGGAGGTGCTGGAAAACGAGGACCCGAGCCTGGTGCTGGAGTTCCCGGACGACCTGCCCGCGGCGTCGGCGCTGCAGATCGCCGTGAGCGACCACGCCCGGCCCTGGAGTATCGGCGAGATCCAGATATTCGCGCGGGGGGTGGCGGGCAAGGCTGCCTACACCGGCAACATCCTCGACTTCGGGAAGCCGGCGGTATGGGGGGAGATGCGCTGGTCCCTGAAACAGGAACCGGAATCCCTCCTCTATGTGCGCACCCGGAACGGCGGCAGCTCGCAGCTGTTCCGCTACTGGAAATACACCGGCATGGGGGACCACAAGGTCGAGGTGACCCCGGAGGAGTACGAAGAGCTTCCCGGGAGGCTGCAGGCCGAGCCGACCTACAACTACGACAGCTGGAACCCGTGGACGTCCCGCTTCAACCTGGTGAACGGGGGGGCCCCGCCCCCGGTCTTCCCGGTCCCCCGCCGCAGCTTCCAGTTCAGTCTCGAGTTCGTCTCCTCCGGCGAGGAGGGGACCCGGCTCGAGTTCCTCGAGTTCCGCGCTTCGGCGGCGGCGGTCACCCGCGTCGTGGGCGAGCTCGACCCGATCCGGGTGAAAGCCGGCTCCCCGACCCGCTTCACCTACGCCCTCAGGCCGCGGATCCACGAAGGCGACCCCGGGTTCGACCTCGTCGAGATGCGGGCGGTGGCGGCGCGCATCGACGCCGTGCAGGCGGTGCTGATCGACGGCGCCGGGGTGCCGTTCCATGTCCTGGAGCTCGAAGACCGGCGCGCCGTTCTAAGCATCCCGCGGGTGGCCGGGCTCGCGTACTCCGACGCCATCGTCGAGGTCCTGTTCGACGCCCGGGTGCTGCGCTTCGGGGGCGCCTTCATGGGGCAGATCGCCGACAGCGAGCGCCCGCACGACGTGCCGCAGCCGGTGCTTTCCGGGGACGCCATCGACGAGGCGCTCGGGGACCGGGTGTGGATCGAGACCTCGATCGCCGTCGAGTCCGCCCTCGAGGCGCGCGCCGAGCCCGCGGCGTTCACCCCGAACGGGGACGGGGTCAACGACGGGGTGGAGATCGCCTACGACCTCGTCGAAGTAACCCGGCCCGTCTCCGTGGAGGTGGAGATACGGGACCTCGCCGGCCGGCGCGTGCGCCTGCTGCATTCCGGCGAGGAGGGGATCGGCAGGTACCGGCGCCGGTGGGACGGCCGCCTCGACGACGGCACCCCGGCGCCCCCCGGCATCTACCTCTACCGCGTGACGACAACCGATGTCTCCGGCGAACGCTTTGCCGAGGTCGGCCCCCTGCGGGTCGTCTATTAAGAGACTCGCGCCGCGGAGAATCGCGCATGAAGACTCGCCGTTTCATGTATCGGGTCGCGCCGCAGATGGGAACTACTGAGCGTCGGCAACCCCGGCGACTCCTCTCCGGGGCGCTGCTGCTGGCGGTCTGCGCGGGTAGCGCCGCGGCGCGGCCGGACTACGGCAACCGGCTCGGGCAGCGCACCGCGGGGGAGGTGGAGTTCCGCCCCTTCGGAGCGACGGTCGTCGCCGAGCACCTCGACCCCTCGGTGAGGAAGTGGTACCTGCCGCAGGAGTTCCTCGACGAGTACAAGTGGCGGCCCTGGGAGACGCGCAACTACGCGAGGGACCCCTACCGCCGCTACCGCTCCATCCTCTCGGAAGGAACCTACCTGTACGACCGCTTCGGCAAGTACCTGACCCGGGGCTGGGTGATCTACGACTGGACGGAGGAGCGGCCGAGGGAAGCGGAGGGAAGCCGCATCCTGCCGCCCCAATGGCCGCTGTCCGGCCTCAACATCGTTTCCGACCGCAAGGGCCGGCACCAGATGCGGGTCACCATCGGCGCCAACATCCCGGTCACCCTGACGCCGATGACCTTTCGCAAGTCCGCCTACCACGGCATGCTGGTCGACTACCAGTCGGACCGCTTCTCCGCCACCGGCCTGGTGTCGCGCATCAGCCACCCCGGGTTCGCGAACGTTCCCGCGTACGAGCAGATCTCCTTCGCCAACCTCACCAGCCTGTTCGGCGGCAGGGCCGAGGCCGCCCTCGGGGACCGCTTCACCCTGGGAGCGACCTTCGTCAACGCCCACCACGGCAGGACGGTGCTGTCGAGCTTTCAGGGGAGCCCGTTCACCGGAGCCCTCACCGCGAGCCAGCACCAGGCCCTGATAACGGAGATCGTCGTCCGCATCAGCGACGATTCCCCGGCCGACCCCGGCGGGGCCATCCTCGTGTACGACGACGTCGAGATCACAACGCGAATCGGCCACGTCGACACCGTCCTCGTCGGCAGCCGCATCGGCTTCAGGCCCGAGAAGGAAGGGGGGTTTGCACGGGAGGGGGCGAGGGTCGCGGAAGGGGGGGACGCGATACTGCTGCGCTACGTCCTTGCCGACGATCCGGAGACCTCCCGACTGGAGGGCCTGCAGGGGATGATCGGCGACGCCGAGATCGCCGCCAACATCCGCAACGTCCGCTTCAGGCTGTTCCTGGTGGACGACTACAGGGTCGAGGTGACTTCGAGCAACCAGACCAACGCCGAGGGAAAACCGGTGTTCCTCACGGTGACGCGGGCGCGCCGCAACACCCGGGACGGCTCAAACAAGAAGCAGGTGGTGTTCGACTACGGCCTGCCGACGGCGAACCAGATCGCCGGCTTCACCGCCGAGGCGCGCGGCCTGCTCGGGTTCGATCTCTACGGCGAGCTCGACGTCAACCACCGCTACCGGCAGTTCCCCTACCGCCGCAGCGAGACCCACCGGGCGCGCTCCGGGATCCTCGGGGACGAGACCGCCCTGGCCTGGATGGCCAATCTCGCCAGGGACTCGTTCCCCTGGTTCTGCCTCGTCGAGGCGTTCTACATGGACGAGGACTACAGCACCAGCTCCTTCGTCGCGGACGGGGCCGGCAACGTCGACTACGAGGACGAGACCCGCAGCCTGTACGATTTCGTCGACGACAACGACGACAACGACCGCCTGCCGGACCAGCGGCGCCTCTACCAGGACGCCCGGATCGGCGTGGAGAGGTTGAACGAGACCCTGACCGCCCAGGGGTTCGCCGACAACGCCGTCTTCCCCGGATGGGACACCAACAACGACTTCATATCCGACTTCAACCAGAACGGCAACAGGCTGCAGGAAAACCTGCTGCCCGACTACGAGGAGCCGTTTCTGCGCCACTCGGTCGACCGGCCGGAATTCCTTTTCGGGATCGACCTCAACAACAATGGATGGATAGACCGCTTCGAGAACGACAACGAGCCCGACTACCCGTACAAGAGCGACCGCAAGGGGTACAACGCCTACCTGCGCAGGCATTTCACCCCGGAGCTGAACCTCACCGTCGGCAGGACGCGCCAGTCCGCGATTTCCGACGACAGGGAGGCGGTGACGAGCTACGCGATCCTCGCGCTCGAAAGGGACTTGCCCGGCATCGGCGTGGTCCGGGTCTTCGACATGCTCAAGAGAGCCGCCGACGACATCCCGGACGATCTCGTCCAGTGGGTGCAGCAGCCGCAGTCCCGCGGCCTACTCGAGCCGTTCGCCGATCCGCTGGCGGCGACCGACGCCTGGATAAACACCGCCTTCCTCGGGTTCGAGAGGCGCGCCGACTTCGGGGTCAACTTCGAGAGCAAGCTCAAGCACGAGACCGTGAGACAGGCCGCCGACGGGAGCGGCCACAAGCGCCACACCCGCCTGCTCGGACTCGTGAACAAGGCATCCTGGATCGCGGCCGTCGGCAATCTGACCGTCGAGCCGAGGCTGAAGAGCGCCCTGCTGAGGGACGACACGCCGTACTCGATCGGCAAATCGGAACGGGAGGAGTGGACGGGGACCGCAGACGTCCTGCTGAGGTACCCGTTCCTGCGCAGAAGCCAGGTCGAGCTCGGGGTCGAGCAGACCTGGTTCGACGACAGTCTGGTGAAGGAGGAGGAGCTTTCCCGGGGTGAGCGGACCGGGGATTACCGCAACCTGGTGGTCGCGCTGCAGGTAACCAACCGCAGCGACTACCTCGGGTACCGCTTCAACACCCGGTTCGGCTACATGATGAACTGGCGGAACGCCGGGAGATACCGGAGGGAGCCGCTGTCCGAGGCCGGGGGGTTGAGTTTCCTGACGATCTACGCGGCTCTCCGCTGAGGGTACCCGCGCCCGCCCGACAGGGTGCAACTGCCCATTAATGTCAGGGCTCTGACAACAGGGAAGGGGGATCGGATTCCGCCTCCCCATGCCCCTGCGGAGGCAACTGTTCCCCGGGGCGGGGGATGGCGAGCCCCACCCATTCGGGATTCCCGCCCCACCCGCCCAGGGGAACCACGATGTAGTCGCGGCCGGCTGCGGTGTAGGCGACGGGATTGCCGCTGGCGTTCCCGGGAAGGCGGACGCGGGCGATGAGACGCCCGTCCAGCAGGTCGTAGGCGGAGAGGCGTTTCCCGGCATCGCCGCGGTACCGTCCGCGGAGATTTCCCAGTCTGTCAGGCGGCTCCGAGGCGGCGATCAGAATCTCCGGCGTCGTCAGCACGAAGACGCGGGCATCCCACCCGAGGGGGGGCAGGTCAAGCTCCCGCAGGGCGGGGTGGTCGACCGGTCCGAGACCGTTGGGAACCATCCAGCGGTGCTCGCCGGTGTTCACGTCGATGGCGGTGATGCGGCCGTACGGCGGTTTGACGAGCGGCAACCCCTGCGGCCCGCCGGAAGAAAAAAAGAGGGGGGCATACCTCGAGAACGACGTCCCGCCGCCGGCCTCCCTGAGGCCGAAAACGGCAGGCACCGTCCGCGACGGAACGTACACCCAGCCGTTGGGATGAGCGGCCCCGCCGCCCCAGTCGGCGCCGCCCACGCCGCCCGGCAGGGTCCAGGTGCCCCGTTCGCTCGGAGGAGTGAAGAGCGGCCCGGAGTCGTGCCGCCGGGCGATCTGAAGGGCCTGCTCCCGCAGCTCCGGGGTGAAATCGATCAGGTCCTCTTCCCCCAATCCCTGGCGGTCGAAGGGCAGGGGCCGGGTCGGAAAGGGCTGTGTCGGCGAGGCCCGTTCCCCCGGGACCGGCGATTGCGGGACCGGGCGCTCCTCCACGGGCCAGAGCGGCTCTCCGGTGACGCGGTCGAAGACGAAGGCGAACGCCTGCTTGGTCAGCTGCACGACCGCCTTGACCGGCCTGCCGTCTACCGAGACGTCCATCAGAATGGGCGCCGAGGCGACGTCGTAATCCCAGATCCCGTGGTGGATGAGCTGGTAGTGCCAGATGCGGCGTCCGCTCCTGCAGTCGACGCACACCAGGGTTTCGGAGAACAGATTGTCCCCGGGCCGCTCGCCGCCGTAGAAGTCGTGGCTCGGGGCGCTGACCGGCAGGTAGGCGTAGCCGAGATCGAGGTCGGCGCTCATAGGAGCCCAGACGTTGGCGCCGCCGTACCGCTTCCAGCTCCCTTCTTCCCACGTCTCGTTGCCGAACTCTCCCGCCTGCGGAACGGTGTGGAAAGTCCACAGCAGCTCACCGGTGCGCACGTCGAAGCCGCGCACGTCGCCGAGCGGAAGGAACTCCGGGACCTCCCCGCCCCACTCGCTGTGGCTCGAACCGACGATGGCGACGTCGCCGCAGACCATGGGAGGGGAGGAGACGCCGTACAAAAAACGGTCCGGGGGCCTGCGGAGATGCTGCGTCAGGTCGACGCGCCCGTTGTCGCCGAAGGCCCTGTCCGGCTCCCCGGTGACGGCGTCGAGAGAATGGAGGTAGGCCGACGAGGTAGCGGCCAGGATGCGGCCCCGGGAGCCGTCGCTCCAGTACGCCACGCCGCGGCTGACGTTGAATTCTTTATCGACCTTCCACGCTTCCGGATCGAAGGTCCAGAGCTCCCGGCCGGTGGCCGCGTCGAGAGCCGCGACGATGTTGTACGGACTGATGACGAAAAGGGTTCCGTCGACCATCAGCGGCGCGCACTCGTTGCTGCTCGGCCTGATCCTGACGTCTTGGGTCTCGCGGATGCGGAGATCGGGGGGACTCCAGCGCCAGATCACCCGCAGCCGCGAGAAGTTGGTGCTGTCGATTCCGGTGACGGCGGCGAAGCGGGTGCTGGCGGCGTCGCCGCCGTGGTACCGCCACTCGAGCGGCGGCGGTGCGGGCGCGGGGGAGCGAAGGTGGACGCAGGCGCTCAAAACCAGCGGCAGCGCCCACAGGCTGCGGAGGAGCGGCCTCACTGACGCATGTGGTGGTAGGCCTCGGTGGCCGACTGCGGGCGCTCGTAGTCGATCGACCACTCCCGTTCCTCGGCCGGCATCTTGCCGAGGGCCCTGGCCATCTGGCGGATGTGCGAGCCCTCGCAGCCGCAGCAGCCGCCGATGTAGTTCACACCGAGGCCGGCGGCCCTGGAGGCGAACTCCCCCATTTCGTAGCGGCTGATCTGGTGGGGGTCGAGCCGGTCGGGGAACTCCTTCAGCCCGGTGAAGAACGGGACCTCCGGGGTGCACCGGTAGGCGACCGGCTGCGCCGCGACGGGGCAGCTGACCGCGGCGCGCATCTCCTCGGCGACCGGCAGCATGAAGGTCGGGTCCTGCCAGCAGTTGACGCCGACGATGTCGGCCCCGGCCTGCTCCAGCCTCTTCGCCGCGTCCCCCGGGGTCATCCCTTCGGCGGTGCGGACGCCGCCGAAACAGAGGGTGGCCATGACCGGCAGGCCGGTCTTCCGGGCGCGTTCCAGGGCGATCAGGGCCTCGCCGGCGGCGAGGAAGGTCTCGCAGATGATGAAGTCGACCCCTTCCTCCATCTGGAAGGCGATCTGGTCGTCGAAGAGCCGCCGGCACTCGTCCGCCGCGGCCGCGTTTCCCTCCTCGTACTTCCAGGTCACGCAGACATTGCCGGCGACCAGGGTGTCGGGGCCGGCCGCTTCGCGGGCGATGCGCACGGCGGCGCGGTTGATGTCGCCGAGCCGGCCCTCGTACCCGATCTGGGCGAGCTTGTTCTCGCTGGCGTAGAAGGTGAGCACCTGCAGCACCTCGGCGCCGGCGTGGACGAACTCCTCGTGCAGGGCGCGCAGGGCCAGGGGGTTCTCGATCGTCACCTCCGGGGTGAAGGGGCCGGCCTGCACGTACCCGCGGTTCTCGAGGGCGAGCAGGTAGCCGCCGTCGCCGAGGACGATCCCTTCCTTCAGCTTGTCCGTTATCGATGCAGTCACGAGGCTGCTCCTTTGCTGGGGGGTACCAGCGGCTCCGCGGTCACGGTGGCGGCGAGGCGCTCGCCGAAGTACTCGATTTCGACGCGGTTTCCCGGGGCCGCGTTCCGCACCGGCAGGTACCCGTAAACGATATGCCTGCCGACGCTGTAGCCGCGGTTGCTGCTGGTGACCGATCCGAGCACCCGCTCCCCGTCGAGGATCGGCTCCTTGCCGAGGACCACGGCCTCGGGGTCGTCGAGGGTCATGCAGCTCAGCCGGCGCTCCAGGCCCCGCTCGCGCCGCCCCAGCAGGGCGTCGCGGCCGAGGAAATTCCCCTTGTCGAGCTTCACCGTCCAGCCGAGACCGGCCTCGAAGGGATCGTATTCGGTGTGGATGTCGATGCCGCGCAGGCGGTACCCTTTCTCGAGGCGCAGCGAGTCGAAGGCGCCGGCGCCGAGGGGGGCGATCCCGGCGGCCTGCCCCGACTCCCAGAGAAGCTCCCAGAGCTTCAATCCGTAGTCGGTTTCCGTGTAGATCTCCCAGCCCGGCTCGCCGGCGTACGACAGGCGCATCGCCAGCGCCGGCACCGCGCCGACGTCGATGCGGCGGGCGGTGAAGCGGGGGAACGCCTGTTCGTCGAGGGGGTCGCGGCAAAGCGGCTGCAGGACCTCCTGCGCCCCGGGCCCCCAGAGTCCGAGGCCGCAGAACCGGGAGGTCGTCTCCGCGATCTGCACGGAGCCGTCGCCGGGGGCGTGGAGCCCGAACCAGGCGAGGTCGGCCGGCCCGGCCCCCGCCCCGGTGAAGACGAGGAAGCGCTCCTTTTCGAGGCGGGCGACGACCACGTCGCCGCGGATGCCGCCGGCCGCGTTCAGCATCGGGGTGTATATCACCGTTCCCGCAGGACGGTCGACCTGGTTGGCGGCGATGAACTGCAGGAAGGAAGCGGCCTTCCTGCCGCGCACCTCGATCTTCGCCAGCGGCGTCAGGTCGTACAGCACCGCGTTCTGACGGGCGGCCCTGTGCTCGGCTCCCTGGATCGGCGACCAGCCGCGGGCCTCCCAGCCGGACCGCTCGGGCCAGGACGGGTCGCATGGCAGGCTGGCGTTCGCCTCGAACCACTGCGGCACCTCCCAGCCGGCGCTTTCGAAGAAGACGGCCCCGAGCTCCCGCTGCCGCGGGTGGAAGGGGCTGAGGCGCAGGTCGCGGGGGTTCTCCATCTGCTGCAGCGGATGGATGATGTCGTACACCTCGCGGTACTGCTGCGTCCCGCGCGCCTCGACGTACTCCGGTGTCAGCGCATGGGCGGGGAAGCGGTTGAGGTCGGCCTCGCGCAGGTCGACTTCCGGGGCGCCGGTGGTCATCCACTCCGCCACCGCCTTGCCGGCCCCGCCGGCGTGGGTGATCCAGATCGCCTCGGCGACCCAGAAGCCGCGCACGTCCGGCGACGGGCCGATCAGCGGCATGCCGTCCGGGGTGAACGAGAAGATGCCGTTGATGCCGTGGGTGAGCGGGGCGCCGCGCAGGGCCGGCAGCAGCTCGACGGCGTCGGCATGGGCGGCCTCGAAGTGTTCGGGGGTGAACTCCCTGATCGCCGGAGGCGGGGCATTCCCGTCGAAACCGGAGAGCTCCCCGGGGCGGACCAGAATGGGCTCGTGCTGGTAGGAGCCGATCCCGTAGCAGTCGGCGTGCTGGCGGAAGTACATGGCGCGGTCCTGGTGGCGCATGACCGGGTGCGCCACCTCCCGGGTCTCCCCGGCCAGCTCGGGAAGCGGGGCGGACAAGGCGTACTGGTGCTGGACCGGGACCAGCGGGATCTCCACCCCCGCCATGCGGCCGATGCGCGGCCCCCAGATGCCGGCGCAGACCAGGACGGTGCCGGCGGCGATCCGCCCCCGCGAGGTCAGCACGGCGCGCACGCGGCCGCCGGCGACCTCGATGCCGGTGACCTCGGTGCGCCCGAAAAAAGCGGCGGCGCCGGCGGATGTCCGCGCCATGGCCCCGGCGGCGCGCACCGCCCTGGCGATGCCGTCCCCGGGGACGTGGTAGGCGCCGTGGATCTTCGTCTCGTCGAGGATGGGGACGAGCGGGCGGGCCTCGGCCGGGGAGATCAGCTCCGCCTCGACCCCCCAGGATTTCGCCGCCCCGGCCTTGCGCTTCAGGTCGCGCCAGCGCTCCGGAGTGGCGGCTACCTCGAGGCCGCCGACGGAGTGGAAGCAGGGCTCGCCGTCGAGCTCGAGGGCGTTGTACAGCCGGACGGTGCAGCGGGCGAACTCCGTCATCATGCGGGAGAAGTTGGTCTGGAACACTCCCCCCGGCGCGTGCGAGGTGGACCCGCCGGTCTCGAACAGGGGACCCTGGTCGATGACGACGATGTCGCGCCAGCCGAGTTGCGCCAGGTGGTAGACGGCGCTGCAGCCGGCGATGCCGGCGCCGATGACGACCAGCCGGGCCCGGTCGGGGATTTGCGTTGTTTCGGTCATGACGAGTCGAGCCAGTCGGGCCCCGGCCACGGCGGTTTCGGACCGGGGCGCCGCGGCGAAAATCACGGGGAGGAGCCGGGCATGCGCCAGCCTCGTTCACTTGCCCCGCCTTCCGGGCAATACCTTCTTCGCTTCATGCTGCTCCCGCTGATCCTCGCGGCCTTCGCAGCCGCCGCCCACGCCGCCGAATCCCCGCCCTTCACCCTGGTGCGGGCGTTCGCCACCCTGCCGGTGGATTCCCCCGTCTTCCTGGGACCGTCCGGCGACGGCAGCGGCCGCCTCTTCCTCGCCGAGAAGTCCGGCCTGATCAGGGTGTTCCACCCGGGGCGGCAGGACACCGGCGCGGTCTTCATCGACCTGCAGCCCCAGGCGGTCGACTTGAGGTCGGAGACCGGCCTCCTCGGGCTGGCCTTCCATCCCGGGTTCGCCGCCAACGGGCGCTTCTTCGTCCACTACTCGGGAAAGAGCTTCCGCACCGTGCTGTCGGAGTTCCGCGTTACCGGGGACGACCCGGACCGCGCCGATCCGGAGGAGCGCGTCCTCCTCGAGGTATCTCAGCCGAACGACAGCCACAACGGCGGCCACATCGAGTTCGGCCCCGACGGCTATCTCTACATGGGCCTCGGCGACGGCGGCCCCGAGGGGGAGCCCCGCCACGACCACGGGCAGGACCTCACCACCCTGCTGGGAGCGATCCTGCGGATCGACGTCGACGCCGGGGATGAGGGATACGGCATTCCCGCGGACAACCCGTTCGCCGGCAACGACCGCGGCTGGCGCGAGGAGATCTGGGCCTACGGCCTGCGCAACCCCTGGCGCTTCAGCTTCGACCCGACCTCCGGGCTGATCTGGGTGGGGGACGTCGGCGAAAAAGACCGCGAGGAGATCGACCTGGTCGAGCGCGGCGGCAACTACGGCTGGGCGCGCATGGAGGGGACCCTCTGCCGGGACCCGGACGGCTGCGGCGACAGTCTCATCCCGCCGGTGTTCGAGTACGGGCGCGAGGAGGGACTCGCGGTGATCGGGGGGTTCGTGTACCGGGGCAGCCGCTGGCCGCAGCTGGCCGGCCTCTACCTGTTCGGGGACTTCGGCAGCCGCAAAGTCTGGGCCCTGCGACCGGACGGGGAGGCCTGGAGAAGCGAGCTGCTGGCGGTGGCCGACAACTACGTCCTCGCCTTCGGGCGGGACGCAGAGGACGAGTTCTACGTGCTGGCGCGCAACGCCCTGTACCGGCTCGAGTCCGCGGCCGGAAGGGAGCTGCCCCCGCCGCGGCTGTCGGAGACCGGGGTCTTCTCCAGCATGACCACCCGGGAGCCGGCGGCCGGGGTGTGGCCGTACGAGGTCAACGCCCCGCTCTGGTCCGACGGGGCCGGCAAG
Organism: Candidatus Latescibacterota bacterium; assembly: GCA_965243025.1. Taxonomy (GTDB): domain Bacteria; phylum Latescibacterota; class UBA2968; order UBA8231; family UBA8231; genus CBDCXV01. The sequence continues at coordinate 6,303,758 of CBDETY010000003.1, forward strand.
AAGCGCTACCTCGTGCTGCCGGAGGACGGGCGCATCCGCTACCGCAGCGACGGCGCCTGGGAGTTTCCCGACGGGACCGTGCTGGTCAAGAGCTTCCACGTCGGAGAGCGGATCGTCGAGACGCGGCTGCTGATCAAGCGGACCGGGTACCCGGGGTGGGACGGATACTCCTACAGGTGGAACGAGGACAGGAACGAGGCCTTCCTGCTCGAAGTGGCCGGGACCGTGGAGTACCCGGTCTCCTCGCCGGAAGGGGGCCGCACCCACAGCCATTACTTCCCGTCCCGCGGCCAGTGCGGAGACTGCCACACGCCCGCGTCCGGGTACGTCCTCGGCCTGCGCACCGGGCAGATGAACCGCGACGGCCTTATCGAGAGTTGGGAACGGGAGGGGCTGTTCGCCGGCGAGCTGCCGGCTGCCGGGACCTGGGCGAAGTGGCCGGAGCCGGAGGACGAGAGCCTCCCCCTGGTGCCGCGGGCCCGCGCCTACCTCGCCGCCAACTGCGCCAACTGCCATCGCCCGGAGCACGGCAGCCGGGCGCTGTTCGACCTGCGCTTCGACACGCCGCTGAAGGAGACGGGGATCCTCGAGAGCGCCCGCCTCGGGAACCTCGGGATACAGGAGGCGCGGATCGTCGAGCGGGGGGAGCCGCAGCGTTCCCTGCTGTACGTGCGCATGCTCGAAACCGGCAGGTGGCGCATGCCGCCGCTGGCCACCGCCCTGGTCGACACGCAGGGGGCGGGGCTGGTCGGCCGCTGGATCGAGCGCCTCGGGGACCCGACCGCGGTCGAGGTGGCTATGGGAGAGCAGGGGCTGCCGGGGGAGTTCGCGCTGCTGCCGCCGTATCCCAACCCGGCCAACGCAACCCTGTCGATCCCGTTCGCCCTCGCTGCTTCCGGGGATGCCCGGCTGGAGGTGTTCAACCTTGCGGGGCAGCGGGTCGAGACCCTGTGGGAGGGGGCGAGGCCGGCGGGCGGCCACCTGCTGCGCTGGGACAGCGGCGGCCGCGCGAGCGGCGTCTACGTCGTCCGCCTGACGGCCGGCGGCCGCATGCAGTCGCGCAAGGTGATGCTGCTGCGCTGAGCCGAACCGGTCCTCAGCCCCGGCGGGCGAGCAGCTCCCGCACCTTCTCCTCGTCCTCGGGGTTGGTGACGCCGATCCAGTCCTCGTCGGAGACGTACACGTCCATCACCAGCTTCCCCGATGAAACGAGACCGTCGATCTCGGTCGGCAGCAGGCACTCCGCCGACGGATCGCCGGCGTGCTCCGCCTTGAAGGAGGCGAGCACCTCCCCGAGCAGGCCGAGCACCGGCGGGTGGAACCCGAACAGGTTGACGTTGCAGATGGTGTCCGGCGTCAGGCCCCTGGCCGCCATGTTGCCGCGGTCGAGGTCGAACAGCTCGGCGGCTGACTTCAGGGTTCCGTCCTCGTTGAGCTCGAACACCCCCCGGTTCACCGTCCCTTCCTCGGGCAGCATCTTCGCCAGCGGGAACCCCACGGTCGCCGCGTTCTCCGATCTCCCCAGGTGACCGGCGAGGAGCCCGAACGCCTGCTCCCCGCAGATGTCGTCGCCGTTGCAGACCACGAACGGACCGCCGACGAAATCCCGGGCGGCGCAGACCGCGTCGACGGTGCCCCACGGCTTCCCGCGGATCTCGGGGTCGAACTCCTGCAGGGCGTAGTCGACAGGGACGCCCCTGTGCCGCGAACCGAACAGCTCCTGAAACGGGGTGCGCGTCGCCTCGCCGACCACGAACACGACGCGGGAGATACCGGCGCTCAGCGCCTGTTCGAGAATGAACTCGACGAGCCTTTCGCCGTTGGGGCCCACCCTGGCGAACCCCTTGATGCGGCCGCCGAAACGGCGCGAAAGACCCGCGACCATGCAGACAAGTGTGACCTCTGGCATTCGTAGAAACCGTCAGGTAATGGGGGTGAAGCAGTTGCGGAAGGGGATTCGTCCAACTTAGGCGCTGTCCGGCTGGGCGCAAACTTCCATTACGGCTCTTCCCCGGGACCGGCTCCGGGCTCGCGATAATCCCCGGCGAACCTGGAATGCGAAGCATGAGGGCGCCTTCCAACCCCGGAATCCCGGCATCGGACCGGGTTTCTGCTCCGGGAAGCGGGAATCGCGATTTCGCACAGACCGCGGCACCCATCTCTCAGGTGCTGTCGGGCGGTCAACGCGGTATTTCAGTATCGTCCCCGGCACCGCCCAGAAGCTCCTGCCCCGACAGAAAACCCTGGAGAACGCCATGGCCCGGCTGCGCCCCCTGCCCTTCGTCTTCCCTCCCTTCGATTTCCTCGAAGACGAGCGCGTCCAGGACGAGCTGATCGCCGGCGGCGTCGGCGACCTGATGCTCGTCTGGGCCCACCTCTACGACGAGCGCCCCCACCCGGAGGCGACGCCCCACCGCCGCCGAACCGATGGGCGGTTCGTCCGCGACTACTTCGCCGCGCCCCGCCGCGGGCGCCTGGTACCGGCCGCCTTCCGGGCAACCCCCGAGCTCTACGAAGGCATGAACTGCACGCCCCCGGAGCTGCCCCCCGGGATGGAGGAGAAGTCCGAGCGCCTCGGGGCCGTCATCGAGCAGCTGTCGGCCAAGGGAGTGCGGGTCTGCGTGTTCGGCTACCTCGGCGACGGTCCGGACGGCCCGGCGACCTGGCCCTCCGAGGAGTCGCGGCGCGCCCACCGCTGGGAGTACGCCGAGGCTCGCGTCCGCGACTTTCTCCTGCACTTCCCGGCGCTGGCCGGCTTCGTCACCGACGGCCCCGGATTCGGGTACGAGATCACCCCCGGCTTCACCGGCGGAGGCCCGCTGACCTTCGCCCCGCTGCCCACCGGAGAGGAGGCGGATGCCCTCGCCGCCGAGCTCGGGGCCGACCTGTCCGCCATGGAGGCGGCCTCCGGCCGGCTGCGGGACTGCCTGCGCGGACTCACCCCGGAGAAGGTCGACCTGTTCCTCGACAGCCAGGCCGGGGTCTTCGACGCCGTCGACCTGTTCATGGAGGACGACGCCGTGGTCGACCTGCTGCGCTTCAAGACCCTGGCGACCGAGCGCGAGGTCGGGGCGATGAACCGGGCCGTCAAGGCGGCCGACCCCCGGCTCGAGTACGGCATCTGCCCCCGTCTGCCCTGCTTCGTCCCCTTCCAGGGCTGCAACTTCCGCCGCCTCAACCGGTTCTGCGACTACAACCAGACCAAGCACTACCTCTGGACCGGCGGCCGCGACGGCTTCCGCGGGACCCTGGAGCGCTACCGGAACACCCTGCGGGAGTGGAACCCCGGCCTCGGCGACGACCGGATCGAGGCGCTGATCTGCCGCCTCCTCGGGGTGGAGCTGCCCGGAGACTACCGCATCGCCGACTTCGACCGCCCGGCTCCCTGGAGCTTCTTCGAGAAGGTGGTGTACCGCGAGTCGCGCAAGATGCTGTTCCGCATCGGCGACCCGGAGCGGATCTCCCCGTTCGTCGGCCTCGAGCACGGGGGCAGTCCCTGGATGACGGCCGAGGAGCTCGACTTCCTCTTCCGGGCGATGGCCGAGGCCGGGCTGACGCGCTTCACCTACTACTGTTTGAACGACGTCACCGACGAGATCTGGGAGGTGATGACGCGGTATACCGCGGACTGAGCGGGGCCCGGGCGGCCTGGCTGGGGCCGTATCCCGGTAAACGAGATAATCCTCCAACGGAACCAGTGCGGAAAAGCCCCTGAACCTGTCCAAATTTGGAGAGCCTGTTCATCCATTCCCTTCATCTCCAGAAGACGGTCATCTTTTGGCCTCCGGGCTTGCTTATATGCACGTTTGTTCAGTATATTCTGATGTGTACAACGTGAGCCGGTACCGTGTTAACACCTGAGACCAGACGGGCATTTCCTCGCCTTCCGATCTGCAAAACCCATCTCTGATTTACAACTCTCCGGCCCATGAGCATGGAGCCTTCCGAGATCTATCTCGACAACAACGCCACGACTCAGCCGATGCCCGAAGTCCGAGCCGCGGTGTTGAATGCAATGGGTTCGTTCGGCAATCCCTCCAGCAGCCATGCAGCCGGCGAACGTGCGCGCGAGCAACTGCACAACGCGAGGTTGTCGCTGGCCTCTCTTCTCGGGTGCGAACCCAACGCGATCGTCTTCACCAGCGGCGCCACCGAAGCGAACAACACCGTCATCCGCAGTTTCTCCGGTACCGAAAAACGGATCGTGTCGACCTCGGTCGAACACTCATCCGTCCTCGCCCCCCTCGACAGAAGTGAGCGTGAAGGAACCGAAGTCGTGCTGCTTCCTGTCGATAGAAGCGGAATCGTCGATCCGGACGACCTGAGGGATGCGATCACCGTGGAGACCTCCCTGGTATCGATTCAGTGGGTGAACAGTGAGACAGGGGTTGTCCAACCGGTCGAGGATTTCGGGCGAATCTGCTCGGAAGCCGGGGTGCCGTTCCACACGGACGCGGCACAGGCTGTCGGAAAGCTGCCAGTTAGGCGGCGCGAACTCCCGGTCGACTTTGCGTCGATTGCAGGCCACAAGTTCCACGCACCGCCCGGTACAGGGGCTCTGTATTTGCGCGGCAGTGCTTGGCTCAAGGGTCTACTGGACGGCGGCGATCAGGAATCGGGCATGCGAGCAGGCACCGAGAACGTCCCGGGCATCGCCGGCATGGGATGTGCTGCCACCATACGTGCAGGATCTCTCCCCGAGACCATCACCCGGCTCGGCAAGCTGCGCGATCTGTTCGAGAGCGAGGTCATGGACCGGTGCCCCGGCGTGTCCCTAAACGGGGGGCGCGCCACCCGCGTGTGCAACACCACGAACCTGCTCTTCGACGGCGTGGACGGGCAGGCCCTGGTAGCCCGGCTGGACCAGCGGGGAATCCGGTGCTCGCAGAGCTCGGCATGCACCAATCACCGGCCGGAGCCCTCGCACGTGCTGCGGGCAATGGGACTGTCTGAGGAGGAAGCCTACGCAAGCGTCCGCTTCAGCTTGTCGGTGCTGAACAGCGAGGAGGAGGTGGTCGCTGCGGCCACCGCCGTGGCGGAAGTAGTGGCACAGGTAAGGGCATTTTCGGACTGGAAGGACACAAGCCAAACGGAGCTGTCGGGGGTGACCGAATGAAATTCGGAGGACACGAGACCTTCCCCGTTCGGGAAGGGTGGCTGCACAAAGGGTTGAAGCTCGTCGTCGAAGAGCCCGAAAAGCTCGTTGACGAGCACGTTGCCGACTGGCTTGGCGTGGGCAGAAACATGGCCAAGTCGATCCGCTATTGGCTCCAGGCGACAGGCCTGTGCGAGCAAGTCTCGGGGACCCGGCCTCGCAAGAGCGCCCTGCTGCAAACCACTCCTCTGGGAAGTCTCGTCTGGGAGCGCGATCCCTACTTCACCGACATAGGCACCTGGTGGGCGCTCCACGTGAACCTGATCAGCAGCGATGAGCACGCGTTCACCTGGGATTGGTTCTTCAACAGATTCAAGCTGCAGCGCTTCGACAAGGCGGTGTGCGTCGAGGGACTGCAACGGTTCCTCCAGATGCATCGGGGTCGCATGCCCAGCCCCCGCACCCTCGACCGGGACGTGAGCTGCCTGCTGCTGAGCTATTCGAGAAGCCTCCCGGACAGGGAGGTGGATCCGGAGGAGGCGCAGGAGTCTCCGTTCGTCGAGCTGGGCTTGCTGTCCCACTACTGGACAAGCGGGTACTACGAGGTCGACCAGGGCACGAAAGCGATTCCCGCTCATATCCTGTGCTACTCCCTGACCAGGGCCTTCGGCGGCGACGCCCACGACGGCCCGATCCAGGCCTCGGTCCAGGAGTCGTCACACCGGCGGGGCGGTCCGGGGACCGCCTTTTGCATGACCGCGGAAGACCTGTACGAAGCCGTGATTCAGGCGGAAGACGAGCAGGTCGGTCTCGAAATCCACGGACTGGCGGGGCAGCGAAACCTCGTCGTCGAGCGACGGGAAGAAACGAACTGGCTGGATGGATATTTCAACCATGCGGGATTGGACGGGCTCCATGCAGCTTAAAACAATATCCACGGCCAGAGACCCTGTCTCGCAGGACTCATTTCTGCGTTCGATAAAAATCGTCTACGACGGAAGAGCCAGGTCGGATCGCCCACTTCCGTCGAGGACCGAATTGATGAATTGTTCGCCAGGCTCGTCGATCTCGTCGGCGAAGCAGAAGCGGAGAGGAGGCTGTCCGTGATTCGGCAAAAGAGGACGGAGGAATCGCTCGATGGCTAGCATGCAAGAGGCGTTGGAAAGCCTGTCCGACAAGAGCATCCGCCATATCGTCAGTATCTCAGGAGGTAAAGACTCTACCGCGCTCGCCCTGTATCTGCGCCAGGATTTCCCGGAGATCCCCGCGGAGTACGTGTTCTGCGATACCGGCTGTGAGTTGCCCGAGACCTACGAGTACCTCGAACGGCTGGAAGCACTCCTGGGCGTGGAGGTGCAGCGGCTCAATGCTCTCGACGATCTCAAGGTCGCGAGGAAGCCAGGTCGCAATCCCTTCGATCTCTACCTGAACGAGCTCTATGGCGGATACCTGCCGAATCCGCGTTCGAGATGGTGCACGAGGGTGCTGAAGATTCAGCCGTTCGAACGCTTCGTCGGCGACAGTCAGGCGTTCAGCTACATCGGGATCCGCGGCGACGAAGACAGGGAGGGGTACCAATCGAAGAAGCCACCGGTGATTTCACAGCGGCCGAACATCCTGCCCGTGTACCCTTTCAAGGACGCGGGGATGGTCCTTGAGGACATCAAGCGAATTCTGACCGAATCGGGAATCGGTTTGCCGGGCTATTACCGCTGGCGGTCCCGTTCCGGCTGTTATTTCTGTTTCTACCAGCAGGTAGGGGAGTGGCAGAACCTCAAGGAGGTACACCCCGATCTTTTCGAAAAAGCAATGGGGTATGAGCAGGATAGCGCCGGAGACCGGGGCTATACCTGGGTCGACGGACGGCCGCTACTCAGAATTGCGGAGCTGGCGGAGCGGGAGGAGATCCCAGCGCCAGATCTGGCCGAAGGTTGTGCCGTGTGTCATTTGTAACCTTGACGGTACGCCCGAATCTCGTCCTCTTACTGATCGATGAATCGGGACGAGTTCCTCAAGAAGATCGAGCGCATCAACGTCTGGCAGCGTCGCGGTGAACGCGCGCCGCACAAACCCCTGCTGCTGCTGTTTGCGCTCGGACGCGTCCTCCGCATGGAAGAGCGCCTTGCCCCCTACATGCAGATCGAGAAGCGGCTCACGGACCTCCTGAAAAACTTCGGTCCGCCCCGCAAGGCGTGGCACCCTGAGTTCCCGTTCGGCCGCCTGCCCGCCGACGGACTCTGGGAGATCCCCGGGGGAAAACCCTGCCCCGCACTTCCAAGGGAGATCTTCACATCGGCCAGCTACGCAAGCGCGGGGTCCAGGGAGGTTTTCCAGCCCAGCTTTACGACCTGCTCCGCAACCGCCCCGAACTAGTGAGAGAGGGGGCACAAAGACTCTTGGAGGGGCACTTCCCCGAGTCCCTGCACGACGAGATCCGCGATGCGGTTGGCATCCCCCGTAACTGGGTGGTTAGGGATGCGCCGCTTTCCCCGCGGCGGGACCAGGCCTTTCGCAACGAGGTCCTTTGCCAGTACCAGGGACGCTGCGCAGTCTGTGACTTCGACGTGCGTCTGGGAGAGGATCTGATCGGTCTGGAAGCCGCCCACATCAAGTGGCATGCGGCCGGAGGTCCGGACGAGGTCGCGAACGGACTGGCCTTGTGCGGACTGTACCACAAAGCGTTCGACAAGGGCGCGCTCGGTCTGAAAGCCGATGAATGCTCAGGCTACAAGGTGCTCGTTTCCAGCGATATCAAAGGTCAAAGCGCCCAGCGCTGGTTTCTCGATTACCACAAAACGCCTCTCCGGAAACCTCGAAACCGTTGCCTCGGCCCCGACCCCAGTTTCGTGAAGTGGCATGAGAAAGAGGTTTTCCGCCGCCCGGCTCTGACCTGACCGCGGCAACCACCCCTGGACAGGCCTGTTCTCCGAAAGGACCGGGCTCTTGAAATAGTGTCTCAGTTTGAATGAGACATTACCGTCTGGCAGAATGACCCGGTCACCCGGGAACCCGCTCCGCAGCCTGCCCCAGAACCTACCGGAGCCTCGCCTACCCCACTCCCACCCCACCCTCCGCTCGCAGCCACCTCCGCTCCTCCCCCTCGGCCCACGGATACCTGAAGTGCTCGGCCAGCTCCCGGTTGGCCGGCTGCTCCAGCAGCTCCTCCAGCGCCCCCCAGGCCTGCTCGTACGACCGCGTCTGGTGGTTCTCCAGCGTCTCCCACAGCAGCATGCTCCGGTCCCCGGTCCGGTACGCCTCCAGCTCCCGCTCCATCCTCAGGATCTCCGGAAGGACCTGCTCCAGCATGATCTTCTTCGGCAGCGGTTCCAGCTTCAGCGGCCGGATCCCCTCCCCGTCGATCACCGCCGGCACCTCGACGACGACGTCGTCGTCCACCCCGGGCAGGGCTCCCCGGTTCGGCACGTTGACCTGGAACTTCCCGCGCACGTCGTTGGCGAGCGCGTCGATGATCGGCACCTGCTGCTCCTGGGTGCGGGTGGTTCCGAAGACCTCCGTCATGCGCGCCTCCGGGTCGGCGCACGCCGCCCGCACCTGCTCCATCCTGCGGTCGAGGCGCTCGACGAACACCGGCCGCGCGATGTGCGTGTCCGGCCCTCCGAACGGCTCCCCGTACCAATGCTTCTTGGTGGCGATGTCGGTGTGATACCACCAGCCGCCCCGCCGCGGCGTGTCGCCGATCGGCATCAGCCCGTACATGCGGTACTGGTGGATGGTGCCGCGCGACAGCTGGATGTCGTGGGTCGAGCCCGCCTCGTGGGTCGCCCAGTAGTTCTCCCCCTCCTCCTCGATCCAGCGGTCGATCAGGGGATAGGCGTCCTCGCCGTCGTAGCGGAAGCTCGTCATCCAGATGCAGTGGTTGACCCCGGGCGCCTCGAAGTCGACGCGGTCGAGGTCGAGGCCGAGCTCGTCGACGATGTGCAGGTACCCGAGATGCCCGTGGCAGAGGCCGCAGATCCTGACCGGCATCTCCCTCGTCATCAGGGTGCAGCCGTCGAACACCGGGTTGCCGGACTGGATCAGCCACGCCTCCGGGCACAGCCGCTCCATGTCGCGGCCGAGCTCCATCATTACCCTGAACTGGTAGAAGGAGCCGGCCTCGACGCCGCGGTAGTAATACCCGTGCCTGGCCATCAGCTCCCTCATGTCGGCCTGATGGTGATGGCTCTGCACCATGGCGGTGTCGATGACGAAGTCGCAGCCGCGCAGCGCTTCGGCGCGGTCGGTGGTCTGCTGGAAGCGCAGCCGCGCCCCGACCTCGTCGGTGTAGCGCCCCGCCATGCGGGTGACGGCGTCGAGGCGCTCGGCGTCGATGTCCATGAAGTGGACCTCGCTCCCTTCGAGGTTGGGCGTCAGGCAGAGGTCCTTGACGAGGCCGAGGCTGAAGGTGGCGGAACCGGCGCCGATTACGCCGATGCGTACGGGACTGGGCATGTCATTCCTCCGGCGATCGAATTCGGGGACGCCGCCGGAGCGGGTCCCGGTGAGGTCTATGTTCCATTGTTATCGGCGACAGGTGGAAGGATTGGGTCAAGAACGGGTTCCATCGGGGCCATCAACATTAATGCCGCCGTGGTCCGCCGACACGGGCCCTCCGTTCATTTGGGTCGGGGGGCCGGTTGTCGCTGCCGAAGAGGCCGGGCCGTTTTCTGCCGGCCATTCCGTGTTGATTGCGCCTCGGAGCCGCCGGACCGGCCCCCTTGTTTCGGTAGCTCGCGGGCGCCCGGTTGCCGCCGCTCGCGAAAGCCGGGTCATGCAGTGCCTCCTGGGCTCGCAACTCCGCACGTAATCCCGCCGCGGTCACCGGCCCTTTAGTTCCGTCGCTGGCGGAGCCCGGTTTTCACCCCTCGCGAGGGCCCCGGTCATGCAGTGCCACACGATCGCTCAATCGCGTGAATCCCGCCCGCTGCCCCGCCCGAACGGGTCCTTGGGTCCGTCGCTCGCCCGGCCCGGTTTGCCGCTCGCGAAAGCCCCAGGGCAGTGGCTGCCCCCCGCAATACCGAGAGCATCCGGCCGGCCGCGGCAGCATTCCCGCTCGCGGCGTTTGCCTTCGCATGTCGGCCGCCCTGGTACGCCCGCTCCGGCTCCTCGCGAGCCTGCTGCATCGGCGGCCTTCGTTCATTACCCCTGTATTCGCACCCGGCATCAGCCCAAGTTTCCCAAGACCGCGGCAGCCCCGGCCTCGTCCGATACCCCCTTCTCCCGGTTGCCGTATGTCAGGTTTCCCTGCACCAGCACGTTCCGCGCGCCGGCCTCGACGCGGATTCCGTACCGCTGTCCGGCGTCGTCGACCTTGACGTGGTCGTGGACGGAGCAGATGCATCCCTGGATCACCACCTGTTCCGCGCTCCCGGCGAGAATCCCCGCCTCCCGGTTGTTGTAGGCGTGGACGCCGCTGACGATGGTGTTGGCCGGGTCCCGGCCGCCCCCCTCGCCGTCGACGACGACGCCGCTGCCCCCGCGGGTGCCGCCGAAGTCGCTGCCGCCGGTGACCGTCGTGTCCTCGGTGTTGCGGCCGATCCGGATTCCCGCGCGGCCGTTGCGCACCCCGGTGACGCCGACGATCCGGATCCCCTGGTTGCGCTCGTACCCGCTCTCGGGGGAGGAAAGCAGAATCCCGCAATCCAGGCAATCCGAGAATTCGCCGCCGACCACCTTGACGTAGTGGCCGCGCTCGATCTTCAGGCCGACGCCGTTGACCTGGGGGTCGCAGAACTGGATCTGGGCGGCGTCGACCACGGCCCCCCGTTCGCCGCCGCCGCCGCGCAGGTGGAAGCCGATGCCGCAGTGGTTGGCGCCGACGTTGTGCAGCGAGAGCAGGTCGGTGGCGCCGCGCACCAGGATGCCGGCCTTGCCGTTCTCCTTCCCCGAGCCGACGAAGTGCAGGTCGCTGACGGTGACCCCGGCCGCCTTGATGCGGTTGCCGAAGATGTCGAGCAGGTCGATGGCCCGGTCCGATCTCAGGACGGTGCCACCGCCGCCCCGGATACCGCGGGCCGCCCCCTGCAGGTGGACGCCGTGCCGGTCTTCTATGGTCACCGTCGAGGTCAGGTCCCAGGTGCCGGCGGCGATGGTTATGCGGCCGCCTTCGGTGGGCAGGCTGTCGACGGCCCCCTGGATGACCGCGGAGGCGTCCCCGCCGCCGGCGACGACGCGGCCTCCCATGGCCGAGGCGGCCGCCGCTTCACCCGCGGGGTTCCGGTGGATGTAGATGTCGGGGGACATCGCGGGAGCGGTCACTTTCTCTTGCATTGCTTTGAGCGGGCGCAGGCAGATGGTTCACCCGTCCCGGCCTGCCCCGGGTTTGCCCGCAGCTCCGCGCTGGCCGGCGGCATCCCCGGAGTCGAACAGGGCCGGGCTTCTCCCGCTGCGGTTTTTCACCAGAAGAAGAGGTAGTTGCCCTGCATGCCGGTGAAGCCGTCGACCACCAGCCACAGCCCTCCGGTCAGGTACTGTCCCAGAATCAGGCCCAGGAAAAAGGGCCGGACGCGATTGTACAGTCCCACGCCCCCGTGGTGCAAAGCGACGGTCTTGGCCACCCAGGCCACGAACATGCTGGCCATCACCTGGTGAGTGCACCAGACTGCGCCGATGGGGAAGCTCAGGGGGTGTATGGGCCACCACGCCAGGCGCTGGTGGGCGAGGGTCAACAGGATCTGCACCACGCCCCCGAACCCGACGAAGGCGAGGCTGTCCCAGCGCACGGCGCTGTCGGCGGCCAGGTGGTAGGAGATGAAGTCGAAGATCCGCCCTCCGGCCGCGGTTCCGAAGAACCAGTGGGCGCTCAGGTTTACCGCGCCGTGCCGGTAACCGAGCAGGAACATGGTTACCGCTGCGCAGCAGATCGAGGCGGCCATCGCCGCGGCGATTCCCAGCAGCAGGCGCTTCCTCTGCCCCGCGACCATCCCGTGCGCAAGTTTCAGCCCGTGAGCCACGGCCGACATGGCCGATGTCCGCATCTCTCCGGCCCAGGGCAGGGTCATGCCGAGGGCGCCGACGCTCGCCGCCGGCATGTTGGCGCTGCCCACTGCGGCGACAACGAAATCCCCGGGCATGATGGGAATCCGGCTGACGGCGAGGCCGCCCTCGACGACTACCCGCGTGATTCCCAGAAGAAGCAGGAAGAACAGGACCAGGAACGCCGCGGCAACCCCGGCAGGCATCCCGGTTGCGACGAGCCAGGAGGCGATGAGGGCAAGGCTCCCGGTCAGCAGAAGGACCGTCTGCCGGCAGGTGAGAAGCTCCTCCCGTTCTCCCTCGCCGCCGCCTCGCCATGCCTGGACCAGGAACCTCCGGATATGGCGGCGCGCCACCCACAGCGCCGTCGCGGAAAAAACCAGCATGGCCCCCGTCCCCTGGTACGCGGGATAGACAGCGGGGCTGGTGTTGAATACCAGGCGCTCTCCACTGAAAAGGCCGACCCGCATCAGCACCACTTCCTCGATGATGGTCAGCGCCGCCATGAACCAGATCGAGAAGCTCAGTTTCGTGGTCAACAGGAAGCCGAAACCGATCCCCGCCCAGTTGATGCCCATCGGAATGTCCACGGCTCCGTCGGCGAAGAGCACATGGATGAAGGTGGGCAGACCCATCGGGAAGTTCGGGTGGTAGTGGTGCAGGGCCTTCATGGAGTAGAGGACCAGCGGAACACCTGCCCCCAACCAGAAAACGGGGTTCCCGAGTACCGATGCCGGCCGTATCCCGTTCTCCCGTTCCCCCCCGATCAGGGCGATCGGAACCTGTACCAGGGGGTAGAGGAGGCGCTCGTTGTCCATCCATTGCCGGCGCAGCATGATCGTCAGGGCGACGATGCTTCCCAGCAGGCCGCACACCAGCACTCCCCACGCCGCCAGGGGTTCGAGCCAGGCCTCCCACGGTATGCGTTCGCCGCGCGAAAGCCCCTCGAAAAACCCCCGGGCTGCCGACCGGTCGCCGACGATGAGCCAGGGCTGCAGGTGCGGGAGCACGGTCTCGAGCCACTTGTTCTCCGTGGACGCGTAGTAGATTCCGCCGGAGATGGCGGGAATCAGCATCCCCACCAGGCCGTTGGTGGGCAGGACGCAGGCCACCATGGCCATGATGTACAGGGTCGCCAGCTCGACCCGTGAAAACTCCCAGGATCGACGCGCCAGGCGTAGGGCGGGGTTGACGACGAGCACCAGCAGGGAGAAGGCGAAGAGCGCCGCCCCCATGCTGTAGTCGAAGTTCATCGTCGAACCCGAGATCATCAGGTTCTCCCAGGCCGCACCCCCACCGATTGCCGCAGCCAGCAGTATCCCCGCGATCAGGGCGCGCACCGTGATCCCCCGGTCATTCGTCGCTGTCACGGTTTTTCCCCGGGCGCGCTTCTCCTGCTGCCGACAAAAAAAAGGGAGTGCCTTTCGACACTCCCTTCTAAAATTCGTGGTAGCCCGTACGGGATTCGAACCCGTGTTACCGGCGTGAGAGGCCGGCGTCCTAGGCCTCTAGACGAACGGGCCATGGTGCGGTTGGGAATCGGTTAATTCTATCCCGGAACGGCGCCGCTGTCAACGGTTTGGAGGCTCCCGAAGGCTGTCCGTAAAACCGTGTCCATCCCTATATTCGGCCCCTTCCGGCGCTTCCGATCATGAACAAGCCTTCCTTCACGACCGGCTACGAGAACCTGTCCCTGGCGGACCGGCTCATGCGCGTGGTGTACGCCCCGCGGACGAGCTACGAAGCGGTGCGGGACGACCCGACGTCGCAGGACTGGCTGCTGCCGGTCATGCTGATGTGCCTGGTCTGGATCGGCTCGAACTACGCGACCCTGTCGGTCACCGCCGACCCCGGGCTGCCGGCGATGCAGGAGCGCCTCGACGGGTTGTCGGAGGAGCATCGGCAGCAGGCCATGGAGAATCTCGAAACCTGGCGCGACCACGGCTGGATGACCCTGCCCCTGGTGAACGGCCTTTCGACGGTCGTCTGCGTCGGTCTGGTGATGCTGGGGGTCGGGCGCTGGATCCTGCGCGCCGACGTCACCCTGCGGCAGATGCTGACCCTGAAGGGGTACGCCGCGGTCATCGTCGCCATCGAGAAAGTCGTCAGCACGCCGCTGATGCTGATTTCCCAGAAGCCGTTCGTCCACCTCGGGCCGGGGGCTTTCGTAGGGGAGGAGGCGGCCGGCACCTTCCTGGGCAAGATGCTGATCGGCATCAACCTGTTCGACCTGTGGCAGGTGTACGTCGTCGGCATCGGGCTGTCGGTTATGGCCCAGGTCCCGGTGAACCGGGCGCTTCCGTTGGTGCTGTTCCTCTGGGTGTTCTGGCTGGCGATGGGCGCCGCGGTTCCCGAGCCGCCGGGGCCGCTTCCCCCGGCGCCGGAAACGCCGGCCGGGTAGCGCTGGCGTTATTCGGCTGCACCCAGACTTCCACTTCGTCGATCACGATATCCCCCCCGGCATCCGGGTCTCCCTTCGTCAGCGTCATTTCCAGCCGGTTGTCGCCATGGGCCATCGCCTCCGGCGGCACCGGGAACCAGCGGGTTCCGGGATGCTAGCCACTACCGTGGTTCGCCCGGAGGCCGTTGCGATTTATCGCAAAATGCGATAATGTCTTTTGAATGCACGTCATCTCTCGCAAAGCCCTTCGTGAGTTTTGGGCACGGCATCCCGATAGCAAGATGCCCCTGAGTCGGTGGTTCAGAATCATGCGGCAGACCCGGTTCAACAGCTTCACCGCCTTGCGCCACACCTTTCCTTCTGCCGACAAAGTCGGGGATTTTGTCGTGTTCAACATCGCCGGCAACAAGTACCGCCTGGTTGCCTCCATTCACTTCAATCGGGAAAAAGTGTATATCCGTCATGTACTTACACACCATGCCTACGACCGTGGAGAATGGAAGACATGAGCGTCATTACCCCACAGCATCGGCGATCCTGGACGCAAGTGAGTTCCCTGCTCAGGATTGGGAACGAGCAGGAGTATGATCTGGCCCTGGAGCGCCTCAACAGCTTGGTTGATGAAGTGGGTACTGATGAGCGGCATCCACTCTATTCTCTGCTCGATACCCTTGGTGCAGTTGTCCATGCCTGGGAGGAACAACATCATCCCATGCCAACTCCGGGGGGGGCCGATTCACTTCGATTTCTTATGGAAGAGCACGAATTGACCCAGTCGGATTTGCCTGAGGTGGGTTCTCAAGGGGTGGTTTCGGAGATTCTGGGGGGCAAGCGGGCCCTGAACGTCAGGCAGATACGCGCCCTGTCCGAACGGTTCGGCGTTTCACCCGCAGTTTTCGTCTAGTGCCTGCGCGCCGATTGGTCCCAAATGCCGTCCCGGGCAGCCCGGGTCAGCGGAAAAATTGCCCCGAAGCTCCTCTCCCAGGTTGGGACCGGGGCATTCAAACCGGCGCCCGGTAGATACCGGTCAGGCCCGGTACCTGTCTGGAAATGCAATTGCCTGTCAGGGCAGGCCGGCTTCGCGGCAGAATGTCGAGAACGGCAGCACGCGGGTGCCGGTGTTTTCGTTGCCGAAGTCCCTCTCGCCCAGGTGAACCTGGTAGAACCGCGGGATATCCGTCCGCTCCCTGAAATACCGGCATGCCGGGGCGGCGCTCTGCTCCCCGCTCTTGCACTCGACCGCGAATTCGGCAGCTCCGCCGCGGAGAACGACGAAGTCCACCTCCCGCCTGTCGGTATCGCGGATGAAGCGCAGCTCCATCTCGTACCCTTCCGTGTCCTCGACGAAGTGGCAGTATTTCAGGAGATGGCCGGCCACCATGTTCTCGAAGCGGACGCCCCGGTCGGGAACGCGCGACCAGTCCCAGAAATACAGCTTCCTTTCCTTGCGGACCGCCCTGATCCTCGTCCCTCCGAACGGTGGAATGCGGTAGCAGAGGTACAGCCTTTCGAAGATCGTCAGCCAGCGTTCGACCGATTCGTGCGACGCCTGCAGCAGCCGGGCCAGGCTGTTGACGGAGAGCGGGGAGCCCACGCACCCCGGCAGGTGAGACAGCAGGAGATCCAGCATCGAAATCTCCCTGACGTTCTCCAGGTCGCGGAGGTCCTCGTGGATGATCCTCGAGGAATGCTCGCGCTGCCAGCGGCGATGGAAGCGCACCTCTCCCCTGAGAAACGGCTCGGGGAAACCGCCGAACCGGAGCAGCTGCTCCGATAACGCCTCATCAGGAGCCGCCCCGTATTCCGTCGCCGTGAAAGGATGCAGCCGGAAGTAGTGGTACCGCCCCTGCAGGGAATCTCCCCCCTTGCGGTAGTAGTCGAGCCGCGCCGACCCGGTGACGATGAAGGAAACGGAGCTTCTGTTCCTGTCGAACAGTCCCTTCACCAGATTCCGCCAGCGCGCGAACTTGTGGATCTCGTCGAAGATGATACGGGGCTGCCCGGAGGGCAGGCGTTCCGCCAGGATATTCTCGCGGTCTGCAAGCGCGTCCCAGTTGAGGTAAGCCGGGGACGACTCGTTGCTGCCGGGTCCGAGCAGAGAAAGGGCAAGGGTGGTTTTTCCGACCTGCCGCGGCCCGCCGACGAATACCATCCGGTTGGCGAGGTCCGCTTCGATATGGTCCCTGACGTAGCGCGGCTCCATCCTTTTGCCAGCCCAGGAGAAAGGCGTTGGTGTTTCAGGTAATACCTTAATTTACTCATGAGTATTTCAGAGTCAACATGAAAATAGTCATGGACAGGATGGCAACCCTCGGAATGTCTGTCGGGAGTCCCACCAACCCGTCGGCTTCCTTCCTCATGCGCGTTGCCCGGGGAGGTTGATCGAAGTTACTTTGACCTTGAGATCCGGGAAAAGTTTGGATACATATAACATCGGGAATCATGCCGACTATTCTGAGAAGCGGACCGTATCAATTTTACTTTCTTTCCGGGGACCAAGGCGAACCTCCGCATGTACATGTCAGGCGAGATCGGCAATTCGCCAAGTTTTGGTTGGAACCCGTTGTTCTGCAGAAGGCAGGTAGCTTCGACACACCGGAAATTCAGCGCATTCAGAGGATCGTACGACAGAACCAAACAGCATTTTTGGAGGCGTGGCATGACTTCTTTGACAATTGAACTGGAATTACCCAGGGCCACTTGCATCCGAGCTACCGACGATACACTGACAGCGGAGTTGGCTGACGGACGCCGTATTTCCGTCCCGCTGACTTGGTATCCCAGGCTCGTTCACGCAACGCAGGAAGAACGAAACCACTGGGAGCTGATCGGCGACGGGCAGCACATCCACTGGAAGGATCTCGACGAGGACATCAGCGTGGAGAACCTGATGGCTGGACAGCCTTCAGGGGAAAGCAAGCGATCCTTTGAGCGGTGGCTCACTGCAAAAAAAGAAGGACGTGATCTCACACTCGATGAGCTATAAACAAAAGCCCCAAAATTTCAACGCCGGGGGACAGCTGTATTTGTGTGAAGATCCCCCCCTCGGCTTTGCCCTTGCCCGAGGTTCCATAAGTAACTCCCAAATCCCGTGGCGGCCCCCTCCTGCCGTCGGTACATTTGAAACCCCTCGGCATCCCCGCCGATCGCAGCGCCCCCACCGCATCTTCTCCCCCGCGCACCAGCCGCCGCCCTGGGAATTTCCGTGTCCGAACATATCGGCATCCTCCGGGAGCGCTCGCTCCACGCCTCGGTCAAGCAGTGGTACGCCCTGCCGGGCGACCTGCTGGAGGAGCGGGTGGGGGGCTACGTCGTCGACATCGTCCGCGACGGCAGCATCGCCCGCGACCGCCAGCTGCTGATCGAGATCCAGACCCGCGGCTTCGCCCCCCTCAAGCGCAAGCTGCGGCAGCTGACCGAGGAGTACGAGGTCAGGCTGGTTCACCCGATCCCGCGCGAGAAGTGGATCCTGCGGCTCGCCGCCGACGAAGAGACCGTGATCGGCCGGCGCAGGTCCCCGAAGCGGGGGATGGCCGCCCACCTGTTCGAGCATCTCGTCAGCATTCCCGAGCTGGTGAGCAGGGACTCGTTCAGCATCGAGGTGCTGATGATCCAGGAGGAGGAGGTGCGCTGCTACGACGGCCGCGGCAGCTGGCGCCACCGCGAGTGGACGCGCCGCGACCGGCGCCTGCTCGACGTGGTGGAGCGCCGGATTTTCGCGCAGCCGGCCGATTTCCTCGGCTTCGTTCCGGCGCAGCTGAACAGGCCGTTCACCAACCGCGAGTTGGCCGAGAGCACCGCCTACGCCCCCCGGCTGGCGGAGAAGCTCACCTACTGCCTCAAGAAGATGGGCGCCCTGGAGGTGGTCGGCAGGCGCGGCAGGGCGCAGCTGTTCGCCGAGGCGGCCTGAGCGGAGAGAGCTGTCGGCGGTGAGGGTGCGCTTGTTGCGCCGGTGTTGCCACGGCAGGGCGCAGCTGTTCGCCGGGGTTGTCTGAGCCGAGAGACCTGTTACCGGTAGTACGGGGTTGTTTTTTCGTCCCCGGCGAGGCCTGCCTTTGCCGCCGCGATTGCCCGCAGGTGCCGGCGGGGCGAACTTCACCGCGTCCGGAACCTGACCTGAAAAGCACATGACCAAGCTCGCCTTCATGAGCAGCGTTTGCCCCGACTGGACGCTCGGCGAGGTCGCCGGCGCCATGAAGGAGAACGGCTACACCGGTTTCGAGCCCCGCGTCGAGTGGGGCCACCTCTGCGGCATCGAGGCCGACCTGCCCGCGGAACGCCGCCGCGAGACGCGGGACCTGTTCGCCTCCGAGGGTCTCGAGATCTGCTGCCTGGCAACCGGGGTGCGCATGGCGGAGCCGGATGCCTCGGAGCGCGCCCACCACATCGAGGATCTGCGGCGTTACCTCGACCTCGCCGCGGACCTGGAGTGCGGGCTGGTGCGCACCTTCGGGGGCCGCCGCGACCGCGGCGCGGAATGGGCCGGGGTGGTCGACTACGTCGCCGCCGGCTACCGGCAGGTCGTCGACCAGGCGCGGGACGCCGGCGTCACCCTGCTGCTGGAGACGCACGACGACTGGTCCGCCACGGCGCCGGTGCGCGCCGTGATCGAAGCGGTGGATCACCCCTGCCTGCAGGTGCTGTGGGACTTCATGCACCCGCAGCGGATGATGGAGACCCCGGCCGAGTCGTTCCTCGCCGTCGGCATGCTGACCCGCCACACCCATGCCCACGACGGCCGCTGCGTCGACGGCAGGCTGCAGCTGCTCGACCGCCTCGGCGACGGGGAGATCGACCACGCCGTTCCGCTGCAGCTGCTGAGCCGGGCGGGCTTCGAAGGGTACGTGTCGGTCGAGGTGATCAACCGGTCCGGAAGCGGCTACGATGCCCAAGCCGTGCTCACCCAGCACGCCGGGGAGCTGCGGCGCCTGGCCGCCTCGCCCTCCGGTTGAGAGGGGATACCCGTTCCCCTAGGTTACCGGCCCGCCCATCCATTTCCCCCCGAGTCGGATGACCCAACAACACCCACCCGCACAGCCGGCCGCTTTCGTCAAGCTTGCGGTCTTCGAAAACGAGCTCGAAGCGCGCCAGTTGGAGTCGGAGCTTCTCAGCCGCAGCATACCCCACCTGGTCAAATCGTACCGCGACCCGGCGTACGTGGGGATCGTGCAGAACCACCGCGGCTGGGGCCATCTGGAGGCTCCCGCCATGTTCAGGGAGGAAATCGAGCAGATCCGCCGCGACCTCGGCGAGTCGGCGGACCCTCTCCCGCCGGGCACCCCGAAACCCGGTTTTGTCCGCTGGGCTACCTGGCTGTTTCTCGGCTGGCTTGCCGTCCTCGGGATGATGGCTTGGTCCGCTGACGAAGGTCTCCTTGTCAATTGGGTATCCACGGTCCTCATCCTGGTCCTGGCCGCCTGGTTCATTCGCCGCCCGGCAGGGCGCATCCTCGAGAGGCTTAGAACCCGCACCCGCGAAAGCTCCTGACCTCAAACCCCCGGAAACCAATGTCAATGGACAACGAATCGTCGCACGAAATCAGGGAAGCGCCCCGGGGTCTCGGCGGCATGCTGCGCAACATCGGCCCCGGGATCGTCGTCTCAGGGTCGGTGGTCGGCTCCGGGGAGCTGCTGGTGACCACGCGCATGGGGGCCGAAGTCGGCTTCGTGTTCCTGTGGGGGGTCATCGTCGCCTCGGTGGTCAAGTACTTCATCCAGGTCGAGCTGGGCAGGCAGTGCCTGCTCAACGACGAGACCACCATTCAGTCGCTCGACCGGGTCCGGGGATTCAGGATGCGCAACACTTCCTGGAACGCCTGGCTCTGCATCCTCGGATTCCTCGGCGTCATGATCGCCCTCGTCGGCATCCTCGGTTCGGTGGGCGGGATGATGAGCTCGGTGTTTCCGTGGCTTCCCAAGTGGGCGTGGAACTGCGTCATCTTCGCCCTGCTCAGCGTGCTGATCTACCGCGGCCTCTACGAAGACCTGGAGAAGATGGTCTCCTTCCTGGTCGCCGCCTTCAGCCTCATCGTCATCTTCTGCGTCCTCGCCCTGCAGGGCACGGAGCACGCCATCACCGGGGCGCAGCTGGCCTCGGGGCTGCGCCTGGCCATGCCGTCCGAAGGGGCCTTCACCGCCCTGGCGGTAATGGGCTCGGTCGGGGCCACCGCGGTCGAGCTGTTCATCTATCCCTACTGGATCCGGGAGAAGGGGTACCCGCGGTTCATCGGGCCGCGCGACGATTCGCCGGAATGGCGGGAACGCTACCGCGGCTGGATGCGGGTGGTGGCGGTCGACGCCGGGGTCTGCACCGGAATCGCCGTGGTCATCACCTGCGCCTACTACCTGCTGGGGGCCTCGATCCTCAACAAGCTCGAGGTGATGCCCGAAGGCTACGAGGTCGTCGACAACGTATCGCTGATCTTCACCGAGTCCCTTGGGGGGTGGGCCAAGAACATCTTCATGTTCGGCGCCTTCTGCACCCTGTTCTCGACCCTGCTGGTGTTCGCCGCCAGCTCCGGGCGGGTCATGCTCGATTTCCTGCGCCAGATCCGGGCGGTGGCCCCGAAGACGAGCGAGCAGCGGATGTTCCTGCTGCGGGTGCTGCAGATCGGCATCCCGCTGCTCTGGCTGCTCGGCGAGCTGCTCTACGCGCAGAAGCCCTTTCTGCTGCTCCGGCTCGGAGCAAACTGCAACAACCTGCTGCTGATCCCCTTGGCGTTCGGAGTGATGCACCTCGCCATGCGCCTCGGAGAGCGGGTGCGCATGCCGATGTCCATCGAGCTGGGGTTGATGATCACGATCTGGGCGGTGACGATGTTCACCGGGTTCAACCTGTTCCAGCTCTGGACCTCGAACTGAGCCCGGCCAACAGCATCGGCAACGCTCGCAGCTCACGCTTCAGGGGATCCAGCACGTACCCCAAGGCTTCGAGGGTGACCACACCGAGGAGATTGCTGTCCCCGGTCTCGCCGAAGATAACCGGCGCCGCCCCCCGCTGGTCCTTGTAGCGGAACAACGCATCTCCCAGGTCGCGTTCGATCTCGTCGCCATTGGCCAGGGTAAAAGCCCGGCGAGAGTGCGGCCGAATGCCCAGATCGTCGAGGACGGCCCGCTGGACGACGGAGTAGACGGCACCGGAGTCGACGAGGAAACGCTCGGTATGGAAGTGTTCCGAGCGGGCGGGATTGGCGATGTCGATGTCGAGATAGGTAAGTCCCATGGGACGCACTCCGGTTGCTGAATCCCCGGCTCCAGAGCGAATGCGGCCGGGGCGGATTTCAATTTCTGTATCTCTATCATCACCGTTTCGCGTGCTGAGTCAACACCGGGCCTCTGCGGGAGGGCATTTCGGGGCTCGACCGAGCAATGTCATATTGCTATCGATTCAAGGGGTAGGTGGGCCCACTCCGGCCGTCCGCGCCGGCAAAGCCCTGGGCCTCAGTACTCGTACGACAGCGAGATGTTCCAGCGCCGCGGCAGCCCGAGGAAGACGCGGGCGCTGGCCGCGTCGTGCCCGTCCCCGTCGTCCGCGTCGGAGACGTAGAGCTCGTCGAGCAGGTTGAAGACGTGCAGCCGCAGCCTCGTCCTGCCGTCGCCGAAGGCGCCGCCGGGCAGACTCCACCCCGCGTGCAGGTCCACGAGGTTGTAGTCCGGAACCTTCCACGACTGCCGGCGGTCGCCGGGGTCGGTGCGGTTGGCCGGGTCGAAGCGGGCGTAGTGATCCATGAACCGCCTGAAGCCCAGCGAGGCGTAGAGGCCCTGCGCGGGAAACAGGGCGGCGCTCAGGGCCAGGCTCTTCTGCGCCGCGTCCCCGACCTTCAGCCCCCCGGCGTACACCTGGAAACTGCCGACGGCTTCCGGATCCTCCTCCGGTGAGAAGGTGACGTCGACGTCGTTGAGCCATTCCCACTCGCCCAGCGACAGCATGCCGCGCAGCTCCAGCATGGGGTGGAGGCGCGCCTTGAGGTCGAGCTCGACCCCCTTGTGCAGCGCGTCGATGCCGTTGAGCAGGAACCGGAAGCTCTGGTCGAGCTTGTCGCTGTAGATGCTCTTGGGCCAGGAGCGGTCCATCCAGCGGGTGTAGTAGAGGTTCGCGTTTCCGGTGAAGCGGCCGGGCTCGAGGTAGCCGGCCCCCAGCTCGAAGGAGGCGACCTTCTCGTTGAAGGTGGGATCGTAGAGGCTGTTGTCGTAGTGGTAGACGGAGTCGAACTTCGGCGCCGTCGACAGCCAGCCGGCGTTGGCGTAGAGATTGACCGTGGAGGTCAGGTTGTAGTTGCCCCCGAGCTTCACGGTGTAGCCGTTGAAGTTGGCCCAACCGGTCTCGTCCCACTCGCCGTCGACCTTGGGGCGGAAGTAGTCGATGCGGCTGTACCCCGTGATCGACCCGGAGGCGCTGGTGAAGGCGGTCAGGTCTCCGAACCGTCCCTCGAGCTGGGCGAAACCGCCGCCCCAGCGCGTGAGGCCGTCGTTGTGGTAGGAGACCTTGTCCCCGAGCCGCTTGACCGGGCTCGCGGCGTTGGCGTCCCACTCGTAGACGAAGTAGTCGGCCCCGAGCAGGTTGCGAACCTCGCGCCAGTGCTGGCCCTTGTAGTAGCGCAGGTCGGCGCCCAGGGCGAGCCTGAAGGCGCTGCTCAGGCCGTATTCGGCCGTCCCCAGGTATCCGTACCAGAAGTGGCGGTTCACCGAGTTGCGGATCGCCGTCTGCGCGGCGATCTCGTCTTTTCCCACGTCCCCTGCGTCCACCAGGTCGGGGTCCGCTTCCGCCGCGGTCATGGTGTTGAGCTCGTCCGCAACCCGCTGCCAGTCGATGCTGCCGTCGGCGTGCTGGCCGGGGTTGGCTCCCAGGCGGCCGGTGCCGCCCCCCTTGCCGCGGGAGAAGTAGAAGACGTTGGACAGGATCAGCCGCTCGCCGGGGGTCCAGTACCAGTTGAGGTTGACCTGCGGCTTGTGGTAGAAGTTCTCGCGCTCCATCAGGACCGCGCTGTCGCGGGCGTCGTGGAGCTTGCCGTTGTAGTGCTCCCGGTAGGACGGGAAGGGCGACGGCCCCCAGTTGGGGTTGAAGCTGGCGCCGCGGCTCTCGGAGTCCGTCACGTCGATCCCCAGGGAGCGCGCGTAGCCGGCGTCAAAGGTGGCGATGGACTGCTTGTAGAGCCGCTGCCCGTGGCGCTGCGGGGCGCCGGCGGCGAACAGGTCGATCTTGTGCTCGTCGGAGGCGAGGAAGCTCAAGGCCCCGAAGTAGGACCAGGCCGACGTCCATGCCTGGTCGGGAAGGCCGTCTCCGGTCTTGCGGGTAACGCCGAGGGTGAGGGCGGTTCGGCCGTTCATCAACCCGGAAGAGAAGCCGACCCTGGTCTTGTAGAAGGCGGCGCTCCCGGCCTCCTGCTTGATCCGGAACCCGCGGCGCGCGCCGGCGACGTCGGTGATGATGTTCAGGGTGCCCCCGACCGAGGCGATGGCGAGGTTCGAGGCCCCCAGTCCGCGCTGCACCTGGACCGACGACGTCGCGTCCCCGAGGCCGTCGAAGTTGGACCAGTAGACCCAGCCGTTCTCCATGTCGTTGACCGGCACGCCGTTGATCATCACGGCGACGTTGCGCTGGTCGAACCCCCTGAGGTTGATGCGGGCATCGCCGGAGCCGCCCCCCTGCCCGGTGACGTACACCCCCGGCGTGTCGTCGAGGATCAGCGGCAGGTCCCGGGAGCCGAGCTTGCGGTCCACCTCCGCCCCGGGGACGTCCGAGAAGGCGACCGGCGTTTCCCGCAGCTTCGCCCGGTCGGCGACGACGACGATTTCCTGGCCCCGGAACACCTCGGGAACCAGCTCGACGAGCAGGTCGACGGCACCCGCCGTTACGAGAAGGGGAAGGCGGAGCTCCTCGTAGCCGATGTGGCTGGCGACAAGGGTGTCGCTACCCTCGGCGACGCCGGCGATCTCGAACTCCCCGTCGAGACCGGTGGAGGTTCCCCGGTCCGCGTTCTCGAGGTACACGTTCGCACCCGGAAGGGGCTCTCCGGTCCCGGCGTCGCGCACCGTGCCCTTCAGCACGGCCGCGGCCAGGGCGGAATGGGCGGGCAGCAGCAGAATGAGCGAGATCAGAATCGGCTTCATGGACCTCCGCAGCGGGGGAAAGGACGCAAGGAGAAAATGGCCGTGGGCGCCGTTGACGAAGGCGGGAAACACCGCGCCTGCGGGGGCGGCGGCAAGGCTGGCCATGATGAGTTGTACGGGCTACAGCTTCAGTTTCCGGAGCCGCAGGGCGTTTCCGATCACGGAGACCGAGCTGAAGGTCATGGCGGCGCTGGCGATCATGGGGTTGAGCAGGATCCCCAGGAAGGGGTAGAGCAGGCCCGCGGCGATCGGCACGCCTGCAATGTTGTAAACGAACGCGAAGAACAGGTTCTGCCGGATATTCCTCATCGTGCCCTGGCTCAGCCTTCGCGCCCGGGCGATCGCTCTCAGGTCTCCGTTCACCAGCGTCACCCCGGCGCTCTCCATGGCGACGTCGGTTCCGGTTCCCATGGCGATGCCGATGTGGGACCGGGCAAGGGCGGGGGCGTCGTTGATGCCGTCACCTGCCATGGCGACGATCCTGCCCTGCTCCTGAAGCCGGCCCACCGCTTCTCCCTTCTGATCCGGCAGCACCTCGGCCTCGAAGTCTTCGATTCCCAGCTCGCCGGCGACAGCCCCGGCCGTGGCTCGGTTGTCTCCGCTGAGCATGACGATGTGAATCCCGGCTGCCTCCAGCAGGCGGATCGCCTCGGGGGTCGATTCCTTCACCGGATCCGCCACACCGAGAAGCCCGGCCAGCTTCCCGTCGACGACGACGAACATCACGGTCTGGCCCTTCCCGGCCAGCCCATGGGCGCGTTCCAGGAGGGGTGACCGGTCGACGCCACGCTGGTCGAGAAAGGTGTGATTGCCGAGAAGGACGGAACGGCCGTCGACGGTGCCCTCCACGCCCAGACCGGTATGGGACGCGAAGTCGCCCGGCGGTGCGAGCTCGATGTTTCGGGATCCGGCGCCGGCGACGATGGCAGCGGCCAATGGATGCTCGCTGCCGCGTTCGAGGCTCGCGGCCAGTCGCAGCAGCTCCGAATCGCTCCACTCGTCCAGGGGCAGGATCGAAACGAGCTGGGGCTTGCCTTCGGTCAGCGTCCCGGTCTTGTCGACGACGAGAGTATCGACTTTTTGCAGGAGCTCGAGCGCTTCGGCGTCCTTGATGAGCACGCCGGTGGTGGCGCCCCTGCCGGTGCCGACCATGATCGACATGGGAGTGGCGAGGCCGAGGGCGCAGGGACAGGCGATGATGAGCACGGCGACTGCGTTCACGAGCGCGTAGGCCATGCGCGGTTCCGGCCCGATGGAGCCCCAAACCAGAAAAGTGACGACCGCGGCGAGGAGGACGACGGGCACAAACCAGGAGGCCACGGCATCGGCGAGCCGTTGAACGGGGGCCCTGCTGCGCTGGGCTTCGGCCACCATGCGGACGATCCGGGCCAGGAGCGTGTCGGAGCCGACGCGCTCCGCTCGCATGACGAGACCTCCTGTGCCGTTTACCGTTCCGCCGATGACGCGGGCATCCGCGGTTTTCTCGACCGGCAGAGACTCGCCGGTCACCATCGATTCGTCCACGGAGCTCGTTCCCTCCACCACGATGCCGTCGACGGGCACCCTTTCTCCCGGTCTCACCCGCAACAGGCTGCCGGTTTCCACGTGCTCCAGGGGCGTTTCTTCCTCCGCGCCGTCGCTTCGAACCACTACCGCCGTGGCCGGCGCAAGGCCGAGGAGCGCCTTGATGGCTTCACCGGTGCGGCTGCGGGCGCGCAGCTCGAGAACTTGTCCCAGCAGGACAAGGGTGGTGATGACCGCCGCGGCCTCGAAGTAGATCGCCACCACTCCGTCGCTGCCGCGGAAGGAGGGGGGAAAGATCCCCGGAAGGAGAGCGGCGGCGACGCTGTACGAGTAGGCCGCGCCGGTTCCGATCGCTATGAGGGTGAACATGTTGAGGCTGCGGTTGACGAGAGAAGCCCAGCCGCGCTGGAAGAAGGGCCAGCCGCCCCACAGAACCACAGGTGTGCTGAGGAGGAACTGAAGCCAGACCGCCGGGCGTTCACCGAGGCCGTGCCGCAGTGGTTGACCGGGGATCATTTCAGCCATTGCCAGGAACAACACCGGCAGGGTGAGGGCGAAACTCACCCGGAACCGCCGCGACATGTCGATCAGCTCGGGGTTCGGCTCGTCCTCTGCGGTCACCGTACGCGGCTCGAGCGCCATGCCGCAGTCGGGGCAGCTCCCGGGTTCGTCGCGCACGACCCCGGGATGCATGGGGCAGGTGTACTCGGTCCTGGCGGCCGGGGCTGCGGGCGTTTCGGGCTCGAGCGCCATGCCGCAGTCCGGACAGGTACCGGGCCCTTCCCGGCGGACCTCGGGATGCATCGGGCAGGTGTGGACAGCGTCTGCCCCGGCTTCTTCAGCGGGTGTCATAGGCCGGTTGAGTCTCCCCGGGCTCGCGGATGTCCCCGGTCTCGATTCCGGTGAGACCGCGGTAACTCACAGAATGCCATCAGCCCCAGACACCCCGTTGATAAAGTTGCTCTGCCGGCCCCGGCCCGGATGGACTTTTTCAACGGGCTGCCCGGCCCGGATCGCCGCCGTACTGCTCGACGAGGTCGCGGTAGTTCACGCCCGTTCCCCCGAACAGGTCGAGCGCCGATCCCACCGTGAAGTCGAGCCGCCCCTGCCCGAGCTCGGCGACGAGCTCGACGTCCCCCATGGATGCGATGCCCCCGGCGTAGGTCGTCGGAAGCGGACTGGCATCGGCCAGCAGCCGCATCAGCTCCCCGTCGATGCCCCCCTGCTTTCCCTCGACCTGGGTCGCGTGCACGAGGAACTCGGAGCAGAAGGGGGCGAGGCTCTCGAGGCTGGCCGCGGTGATCTCGAAGTCGGTGAGGGTCCGCCAGCGGTCCGCCGCGACGAAGTAACGCCCGTCCCGGGCGGCGCAGCTCAGGTCGAGAACGAGGTTGCCGGCGCCGACGGCGGCGGCCATCTGCTCGGCGCGGGAAGGCCAGAAGGCGGCATTCTCGAAGAGACAGGAGGTGGCGATGACGGCGCCGGCCCCGCGCCGCAGCCAGCCGGGGGCGTTGCCGGGGTTCATGCCGCCGCCGACCTGAAGCCCGCCGGGGAAGGCTTCGAGAGCCTCGGCCGCAGCCGTCTCGTTTCCCGGGCCCAGCATGATCACGTGTCCGCCGGGGAGCCCGTCGTCGCGGTAGCGCCGGGCGAACCAGGAAGCCGGCTGGCGGCTGGTGAAGTTGGTCCGCGTCCCCTGCGACGGGTCGTCGAGGGTGTCGCCGACGATCTGCACGACCCTGCCGTCGCGGAGGTCGATGCAGGGGCGGAAACGCATGGCGCAGCCTGGCGCCCTAGCGGGCGGCGCCGACCTTGAAGGCGGGGATCTCGTCGCTGCGTTCGATCTCGTCGCCGGTGTGTTCCCCGATCCACTCCTTCAGGGGGACCTCCCCGTCCACCGGGATCTGGAAGCCCATGGCGCTGCTGCAGTCCCCGAGGAGCTGCCGGCGGACCGGGTCGCAGCGGTCGAGCAGCTCTTCCGGCATGCGGATGTAGTCCATCGGCCGCAGCCAGCGGTACCCGTACCCGAAGAAGAGGGTTTTGCGCGTGACCTGGGAATGGTTGGGGCCGACTGCGTGCATGGTGCGGTTCTCGAACAGCACGGCGTCGCCCGGCCGGCAGCGCATGGCGAACTCCTCGCTGCCGTCGAGGTCTCCTTCCGGGGGCTCGACCCCGGTGTCGTTGCTGCCCGGCAGCAGCCGGATGGCGCCGCGGCCCGGTTCGCTGATGTCGCTGAGCCAGTAGGCGATCTTGATGAACATGCGCGGCTGCGCGGGGCCGAGATCGGAGGGGCAGGTGCCGCCGTCCCGGTGCCATCCCTGGCGCCCGTACGAGGAGCCGGAGTCCGCCGGGATCGGCGGTCTCACCACGAGGTGGGAGGTGATCAGCTGGACGTTGTGGTTGAGGAGCTGGACCACCAGCGGCACGGTGGCCCGCCAGTCGAGCAGTTCGAGGAAGACGTCGTCCTCGACCAGGCAGTTGCGGAGCTGCCAGAAGCCGCGTTCGTTCAGCCCGCCGGCGCGCCTGCCGCGCTCGTACAGGCGGTCCGAGGCCTCGAGCAGGCGCTCGACCATGCCGGAGGGCAGGGCCTGCGGCACCACGAGAAAGCCGTCGCGTTCGAAGTCGTCGCGCTGTTGACGGGAGAGCGGGGTGAATTCCATGACCGGTACAACGAAATCCGGCGAACTGGGGGGGTCAACCCTCCTGGCCGCCGGGGACGTCCGCTGCCGCGGCGACGTACACGCTGACCGCGCTGTCCCCGGACGGGCGGCGGCGCTCGAGGCGCAGGGAATCGAGGGAATCGGGAAGTTGCAGGCTTCCGGGGTGCTGAACGAACATCATGCCGCCGCTGCCGAGCATGCCGGAGAGCGCGACCTGCTCGGCGAGCGCCAGGCTCAGGGGGCGGCCCCCCAGGGCGGTCTCGTACGGCGGGTCGACGTACACCCCGTCGTAGCGGCCGTCGGCCCGGGAGATCAGGGCCTGCGCCTTCCGGTTGGAAAGCTGCAGGCGCTCGTCGACGCCCCAGGCCCGCAACAGCTCCCGGAGCATCCGGTAGCGCCTGCCGTCCGGCTCGCAGGCGGTGACCCGCGCGCCGCGGCTGTACGCCTCCAGGGCGATCTGGCCGCTGCCGGCGCACAGGTCGAGGAAGGACCGGCCCGCGAGCGGGCCGAGCATCGAGAAGACCGCCTCCTTCAGGCGCGCCGAGGTGACGCGGATCTCCCCGTGCCTGCGCGGGTTGAAGGGAATCGAGCGGCCTTTCAGGGAGCCGGTGACTATGCGCACGGTCGGTACTTCAGAGCGGGAACCGGATCGAAGGCAATGGCGTTTTCAGCCTTGGAGGATTGTTCTCGGTGCGAAAATCCTCAGCACCACCACGACAGGGTCTGGTCGTGCTCAATGCCGAAGATAACCCGGTATTCGCTTTTTCCCATCGAGCGGGGACTGCACATCTCTGCAGTACCCGCCAGGAACTAGCCATTCCGCATGGTTGCACGTCTTACTCACGTCCCTGCTGTTCAAACCAGTGTATGCTTCTCGAGCTCGACGCTCGGGGTTCGCTCGCATGATCCCGGTGAAAACAGGTTTCCCGCGCAAAGCCGTGCGTAGAGCACTCCCCGCAGTCCTCCTGCTGATGCTGGCCCCCCGGCTGCTCCCGGCCGAGACCATCCCGGCCGGGTTCTTCGCGGGAATCCGGTTCGAGGAGCCGCTGCCCACGGCCTTCGACACCGGGCAGATCCTGCCCCTCGACGGCAGCGTCGACCAGGACGGGGTCGCCTGGATCCTGTTCCGGTTCCTCCCCATCGGCAGGGGGGAGCAGGTGGATTTCATCACCCCGGTGAGGGAGGGCCGCTTCGCCAGGGAAATCGTTTTCCCCCATTCGGCGCGCGGGCAGTACAGCCTCGAGATCTTCACGGGCAAGACCAGGGAATCCATGGACTACGTCGGCCGCTACTACGGCCTCAAGATGCTCCAGGGCAGGGGCCCGGTGATGCTGCCCCGGCGCTTCTTCCCCGGGTTTCTCTTCGACCAGGCGCTGCCGACCCGCCTGGCAACCGGGGAGCCCCTGCACCTGGCAGGGGAGGTGGAGGATGCCGGGGCGCACAGGGCCCTGGCCTTCAGCTTCTTTTCGCAGGATGGGTCGTCCTGGACCTCCTTCCTCCTCGTCGAGGAGGGGCGCTTCGAGCGCACCATTCTCGTGCCCGGGGAAGCGGAAGGGGCCACCGGCCTGGCCCTGTACGCCGGCCTGCGGGAGGGGAACCTTCCCTTTGTCGAAAGCTATCTCCACCTCGAAATCGCGCCCGGGGCCGAACCGGCCGAGGTGCCGCCGCTGTTCTTCGACGGACTGGCGCTGGACGAACCCCTGCCGGTGAAATGGCCCCTGCGGCGGGCGGTGATCCTGGCCGGAGAGGCGCGTCCCTTCGTGCGCCGGTTCTGGATGTATCTGAGCCGGCTCGACGGCGGGGAACCCCGCGTGCTCCCGGCCGGGCTGGAGGAAGGGCGCTTCCGCTTCCCGTTACGGCTGACCTCCGGCGAGGAAGGTCCGCTGCGCCTGTCGGCGGTTATCGAGCTGCAGGACGGCACGACCTGGGAGGCAGGGGAGTTCCTCATCGAGGGGGTGGATCTGCCGCCCCCGGACCTCGAGGTGGGTGTGGTTGCCCTCGCCCTGCTGGCCGGGAGCCCGGGGAAGGTCCCCCTGTTGAACCGGGGGAGCGGCCCCGTCGCGCTGGAGCCGCCCCGGGTAGAGGGGCCTTTCGCCGTGGAGGCGTACCCCTCCGTCCTGGAGCCGGGCGAGGCCGGCCGGATCGAGCTGAGCTACGATGGATCGGGCGATGACCAGGGTCTTCTCACCGTGCTCAGCGACGATCCCTTCCGGCCCCGCGTGTCGGTCGCCCTGTCGGGGCTGGCGGCCCGGGAGGCGGCAACCGAGCTGCTGCACCTGCGGGCCGATGCATCGGGGCGTATCGAGTCGGGCTTCGATCTCCTGGAACAGGACCTCGTCTTCGCCCTCTATGCGGCTCCGGCAGAGCGGCCCTGGCCGGGGAAGGTGTACGACATTGCCCTGGACGGCTCGGCGGCCCTGGCCAAACCGGCCGCTTCCCCGCGGGCGGGCCGCCGCGATTCCGTCGAGGCCCGGGCGCGGCGGCTCGAGCGGGCCCTGTCCCTGCGCCTGCGGCAGACCGGGCTGCCGGCTGGCAAGCCGGCGGGGGTGCAGTACGAGGTCGGAGACCGCCGCTCCTTTTTCTTCGCGGCCCAGGGAGACGTCCCGGACCAGTCCATCGAGGCCAGGGTGGTGGCCGTCAACGAACGCGCCGTCGCCTTCGTTCAGGAGGACCTGCGGGAGGACGACGGCAACATCGGGGAGGAACAGCTGAAGGAGGGCCTCGACCTGTTCGCCGAGGATTACCCGCTCCTGGTCGAGACCTTCGGGGCTCCTTCGGACGTCGACGGAGACGGCCGGGTGGCGGTGCTGGTCACCCACCTGATCGAGGACGTCGACGTGGGCGGTCAGTTCCGCGCCTCCTCGGTGCTGCCCCGGCGCTCGGGCGGAGACGGCAACATGATCGACCTGATGTGGGTGAACCCGCTCTATCCCGCCGAGTCCTTGCGGGCTTTGCTGGCGCACGAGTTCCAGCATCTCGTCAACTTCAACCAGCACGTCCTGGTGCGGCGGGGGATCAGCGAGGTTTCCTGGCTCAACGAGGGCCTGTCGCACCTTGCGGAGGACCTCGTGGCCGACCACCACGTCAGCGGCAACTACCACCTGGTGCGCACCTTCCTGGAGGAGCCGGGCGCGGTGGGGCTGGTCGACGGGTACCTGGTCGACTCCCCCACGCGCGGGGCCGCCTACCTGTTCGTTCGCGGCCTGGTCGACCTGCTGGGGGAGGGGGTGCTGCTGCGCCTGGTGCAGACCGGCCTGGTCGACCGCGACAACGTCGAGGCGGCCACCGGGGAGAGCTTTGCCGACCTGATGGCCCGCTGGGGGGCGCAGCTCTACATCAGCGGCACCGGGCTGAGCGGCCACTCCCGGTTCAACTACCGCATCTCGCCCCTGCAGACTCCGCAGGGCCGGGGCTTTCCCCCGCCCGCCTCGGTGACCTACCGCCTCGGGGAGGAGCCCCCCGGGCTGGCGATCCGGCCCAGGGGGGTGCAGTTCCTCCGGCTCGAGGGCAGCGAAGCGGCGGCGCTGAGCCTGCAGACCGAGCCGCAGGCCCTGCTTGGCGCGGTTGCCCTGCCGGTTGCCAAGGCTGCGGCAGCCGCGCCCATGACTGCGGACCACTTCACCGGCATCACCCTCGACCCGCCCCTGCCGCTGCAGCTGGCCACCGGGGAGACGCTGCTGTTTCAGGGGACCACGGCCGACAGCGTCGAGGTGATCAACCTCGAGTTCGTCCCGGAGGACGGGGGGGAAGCGCAGCGGTTCTTCCTGCTGGTCCGCGAAGGGCGCTTCCTGCGGACGGTGTTTTTCCAGCACGACGAGGTTTCGACCTACTCCCTCAACGTCTACGTCGACAAGCGCCAGCCGACCCCGTTCGTCGGACGCTTCTTCCCGATTCGCCTCGTCCAGGGGCAAGATCCCCTGTTTGCACCGACCCGGTACTTCAACCGGGTGCGGCTCGACAATCCCCTGCCGACCTCGGCGCCTGCCAACCTGCCCTTCCGCGTCAGCGGGGAAGTGGACGATGGGGAAGCGACCCTGATGGAGTTCTCCCTGTTTCCCCAGGGAGAGGATGGGCAGCGCTCGCGCAGGGCGGAGAGTTCCCAGGGCCTGCCGGTGGAGGCCGGGCGCTTCGACGGCGAGCTGCATTTCGACGAGGTGCCCCCCGGCACCTATTGGCTGTCGCTGGACGTCGGGCAGCCGGGGGATCTGACCTACGTCGGGGCGGTTGTCAATTTCGAGGTCCTCGAACCGGTCACCGCGGTCCTGGAGGAGGGGGAGACCGGACCGCAGGCCTTTGCCCTGTATCCCAACTACCCCAATCCCTTCAACAGGGGGACGGTGCTCTCCTTCTCCCTGCCGGAAGCCCAGCCGGAGGTCGAGCTGACGGTGTACGACCTGCTGGGGCAGAAGCTGGCGGTGCTGGTCCGCGGGGCGCGGGGGTCCGGGTTCCACTCGGTGGCCTGGAACGGCCTGGACGATTCGGGACGGCCGCTGGCGAGCGGCTCGTACCTGTACCGGCTGCGGGCGGGGCCGCACCGGGCGGTGGGCAAGCTGATGCTGCTGCGCTGAAGGGGCTAAGGCCGCGATTCGTGGTGCGGCCACTCCCCCGGCGCCGCGATGCTGTCGACCAGGGCCCTGCGCTCGAAAGCCTGCTCCACCAGCGGCAGGGCGTTGCGCTCGGTCTCCCACAGCTCCACCGCGGGGTACTCGTCGGCGATAAGGGTCAGCCTCAGGTAGTCCTCCCCCCAGTTGACGATGACGTCGTCGACGACGCCGTTGCGCCCGCGCTCGAGGTTCTCCGCCAGCCGGAGAATGGCGGCGAGCCGGGTGAGGATGGCCAGATCGTCGGCGTCGAGCAGGGCCTCGTAGGTCGAGATGTCGGGGGAGCCCTTGCGGTGGTAGCGCGCCAGCAGGCCGATCAGGGCGATCTCCCGCGGGGAAAAGCCGGCCAGCCCGTTGTAGTGGATCAATGTCTGCGAGTGTTTGTGGTGGCCGTCGTAGGCGATGACGGTGCCGAGGTCGTGCAGCAGGGCCGCCGCGTCGAGCATCTCCCGTTCCCCGGCGCCATACCCGTGCAGCGGGGCCAGCTGGTCGAACAGGCGTCCGGCGAGGTAGCGGACGTGGTTGGCGTGCTGCTTCTGGTAATCGTAGTTGCGGGCGATGTTGAGGACGCTGAAGCGGCGGACGTCGGGGATGACGGGGAAGGGCAGGTGCTGCCAGAAGTGCTCGAAGAAGAGCCCCTCCCGGAGGCCGCACGCCGAGATCGTCAGGTCGTCGAGGCCGAGGCGGTCGAGGAACGCGGCCAGCACCAGGGCCCCGGCGAGGATGATGTCGGCCCGGTCCGGGCTGATGGGCAGGCCCTGCCGCTGGCGCAGGTCGTACCGGCAGAAGAAGTCGATCGACTGTTCGACCGAGTCCCGGGTGAGGCGGAAGCCGTGCAGGGTGTTCAGGGGGTAGCGCTGCCTCTCCGCCTCGATCTTGGCGAGGTTGCGGATGGTCCCGCCCAGTCCCACCAGGGCTTCAGGCTTCCCGAGCCAGGGTATCGAATCCAGCTGCGACTCGATCTCCAGCTCCAGGTTCCGCCGCTCTTTGGGCGCGACCGGGTCGGAGCGCACGAAGCGCTCGGTCAGGGCGAGGGCCCCGAGGGTGCGCGCTTCCCCGCGGATGTAGCGCCCGTCCCGCACCTCGCTCACCTGGGCGCTGCCGCCCCCGATGTCGAGGACGACCCCGTCCCGCAGGGTGACGTCGTTGAGGGCGCCGACGGTGCTGTAGTAGGCTTCCCGCTCGCCGTCGAGAACCCGCAGGTCGAGCCCGATCTCGTCGCGGACGCGCTGCACGAAGGCGCGCCCGTTGGCGGCGTCGCGCACGGCGCTGGTCGCCGTCGACAGCACGACCTCGGCCCCGGTGCTCTCGCAGAAGCGCTTGAACAGCCTCAGGGTGGAGATCGCCCGGGCCGCCGCTTCCTCGGCGAGCCCCTTCTTGGTCATGCCCTGGCGCAGGCGCACGACCTCGCGGATCTCGTCCTGCAGGCGGTAGGAGTACCCGGGGATGGCGGCGATCAGCACCAGGCGGGCGGTGTTCGAGCCGAGGTCGATTACCGCGACGTGATTGGGAGGGGCGTTCATGGCGGTTGCGTCACCAACGGGCTGCTACACCTCGCTCAGGTCGCGGGGGTTCGACCAGGCTTTGCGGCCGTCGGGGCCGATGACCTCGAAGCGGACCCAGCGCGAGCCGGGGCGCAGCGGGAAGGTCGCCTCCTCGAAGGTCGACCCCCGTTCGCGGTACTCGGTTCCGTAGGCGTCGTTCACGGCGCGCACCGCCTGCGCCTCGGAGCAGCGCACCGTCGCCTCCACCTTGCGGGAATCCTCACCGTCCCCGGCCGGGAGCCTCCGCAGCGAGATGTCGCGGATTTCAGGCCCGGTCGTCGAGTAGGTACACCCGCTGTTGAGCGCTTCGAGAACCGCCTCGACGGTCCGTTCCTTCACGCGCGCCATCGTCCAGCCTTCGTAGGTGTCGCGGCCCTCCGACTCGTCGGCGTGGGAATCGTCGTTGGAAAGGGCGGGGTAGAGCCGGTCCTCCAGGCTCATCCAGTCGTCCCAGTGCACGGAGCTGTCGCCGCGGCCTGCCCGGCAGCAGGTGGTGTTGAATACTTCGATGCCCGCCAACCCGTTCAGGGGAACGGTATCGCGGAGAATGTTGACCGAGCTCCAGTGCGGGTGGGCGAGCCAGACGCTGCCTCCCTGCTCGCGGACCTCGTCGATCACCATCTGCGGCGGCATGCGCCGGGCGTCCATGTCCTCGTGGATGTTGAGGCAGACGAAGTGGTGGATCTGCCCGCCGAAGGGGTTGGAGGGGTGCAGCTCCGCCCCCTGGATCAGGACGAAATCTTCCGGTGCCTCGACGCTGTCGACACGGGTGATGTCGTTGTGGTCGGACAGGCAGAGGTAATCGTAGCCCTGGTTTACGTACCCGTCGAGGCGCTCCTGCGGGGAGACGCGGCCGTCGGAGTTGGTCGTGTGGCTGTGCAGGTTTCCCTTCAGCCAGAAGTAGTCGTCTCCGTCAAGGGCGAAGGGGTCGACCAGGGCGTTTTCGGTGTTTTCGGTAGCGGCCATGCTGTCGGTTCACTCCTCTCGGTTGAGGTTGGCGGATCGAATCGGTCTCATGGAAATCCAAGCTATAGCAAGTATAGCGGAAAAACTTGACAGGTGTGTGGCGGCGGGCGTTGATCGAGCGTCCACACCAAATATGCACAGGAGGGGAGTGTCGTGAGCCGATCGAACGGAAAAGCGAGAATCGGATTCATCGGAGCCGGGTGGTGGGCGACGAGCAACCACATGCCGGTGCTGGCCGTCCGCGACGACGTCGAGCTGGCCGGGGTCTGCCGCCTCGGCAGGCAGGAGCTGAACCAGATCCAGGACCGCTTCGGCTTTGCGTACGCCACCGAGGACTACCGCGAGCTGCTCGGGCAGTGCGAGCTCGACGGCGTGGTCGTCGCATCCCCCCACACCCTGCACTTCGAGCACGCCAGCGCCGCTCTCGAGAAGGGCCTGCACGTGATGTGCGAGAAACCGATCACCACCAGGGGGGCCGACGCCCGCAGGCTGGTTGAGACCGCGGGCCGCAACGGGCTGCACCTGCTGGTCCCGTACGGATGGCACTACAAGCGCTTCGTGCAGCGGGCCAAGGCCCTGCTCGACGAGGGGGCCGTCGGCGAGATCGAGTTCGTTCTCTGCCACATGGCCTCGCCGATCCGGCCGCTGCTGCGCGGCGAGGAGTTCAGGGTG
The DNA here is from genome assembly GCA_965243025.1 of Candidatus Latescibacterota bacterium. Lineage (GTDB taxonomy): Bacteria > Latescibacterota > UBA2968 > UBA8231 > UBA8231 > CBDCXV01. The sequence continues at coordinate 6,340,299 of CBDETY010000003.1, forward strand.
GACGAGGTCAGCGGCCAGTCGGGCGGCAACATGTTCGACCCGGCCCCCTCGACCTGGGCCGATCCGAAGATTGCCGGGGGCGGCTACGGCCTGGCGCAGATGTCGCACTCCACCGGGATGCTCTTCTGGCTCAGCGGCCTGGAGGCCCGCTCGGTCTACAGCGTCATGTCTGCTTCAGAGTCGGCGGTGGAGATGTACGACGCCCTCGCCGTCACCTTCACCAACGGCGCCATCGGCACGCTCAGCGGGGCCGGCACCGTGCCCATGGACCAGACCTTCCAGGTCGACCTGCGGTTCTTCGGCTCGGAGGGGATGCTGCTTCTCGACTGCGAGCGGGCGCGCATGCACCTGCGCCGCCACGACGGCCGGCACGAGGTCGCCGACGTCGCCGGGGACGCCGGCTTCTACGAGTGCGACGGCCCGCCGGCGAACTTCGTCGAGCTGATTCTCGGAAAGACGGAGGTCAACTCCGCTCCCGGGGAAGCGGCGATGAGAGGAGCCGAGACGCTCGACGCGGCGTACCGTTCGGTCGCATCGGGGAAGGCCGAGCCAGTGCGGGAGTAGGTGGGGTGCCGGGTGGACCTGTCCGATTGCGACTGTTCACCCCGGTATGTACCGTCGAGTCGGATGAGCAACCCCGCCGGCACTTCCGGAGCCATTGGTCCGGATGCAATGAGTTACAGGAAAAAAGAGGGAAAGGGTCTGTGCAGGGGAAGGTCGTCTACGGAATAGCGAGCGGTTCGATATCCGCCAGCTCGCCTCGATGTCGCTGCTCTGATTCCCAAAGATCTCGTTTGTGTTGGGCCTTCATCCAAAATTCGGGAGAGTTTCCAAACAAGCGGGCAAGTTTCAATGCCATGATGGGCGAGATGGCGCGCCGTTCCCGCAGAAGCTCATTTATCGTTTGACGGGATACACCCAATGCCTCCGCAAGGGCAGTCACTGTCAGTGTATAGTCCGGCAGGAAATCCTCACGTAGCATTTCGCCAGGATGAGTTGGCGGGATGAGGCGTTTTCGTGTATTTGCGATGGCCATGGGATGTTCCTTTCAGTGATAGTCCGTGATTTCTACGTCGTAAGCGTCCCCGTCGACAAACCGAAAACAGATGCGCCATTGTTGGTTGATGGCGATGGCGTGTTGTCCCTTGCGGTCCTTCTTCAACTGGTGCAGGCGGTTGCCAGGTGGAACTCTCAGATCGTTCAACGTGTTGGCGAGGTCGATGTATTCCAAGCGGCGGATTGCTCTTCGCACCAGGTCAACCGGCAATCTCCTGGATTCGCCAGTGCGGTAAATACGCTGGGTTTCCCTGTCTGCAAATGTCTTTATCACCGACTGAGTGTAATGTGTAACGTGACACATTGTCAAGGTGGAATTCCATCTTCGGCGACGTTACCAGAGATGAACTAATCAAATGACGCGGAAGGAATGAACAAGATTGCCGTAAGAACATCGACATTGCACGGGCAGGGAGTGTTTTCGACGGTCCATTTACGCCGGTGCGAGGTCATTCATCGAATCGACGATACCCGGGTCGTTGACGAAGAACATCCGCTCAGGCCAGACTTGGGCGAAGATCCGATCCAACGAGACTGGCTGCCGGATGGCACCACCGTGCTGATGAAAAAGCCCGCAGGTTTCTTTAACCACTCATGCGACCCGAATGTTTTCGTGTATTCTGTTGACAGGCAGCGATTTGTACTAGCAATGCGAGACATTTTGCCGGGCAAGGAACTCTTTTTTGACTACTCGCTGAATGCCGTGAATGGTGATGTCTGGGAGTGTCGATGCGGGGCGGGCAACTGCCGACGACGCCACAAGTGCGACTTCTTCTTCCTACCGGATTCTCGAAAGCGAGATTACTTGCCTTTTCTGGATCCTTGGTTCGTAGAAGTCCACCGGCCTCTTATTCTCGAGCTTCTTGAACGCTCCTGTTAGCGTTCCGTTCCGAAGAATCGGTTTCACGAAAGGGGCATAACAGGGACGGCGCAATAGCGCCTTCGCCCCACGCTGCGCGGCTCGGGCACGGAAGGAATACGGAGATCAATGGAAAACGAACTTTTCGATATTTGCTGCGAGCGGAATCCACCTCCGGAGGATCAACGCAGACGGCTTGTCACGGCGCTGAAACAGGGCGCGGACCTCCACGCTGACGACAAGAATGGGGTCACCGCCCTACACCATGCTGTACGCTTCAGAAGCCCGGCGGCAGTCAAGACCCTTGTCGAGCACGGTGCCAACGTCAACCGTGCCTGCCTCCGAAATGGTTCGACACCACTCCACCGTGCGGTGACGCAGACGGGCGCTCCCGGTACAGCCGGAAGGGCTCAAGCTGCCCGGGAAATCGTGGAGATTCTTCTCGCCGCGGGAGCCGACCCTTCGATTGCCAACAAGCTTGGGAAAAGACCCGTTGACTATGTAACAGAGGAACCGATCAAGTCGATGCTCAGCAACAAGGATAGTGTCGCATAACAACCCTGATTGTTTCCGGGAGTCAGGAGTTCCATTGTGGCAGGACTTTCGACGTTCGGCCGCGGAAACGTCAGAGGAAACAGAAACAAGATACCAGATAATCGAAAAGGTGATGCTTTAAGGTGATGCTTTAATGAAATGGGCCGATCGTTTGGCGCAGGTCAGGATTCGGCGACTCTATCGGTCCGCCGTACTGGGCATTTACGATGAAGAAGCCCTCCAGGAGGTCGGGTCGGCTCTCCATCGACCGCTCCCCGGCTTCGCCGCGGCGAAACGGTGGCGGCAACCCCCCAATCCCACCAAAAGTCATAGTGCGCGAATTGACCAGAAACGGTATTGAAGCGGGCCTTCGCAGGCTCGGATTGAAGGAAGGCGTTACAGTTGAAGTTCATTGTTCATTGAGCAGTTTGGGCCATGTAGAAGGGGGGAGCTGTAACTGTTGTCGATGCCCTGATGAGTGTCGTGGGAAAAACCGGATCGTTGTTGATGTCCAACTATCCGCTCGCCTTGGTCCCTTTGACCCCTGAAGAGAGGGGGAAAGGGATAGGTTGGAAACTCAGGAAACTTCCCGAGAATTCACACGAGAGAACGGTGACAGGCGCTGTTTCAAACGAGTTTCGCTTCAGACCTGACGTGGTATGCGGTTCCGGGATCCATCGTGTCTGCGCCTGGGGACGGGATGCGGAATTGCACGCCAGGGGATACCGACACCTGCTCGAAGTTGATGGACTGGTACTTCTGGTTGGTGTAGAAATAGATCGATGTTCCAGCATGCATCTCGCCGACCGGGTGAAGATCACCAGGCAAGCCGGGGAGCGGATGAATGCCTTCTGGCCTGATGCAGGGTCCGAAATCACGGACGCAGTCAGACAGGAATATCCTTCAGATATTGTCATTGGCCCCTGGGAAGGGGTATCTGGAGGTCCGTGGGAGAACGCCAGGCACGAAGCCGAGAGGCGTGGACTGATCAAGAGAGGTGAGATCGGTCAGGCAGCCTGCTTGCTCTTCAGGGCCAGGGATCTGGTCGCTCTGATCGAGGAAGTCCGCAAATCCGGACCTTTCCCAGTCGGCGTCAGAAAAAATGCTGAAAAAGAAGGAATAGTCCGTTGTCGATAGAATCTCCTGAGGATTTCGAAGGCCTTGCGCGGGCAGGACAGGTGGTAGCCGCCACGTTGAAGGAAATGGAGGGTGCCGTTCGGGCGGGAGCAACCACTGCGGAGGTCGATCGCGCTGGTGAGTTGGTGCTCAACCGGTACGGGGCAAGGTCCGCACCTCAGGTGATTTACGGTTTTCCTGGCGTAAACCTTATCAGCGTCAATGACGAGATCGTTCACGGTATTCCGGGGGAGCGGGTGTTCGAGCCCGGTGACATTGTAAGCCTGGATGTCACCGCCGAACTGAAGGGCTACATCGCAGACGCAGCAATCACGGTCCCGATTCCTCCATGCTCCGCCAAAGCTGCCAGATTGTGCCAGTGTTCCCGTGAGGCGTTGAAAAAGGCGGTGGCGGTAGCTCGAGCAAACAAACCGATAAATTGCATCGGCCATGCAGTCGAGCAGGAGGTTAAGCGGCAAGGATTCTGGGTTGTGAGTGAGCTTTCCGGGCACGGGGTAGGTCGGGTTATCCATGAAGACCCCATCGTTGCGAACACCTGCGATCCCCTCGATTCGAAGCCGCTGACCAATGGTCTTGTGATCACCATCGAACCTCTGATTTCCGAGCGCCCGGCCCGAGCTGTTGAAGATCCCGACGGTTGGACCGTGAGAACCTCTAACGGCGCTCTTTCTGCTCATTTTGAGCATACTGTCGTAATTACCGACGACAGGCCTGTTTTGCTGACTGCACTCTGAGCACCTGATTTCTGTAAACATGTCCGTGCCTGGCCGGGGCGTGCCCCTGCGCGACAGGTTTGACCTTCGGGCAGGACCCACAACAACAGGGTCGCGCTACGCTGCCATCAGCGGACAGGAAGATTTTGAAGAAAAGCCCAATGCAACCGAACGGCCCAAAGCATATCGTTGCCGCTGGCCTTCTGGTGACAAAAGGAGACCGGGTCCTTCTCGTGCGAACCCCGCGGAGGGGTTGGGAATTTCCAGGAGGGCAGATTGAGGAGGGGGAGTCTTTGCTCGATGGCGTCCTTCGCGAAGTAGCGGAGGAAGCCAATGTGCAGGCGACAGCGGATTTTCTCGTAGGTGTCTATTCTAACCTCAGTTTCAGCCGGGTGATCTTCGATTTTCTTGGTTCCTGGGTATCGGGAGAGGCCATAACGGGCGAAGAGACCATGGATGTCTGCTGGGCTCAGAAGAGAGAAGCCGTCGAGATGATTGAACATCCTGGCTACAGCCGCCGGCTCCAGCAGCTGCTGAAGTTTGACGGACGCGTCCTCTATCAGTCGTACACCAGCAATCCATTTACAGTGCACACCGAAAGGCTTGTGTAAGGATCCTGCCGGGCGTGTTCTCCGATTCGGTTAAGGGCCACCGGAGGATGAGCCGTTTGGGCAGGTGGAGCTGTGAAAGATGAACCTCAACTTCCCGCTGCCTCAGCAGGACCCCTGTTTCTTTTGCGAGATCGTAGCCGACCCGCAGGTGAATCTTGTTGAGGAGACCAATCTGGTTTTTGCCCGGGTGAATGGGCGTCAGTATCTGGAAGGCCAGTGTGTGGTTGTTCCGAAACGGCACGCGCCGACCTTGTTTGACTTGAGTGATCTGGAAATGAACGAGGTTCTCAAGCTTGCCAGGCGCGTTGGAAGGGCGGTATCTGCCGCCGTCGGAGCGGAAGGTCTGCTTCTCTACCAGAACAATGGCGTAGCGAGCGGTCAGGAGGTTCCGCACTTTCACTTGCACGTTGTGCCTCAGTGGATGACAGGTTCTCAAAAGGGCAAATTCCCCCCGCACATATGCCGTTCAGAAGGAATCGTTTATGAGAAGGTGGGGCCAACTCGCCTCAATGCGGAGGAACTCGCGCAGATGAGCGCCAGGATCCGCGAGCACTTACCGGATTGATTGTACATATCTGCTAACAACTGGATGAGGGCGGCATAGGGAAGAAAGACCATGACTGGCCAATTTATAGATGCCAGAACGTTTATCGGAACCACGGTCAAGGTGACCATTGACCGGCCTTTCGGCTCAAGACATCCTGAAGCCGGCTTCATCTACCCTGTCAATTACGGATTCCTTCACGGCGTGCCATCCCCTGACGGAGAAGACCTGGACGCCTATGTCCTGGGTGTTTTCCAACCGGTGGAGACATTCACAGGAAAATGTATCGCGGTTATTCAACGATCTGACGATGATGATGACAAGCTCGTTGTCGTACCCGCTGGCAGGGACTTTTCCGACGAGCAGATTCTGGCTTTGACGGAATTCCAGGAACGGTTTTTCGAGTCATCGGTAACCCGTGAAGTCGTTGCATCCTGAAGATTGGCTTCAGGAAGAAAAAGTTCATCTGGCTGCGCCGTAAGGCCCCGCCGGCTGGTTGTCCTTTGGCCTGTGGTCCCGTCGTTGTGCTACGGGTTTGGAAACCGCGAGACGTTAAAGAAACCTGGGAATGAGGAAGAATCACGCAATAGAGGTCTCATGGCCATTTTCCATACCCTCGTACTGACAACCCTGGTCCTGATTGGACCGGTTCACGCAGAGAGAAATACCGTGCCGCAAACAGCGACCCAGCAGGACTTCACTCCACGGAACGAGTTCGATTGCCCGTATGTCCAATATGACTTTCCGAGCGTACTGATCGGGGTAGCCGAATATGACGAAGGACCGACAGGTTGTACGGTGATCGAATTTGCCCACGGCGCCGAGAGTGTTGTCGATGTGCGCGGCGGGCTGCCTGGAACCGTGATGGGCACCCAGGACGAAGATGGCCACACGAGCGCCATCTGCTTCGCGGGTGGATCACTGCTCGGATTCGAGGCGATCGCTGGAGTAACTGTGGGACTTACGGCCAGAGATGAGAGTAATCCCCAACCAGTGAGGGGGGCCATCATCTGGGATTTCGGGATGCGGGACAACAGGGTCTATCCGGACAAACGGCTCGGTCTCGCAGCCATCGATGCACTCAAGACCGGTACTGCCCCTGTTGGTCCACGCGGCGCAGGCCGTTCCGCCACGGTGGGCAAGTGGCTGGGGAAGCCGTATCAGCCGGAGGGTGGCGGTCAAGGGGTTGGTTTTTTCAAACTCGGCCAGCTGAGGGTATTGGCCTTGACTGTTGTGAATGCCGTCGGGGGGATAACGGATCGAACAGGGAATCCGGTTCGGGGTCATCTCGACCCTGGCACCGGGGAAAGAGCGGTGGTCGAAGATTTAATGGACATCCAACCCCGGATTGCCCCGGTGAAAGGGAACACAACGCTGACGGCGATCGTAATCAATGCGAAGATGGAACGGGACGATCTCCGTCAAATGGCCAGGGCGGTGCATGCATCGATGGCGCGCGTCATCCAGCCCTTTCACACTCAAAGTGACGGTGACGTGTTATTCGCCGCGACGACCAATGAAATCGACTCGGAGAAAAACCGGTATGAGATCGGGCATTTCGCATCGGAAGTGGTGATGGAAGCGGTCCTGCGATGCTACGGAGATTGAGTCGGGTGATTATCCACATCAACGGCTATCCGGGTGTAGGCAAGCTGACGATTGCGAAGATACTGGCCGAGAAGCTGGGCGCCCGCCTGTTGGATAACCACAGCATCTACAACGTCGCCCTGGCTTTGACCGAGTTCAAATCACCCGAGTATTACGAAACCATCCGTGCCGTTCGGGAGATTGCTTACAAACGGGTGTTGGAGGTTCCTGCCCGCATTCCGGTGATCCTGACAAATGCCCACTCCTCCAATAGTGCATGGGGGAACGAGTGCTGGGATGCTGCAATTGACCTGGCTCGTTCACGCGGTGCGAAGCTGTTGATAGTCGTGCTGGAGTGTTCGCTCGAGGAAAACGCGCGCCGGATCCAGGGGTTGGACCGGGAGGCAAAGCGGAAGCCGCGAGACCCTGCGAGGTTTCGCGGCAATGCGGAGGATCGCCCTCTCCTGGACCGGGGTGGCGACCATCTCCTGCGTCTGGACGTTACTGAATTGGAAGCGGAAGAGTCCGCTTCGAGAATCGAGGAGTGGGTCCAATCCGTCTCCGGTGAAGATGCCTGAGAGCTGGTCGCAGGTCCTTACAGCAACCCGTTTGGCACTGCGAGACATTTGGGGGGCTGGCCTTGGCCAACCCGCATATTAAGTGAAAACAGTTGCAGAAAATCGGATGAATACTCTGCCCTGAGAGAGCACACGGTGGCAACTGGAGTCGCAATTCGGAATTACCGGGCCTCGGATCGTGAAAATGTGAAACGGTTCGCAGCAGCGGATGAACACGAAAGGCCCGAATACCTGAAAAAGCATCCTCGATTGGGCGATTTCAGGGCGGACGGCCTGGCTCACTATTACGATCTGGAACCCGAAAGCTTCTTCGTCGCCGAGTGTAATGGAGAATTTGCAGGCAACCTTCTTGGAGCAGTGGATAGCCTCGTCTCAGAACAGCGTGAGGAGACGTACACCCGGCGTCTCAGGAGAAGACGGTTGTTGTCGGGGGCGTACGGATTTCCAACCTGGCTTGTTCCAATCATTCGTACAGACCGTGCTCGCCCTGTGACGGCTCCGCCAGACGTTGACTTGCGCAGGTATCCCGCACATCTGCACATCGGTGTGAAGCGGGAATGGCGGCGGAAGGGTGTGGGCACCTCGTTGACGAACGCCTTTGAAGACTACCTCCGGACCAGGAACGTACCCGGGTACCATATCTACGCTTCCTCTTACCATCACGAGGGAGTTTCATTTTACCGGAAGCTCGGTCTTTGCGAAATCGGCGATTTCGAAAGACGCTTTCACGACGGCTTTCAGTGGAAGCAAGTGACCGAGTTTGTCTTCGTCAGGAAACTGATTGACTGAGAATCCCGGAGAGCAGACCCTGGACGATTTATTGGCCCCACTAAACGCACTCGTCGAGGCATTCGGGCGGCCCAGGTTTCCTTCCTGGGCGGGTGCAATTCTCGAACTTGCGGAGACAGGGGAAATCCACTGCCGGTTTGACCGGGTAATGGAAGCTCTGCGAGAGCAATCCAGGGGAAGATGAAATGCCGATGACCATCGACAATGTTCACTGGTTTCTCGACCTGTTTGAAGAACTGGGAGTTAAGGCCTGGATTGACGGTGGATGGGGCGTCGACGCCCTGCTGGGTGAACCTGTCCGCCCCCACGATGACCTGGACATCATCATAGGGTGGCCGGAGTCACGAACTCTGACCGAAGCTCTCCTGGAGCGTGGATTCGTCGAGGTCGACACCGATGACCGAAAGGATCGGAATTTCGTGATGGGACACCCGTCACATGGGCGGATCGATTTCCACGTTATCGAATTATCCGAAGAGGGTGGAGGAATCTACGGTCCGGGAGAGATCGACTGGACCATCTCGGAATCGGAGCTGAATGCCGAGGGGACTATTGGCGGGAGGACGGTGCGGTGTCTGTCGGCCGACTACCAGGTGCGGTCGCATTCCGGATACCCGTTGAAAGCAACGGATTTCGCCGACATGAATGCGCTGCACCAAAGATTCGGGGTCGAACTGTCCGAGGAGCAGAAGGAAGGGCTATTGCAAAGGAATGGTCGCTAAGTGCCAGACTCCTCGACGATTCCGAGCAGGCTGTTCCAGCATTTCCAACGTATGGCGCATTCCTTGTAGTGGTCGCTCTGGCCGACGCCGAGGGGGTTGCCGAATGAAAGGACGTTCCTGGGGTCTTCCCGTTTTCCGTTCCAGTCGGTGGGCGCTTCCATCGCACCGGGATCGTGGTTCCAGGTCGGCGACGTGTTGTCCCGGGTCCGTCGGAACAGGAACTTGATCATGTGCCGTTTGGCCGGCGAGCGGTTGGCGGCGGTCCCGTGCCAGAGATCGTAGTGGGTGAAGGCCATGGTCCCGGCCTTCAGGACCATCGGCACCTGCCCTCTGATATTGGTGTAAGTTGCCATCCTGTCGGTGGGTGCATTGCGGAACTGCGTACCCGGGACGATGATCGTCGGCCCCATCTCCGGGGTTATGTCGGTCGGGTAATACAGCCCCAGCAGCCGGTCGATGCGCGTTTCCCTGTTGTTGGTGCTGTCCTGGTGCCAGGACATGTGCCCGGCCCCGGGCTGTTTGCAGTGCCAGTGGCGGTGCCCCTGCACCTCGTAGTCCTCGCCCAGCAGGCTGACGAGGACGCCCCTTACCCCCGGGTGCTCGATCACCTGCCAGAGCTCCGGCACCACGTCGGTGATGGCGTCTCCGGGATTGGAGGTCAGGCCCTCCAGTCGATTGGCGATGCTCTCGTTGAGGCCCCCGGGAAGATCGAGCTCGAGCGTGTGATATCCGTTCACGATAAAGCCGGCCATCTCCATGTCGGTGAGCAGAAGGGCCTTATCCATCCTGAACCTCCTCCAGTTTCTGCAGAATGAACTCGTACCCGACCACGTCGAGATCCCTGTCGTCGATAGGCGCCTGGAGATGGGGGAACTGCACGATCTGCCAGCCGTCGACGAGGGCGTCATGGACGGTGCGGTAGGGCCACTCCGGGACATCCGCGGTGATTTCCGCCCGGTACCCCTTGACGGGCTCGACCGGCGTGTATCCCAGGATTTCCGAGAAAACACTGGGCGTTCGCGCGTGCAGGTAGAGCAACCGCTGCCTTACTCCGCGGTTCGGTTGTGTATCGGGCATGGTGTATGTTCTGCTTATCCGTCGGACTGCGGGGTGAACGATCCGGAGCTGAACGATTAAAGGTAAGAAGGGATTATTCCATTGCGCACCGGATCGCCATTCACGGCCACGACCTGATTCGCGTTCGAGGTTGGTGCACTCCTGAACGATTTCGGAAATGGGAAAAGAGCAATCAATAGACTTGAAAAATAACACTTCATGACGAAGTTGTTCGGAGTTGGTGAGACGAGGCCGCCGTTCATCCCTGGGCTGGAGCTCGCGGAAGGATTTTTCTCGGAATTGGTGCATCCGATGCTGGAGACGCACATACCGGACATGCGATTCTCGGCTGCTGTTCTCGGCGGCGGATCAGACGTGTTGGGGTTCGATACCGAAATGTCTGCGGACCACGACTGGGGACCGCGGGTCATGCTCTTCATCGAGCCGGACGGCTACGAGAAGCACACCCAGACAATTCGAACGCTTGCCATGGAACACTTACCGCTCATGTACAAAGGCTACCCGGTGCGCATTTATTCGCCGGAGGTTATCGATCCTGGGATACGGATGCGACAGAGGCCGAACGACCCCGGACTTGAGCCACGGATTGAAATCTTTACGATTCACGACTTTTTCCAGAAGCAGTTGGGAGTTGACCTCGACAAGTCCTTGGTTGCGGCTGACTGGCTGACAATGACACACAACGGCCTGCGTTCCATTGTGGACGGACGTGTTTTCCGCGACGACCTGGGGCTCCAGGGTGCGCGTGACCGTTTTGTCTGGTACCCACACGATGTCTGGCTCTATGTTCTTGCCTCCTGCTGGCTGCGGATATACGAAGACGAAACCTTGACCGGAAGGGCAGGCAGTGCAGGCGACAATCTGGGATCGGCGGTGATTGCATGGCGCCTGATCCGCGACATGATGCGTCTGGCTTTCCTGATGGAGCGCACTTATCCACCATATCCAAAGTGGCTCGGCTCGGCATTTGCGCAGTTGCATTGCGCTTCGGAACTCCTCCCCTTGTTGGAGCGCGTCGGTGCCGCCTCGGACTGGAGGGATCGCGACCGAGCTCTGGCCGATGCCTATCGCAAGCTCGCGGAGATGCATAACGCACTCGAGCTGACGCCACCGGTCCCGTGCGAGCCAACGCGGTGTTCGGAACGACCCTTCACGGTCAGCGGAGCGGGCACGATTGCAGAGGCCCTGCGAAAGGAAATCCGCGATCCTTCTGTCACAGCGATAGCCGACAGGTGGATGATCGGCAGCATCGACCTGTTCAACGACAGCCACAGTTTGGACGATGATCCGAGACAAAGACGGCTGCTGTTGAAGCTCTATGAGTGACTGCGGGGACGACAAGAATCTCTGCTCCCGTTTCAGATATCACAGCAATTCACGCTGCATCCCCCACGCTCCCTGGGGCTTCGCCAATCCCGCGCTCCCAGGGTTGTGAATCGAGAAGACAATTTCGCCCCAACCGCTTCGCGGTGCGGAGGCACAGAAAGCGTTACAGGAAATGAAAGGATTATTGAAGGTTGCCCCCTCACATGCACATATAGAGGATAGCCCATGTCGATAACAGGCCGGTGCCTCTGCGGCTCCGTCAGGTACCGCTCCGAGGCCAGCCCGCAATCAATGACTTACTGCCACTGCGATGACTGCAGACGCATGACGGGAAGCGCCTTCAACGTGGGTGTTGGCATCCCGCCGGAGGAACTCCATGTCAGTGGGGAGATTCGCGGATATTCGCTCGAAGACGATCACGGCCGCGTTCGGGAGTTCTGTCCTGCTTGCGGATCCCCCTTGTTCACACGCTACCCGAACATGGTCTTTATCAAGGCAGGAACAATCGACAATTGTGAATCACTCAAACCGACGCGGCAGATCTGGACTGAAATGGCGGTACCCTGGTCGGAAATACCTGCCGACATCGAGAGCCACGTTCAGGGCGGCAGAGCAACGAAGTCGAAACGGGAAGCAGGCTGCTGACACGTCAACTTGTGCCGCGCCGCTTGTGCTCCTCAGCTTTCGGCAACTCCCGGCAAGCCCGGGATTGCCAGGCGGCGGTAACGCGAGGCGGCCGATGGGGTGTGAACCTGCAGCCATGGGTGTCAAAACTGAAAAAGAGCACCGGGGATTAACCGAAGCCGAAGCCCTGAAACCCATCCCGGACAGGGTGGTTGTCCTCACCTTCGATGACGGCAACAGGTCGGATTTTTCTTATGTGGGACCGCTGCTGAAGTCCTGTGGTTTCGGAGCGACGTTTTTTATCACCGAAGGCCTGGGTTTCCTCGACAACAAGGCGCACTACCTCACGTGGGAAGAGATCCGGTCCCTGCACGAGGACGGTTTCGAGATCGGCAACCACACCCGTCATCACAAGGACGTCAACACCCAGTCCCAGGAAGAGCTGCTCGCAGACCTGGTTCACATCGACGAGCGGTGCAGGGAGCACGGTATCCCCGTGCCCGAGACGTTCTGCTACCCCGGGTATCACCACGGGCCGGACTCGGTGGAAGTGCTGATGGAAAGGGGATTCCGTTTCGCGCGGCGAGGGGTCGGGCCGGAATTCGCGTACAACCTGGTAGGAGGGCGCGGCCCGGCTTACGATCCGGACATCCACCACCCGTTGCTCATCCCGTCGACAGGGGTAGCAGGTCCGAACTGGGGGTTCGAGGATCTGGTCTGGGCGGTTGAGCAGGCGAAGGACGGGAGGATCGCCATCCTGACGTTTCACGGGGTGCCCGCCCTTGAACATCCATGGGTCGACACCTCACCCGGGCTGTTCGGGAACTGCATGAACTACCTTCGTGACCGCAGCTGTACGGTTATTGCGTTGCGTGATCTGGCTGGATACGTCGGAACACCGGATACAACCGGGAAAGAGATTTCCTGTATTCCGTAGAAGCTCGGTGCCGGGAGGGGAAGGTACCCTTCCAAATTCGGGACCTTCCCATTCATCGCGCCACCCGTTCGAAGAGCACCGGTGTCTGGCGCATGTGTTCGATTACTGCCTTTGCCTGCGCTTCGGTCGCTGCGGCGATCGGGGGGCGCATGACACAGGTCTCGGCAAATCCCATCCCGAAGAACACCACCTGGTTGCGCGCCATCCAGTGGAGGTCGGGCAGCGCCAGTCCGCTTCGGGCCTCCTCCTCCAGCATCCCGATCACCTCGAGGTAGTTGTTCCCGTCGAGCAGCTCGAACATGCGCTGGCCGCGTTTGGGATTGAAAATCCCGGCGAACTCACCCTGGCCGGGATGGTGGTGGAAGAAGATGTAATGGGTGAACTTGCCGCCCCCGGTGATGCCCATGCGTCCTGAAAACCTGCGGACAATCTCCATGCGGTTTTCCAGGATGTAGATATCGTCCTTGATGCCGATGAATTGCTCCTCTTCGCAAAGTTCTTCGAAACGCTGAACCGGCAGCATCGTCTCGGAGGGGGCGCTCCAGGGCACAGGCAGGGCCACCGCGAGGAGAGGGATTTCGGTTTCCCTCGCCACGCCGCGGATGTACTCCACGTAGAGCTCGCCGCAGTGGGAGGGGTTCTGCAAACAGTGCTCCGGCAGATGGACGAACGCGGCGTGCGCCCCGGCTTTCTCGAATGCCTGCACCGACCTGACCGCTTCCCGCAGGGGACCGCCGCCCGTACAGGAGATGAACACGGCGTCGTCCCGCACCACCTCCATCACCGTGCGCGTCACCTCCACGATCTCGTCGGCGGTAACGAAATCGAGCTGGCTGTAGGTGAAGGTCAGACAAAAGTTTCGGGTATCGTTTTCGAGGTGCCAGGCTGCATACTTCGCCAGCCCTGCATGATCGATCGAAAAATCGTTGCGGTAGAGGATCGGCAAGGGGACCATCTGGCGGTGAATCCGGTTGCGTATGTCGTCATAGTGACTCATGGTTTTCTCCTTTTCAGATGGGGTGGGCCCGCGGTGACGGCGAAACAGGCGAATTCCCCGGGGGGCTCAGCGGTTTCCGGTCTGTCCGCCCGGGGACAGCCCGCCCTCGTGGATCGTCAGGCCGGGGGAGGGTGAGCTCGGCCCGGCCGCATGGTCGCCGCCGGGGACAGCCTGCCCTTGGGTAATCCTGCCTGGGGAGGTTGCGGCGGTTCGTTCGCGGCCTCTATTTTCCCGCTCGACTCCGAACCCCCCGGAGCTGACATAGCCGCTGCCACAAGAGGCTCCGGGAAGCCCAGTCACAGCGGGGTCGCAGGAAGCGTCCAGGACTCCATTCTCCCAGGAAACAGGACAAGAAACAGATGTTGAGTGCAGACCAGAAACGCGAGTTCGTGGAAGAGGGGTACCTCCAGATTCCCGCCCTGGTGCCCGAATCCATGATGAAGCCCGCCTTGCGGGCGATCAACCACTCCATCGGGGAAGTGGGAGCAACGGGTGATGACCCGAAAAATTTCCGGGTTGCCGGCTTCTGCGCCGAACTGGTTACCTCCCCGATACTGACCGACATCATCAACCGCACCCCCGTCCTGAAAATTGCCGAAGAATTGCTAGGGAAGGGGAACGTATCCCCTGTGCCGTATGTCCAGATAGCGCCGCGGTTTCCCATGGCGGTCGGAAAGGAGCCCGAACCGGATTCCGGCCACCTGGACGGGATTGGTTCAGGCAGCAACGGCACGCCCAAGGGGGAGTATATACGCAATTTCACGTTGTTCGTGGTTGTATATCTTGTGGACGTACTTGAACCTGAAAGCGGCAATTTCACCGTCTGGCCCCACTCCCATATCGAGTACGAGGAATGGTTCCGCGAGGTCGGCCACGAGGTCTTGAAAAAAGGAGTGCCCGAGCTTCCCCTGTCCCGGGAAAGAGTGATGATAACAGGAAAGGCGGGGGATGTGATTCTGGCCCACCACCAGGTACAGCACACGGCAGGACCCAATACTTCCCCTCATGTAAGGCATGCCGTCATCAGCCGCATCCCGCACAAGGATTGCGAGGAAATAAACAAGGATGCGTTCACCGATATCTGGCGGGAGTGGGAAGGTATCGCCGAGCTGACGGCGCGCTACAGGGAAACTTCCAGCAGCAACTGACAGAGTGCACGCCTTGGAGCAAGGTCTTGAGCTGCGGGGCTGCGCCGGGGCGGGCGCAGGGCTGATTCAGCTCTCGACCTTATCCAGGATGGACCAGTCGAACTCCACCATCTTCAGGTCCAGGTCCCGCCAGTAGTACTTGAACTCGTCCGAGTCCCACCCTTCATAAGCTTCTTCCCAGGTCATCAGGTCGATGTGGGGCCTGAGCGACATCTCCTCCACCGGCAGGGACAGCGGCTGGTAGCGATAGTCGCACGACAGCCGGACCCGGTCCCCGGTCAGGTTGGGCAGCGACCGGTGCACGGTATGGCTGTGGAAGAGGATGGCGTCGCCAACCTCCAGATCCCCTTCGACCCAGTCGTTGTCCAACTCGTCGAGGACCACGGTGCGGCCGCCGGCTCCTTCAGCGCCGCGTACCGGCAGGATGTCCAGCTTGTGGGTGCCGCGCATCAGGCTCAGGCCACCCAGCTCCCTGGGACAGTCCCCCAGGGGGATCCAGCAGGTGTAGGTTGCTCGCGTCCCCTGGACGTAGATGAAGTCCTGGTGTGGCGGGGTGGGTGCGGTCTCCCGGTGCGGCGCCATCAGCCGGGCGATGTTGCGCGGATGGACGAACACCGGCTCGCCGAAGATTTCCTCGCAGAGGCCGACGATGGCGGGGTGGTGCGCCAGCTGGTGGAACTGCTTCATCCGGTAGACGTCCTGGTAGGCGCGTTGGTCGGCGCCGTTGGAGGCGTAGCTCTCGACCTCGTTGATCGACGGGTCGACGATCCCCTCCTCGGGATCGGTTCCCGGCAGCAGCCATCCCCTGGCCTGGTACATGCGCAGGATGAGACGGCGCAGCTCGAGCACCTCCTCCTTGGGGATGAGGCCGCGAAAAAGGCCGAATCCGTCTTCGTCAATTTTCCGCCGCAGGGCATCCTTGTCCCCGGCCAACCGGCTTAAATCCTGGAATGGTGAAATCTTTGCCAATGCCAGTCTCCTTTAATTTATCCGAAGCGGAATTCCGGCTCAATCATCTGTCAGGGCAAGCCCCCCGCCCGGGCGCGGAGCCGGTCGCATCCCGGGCGAGGGAAGGGAATTTGCTGGCGTTCGCGACTGCCACGGCAAAGAGGCTGCGACAGGATCATCTCAATCCGTCGATATCGAACCTCGACACGAAATCCCAGATCAGACGACTGGTGTCGGAGCCGTCGTACCTGATATCGAACCAGACATGCCCGCCGTCGACAACCTTGTAATGGTCTACTGAAGTATCGTTGTCTCCACCTGGATAGGAGTAATGCTCTATGGTTACCCCACTCTCATTCCGGCTGGTTTCCATCGGATCTGCGCTGGTATTGTTGAAACCGGTCCAGTAAGCCATCACCCCGTCGATCGACACCAACCCCTCGCCGCCCCCGTCATAGGGGACGACGAAATCCGAGGTGCCGTGAATGTTGATCATGGCCGTAGGGTGGGACGGGCGGCAGTTGTCGTAGGTTTCCTCCATCATCGTTCCGGCCACGGAGCCTATGGCCGCTATTCTGTCGCTGTGATAGCAGGCGAGCGCATAGGAAAAGAAGGCGCCGTTGGAGTAGCCGCAGGCATACACTCTTGCCGGATCGATGCTGTAGTTGGAAGAGATCCCGTCAATCAACGCTTCGACAAATCCGAAGTCGTCCACGCCGCTTTTGTTTTCATCCGATTCCAGGCCGGAGTTCCAGTGCGGATCTCCATCCAGCAGGGCCCCCTGAGGGTAAACCAGGATAAAGACTTCCGTATCTGCGAGGGACCGCATGTCTGCGTATTCCAGGTACTGGCTGGCAACCCCGCCGTATCCGTGAAAGTTGAGCATCAGCGGAACTTCTGAAGTCCCATCGTAAGAGTCGGGCACGTACAGGATATACTCCCTCGTCATGCCATCGTGGACCAGCGTTCGCGCAAGCGAGTCTGTGGCGCCGGCATCGGGTGTATCCAGCTGCTTGTCATCCTTTTCCGGATCGGCATCGGGTGTGTTCAGTTGCTTGTCGCCGTTTTCCGAACAGGAGAACAGGCTTGACAACGCTATGATGGGGACGATGAGAAGGTATTTCATTGCTGGGTCCGTCCAGATCTACGTTTACTCGATTTTACCGATATCGAAGTTGAGACAGAAGCGGGCGTGTCGTCCTGCGGCCGGGTACAGGTAGGTAAGCCCACTTCCCGATGCGTCGGGATAACCCGTTGTGCTGTAGGAGCGATCGAAAACGTTGAATACGTCGAGCGTTGCCGCAACCGGGCCCACTCGATATTTGAGCCGGCAGTCCACAGTGCTGTAGCCGGGCAGCGGAATCGCATTGGCGTCATCGAGAAAAATGCGGTTCGCAGATTTGAGGACGAGGCTCCCACCCAGGCCGGACTTATGTGCCGCGTTGAAGCCGCCGTAGATCGCATCGCGTGGAATTGCCTTGAGGAATCTGCCCGCATTCTCGCCGATTCGGGACCTGGCGGATTGGTGGGTGTAGTTGAGAAACAGATTCAGGTTGGACTTCACCGTAACCCTGAGACCCGTTTCAATTCCCCGATGCCGGCTTTTACCGATGTTCACGTACTTGAGCTGCTGAAGGTCGAAATCCAGCTCGTTCTTCATGTCCATGGTATACGCCGCGAGTGAAACTTCGCCGTACAGGAGATTCGGAGACAGTACCGCGCGATGATAACCTCCCGCCTCGACAGATGTCCCGAACTGGGGATTCAGATCCCCGCTGGACAGGGCGATTTTGAACGGGGGATCCGGGGGGAACTGCAGGATGATCGAACGCTGGTCGTACAGCTGGTCCAGTGTCGGGGTTTTGAACGATCGCGAAACGTTGGCGTACAGATTGCCGACATGCCGGTCTGTCTTTACATAACTGAAATTCGCTCCGGCTTTCGGACTCAACTCCGAGTGAGTTGTCGATTGCTCATCACCTTCACTTGGCGATTCAGGGGCAAACCGATCCCGAATCAGATCGGCCCGTAATCCCAGGACGAGGCGCAGGGCTTGAACCGGCGCAACTTCGTACTGCAGGAACCCGGCCGCCGAGCTCCGGGTGCCGGCGCCCTTTTCCTCCAACTCGCCGCGGGCAATGGAATCCGTCTCACTGTATTCAGGCGATCCACCGAGAAGGAACCGATAGTACTCGGACGAGAGCGAATGCACTCCCGCGTCGCCGCCAAGAACGAGGCGGTTTCTGCCGCGGGATCCCGGTTGGCCGAACGTCAGTTGCAGCGAGCTCGTGAGGCGCGAGGCTGTAAGCAGACGATTCTTCGTGTCTGCAAACTCGGGGCTCAGTTGCAGTGTCCTGACAGCATCGGAATCGCGGTACTCCCCGGAAACCGTACCGGCGATTCTCGCCATGCCATCGAGATTGTAATTGCCCGTTATCGCGGCCCGATGCGTTCGGTCGATGGTACGGTCGAACTTGTAGAACGGTGTGGACTGGGAGCGGTCCTCGTTCAACTCGGCGCCGGTCAACGGACCGGGTTCGTCAAATTGCTGAAAGTGATGAGTTGTCGAGAGGGAAAGTGAACCGTCGGGCTTTTGCAACAGGGCGAAGGAGCCCCCAAGGTTTCCCACCGTGCGGCCGCCATGATCCCGGAACCCGGCGTGCCGCTCTCCCGATCCGAATGCCGCATACTCGCGCCGGTTCCAGAGACCGCTCGTTCGCGCCTGTGCGCCAAGTGATCCAAAGTTTTCGCTGAATGCTGAAACCCGGGTCAGAGGTGCTTGCTCGCCGGAGGTGACCACGTTGACGACACCACCGATCGCAGCGTCGCCGTACAGGGAAGAAGCGCCCCCGCGCAGAAATTCAATCGAGCTGATACTTGCCAGCGGGATGGCATTCCAGTTCATCAGCCCTTTCTCGAGCTCGTTGACCGGCCTTCCATCGATCATGACCAGCAGGTATTCCGCTTCGCCGCCTCCATAAAAACCGCGCAGCGTTGCCAACGGATCGCGCTTCAGCCCATCGCGGTGGAGAAACGAAATTCCCGGAAGAGTCTCCAGGGCATCCGCGAGATTCTTCAGTGGCAGGAATTCCATCTCGGCGCGGGTACGCACCGACACGGCAGCGGTAGATTCAAAAAGCGGGTTTTCCATCCGCTCCGCAGCGACAACGGTTTCTTCAACTTGATAAATCCTCTCAGAATCATCCTGGGCACCCGCCCGGTCCATGAAAACCGGTGATACCTGGTGCGCGATACAGAGGGGAATCAGGAGGTCTCTACCCAAGCGTGGACCAAACATGAAGGCAGGTCTTCTGGCAGAGCGTTGCCTTCCCGCAGCGGTCCGACTATACACAACCCGGGAACTCGCGCCCGCGGATCAGGGGCCAACCGTTGACAGGTTCCGGTCCGACAAGGCAACCGCGCTTTTTCAGTTGTTCGGTCTCTTCCGGTGTGCCGATGTACCGCGTGTCCGAGGAGACGTAGTGAATCGACCAGCCTCGCCGCCGGTTCGGCGTGGTATTCGGGCCGCTGCAATGAAGCGCCAGGCTGTGGTGAAAGGTCGCGTCACCGGCTTTCAGCGGAACTGCGACCTCTTGGGCGAGCACGTCCTCGGTCAGCATGTAGGGGAGGTGGTCCCAGTTGACCAGGCCGAAGTTGTGGCTTCCCGGGATGAATCGCACACAGCCGTTCTCGACAGTCGCATCGTCGAGCAGGACCTGGCACGTGACCTGGAAGTTGCTGGCGAAGAAGGCCCAGAAAACCGAATCCTGGTGGTAGCGGTTCGCCTTGGCGTAGGGCGGCTTCGCAAAGACCTGGTCGTAGTAGAGCTTGATGTCCGGCCCCATCAGGGACTCGATGACGTCGACGATTTTCGGGCTCCGGACCACCGCCTTGAAAACCGGATCGTGGTACGAAGGCAGGATGAGATGGCGTATCGTATCCAGCGGGTCCTCGGCCGGGGTGCCGCCTTCGGGCGCGGTTGCTTCCCCTTTCGGGTAGACCTGGGTGCCGAGTCGGTCATGGCGGCTTCCGTGAGGTGTGGACGGGTCGTCGGCTTGAGCCGTTTCCGGAGTGTGGAGAGAGATGTTGCCCTCCGGGTAGTCGGGAACGCGGCCGAGCGCGAGGTCGGCGTAGTGGTTGCGCAGGGTGTCGAGCTCGTCCGCGGTGAGCAGCTCTCTGACGACGATATAGCCGTCTTCGAAAAACCGGGATTTCTGTTCCTGTGTCAGGGCCATGGGAATCTCCGAATGTCAAGCGGCCTGGCGGGTGCGGGGACGATCTTCACCTGCCCCGCAGACCGGGTATTGGTTCACATATACGCAAAAGATCGGAAAGATCCTGAGCTTGCCTGCGTTCCGCGGCGGCCCTGCAACAGCTGGCCAACCCCGGTCAGACCGCCACGTTGTCCGGGCCGTAGTAGTCGTTGATGGTTGGCGCAAAGCGCCGCGTTCCCCACACCCCACGGAAGAGCGTCCGGCGCTTGGGGGGCAGCTTCTCGATCAGCTCGTGAGGAATGTCGAAACGGTGAAACTGCGCCGTGATCGGGCAGTAGGAGTTCAGGACCGCCATTCTCGGCGTGTCGGGGTTGTGCCACAGGCCCCCGGCGTGGGTGATGGCTTCGGTGAAGATAACCAGCGATCCCTCGGGGCACTCGTAGGACTTCATGATCGGCGACCCGTGCTCGAGCAGGTGATCGGGAGTGGGGAAGTTCCCCTTGTGCGAACCGGGCGCGAAGGTCGTCCCCTCATCCTCCGGCCCGACCGGGTTGAGCTCCCACCCGACGCGCACCATGCCGCTGTAGATGCGCTGATTCTGGCAGAGGTAGGCGAACAGCGGCCCGACGCGCGGGGCCCCGTGCGGGGGCACGCCGCGCTCCCCGGCCGGCTTGATGTTGTACCACGTGCTCTCGAAACGGAAGGTGTAGGCGTCGGCCTTGTAGACCCGTTCCGCCTCGTCCCCGGCGAGGACTTCGGAGAGGATGTCGACGAGGACGGGGTGGTCGAGGAGCTCCGAGGTGGGACCGGTCACCAGGTGGAGGGTTGTCGGATCGGGATCGATTGAAGCGAAATGCTCGTGGTCGGGCAGCGATTCCGGATCGTTCTTCAGCGTCAGGATGAACTCGCGCATCCTGCGGCACTCCTCCGCGGTCAGGACTCCCGGGACTACCAGGAAGCCGTTCAGATCGAATAGATACTTCTGCTCGTTCGTCATCGGTGTTCTCCCTTGGTTCTTCTGCGGAGGGAAGAATGAAGGGAGGTTTCTCCTTCCCGGACAAGGGAACCCCGCTCCGGGAACGGTCCAGGTCCGGGCGGCCGCCCTCAGAAAGTGGTATCTCCCGCGAGAGCCCGAATGCCGTGGATGGCTTGCCGATCGGGGCGGGGCTGTGTTCCCAGGGGTGTTCTGAACCCCTGGCCCCCCAACCTCTCTCGTCAGGTCAGGGATCGCAGGGACGGTACTCGTTCCGCGCGTTCCAGCCCGGGTAATGTTGTTCCAGCGCCGCGAGGGTCTGGGCGGTGTAGTACGGGTGACCCGCGGGAGGGAAGCGGAACAGCTCGCGGTCCCTTGCCCCGAGGCCGCCGATGAACTCCCGAAAGTCGCTGTTGTGACCGACGTCCGTGAAGTGCCGCACTCCCTCCCAGTAATGGTCGCCGTGCCCGAAAGCAAACCCCCAGGTGTAACGCTGGCCATCCTTCCGGGTATAGTCGCTGGCGGAGTGCCAGGTGTGGGTGTGAAAAACGCACAGGGTGCCGCCTTCGCATACCAGGTGCTCGGCCTTCTCCATATCGCCGGCGTGTTCGTGGGGGATCAGCCGCAGCGGCGCCTGGTCTTCGGCAACCGCTTCGGGATGAATCCAGAACCAGATCTGCTTGTGCGTTCTGTCATCCGTCGGCGGCAGGAGAGAGTTGTTCCCGTTGTCGAGGTGGGCCTGCAGCGAATTGCATTTGAAGCCGGGATACCTCACCAGGCAGCTCCGGGGCCGGAAATGGATGTGATCCGTGCGATACCATTGGCGGGCGAACTCGATGGCATTGCGATTCAACGCAGCCTCGTTGAGTATCGGTTCGGAAAACGGGAAGATGCGGTAGTCCCAACAGCCCTCGGGAGGAGCTTCCTCAATTTCGTCCCAGGGCTTCAGGATCCTCCGCACCGCGGCGGCAATCTCCTTTCGCTGCTCTTCGTCCAGGAAGCCGTGAACGATTGCGTAACCGCGTTCTTCCAGCTCATCGATGTGGCTGTCGGTCAATCGATTGGGCATCGGGTGCCTCCTGTTGTCGAGTGCCGCCCGGAGAGCAGAAGATCACCGCTCGATCTCCCGCCTTTGGTGCGGGGGCCTGCCGCATCCGCTTGCATCGAACCCCCCGGTTATCGCCGCTCCCCCGGCGCCTTGACAAAGCATCGACAAGGGCCCTTATCGAAGGGAGCCCCGCTTGCGGTAAGATGAACGGCGTGCGGGAAAATGTTACTGGCAAACTACAGAGAAGGAGGCGGTTTTGAAACCGGATGAGGAGAGGATCATCTCCGACGAAATGGCCCTCGGCTACCACCTGATGCACCCGGGAGGAGACAGCGCTCCGGGCGACCCCAACCTCGCCTACTGCCTCGACGGCACCTACCACCTGCACTACATCCTGCAGCACCCCTGGCAGGACGGCAACTCCTTTTCCTTCGTCCACGTCACCAGCCCCGACATGCTGCACTGGACGTGGCAGCCCACGAAGCTGCAGCCCTCCTTTACCGGCCACGGCACCTTCAGCGGCACCGGGTTCATCACCAGGGAGGGAAGGCCCGCCGCCATCTACGCCGGCCTGTCGGATCCGAGGCACTCCTGGATCGCGGTCGCCAGGGACAGGCAGCTCAGCGGCTGGGAGAAACCCTTTCCGATACTTCCCGGAGGGGGCCCCGGCGGAGCCGACCTTCCCCTGACTATGGACCCCGACTGCTTCCTCGTCGACGACACCTACTACGCCTTTTCCGCGGCCGACGATGTTCAGCTGTGCAAGTCGACGGACCTCGCAAACTGGACCTACGTCGGGCCCTTCATGCAGCGGGACATGCCGGACGTCGCCATCGGCGAGGACGTGTCGTGCGCCAACTTCTTCCCGATCGGGAACAAGTGGATGCTGCTGTGCATCAGCCACACGATCGGTTGCCGCTACTACCTCGGCGACTGGGACGCCGAGGCCGAGCAGTTCGTCCCCGACGCGCACGCGCGCATGAACTGGAAGCATCCCGGACAGTCGCTCACCGATCCTCAGTACCAGGACTATTTCGCGCCGGAGAGCGTGCTGACCGCCGACGGCCGCCGCGTCATGTGGTCCTGGCTCAGAACCCTCGATCCGGAGATCATGCTCAAGTCGATCCAGTCGCTGCCGCGCGAGCTCAGCCTCGACGGGGACGGCAGCCTGCGCATCCGACCGTTGCGGGAGCTCGAATCGCTCCGCTGCGACGGGCAGGTGTTCGACGACGTGGTGGTGACCAGGCCCGAGGAGCTGCACGTCGCCGAGACCGAAGCGGACGCCTTCGAGGTGCGCATCGCGGTGGACAGGGCGGCGGCCGAGCGCCGGCGCTTCGGCTTCCGGCTGTTCGCCGGCGGCGACGACGAAGGCCTCCTGGTGCTGATTCGTCCCGAGTCCGGCACCATCTGCCTCGGCGAAACCGAGGCGCCGTTCGCCGTCGCCGATCTTCCCGAAGGAGAGGATGTCGAGCTGCGCATCTTCGCCGACAAGTACCTCGTCGAGGTCTTCGTCAACGGCCGCCAGGCGGCATTGACCGCCCACATGACCTGGCGGGACGGCGGCAGGGGTCTGAACGCATACGCCTTCTTCGGCTGGGGCAACGACCCGGTCAGGATCCGCAGAATCGAGATATGGAAGCTCAAACCGACAAACCAGGGGTTTCTGGAAGCGCGCGAGAACCGCATCTGGGAGCCCGACTTTGCCTGAGAGTCGGCGTCTACGATCCGGCCCTGTCCGGAGGGGGCGGAGGACTAAAAGGGGAGTAAGTACCATGAGACCCGTAATTTTTTTGCTGTTTGGCTTGTTGGCCGCGTCCTCCACCTTGGTGCAGGCGAAGGCCGAACCGGAGGAAGGAGTCCGCTGGGCCCTGGGACTGGATTTACCCCGGATGGATGGCATCAGCCTTTGGAGAGTGGGGCCTGACCGGGCCTGGGGCTTGGCTCTGACTCGTGCGGATTACACACACAACAATGTCACCGAGCCATACACCTACCGGGATAAGGACGGGAAACTGAAAAGAAACGACGAGGGCGATTTCCGGCTGGCCAGCCTGGTCGGTTCCTTTACGGTCCAATGGGTGGGCCCATCCTCGGGGGACGTGGCCGCGTTCACGTTTGGCACACTGCTGGGCGGCTATAACTATGTGCACTGGCCCAACTGGGACCAGGAAGAACGCACCCGCGTGTTTTACTCCGCAGGCCTGAAGGGAGGGATTGGCGTGGCCTGGAAGCCATTCGAACGCGTCGGGCTGTTCGTTTCCCAAGGAATCGAGGTCCAGTTCAAAAAGAACGACTTCCCCAGTTACAAGACCGTTGCCAGCCTGCCTCACGGCCTGACCTACTATCGGAGCGACACCTGGTCCGCAAGTTTGTCGGAGCCTGGGGTGGTGGCATTCTGGATGTTCTAAAAGGATCAGCACTGGGTCAGAATCAGGACCAGTGCCAGCGTGGCGAAGGGGGGAAAGGCGGCCGTGGTGTTGCCGGTTCCAAGTCAATGATGCCGAACGCGCATGAAACGGTGCAGGCGTATTTTGACGCCCTTGTCGTTGGTGATGCCGAAACCATCATCGCGATGATGGTCCCTGCCTCTCACTTTGTTAAAATAGGTACCGACGCTGACGAAGTTGTCGAGGGAAGCTCAGAGATCCCGGCGTATTACCGGAACCACGCCGCGAGTACAGAAGATTTCACCATCGAGTTTATAAACCTCGACGTGCAGGAACGAGACAACGTCGCGTGGTTCTACACGCGCCAGGTCTGGCGGCTGAAATGGCAGGGCACGAGAGAGGAGTTCGTGATGCGAATGACCGGTGTCCTGGAAAAAGTTGACGAGCTGTGGAAGTTTGCACAGATCCACGCCTCTATGGGCGTTCCTGCACCTCTGAAATGAGAAACCGGTGAGGGAGGGAGGTCTAACTCAGACAGATTGCAAGTTATCTAAACAAGTCAGCATGAGTACCGGTGCGCTCAAAAATGATGTCGTCCCCGTCCAGTTGTAAATGAGTAACCAGTCCGATTCAATATGGCATTCACGACGGCCGACGTAATTTCCTACGAGCGGATGATCGAAATAGCGGTCATCAAGCCGCTTTCCCTCAATCAGGAGCCGCAGTACTGTCTTGATTTTCTCAAGGTCCTTCCCTCTCCGTTGAGATCGTTTAAGATCCCTTTCAAAGCGCTTGGAATAAAAAGGGTGCGGCATCAAATGTTGAGCTTCTTGAACATGTCATCAGCGTCTTCACACTCGACCAATTCTTCCCCTCGATCCGTCTTCTCAAAGACGTCGCGGGTTTCCTCATTGGGTAGCTCTACGGGAAACGGCAGTCCGTTGCGCAGTTCCATTTGCTGAAAGAAAAGGGTAATTGCCTGAGTCGTAGTCAGACCGAGCTTGCTCAATAGCACCTCGACATTTCGCTTCAGCTCTGGATTGATACGTGCCCGGACAACCTCCGTCTTTGCCATAATAGTCTCCTTCCTCGTCTGACCGTAGCACGTTTGGGCTACAATGTCAAGAGGGTGATCTACGAGCCCGTCGCACCGAATCGTTCGGGAATGCTCCGGGCATCGTAGCAAAGGATTTCGTCCTGCGGTCGTATCTCCTCCTATCTCACCCAGTGGTGCAGCAGCGGCTTGGCCCCGTCGGGCAGCGAGTCGTACACCTCCTGCGTCATGGGGAAGACGAGGTTCGCCTCGGGCTTGCCCTCGTCGTCGACCATGTCCTCGCGCTCGGGCGTGCCGGGAACGAGGACGTTGACGTTCAGCCACCACGGCGCATACCGGACCGTGAGGCCGGCACGCACCTCGTTCGTCCCGTTGGTGGGCACGGCGTGCCACATCCGGCTGTCGAATATCAGTACGCTGCCCGGGTCGCCTGTCGCCTGGATGCGGCTCGGGTGGTCGGACAGGTGGTCTTCTCCGTAGGCCGGGGTCCAGTTGTTCGGGATTCGATGGCTTCCCGGCACCAGCCACGTGCCGCCGTTTTCCTGCGTGAACGGCGAGAGCATGAAGATCACCGTCAGCAGCATGGGCGTGTCTGGGTACGGCGCCTCGATGGTGGCGGCGTGTTTCTGGTTGAACGGCCAGTCTGAGTGCCATCCCTGGGGACTGCTGCCCGGATGCCTCACAACGGGCGTGGACACGGTGATCTTGACGTGCCTGCCCCACAGCGCCTCGGCGACGCCCACAATCCGCCGGTCGCTCACGTACGGCGCCAGCGACTGGTTGATGGTGAAGAAGCTGCCGGCGACGCGTCGCTTCCATTCAGGGGACGCCGATCCGGCTTTCTCGATGGTCGCGAGTACGCCCTGTCTGAGTCCGGCCACCTCGCCACCCGGTATGATGCCGGGGACGACTGCCCATCCGTCTTCCCTGACGCGCGTAACCGTCTGTTCGATGCCCATGGCGCATCGCCGGGCAAGCCGCCGCCTCGAGGGTTCTGTCAAGACCGCGTCGAGGTCATGACCGGCCGGTGGGGCGACCTGCTCTCGTCGGTAGTCTCCATGGTCATGAGCTGGATGATGTCGTTGCTGGTGACCGCGCCCAGGAACCTCTCCGAATCCCTTTCCACGACGGGCATGACGGAAAGAGAACTCTCCGACATGCGCTGCAGCACGTCTTCGACATGCTCGTCAGGCCAGGCCAACGGGGTCTGGCGGCGTACCACGGCGTCGAGCCGGGTCTTGCCCCAGGCGTCCTTGGGCAGGTAGCGGAGCATTTCCAGGGACACGATCCCGACCAGCGCTTCCTCGTCCGCCACGACGTAGTGGGGCTGGTGCGGAACGATCCACTGATCCGTGAAGTCGCGCACTGTGACCGAAGGCCCCGGATGCGGATGCGAGCGGTCCAGAATGTCATCGATCCTGATGTCTTCCAGGGCGAAGCGGACTACTCCCAACGGAATGTCGTCAAGTTGCGCCGGCAGGTCGGTCCTCTGGCTGGCCCGGCCCACCGCGAAATTGATCACCGCCGGCATGAAAAGGATGTAGCAGAACATGACCAGCACCAGGAATGAGAAAACCACCTCGTCGATGATTCCCGAATCCCACATGACCAGCAACAGCGCGATTTCAGCCACTCCCTTGCCCATCAGCCCGGTGGCCACCGCATAGGGAACGGCGAGGCGGGACACGTACGCGCCGATGAAGGCGCCGGTGAAGTTGCCGAGCAACGGGATCAGGGCCAACCCCGCCATGGCTCCCAGCGGCAAGGTTGCGAAGGTGAAGCTGAAGCTCAATCCGGCTGAAGCGAAGAACAGGGGCACGAAGAACCCCTCGGCCACGCTGCGAATCCCAGGGATGATCTCCCGCTGCACCTGGTAGGGTAGGCCCGACAGCGACGCCCCGAACAGCAAAGCGCCCAGTGAGCCGTGGAGTCCCACCAACTCCGCGCCGTACACTGTCAGGAAGAGCAAGCCGAGCAGCAGACCCAGGGAGAGCTGCGGCACCTGGATCACCCGCTGCAACCGCGCCACCAAAGGCGGCAGCACCCGCGACGACAATACCCAGGTCACCACCGAAAAACCGGCGACTTTGCCCAGCAGAATCAGTATGCCGAGTGGCGAGACCTGGTGGGCGTGTTCGCCGATGCTGAAGCCGATCAGCAGCAGGGCGATCAACTCGGCGATGATCACCACCGTGAAGATCTGCAGTCCAACCGGCTGTTTCAGGTATCCGCCGTCGGTCAGCACTTTGGCCACGATGCCCAGACTGGTCATCGACAGCACGCCGGCCAACGCCAGCGACTCGGTGAAATTCAGTTTCAGTCCGAAATCGAAGACCACATCGGTGGTGACCAGCATCGAAATGCTCAATGACACGGTCACCGACAGTACGGCGGCGAGGAAGTAATGGCCTTTGAGGGACGACATGAAACTGGAGATATCCACTTCGTCCAGGCCGATGAGGAAGAAAAAAATGAACACCCCCAGCGCCAGAACCAGCTCGAGGTGCAGCGAAGACTCGATCCACCAGACGCCGGTCAGTTCCATGACCGGCCCGAGAAGCATGCCTGCCGCCGCATAGGCGATGATGGAGTTCAACCGCAGCCTGCGAAAAACGCCCTCGGCCAACTTGGCAACGATGATGAGCATCCCGACAGTCAACAGCGATTGGTGCAGTTCATTCGTGTGCTCAGCGAAACTGAACAGATCCACCATCTTCTGGAGCGAGAAGCCTTCCGTGGACATCGTGGGATTCTCCGCAGGTGCCGTTTGGAGGGTATTCAGTACGGGCTTTTTAGTTTTTCGACCCCGTGGTACTTGCCGTCCGTACCGATCACGGTCAGGAACACGGCGTCGGATCCCTGGTTGTCGTCCGGCCCGTACTCGAGCTGCATGCCGTCGATTTCCATGGCGCCGGCATCTCGCACCGCGCGGAGAAGGCACTCCCGACTCAGGTCGGGGCCGCAGGCTTTAAGGCCGGCGACGGCCAGGCGTCCGGCCAGGTACCCTTCCAGCGAAACGAACCCGGGTTCCGCCCGGGGGTCGTACTTGGAGAGGGCACCGTGGTATCGGGCCACCACGGGGATGTTCCCGTCGTCGGGGGGAGGAACTACCTGCGTGACGTACACGCCGGCCCCGCCGGGCCCCAACTCCTTCGCCAGAGCGTTGCTCCCCACGAACGATACCGTCATGAACACCGGGTCCAGCTCCCGCCGCACCAGTTCAATGGTCTTGACCACCGGCTTGTAGGAGCCAATCATGATCACCGCTTCCGGATTGGCCGCGGTGATCTCGAGGGCGGCTCCCTTCACGGCGCGGGTATTGCGCGGGTAGTGCGCGGCCGCTACCGGCTCCAGGCCCCGGCGCTCCAGTGCCAGGCGCGCGCCCTCCAGCCCGTTCAAGCCGAAGGAGTCATCCTGATAGAAGACGGCGACGCGGGTGATCCCCAGATCCTCGGTGAGCCGCGCCACCATCTCCTCGGTTTCCTGGTAGTACGAAGCCCGGACGTTGAGCACATTGTCCAACTCCGGGTCGCGCAGGAATTCGGCCCCCGTGAACGGAGCGAGGAAGGGGACCCCGGCGGCCCGGGCCAGCGGTGATGCAGCGCGGGACGTGGGTGTTCCAACCGCTCCGATCAGCGCGAATACCGTTTCATTCTCGATCAACCGCTGCGTGTTGGAAGCGGCAAAACCGGTTTCATAGCCGTCATCCAACGCCGTGAGCTTGAGTTCGCGGCCATGGACGCCCCCGTCCCGGTTGGCCTCGTGGAATGCCGCCTCGATTCCCAGGCGCATCGCCTTGCCCAGTTCCCGGGCGGGCCCGGTGAACGCGGCCGATTGACCGAAAAGGACGTGGTCGTCGGAAAACCCGGGGTCCCCGCGGCCTTCTTCCCGAGCCGTTGCCGGGTGCGGCGTATTCATTCCCCTTCCGCCGTCATCTGGCTCGGGGGCATCCTGTCCGCAAGCCATGCCAAAGGTTGCAAGCAGCAACCCCGCAATCATCGCAAGGGGGGATATCAAATGAGAAACCAAACGCTGCGCCAGCTCATCGTTGCGTTCTCCTCACGGGGGCAGCTCGCCGCATTGCGAGCCTGACACTTCTGAACCGGTCCATGATTTCCGAAACGAGCAGCCTGAACTCAATCTTGGCCCGGAGTGCGGGGTCCTCTGTTTCATAGTGTTCGAGAACACCTTCCATTATGGGTGCAGGATCGAGTCCCTCGTCTTCCAGGTCTCCTTGAAGAGACGCAAAATCGGCCGATGGATCAGCCATCTCCGCGTCGGTAAAGTCGATGACGGACAAGCGTTCGACGTTTAAAGCATCCACAAGAATGTTGCCGAGGCAAAAGTCGCTGTGCGCTATTGCCCAAACCTGGTCCGTGCACTCCTCCAGTTCTTGAACCCGCTCTTCGAAACCCGTCACCTCAAAACCTGGTTCATGCTTTCTTAGAAACTCCAGGCCGCGCCGCGCCTGCTTGAGTTCGAGCTTCAAGTCTGCTTTCGGCTGGGGAACGTGTCTCCTGACATCCTGTGGAATATCCTCGCTGTGCAGAAATGTCAGGAACTCTCCAAGCGATCGGACAAGCGACTCTCGTTGACTCTCACTCATGGCAGTGACCACCTCGGGCGACAGCTCCGCAGCGTCTATTCTGGAAAACACGGCGTAAAACCCTTTGGGATGTACATACAACGGCCTGGGAACTGAAACCCGCAAATCCTGCTTGCTCAGGTATCCCAGAAGTATCGTTTCCTTCAGCAGTGAAGGACGAGATCCGACCTTGTTGACTTTGAGCACCTTGTCTCTCTGGTAGAAAAATGTAAAACTGGGGCTGAACGATCCCGAAGGCACAAGCTCCAGATCATCGGTATCTATCTTCTTGGCGAAACGTCTGAGAAAAGCCTGCACGTTCCGGTGGGTCAGGCGCGTAGTTTCCTTTATTCTCGTACATCGTCTCACGAAAACTTTCCTTTGTAAGGCACGGCGGGCCGATCCAACCATCCGCCCGAACAGCCAAGGTGCGGGCCGGCTACGGAGTGGCTATGATCGCGTTGGTGGCGGCTGCCGTGACGGACTCGGAGTAGTGGCTGACGGTAACGCCTTCCGCCACGGGAGTGCGCCGCTGGACGATGAACTCGACCCAGTCCGGACCGTTGAAGGCGCTGTACGCCAGGTAGAGCGAGTCGGCGAGGCTGCTGAACGGCTTCTCCAGGTCGGGGTAGAGCACGGGGCCGGTGTCGGTCTGGAAGAAGCCGTAGCGCTCGCTGACGTTGATGGTGAAGACCGGGTGCTCCAGCTCGACCCGGTACCCTCCCGAAGTGAACGCGGTGCGGGCCACGAGAGGGCTGCCCGCGTCGACCGCCTCGACGACCGCCGAAGGGGTGTCCAGCACGGCGCCCTCCACCCGGGCGAGCATGAACCGGTGGCCGTGGAATGCCTCGCGGGTGGCGATGACGTGGCGCTCCGGCTGCGGCCCCAGGCTCGGCGGGGTGAGCATGACGCCCATGTCGTTGCGCTCCCAGCTCTTCAGGATCAGCGTCTCCTCCTCCGACATGACGAGACGGACGTCGGCGTTGGGCTGCGTGAATATGCCCAGGGCGCGGTCGGCGCCGACGCGCTCCGACTTGCAGCTCTCGCCCAGGTAGAAGTCGCCGCGGCTGCCGTCTCCATCCGTGATGGTGCACCGGCAGTCGATGCGGATGCGCGCGCGATTGTGGAGGTTCTGCCTGCGGTCGGTGACGGTCTTCGGCGGGAATGCCTCGAAGTCCATTTCGAACATGAAGAAGGATCGGTGGTAGTCCAGTACCTGCATGGGAATGGCCGCAGTTTCAGCTCAGTGCACTTCGACCGTCATCGCCTCGAACCGGTCCTGGTCCCATTCGGCGCCCCATCCCGGACCGTCGGGCGGAACTATGTGGCCATCGGCGATGCGCGGCGTATTGACCATGCCCCAGACAGTTCCGTGATCGCCGTCGGTCAGGTCATCGGGACCTGCCTCGAAAAACGTCGTGTTGTCGACGCAGCAGCCGAGGTGAGCGTGGAGAAGACCGAACAGGCCTCCTCCGGCATTCATCTCGATGGTGGTGTCGCAGAGCTCGGCGAAGTGGGCCATCTTCAACACCTGGGTTGTGCCGAACGCAGCGTTCGTTCCCAGGATGTCGGTCGCCCCGGAAATAAGCCACTGGGTGGAAATCCCGATGTCGTGCTTGAGCCGTTCAGTTGCCCTGACCGGCAGAGTCAACTCGCGGCAAAGTTGCTGATAGCGGTGTTGCTTCTGCTCGTGCATCGGTTCCTCGAGCCAGATGAAGCCCAGCTCCTCCATGACATGACCGACTTCGACCGCCTCTTCCAGCGTGTAGGAACAGACGGCGTCGTTGAGGAGCCCGTAGTCGGGCCCTACCACCTCGCGGACATGGCGAAAGATGGGAATATCGGCTTTCCCGCCTTTGTAGGAGTGAAACTTGTAAGCGTGGATTCCATGGCGTTTTCCCAGCTCGATGGCCTCGAGATACGACTCGAGGGTCCCGTCCCCTGAGGTGAGGTAGACCGGGAAACGCTCACGTACTTTGCCGATCAGGTCATAGACGGGGAGTCCCGCTGCCTTGCCGAGGATATCCCAGAGACAGTTGTCGAAGTCGCCGAACCAGCCGGGGTGCTGGTACAGCCAGCGGGTACCCTTGTGGAGCATCTGGAAGAGCCGTTCGCGCCGGAGGGGGTCTTCACCCACCACCTGCCTGCGCAGCATCTCCACCTGGTCGGGCCTCATTGCGGCCGTGCAGAGTCCATCGACGCCCTCATCGGTCAGCACCTTGAGGAAAGCCTGACGCAGAGGCCTTTCGTCCTGCCGGGCGATGCTCCCGTGAGTGTACTGAATGCGCCGCAGGCCGGGCACCTCCCTCAGCTTGAAGTACCCCTGAAACCGGTCGGGGTCCTCGAGAGTGATGAGTTTGATGTCGGTGATTTTCATCCGTTATTCCTTACCAACTCCGTCGATTTCACCCGCGCACGCATCTCTCTGCAGTTTCCGGGTAGACTGACGAGCCCGCATCCCGGGGGAGCAGGAACGTTGAAGACCTACCGCGTCGGCATCATCGGCCTCGGCCGCATGGGCAGCACCATCGACGAGGGCCGCCACCCGGACGTGCCC
The DNA here is from genome assembly GCA_965243025.1 of Candidatus Latescibacterota bacterium. Lineage (GTDB taxonomy): Bacteria > Latescibacterota > UBA2968 > UBA8231 > UBA8231 > CBDCXV01. The sequence goes on from CBDETY010000003.1 coordinate 6,373,304, forward strand.
GATTCCATCGCCTCGGCGTGCCGCAGAATCGAGCGGCTCGAAGTCGTGGCCGGAGCCGATCCCGAACCGGAGAAACGGGACGCCTTCGCCGCGAAGTGGGGCGTCGAGACCGTGTTCGAGGACTTTACCGACATGCTGGCGCGGGAGCAGCTCGATCTCGTCGCCGTCTGCGTGCCATCGGGCGGCTTGCCCAAGCGCGTCAACACGGCGCCCGATCCCGGATACCGCGGCGACGCCCACGCCGACATCGGCATCGCCGTCTCCGAAGCGGGAATCCCGATGCTGTACCTGGAGAAGGCGATCGCCTGTTCGATGGCGAGAGCCGACCAGCTGCGCGATGTCTGCACCGGCAACGGCACCGTCGTCAACACCGGCGTCTTCAAGCGCTTCAACAGCGGCTTTCAGGCGGTGCGGGATGCCATCGCCGCCGGCGACATCGGCGAGCCGAAGGTTGCCGTCGCCTTCGCCCGCTCGACCCTCGTGCACGGACACATCCACTCCGTCGATCTCATTTCCAGCCTCGTCGGCGACCCCGGGATCGTCTCCGTGCGCGGCGACCTCGTCCCGCCGGATGACCGGTTCGTGGGGGAGCAGCTTCCAAAGGACCCGTTCGCCAATTTCCAGGTCCGCTTCGAGAGCGGTGTCGAAGGCTGGTCGGTTCCGGCGTTCGGGTGGGAGACGGAGGCCGAAGTCATCGGCTCCGAAGGGAGCATTCGGGCGCTCAACAACGGTGCCGGCGTGATGCTGCGCAAGGGCGGGTGGGACGAGTACGAACTGCGCCCGGTGAGGATCCCGCCGCCGAACAGCCCGGTCGCAGCCTGCCTCGAGGACATCGTCGATGCCCGCGAGTCGGGACGGCCGTCGTACAACAACATCGACCTGGCCCACCACACCACCGAAGCCGTCTTCGCCGCGGCCGAGAGCCATCGCCGCGGCGGCGTCTGGGTGGACCTGCCGCTGGAGAACCGGGACCTCTACATCTACCACGTCTGAAGGGACCTGCCATGGCAAAACACCGCATCGCCCTCATCGGCACCGGCCGCGTCGGCTACCAGTTCAGCTTCGCCGACCTCCCCGACAACCACGCCGAGGCCGTGCAGCGAGTCGACGGCTGCGAGCTCGTCGCCGGGGTCAACCGCGGCAAGCAGAAGCTCGAGGACTTCGGCAGGCGCTTCGGCATCGATGCGCTCCATCACGACTACCGCCGGATGCTCGACGAGGTGAAGCCTGACATCTGCATCGTCGCGACGCACCCGGAGCTTCACTGCGACATGGTCGTGACCTGCGCCGAATTCCCCTCCGTGAAGGGGATCGTCTGCGAAAAGCCGATGGGCCTCACCCTGGCCGAGTGCGACCGCATGGTGGACACCTGCGACCGCACCGGCACGCTCCTGCAGATGAACCACAACCGGCGCTGGCATCCGGAATGGTCCCTCGCCCTGCAGCTCGTCAGAGACGGGGCCATCGGCGAGCTCAGGCACATCCTCTGCTACTGGGACGGAGGCAAACCGGCTCCGTGTTGGCGCAGCGAGAACGAGGGTCCGATGCTGCACGACTTCACCCACCACTTCGACATGATGGACATGTTCGCCGGCGAGGCCGAGTGGCTCTGCGGCATGGCCGAGCAGCGCCTGCGCCCCTGGGCCGTCGAGGACTTCGCCGCCGCCTTCATGAAGTTCAGGAGCGGCGTCACCGGCGCCGTGCACTCGGCCGAACTCACCGGATACACCGATACCGGCTTTCAGCTGCGCGGCCACAGCGGCGCCATCGACATGGCCGGGGAGAAAGTCAGGCTTCTGCAGGCGGTGCCCGACGACTACGAGCCGGATTCCGGCTTTCAGTGGAGCGCGTTGGAGGAAGCCGAGGTCGAGCACCCGCCGCCGGCGTCGACCTACGTGCTCGCGCTGGAGGAGCTGGCCGCCGCCCTGGAAGGGAACGGGGAGCTGCGCAGCGACGGCAGAACCGGGCGCCGGTCGCTGGAGCTCGTCATGGCCGTCTACCAGTCGCAACTTGCGGGAAATCAGCCGGTCACGCTGCCGCTCGCCGACCGCGATACCGCGGTGCAGGCGTTGCGGGATGCCGGTGCGTTCGTGGAGAAGCCGGTGGCTCGAGGCAGATGACGGAACATGAGTCCGTGTGCGAAGTTCACACCGTATCGAGGGCGGCGACGAGCCCCTTGATGTAACCCACGGCATACGCCAGGCTCTGACCTTTTTCCGCTTCGCTGTCCCCCTCGAGCGGATAGTAGTGATCGGGATTCACGCAACCGTCGAACCCCGCGTCTCTCAATGCCCGCAGAACGGTGAACATGTCCCCGCCCCCGTCGTCGAGCAGGGACTCCTCGAAGGCGCCGTCGATGCCGAACGTGCCGCGCGGGTTGCGCAGGTGGACCATGAAGATGCGGCCCTTCCGTCCGTAGTTGTGAATCTCGTCGAGCACCAGCGGCATGCCGCCGGCCTCGGCGCGCGTTCCGCAGCAGTACAGATACCCGACACAGGAATTCGGAAAGGCGTCGACGATGCGGTGGAACCCCAATCCGCCGAACGGCGTATCCGGCAGCGGGATGTCGCTGGGATGCATGGCCAGCTTCACGCCGCGCTCTTCCGCCTCGGGCACCAGCCGCTCGTAGAGCCGGCAGAAGCGGGCCCACCAGTCCTCCAACTGCTCCTGCGAGGGACGCTCGCACCCCATTACCCGCGGCCAGTACGAGAAGCGCAGCGCCCGTTCGTCGGTGAAGTCGTGGCCGGGGGGCTGGTTAATGCTCAGCCCCCTCGTCTCGTAGCCGCCCCGGTGCAGCGACCTCGTGAACCTCGCGAGATGATTGAACTGGTCCCCCGCGAGAGCCGGCCTGACGATCGGAAGACCGGCCTCGGCGTAGACCCGCAGGGCGAGCACGGCGCGCTCCGCCTCCTCTTCGCCGCCTTCCCGGTCCGTCATGAAGCGATCGGTCACCGCAGGCAGGGTGCACCGGTTCAGGCCCAGGCCGAAGGACCTGATTTTCCCGACGATCCGCAGGAGGCCGTCCAGGTCCGGATAGCCCTGCTCCTTCACCCCCGGCAGGTCGGTGCCGACGTCGACACAGTCCGCCCCGAGCTGTGACACGCGCTTCAGCCAGCTCTCCGAGAGATCGCCGGCGCTGACTGCTGTCCTGATCATCGAACCCCGTCACCAACGGCGTCGTCGAAGGAGGATTGCTTCCGGATCCCCGTCATCCTCTCACCATCCCTTCCAGCTGCCGTCTGCATGGCGATATTGACGGAATGCCATGGGCTCGAGCGGGAGCTTGGCGATGTCGGCTTCCTTTACTTCGATGCCCAGGCCCGGCCGGTCGCTCACGTTGATGTATCCGTCGGCGATCTGCCAATCGTGCTCGGCATACTGGTCGTAGCGCTCGAAATACGACGGGGCCATTTCCAGTATCAGGAAATTGGGAGTGACCGCAGATGCATGGAAAGCGGCCGCATTCCCGACGGGGCCTGCCACGTTGTGGGGCGCCATCAGCATCTGTTGCCGGTTTGCGCTCCTGGCGATTTCGCAGAACGCGGTGATGCCGAAACAGTGCGTGATGTCCGGCTGCAGAAAGGCGCAAGCCCGGCGCTGGATCAGTTCTTCGAATTCCCTGGCGGCGAACAGCTGCTCACCCGTAGCAACGGGAACCGGACTGCGCTGCGTGACATCCATCAGGGCGTCGACGGACCCGACTTTGACCGGTGCCTCGAGAAACATGGGGGCATAAGGCGCCGCACGTCGGGCGAATTCAATGCTCAGTTCGGGTGTGGGACTCCCGTGCGTGTCCAGCAGTATCGCCGGATCGGGGCCAATCGCCTCGCGCACGGCGGCAATACACTCGAGGCTGCGTGCGATCGCGGCCAGCTCCATGGGGGCGCGGCGCGATTCGAGCGGGTTGCCTTTGACCCCGGCGTAGCCGTTGGCGATCTGTTTCCTCGCCGTCTCCGCAGCCTCGGCGGGCGAGCTCTCAACGAGCCCGCCGCTGGCGTAGACCTGGATACGGTCGCGCCGCCTGCCGCCCAGAATCGCGTGCACGGGCACACCCCAGGCCTTACCGGCAATGTCGTACAGGGCCATGTTGATGGCGGCCACGGCAGTACCGATGATCGGCCCGCCTTTCCAGGGGGCAAAGTTGACGATGTCGTCGGTCAGCGCTTCGACGCGGGTCGGATCCCGGTCGAGCAGAAGGGGAACCAATTGTCGCAGCAGCGTTTCAACCGGCTGAACGAGCCACTCGCCGCTGCCTTCGCCCCAGCCGCTGATGCCGGCATCCGTTTCCAGTTTCAGGAAAAGCCAGCTCTTCATGGTGCTGCAAAGCAATTCGCCGGTTCCGGGATCTCGAATCTCCTGGCCGGTGGGTACGGACAGCGGATAGGTTTTGACAGACGTGATCTTCATGAACTCTTCGCCCGGATCGTCTGCTCCACGTCTTCCTTGTAGTCGTCCCCCATGACACTCAGGGCGCGATCGATGCCCGACCCCTTCGAGGCCTCGAGGTCCAGATCGGTGACCGGCAGCAGGGAAGTAACGTTGGCGTTGCCCCGGAGAAACTTCTCGGCCAGATTGACTCCCGCGCACCAACCGTAGTGGCCGTAGAGGCGCATGATGCGCTGGCGCGCGTAGGCCGGGGTGTGGCCCTGCGACTGATAGCACATCTCGGCTTCGATACGCTGGTCTGCCCAGCCTGATATATCGACGTACACATCGACCTCGTCTCCCGGTTGGGACGGAGCGCAGTAGTAGATGCGGGCAGGCTTGTGGGGCACGCGCTTCTGGCCCTGACGGGGATGGCTGGCGACGACCAGGGCGTCGTTGACGACGGCAGCCGTCATCGTATGGTCGTCGTGTCCACTGGACAAACGGCTCCTCGTCTGCTTTTCCGGCACCTCCGTAATCAGCAGGTCCGGCCTCACCTCGCAGATGAGGTCGGCGACCTCGTCGACCATTTCATCGCTGCTCCGCAGGGGTTTGTCCGGATACCCCATGCAGCGCACGTCGTCGACACCGAACAGGGCGCAGGCGCGTTTCGCCTCGTCGTATTTCTGGTCGGTATACTCCTGGCGCTGCTGCTCGGTCACACTCGTGTCGCGCTCTGTCTCGTCCTTGCGCAGCTCTTCAAAGAGCCGCTCGTTGTGCGTGCCGCCCCCGTCGGTCAAAATAGCCACGGTGACTTTATCGCCATTCCGGATGTGATTACCCATCGTTCCCAGGGCGTGGGTGCAGTCGTGGGGGTGGGCAAAGAGTCCCAACAACTGCACCTGCTGCTTCGTCTGCAACCATTGCATGATCATCACTCCTCGTTATAGGCGTCGCTCTCGACGGCAACCAACGGCGCGATGCGCCATGGCCTCAACATTAGCGCTCCTTTCTCGCTTGACCAAACCATCGATTCTCCGATCGTCGTTCATGTTCCGCCGCTGCTGCGCGCCGCGTTTTGCGCTTCCCTGGAAAGAGGTGCGAGGTGACCGAAGACAGAAATGCAAGGGAAATCGTGCTGGCCCGGATCGACCTGTCTGAATGCCCGGCGGGCAAGATCCTCGACTACAACGACCCCGAAAAAAGCCTGGAAGCGAAGGTCTTCAAGGGCTGGAACAATCCCCTGGAATGGGGCCCCAAGCAAGGGCAAAGACCGAGCTCTTACCGGGTGGTCTCCGACGGGGGCGTACAGGTACTGGAGCATCACAACAAAACCGGACGGTGCCTTACGACAGGGGAGCCGTTGTGGGCGGATTACACCGTGGAGGCGTTCGTTCGGCAACTGAACGCGTTTACGCAACCGAGCATGGACGAACCACATGCCATAGTGGGTCTCTCAGGACTGATGGTGCGCTACCAGGATCTGCGACGCTATTACCTGTTCGGCATGGAGGGGCATGAGCGCTTCGTGCTGTATCGCCGCGAAGACGAGTCGTGGCTGATGCTGGCGGATTGTCCCAACGGGGTGGATCGCAGCCGCTACTACCACCTGCGCGTCGTGTGTGAAGGGCGCCGGTTCGAGTGCCATGTAGACGAAAAGCAAGTATTCGTGGCCTACGACGAGAAGTTCGAGGTGGGTAAAGTCGGCATCCGCACGAACACCCGCAGCCGGATGCACGGGGTACGGGTTACAGCGTCAGAGCCTGCCCGGGCGGCGTTCGTGAGCCGTCAGAGCGCCTGTGACCGGGAGGTGGCCCAAGCATCCGAGAAATACCCGAAACCGGTGCTGTGGAAGCGGATCGACATCGGCGAATACTGGCCGTGCGAGGTGCGGATCGGAGATTTCCGCGGTGCGGGCAGGAAGGAGATCGTGCTGCAGCAGGAGACCGGGTCGGGCCTCCGCATTGCGTGCCTGGACATGGACGGAGAGAAGCAATGGGAGAATGTCTATCCCGCGGCATCGGGTCTGGAACACCGCGTCGTGCACGATCTGGATGGGGACGGAGTAGAGGACTTCACAGGGGTCGAGGGAGACCTGCTGCGCATGGTGAGCGGGCGGACCGGTGAAGTAGCGGCCGAGACGGAACTGCCCCGGGCAGGGCCGTACCGCGGGTTCCGCGGCGACAGCGTCAAGCCGCATCTGCACAAGCTGGGGGCCTTGTGGCCCTGCCGGCTTCGTAAGACGGAGAAGGCGCAGGACCTGATCCTGAGAGACGGCGACCATGCGGGCACCGGCTACTCCATCTGGGCCTACGATGAGGCACTGAACCTGCGCTGGCGTCAGGATGCGCACGAATCGTGGTACGGGATGTACATCTGGTTCTGCGACGTGGACGGGGATGGCCGCGACGAGATTCTGCCGGGGTATCAGCTCTACGACGGGGACGGAAACCTTCTGTGGCTGATGGAAGGGGCGGAATACATCGAAGATTCCGGTGGAGCCGGACACGTCGATCACGCCGCGTTCGGAGAGCTTGACGGCGATGAAAGCAACGGTCCGGAGATCGGGATCGCCGGCAGCGATCCGGGGTTTTTCCTCGTGGATGCGCGCACGGGAGCGCTGTTGAGGCACCACCGCTTCGGCCACGTGCAGGGAATCTATGCGGGAAATTTCCGGCCGGATCTACCGGGCCTGGAAATGTGGATGGGCAATCGCTGGGAAAACTACGGCATCCTGAATCTGGTGAGCGGCCGGGGAGATCCGCTGTTGCGGTGCGAGCCTGACACGATCAGCCAGGGTGGCCCGGCGGTGAACTGGTCCGGGGATGGCGAGGAGCTTTTGTACCTGTCGAGTTCCCCGGAGGCAAACGGGTTCTACGACGCGCAGGGCAGAAAGGTCGTGCGGCCGGTATGCGACGGGCTGCCGTTCGAGTGGGCAGGAGGTCTGGTCGAGGATGTAGTGGGAGACGCGCGCGATGAGATCATCTACGTCCACGAGGGAGCCATTTACATCCTCACGCAGGACCGTCCTTACCCCGCCGGCGAGAAGATCTATGCGCCAACTCGCAAGTTCGATATCTCCCTGCCGGGTTGGAAGGTGAACGAGCCCATCGCTGCCTCGGGAATGTCGTCCTCGATCCGGGCATGAATCGCCTGAGACCCGATGACGATCACCTCGGGCTCCCCCGTGACCGCGGAAAGCATCCTTCAACAGAATTGCCAACTGATTGCCTGGCACTGCAATGCGACGACGACGCGATCCGATCATCTGGCCATGCCTGATCATCTCCTTTCTGCTGCACCTGGTCGCTGTCAACTACATCGCCCTGTCCTGGCGCGAGGCGGAAGAGGCCAAGGCCTTCCGGGCGAGGATCGCCAACATCCCCGCGAGGCGGTTCGAGCCCCAGCGGATGCGCGTCCCCGAACCGAAACGGCTCCCCGAATCGAGGATGGAATACCTGCGGCGGGAGGCGGAGCCGGAAACCATGGCGGAAGAGGTCACTCGCACCGAAGTCGCCCCGCGCCCGCCGAAGGCTCCCGAAGTCGACTTCGCCCTCCGGGAGATCGGCACCGGGGCGCCGCCCGAAACCCTGGCATTCGTCGAGGAGCGCAAGCTGTCGCCGCACGAATACGGCTGGGCGGACACGGCGGGGCGCAGGGAAGCTCTCGACCTGCTGCGCATCGAGGACCTCGCCCGGGCCGGCAGGGAGCCGGCGGCCATCATTCCCGACCTCTACAGCCGCAGGGACGCCAGGGGGTATCTCAACATCGCCCGGCTTCAGCTTTCCGGTGCCGGGTCCAGGGGCTTCTCTCTCGACGCTCTGGCCCGCTACACCCGCGACCATTCGAACATCCTCGTCCAGGTAGGTCAGCACGGACACAGCTATTTCGACCAGGAATACCTCCTCGACTATCCGATTCATTTCCTTTTCGAGGGGGAAGGCAGGCCGGTCACGACCTCGGAATACCGGGTCCGCTTTCACGAAAAGGAGAAAGAGCTGCTCGCAGAGTACATGCGCAGCGGCGGGCTGCTCTATATCGAGGGGGCGGAGGGCAGGTACCGCTTTCTGACGGAAATGGTCGACAGCCTGAAGTCGATCCTGGAAAACGACGGGGGTATCGGTCCGATCGGCGTCGATCACGACCTGTACCACTCTTTCTTCGACTTCTACTCAGGTTTCCCGGGGGAGGGTGGCAAGGACACCAAATACCCTGAGCTTCCAGGGGAATCGTGGTACTACCCCGGCTCGGAGCGCGGCGATGAGGTGCCACCCGGTCTCCAGGAGTCCGGAGTAGTGCCAGGGATCGATTCCGGGCTGACCAAACTGGGGCTCTGGGGCGTCGAGATCGACGGCCGTCTCGTGGCTATCGTCAGCGACATAGGCCTGAAGGCGAGGTGGGCAAGGATGTACGATCTCGAGGCGCCTGCCCCCAGCGAACCCTTCCTTCAGGCAGGCATGAACCTTCTCATGTACGTCCTGAGCCGCGAGGACGGTCTCACGCCGGTTCGGCAACGGCCTGCCTGGGAGATCACGCGCCCGAGGATCGGCCCCCGGGATGAGGCTCCGATCGAGGTCGCAAGCCGCCTGGCCGCCGAAGAATCGGCCATCCTCGACCAGGTCGCGGACCTCGACGGTTCCCTCGCCCTGCTTCAGTCGCCGCTGGGGGCGGAAGTCGCCGCTGGGGGCCTCGTCATCCGGCTCGGAGCGGGCTACACCATCTCCCTTCTGAAGGGGGGAATCAACGGGATCCTCCTGCACAACGTTCCGGCGGGAAGCCTTTGGGTCGGGATCGAATACGGCGGGAAACGGCGGGAAATCGAAGTGGAGGTCGAGGGAGGGCGGGTGACGACGGTGACCTTCGGGATCAGCCGGACCGCCTTCCTCCGGCACCTGCGGCTGAACGAGCAGTCCGACCGCGTTTCAGCGATGGACTGGATGCTGGGTTTTTCCGATTTGGAGGTGGAAGAGATGTTCCTAGCCGAAGACCGGGACACCCTGGGCGACTGACCGCCCGAACGCACTGCCGGCCGGAACGCACTGCCTGCTGCCCCTCTGGACTATGAGTCGGGCAAGATGCCCCGACCTACCACCTTTAATGGGGCGCGACTCTGAAGTGTTTCACCACGTCTTCATCCAGTTCGAAACCCAGGCCCGGACGGTCAGGCACTTCGACAAAACCGTCTGCATCAACCTCTACCGCTGGTGTCAGCAGTTCGGAGATGATCGGTGAATCCGGAAATGCGACAGGGGTTTCGAAATACGGCATGTTCGGCAACACTGCAGCGAGATGGATTTCTGCCGCCACTCCGACGACATGGCACCACGCATGCGGGACACAAATCAGGCCCCTGCGATAAGCTGCTTCCGCAATCCGCGCAATCTCTCGAATTCCGCCGGAACGGACTGAACTGGGTTGGACCACATCCACCCGTCCCTTCTCCATGATTTCCTCGAATTCAAACCGCGTTGTGAAACCCCAGTCGCCTACCGCAATGCGGGTATCTACTGCGTCCGCCAACCGGGCATAACCGGCGAGATTGTCCGCTGGCAGGGGTGCCTCAATGAAAAACGGGCGATACTCCTCGATCGCACGGATCGAAGCGATGGCTTGTCCGACCTCGTACCAGCAATTCTGTACATCGATCAGGATTTCCCTGTCCTCACCGATGGTCTCGCGGACAGCTCCTGTTATCTCGGCATCGCGCTGTACGCTGACATGCCCAAAGCCGCCGGGCCACTCCTCCAACTTCATTGCGTGAAAGTTCCGATCCTTTGCCAGCGTAAAACGCTCGACAATCTCTTCTACATTCTCACCCGGCGAATAGACGGTCGCATAGGGCATCACCTTCTTTTTGATTTCGCCGGCTTCCCGAACGGTGCAGCAGGCGTGCCAGATCAATTCACAGACCGGCTTGCCAAGTGCTTTGCCTGCAATATCCCAGAGCGCGGTCTCCACTGCTCCGATTGCTGCGATGGTTACGCCGCGCCTGCCGAACAAACCTGTGGCGGAGTACATCTTCTGCCAGAGCCGTTCAACCTGCAGCGGATCTTCACCGTGCAGAAGTCCCTGCAAGCCCCCATCGGTGCGGATGATGGCATCAATCACCAGGGACGGGGATTCCGCCTGTCCAATCCCGGTGATGCCTTCATCGGTATGTACGCGCACCAGGGTTTCGGCCGCTTTGCCCGGATCTGTCAACGCAATGGTTTCAATTTCTTTGATTCTCATTAAAATCCCGTTCCTCGTTTCTTAGACGCTGAATTTACCGCGGCCGTGCCCATCCAAGGGATCAGGGCCCAGGGGTCAGCGTCGAAGCCGGGCGGATTTTACCGGTGAGTTTTTTTCCGCTCTCCAGCCAGCCTGCGAAAGTCACACTCCATCTGGATTCCGTGCCAGAATTCATCCGATTGGCAGAAGAAGGCGCCGAAGCGAATTGACATGGCCGGTGTGATCGACCGCTTCGCGTGAACGATTTCGTTGATCGCACGCGGGGCCACACCGATGGCACGGGCAATGGCGCTCTGGGAGATCCCCATGGGTTCCAGGTACTCCTTCAGAAGAATCTCCCCAGGCGTTATCGGGTTTTTCATACAGGGCGTGTCAGACGGGTTCGGCGGCGGCGATGCGCAGCTTCCCAGCGGCGGCCGAGCGCGGCTGGCGGATGACGATGTCGATATCGCGGCCGAGCGCGGTGAGAAGGCGGAACAGGCGCTCGAGGGAATACTCGCGGAAGTCGCCTCTCAGAAGCCGAGACACGTCGGGCTGGGAAAGGCCGAGAAGGTGCCCGGCCTCGGTCTGGGTGATGCCGCGCTGGCGCACGATGGCGTCGATGCGGCTGACCAACTCTGCCTTGAGAAGGTGGGCGTCGGCCTCGGGGCGGCCGAGGTCGGCGAAGACGTTGCCGCTGCCGCGTTCGACGGTCGAGTCGGATGTGGTCATGGTTCTACCCTCCGCCATGTGTGTTCCGGTAATGCTGTCCGGCCACCCTCAGCCGGCGCCGGACCAGGTCAAGCTCCTGCTTCGGCGTGGCGATTCCCCGCCTGGCCTTCTTCTGGAAGGCGTGCAGGACATAGACCGCGGTCTCGAACCGGACTGTGTACACCGCCCTGAAGGTGTCGCCGTCGTGACGGGCAACCACCTCTACGACGCCGGAGCCGAAGCCCTTGAGCGGTTTGGCGTCGCGGTGCCGGAGACCGGCCTGGGCCTGGTAGATTGCGAAGCCCATACGGTCCTGCACGGGTTCTGGAAAGCGTTTCAGAGCCGCTTTGCTCGCACCGACCCATTCGACTGGCTTCAGCATGGTGGTGTTCGCTCCGGACTATAGGGGTTTCACCATACTCTGACAAGGCAACCGGCTGTTTCGTCAGTGCGCGGTTCATTCCGAATTGAGGCTTTGTCTGTCCCCAGCCCATTGCCGGTGGCGGGCGGCCTACGCTACCCGCGGGTGCTGAGGCCGGCAACTCGGTTTTCGGTAGGAACAGATTCACGGAGCGCTGCAGCTACTCAGCCAGTAGCTCACGAGCCACGTGCTTCCGAGCGGCCTGCACGAACTGTGTCAGGACCTCCTCCACGTCGGTCCTTATGCTCGAACTGCGCGCGGGTCATCGTTGCAGCTCGTCGCGCCGGAACTCCCGGTACGCGGCAGCGCGCTCCGATGCACTCAGCACGCCGGCGAACGGGGTGACGTGACGAAGGTCGCGATAGTGCAATCCGGGGTTGACAAGCGCGTCTGCGAGTGCATCCGGGGAGCCTTGCAACAGGCGTTCCCATTCGTCGAGGAGGTGGGACGCGCCGGGGTGAAGACCACGCATGCGCAAGAGGTTCGCCTCCGCTCGGGCCAGCGTCTCGGCGGGAGCAGCGCGAAGCCGTTCGGCGATCCGTTCATGCAGGGCCAGGCTCCGGCGGTCTTCCCGCGTCAGGTGAGGAACGAATGAGACATGGACGCCGAGACCGACGGCAGAGGCCAGACGCTGGAGCGTACGCAGATTCGGGCGCTTGGTTCCGGTCTCGTAGGCTGCAATCGTCGGTTGCGAGGTGCCGGCCAACTCGGCCAATGCGGCCTGCGTCAGACCGGCGCTGCGCCGCAGGCGGGCTACCAGGTTCATGTCATGAATATATCCGATTGGATATTATCCACCTCGATCCTCCCCGCGCGCGCTGATGAACCCTGTTACGCCCACAGGAACAGGCGCTCGAGCCGGGCTTGCTGTGCATTCCTCTGGCAAGCGACAAACGCCCTAAGTCGCCTCTCCCCCATCCCCCCGCCGCCAGGTCTCATACGGATTCTCCCGGTTTGCCAACGGCAAAGACACCCGCGTCCCCAAGCGCTGCGACTCGTGCACCGCCATGATCATTTCCAGGGCGGCTCGCCCGTCCTCGCCGTTGGAACAGGCCCGCACCGGGCGGTCCTCCTCAATGGCATGGATCAATTCCCGCACGATGATCAAGTTGCTCTGGTGCGTGCGCTCGTCCGCCGAGTACTGTTCCCACTCGTCCAACAGCACCCGTTCCCAGGTGCCGTTTTCCTCGCCGGGGATCCACATGCCCTGGCGATAGACGTACATCTCGCCGTTGGGGGAATTGCGCAGGGCGATGATGCCCTCGCTGCCGTGCGCCTCGAAACCGAACCAACGGCTGTTGGCCCCTTTCGGGTAGCCCGGTTGCGATTCAAAATGTCCGGTCACCCCATTCGCAAAAACGTAGTACGCCGCCACCCCGTTGCCGGCGATCAGACCGATGCGCTCGTCCCCTTCCCGCACATCGTCCAACGTCACCTCGCGCCCATCCTGCGTGACGTGCCCGTGGGCCCAAACCACCTCGGCCCCGGCGAAGTAGCGCATGCTGTCCATCATGTGCGTGCCCAGGACCATCAGATCCTGAGACCCCGCCCGGCGGTCGGACTTGCCGTGGCTGCGCAGCACTTGTAGCCGGCCGATAACACCCTCGTCAACCAGCTTCTTGCCGTACTCCTCGTAGGGATTGGCGCGCCGGTGCGCCACCGCGGTCTTGACGCCGTGCTCCTGACAGGCCGCCAACAGGGCGTCGGCCTCGCGCAGAGTGGGCGTCAGCGGCTTCTCGATAAACACGCCGCGCACCCCGGCCTCGGCGCAGGCGATGACCATGTCGGCGTGGCAGTCGGGCATCCGCGGACAGACGCTGACTATGTCCAAATCCTCGTCGGCGAGCATCTGGCGGAAATCGGCGTAGAGCCGCTGGGCACCCGTGCGCTCGCCGGCTGCCGCCCGGCCCTCGGGATCGGGGTCGGCCACCGCGACCAGATCCACTTGCTCCAAGTCCCGGTAAACGGTTTCCAGCCCGTGGCCGTAGTCGCCGGCACCCGTGCGCCCGATGACTCCGGCTTTGTAGCGCTTGCCCATAATTCGCACTCCTCGTTAGTCGGCCTGTGTTTCCAGGATCAATTCGGGGCCGGAGGGACCGTTGAGGCACACCGCAGGGCGTGCCGGGCAACCCGGGCGCTCCGGCGGTCCGTGGTCAGCGTTCCGTCCTCACCCCGCCCTCCCGACGCGGCCGATCCAGGCTCGCAGATCCATCGCCAGGCTGAGGAACGTAGGCACCAGGAACAGGGTGAAAAGCGTCGACAGCAGCAGCCCCCCGATCACCACGCTTCCCAGACCCCGGTACAGCTCGGACCCCGCCCCGGGGAAGATGACCAGCGGCAGCATCCCCAGGGCGCTGGTGATCGTCGACATGAAGATCGGCCGCACGCGGCTGTACACCGCGTCGCGGATCGCCTCCTTGAGCGGGGTTTCCGGCGCCTCCCTGAGGATGTTCAGCGTCTGGTGGACGATGAGGATGGCGTTGTTGACCACCACGCCGATGAGGATGACGAAGCCGAGCATGGTGAGGATGTCGAGCGGCTGATAGGTCAGAGTCCGGTTGACGACCTCCAGCCCGAGGATGCCCCCGGCCAGCGCCGGCGGCACGCTGAGCATGATGACGAACGGGTAGAGGAAGCTCTCGAATAGCGCCGCCATCAGCAGGTAGGTGATCACCAGGGCCAGGAGGAAGTTCCACTGCAGGGCCTCGCGGGTGCGCCGCAGGTCGTCGGCCGAGCCGGAAAGCTCGATCCGGTAGGGCGGGACCAGGTCGCCGGAATCGACGAGGGGCTGGACGATCTCGGCCTGGATGGCGTCGAGGGCGGTCTCCAGGGGAATGGTTTCGGGCGGGATGACCTGGACGGTAATGGCCCGGTCGCGCTCGATGTGGTTGATCTGCTCGGGGCCGGTGGTCACTTCGACGCGGGCCACGGCGCTGAGCGGTACCAGCTGGCCGCGCGGGGTGTAGATCGGCAGGGCGGCGATGTCCTGGGTGCGGAACCAGTCCTCCTCGCCCCGCAGCACGAGGTCGATCTCCTCTCCCTGGAACTGGTAGCCGTCGACGAGGGCGCCGTCGAGCAGCGCGTTCACCGCCGAGCCGATGTCCCGCGCCGAAAGCCCCAGGTCGGCGGCGCGCACGCGGTCGGGGATAATGCGGACTTCCGGATTGCCGAGGTCGAGGCTGGGAATGGGGCGGGCCTGGGCGCCGGGAACGACATCGGAAACCTGGCCGAAGACGCGGCCTCCCAGCTCGATGAGGCGGTCGAGATCGGGACCGGTGATGTCGATGTCGACGGACCTCCCGCTGCCCCTGACGCGCTGAAAGAGGCTCGCCTGCTGCACGACGGCAAAGGTACCGGGCACCCCGTCCAGGACCGGCCCCTTGATGATCGGGATCAGCTCCCGCACCCGCTCCGGCTCGGTCGAGCGCGCTCCCATGAAGGCCGAGCGGCCGAAGGCGACGAAGAACATGTTGGCGATCGGCGGGCCCGGCAGCGCCTCGGCCTTGGGGCTGTCGGGGTCCGCGGCCGCCTCCCAGTGGGGCCGCAGGACGTCCTCGACTGTCTGGCCGACCTGGATCAGCTCGTCGAGGTTGTAGCCGGGGGGCGGAAGGACGATGCCGAAGACGAGGTTGCGGTTGCCTGTCGGCAGGTATTCGGACTTGGGCAGCAGGGTAACGGCGATGCCCAGCGAGAGGCCGATCAGCCCGGCGATGACTCCCAGGCGCAATGCCGTGCTGCCGCTGATGCGGAAGACGCTCTCGGCGATGAAGGTCCGCACCCGTTCGCCCCAGGCCGCCAGTCTGCCCCCGCCCTGCCTGTCGCTCTGGAGGATCTTGTTGGACAGGCTGGGGATGACGGAGATGGCCACGATCAGGCTGAGCACCACGGAGCAGGAAACGGCGATGGCGATGTCGCGGAAGAGCTGGCCGGCCTCGTCCTCGACGAAGACGATCGGCAGGAAGATGGCCACCGTGGTCAGGGTGCTGGCCAGGAGCGCCCCCCAGACCTCCGAAGCCCCGTCCAGGGCCGCGCGCACGCGGCTTTTTCCCATCTGCTGGTGGCGGAAGATGTTCTCGAGCGCGACGATGGCGTTGTCGATGACCATGCCCACCGCAAAGCTCATCCCGGCCAGGCTGATGACGTTGATGTTGCGGCCCAGCAGCCACATGGCGAGAAAGGTGCCGACAATCGAGATCGGGATGGCGGTGCCGATGATGGCGACCGAGCTGAAACTGCGCAGAAAGAGGAAGAGAACGATCACGGCCAACGTACCGCCGACGAGGATGTTGGAGCGCACCAGGCCGACGGCGCTGTCGATGTAGTCGGTCGCGTCGTACACCTGGGTGAGCGACAGTCCCTCGAGGGCCAGCGGCCCCTCGTTGAGGCCGCGGATGGTGCCGCGGACGCCGTCCATCACTTCGAGGATGTTGGCCCCGGTCTCGCGCTGGGCGTTGACGGCGATGGCGGCCCGGCCTTTCTGCCGCACCGACGCCACGGTGCGGACGTAGCCGAGGCGGGTGCGGGCGATCTCGCCGACGGTGACCCGGGCGCCGTCGGCCGAGCGCACGACGACCTGCTCGATGTCGCTCGGCTGCTGGTACTGGCCGACGGTGCGCACGATGTAGCGGCGCTTGCCCTCGTCGAAAGCCCCGGCGCTGGTGTTGGCGTTCTCGCGGGCGAGGGCCTGGGCCAGGTCCTGGACGGTGACCTGGCGCGCGGCCATGGCCTTGGGGTCGACGATGACCTGGAGCTGGCGGTCGTAGCCGCCGTAGACATCGCTCCGCGACACCCCGGGCACGCGCTCGAGGGCGGTCTTGACGACCTCCTCGGCGTAGTCGCGGAAGCGCTCGATGTCGAGGTCGTCCCGGTCCGGCAGGGGTTCGAGCATCAGCCAGGTGATGGCCCCGGTCGGGCCGGAGCCCCCGGCCGAGATCACCGGCCGCTCGGCGTCGATGGGATAGCCGAAGACCTGGTCGAGCTTGTTGGAGACCAGCAGCAGCACGGCGTCCGGATTGACGCCGACGTTGAACTCGAGGGTGACGACGCCGCGGCTGTCGTTGCTCTCGCTGGTCATCATCAGCAGGCCCTCGACGCTCTTGAGCTGCTCCTCCTGGCGCTGGACGATCTCCTGCTCGATCTCTTCCGGGCTGGCCCCCGGCCACACGGTGGAGACGGTGATTACCGGCCGGTCGACGTCAGGAGTGAGCTGAACGGGAATGCGGAACAGGGATATCAGGCCGAAGAGTACGACCAGCAGCACCCCGACGATTACGCTGACGGGCCGCCGGATGGATGTGTCGACGAGGCGCATGGGCTACGGCTGCCTGCGGATGATGCGCACGGCCTGGCCGTCGCGCAGCCGCTCGTTGCCGCGCACCACCGCCAGGTCCCCGGGTGCGAGCTCCCCCGTGACCGCCACGTACCCCTGGTGCGCCAGCCCGGTTTCGACCGGGCGGCTGAGGGCCTTGCCGTCGCGGGCGAGATACACGACCTGTCCTTCCGGACCGGAGACCAGGGCGTCCTTGTGCACGAGGAGCGATGCCCTGGCCTGCGCGATCCGGAAGCGCACCCGCGCCGACATGTTGCCGAGCATCCGGCCTTCCGGGTTGGCGGCCTCGACGACGACCGGGAAGGTGCGGGAAGCGGCGTAGCCCTCGGCGGAAACGGCGGTCACGAGGCCGGCGATGGGATCGCTGCCGAGGGCGTCGACGACGATGGCGACGCTGTCCCCCAGGGAAAGCTGCGGCACGTGGTTCTCGGGAACCTCGACGATCACCCGCACCGTGTCGATGGAGATCACCTGCGCGATCTCACCGCCGCGGCCGACCCACTCGCCGACCTCGGTGAAGGTGCGGACGATGTGCCCGGAGAAAGGGGCGCGGACGAGGAGGTTTTCCACCTGGGCCTGGAGGCCGCTCAGCCGGGTCTCGGCGCGGGCCAGCTCGAAAGCCTTGTTGCGCAGGTCCTGCTCGGAGACGGTGTCGGTGGCGCGCAACCGGAGGCTGCCCTCGTGGTTGAACCGGCGCAGCGCGAGGTCGGCCTCGGCTTCGGCCAGGGCGGCCTGGAGCGGGTCGTTGGCCAGCTCGAAGAGAGGGTCGCCGGCGCGCACGGTCTGGCCGGCGTCCTTGAAGCGCTTGACCACCTGTCCTTCGGTCTCGGCGGCGACGCGGCTGGAGCGCACCGGCAGGATGCGCCCTACAAAGGAGAGGTCCTCGACGAGCGGCTGTTCGAGGACCTCGGCGACGATGACCGGCGACGGCGGGCGCTCCTGGCCGGGAAGTGCAGTGGGCAGCAGGATCAGGAGCAGGAGAAGGGCAGAGGGCATTCAGGTGTTCCTCGTCGGCGTGAGAAAGTACCGGGGATGGCTGTATGACTCGGTGTTATGGAATGAAAGAAAATAAAAACGGCAGCCAGACGGATAGTATGTTCAGCGAGGGGGCCGCCCATACTGGGGCGGCTCTCAAAGGTGTGCGCGGTAGTTGATTGCCTGCAACTGCACATGACGACTGACATCCCCCGGTAACTGGAAGAGCTTGGGTCTCTGCCGAAACTCGAACAGCCGGTAAAGATGGTAGGCCTGGGCGTTCGCCTCCGAGAATCGGACCTCGCCGGCGCTGATGTAGAACGGCGTGAGCTTGCCGTAACGTGTGGTCTTCACCTCGATGAATCGGTCCCGTCCGTTGGCTTCGTACGAATGAATATCAAAACCGGCATGGTCGCCCAAAGTTTTTGAGACCTGCTCGACGTTCCTGGCCAGGTGGTCCTTGCCTTCACCCAGGAGCCTGGCGCGCTCGAAATCCATAACCAATGCTTCACCGGCATCGCCGAGCGATCGATTGAGGGCCTCCATATGAAGGTAGTTGATCGTTGGGGAAGGGTGTCTGGGAACGCCGTAGTCAGTAGTTGCCTCACCTACCGAAGCGGAAGTGGGCACAGGCGGAGCGACTTGGATGCCGAGGACATCGTCGACGGCGACTTGGTTCTGGAGTGCCTCGACATCTGTTGCGACCAAGTCCTCAAGCGACCAAAGGTGCTCGCGAACCACATCCCTCAACAGGCTCTGGATGTTGACGAGCGGTTTGTATCCGTTGATGTAGGGAAACCCCAACTCGATCAGGACTGCGCTGATGTTCTGGTGTTTGCGCTCAACCGCGCCGCGGGTGCGGCCATCCAACCGAGCACGGAGCGCCTTGTTGTGGGCAGCTTTGTTGAAGGGTTCACCGCGAACCTCATAAGCCAGCATTTCGAGGTAGTCTCGGACAGTGGCTTCAACCTCCTGTCTGCTCCAATCGCTGAACTGCATGGTTCAGCATCGTACGAACGAGTACGAGGAACGCACAACCTTCTATCCACTCGCGGACCCACCTCAGACTCCTCCGCTTCAGCCCGGCAGCAGGGCGTCCCACTGGGCCTCGCGGTCCGGATGAGGGGCGTTGGCCACCTGTTTCCTGCCGTCGACGTAGATCCTCAGGTAGGAGGTCTCCAGGTCCGCGGTCTCGTGCAGCACGAGGCCGTCGATGCGGCAGCCCCGCGCCTCCCGGACGATGCCGCGCAGCTCCCGCGGCGTCGGCGTCCGCTTGGAGAGGTTCCCCTCTGCGTCGTGGAAGTGGCAGATCATGTTGAGCCAGGTGTAGAGCTTCTTGCCGAAGCGCGCCGTGGTGTCGCGGTAGACCTCACCTATTGAAGGGTCGCAGGGGTTGAGGCGGCTGGTCACCACGACCACCGCGTCCACCAGGTCCTCGCGGCACCATTGGCTCAGGTCCAGGCGCGCCCGCAGCAGGGCCCGCTCCGGGTTCTCCTTCTCGGAGTGGCCGGCGATGAGGATGTCCGGCTCTTCCGAGGTGCCCACCCAGACCGGCAGGGCACCGGCGGCCTCGCGCACTTCCCTCAACAGCACCGTGTACGAGTCGCCGCGGATCCTCTGCAGGCGGCAGGCCAGCCAGGGGAACTCCCGGATGCGCGCCGGCGGGGCGTCGACCCCGGTCTCCTCGCGCAGCTGTTTCAGCCAGGGTTCGTTGTACCCGAACCCGTCGTCCTCGTCCGGCTCGCCGGCATGGCTGCGGAAGCAGACGAAGAGGCCGTCCACGCCGTACTCCCGCACCTCCTCGAGGTGGTCGAGGTAGTAGCGCCGGGCCTCCTCGTACGCGTAGCAGGGGATCCCGGGGTGGCGGCTGCGGCCGTCGAGACCGGCCCAGTAGAGGTGGGGGCGCTCGTCGTAGAAGGGGGAGGTGTTGCGCCCCCAGTGGCGGACGATGTGGAAGTCCTGGAGGGTTGCCCAGGCGAAGAGGCGGATGCCGTGGCGCCGGGCGCTGGCGACGGCAACCTCGAGGGGGTCCATGCCCGACAGCAGCCGCTCCCACGCCTCGGACTGGTCCGCCAGGCTCGGCACCGAGCGGCTGCGGTAGAGCCCGCGGGCGCCGGCCAGCGTTCGCCAGAGGATGGTCCTCACCTGGCGGCGGCTGGCCTTCTCGAAGATCTCGTCGATGTACGCGGCCTCCGCGGCCCGGGGATCGTGCACGAGGAGCACGCCGTGGTCCAGGGTGAGGATCACCTCCCGGTCCGGACCCGTTTCCCTTTCGGCATCCGGCTTCGGGTGGCCGGCCCCGGCCCTGGAGTCCGGGTCTCGGGAATCGGCTTCTGCTGCAGTCATCCCGTCATTCCCGCGCGGCGATCCGGAAGGCGTAGAGGCGGGCGCGGTCGAGGGTGAACCGCAGGCGCACAGTCCCGCCCCGCCAGGGGGCCAGGTCGGCGACCGCCTCGTCGACGGCGTCCCCCTCGAAGACCGCCGGTTCCGGTCCGAGGGGATCGCCCGCCTCGTCGGTCAGCTCGACGCGGATGCAGCCGCCCCGGTCGGTGGCCGCGTTGAGGCGCAGCTCCTCTCCGTCCACGCGGACCGGGCGGGTGCCGAGATAGCCGCACCCCTCCACCGGCTCGGCGTGGGCCACGCGGAAGGGCAGGCAGCGGGCGAAGGCCGGCTGGTAGCGGGTCTGTTTGCCGTCGGCCCAGTACCCCTCCCAGGTGGTGAAGTAGGGGGCGTCGGCGTGGTTGGGGCAGCTGCGGCGGAACTCCTCCAGGTCCTTCCACCCGGACATGATCCCGTAGCCGTTGTGACGCGTGTTGATGGCGGTGTAGTGGTACCACCACTGGCCGCCGAGCTCGCTGTACATATAGATGTCGCGGATCATGCCGAAGTCGTAGGTGCCCGGGCCGTTGGACTCGACGAGGCTGCGCCGGTGCCCGGTGAAGCGCTTGAAGTGCAGCAGGTCGCGGGTCCAGATCAGCTCCGGCTCCTGGGTCTGCTCGATCCCCCAGTGCAGCAGCACCGAGCCGAGGTAGAGGTTCCGCCGCGGGAAGGCCTGGTTGACCTTGTGCTTCCCCTTGTTGAGCGCCGGCCTTCCCGGCGCGTCCCCCGGGGTGCCGAAGCGCTGCATCAGCCCCATGGCGTAGAACTGGGACCCGAGACGGTCGTGCCGGTCCGGGCCCAGCACGAAGCGGCGGTCGTAGGCGATGCCGTCCGCGGTGGACATGACCGCCAGGCAGCGCAGGCACAGGTGCATGTTGTCGTAAGTTGCCCCGTGCGGCGGATAGGCGGGCGAGGCGGGGCGGAAGTAGAAGTGCAGCCGCTTTCCGTCCGACTCCTCCACGTGGCAGCGGATGGTCTCGCTGGTGTGCATCAGGTCCATGCCGACGCCGAGGTAGAGGACCGGCTCCCGCGTCAGCACGAGGTAGAGGGCGCCGCGCTGCTCGAAGGGCCAGAACTCCCCCTTGCGGGGGCGGAAGGACCCGCTCTCTCCGTCTTCGTCCCGGTTTTCGAGGCTCCTGCAGCGGGAGGGGAAGTCCTCCTTGGCCGAGGCGACGAAGACGCGGTCGAGGTCGACGGGGCCGTCCCTCTCCGCGTCGTAGAAGCGGAACTCCGCGTGCTCGAGGGCGTGGGCCCTCTCCCGTTCGGCCGGGGTGGGTTCGCGGTGGTCGCTGAGGATGTTGTTGGCCGTGGAGCCGTCGTACTCGACCAATCCGAGGGCGGGCTTCTCCCAGCTCTCCCCGTCTTCGCTGACCAGCAGCATGCGCAGGCGGCTGCGCTCCTCGCGCGTCTCTTCCCGCTCGATGCGCCCGCCCCCGTTGCGGTAGACGGCCTCGTAGCGCCCGGCCTCCTCGTTCCAGTCCACGGACTCGAGGCCGAGCATCTCCTCGTCGTGGGGCTCGGTGGTGGCGGCCAGGGGGGCCGGGTTCTTGTCCATGGTGTCGGGGACGAACTGGACGCCTTCGGCCTCGTCGAAGCTGTAGTCGTCGACCAGCACCTCGGGATAGCCGGCCAGCTCGAGAACTTCCGGTGGCGCCGGCCCGGCGGCGGCCTGCACCCAGAACTTGCGCACGCACCAGGGCCCCACCGGCTCGCCGTTCACCAACGGCCGCAGGCGGATCCAGTACTCTCCCGTGCCCCAGCCGGCGATGGAGAAGGTCTGTTCCTGCAGCTCGTGGGTCAGGCTCAGGCGCCAGGGGCCTGCCAGGGGCGCGAAGCCTTCGCGGGTGGTGACGTCCGCTTCCACCTCGCAGCGGCTGACGCGGCGGCGGCGGATGCGGTAGAGGAAGCGGGCCTCGTCCTCGTCGAGGAACAGGGACTGCCGCGGCGCGCACTCGATGATCTGCGGCCGGGCGTCGACGGCGATGACCGAGCGATCGGAGGGGAAGAAGCCGAGGGGGTCGAGGGTGGTGGACCCGGAGGCGATCGCGCGGTCCGCGGCCAGGAGCTGCACGTCGAAGCGGTACTCCCCCATGAGCCAGCTGTCCTCCCAGAGGCCGGGTTCGGGGTCGTAGCGCCCGTCGTCGACCAGCGGGTAGAGGATGGGGACGCGGGCCTTGCCGTCCCGCACCTCCACCTCGTCAACCGTCAGTTCCTGGACGTATCCCTGGGGCTGGCGAACCCGGACCCGGGCGGTCAGGCCGTCCGCGCCGGCCGGGCAGTCCAGGACCAGGCTCTTCCACCAGTAGCCGTTGTCGATGAACTCCATGGATTCCGCGCAGGTCGATCAGTAGAAGGAGGCCTGTTCCCTCAGCGCCTCGATCCGCCAGCCGAATTCCTCCTCCAGTTCCTTTGTCCATCCCCGCTTTTCAAAGGCGATCTGCCCCTCCCGGTTGAGAAACCAGGTTGTGGGAAAGGCATTCACGTCTGCTTCGTCGACGTACCCGTCGTCGACAAGGACCGGGAAGTCGTAGCCCCTTTCGTTCATCCACGGGGGTACCGACTCGGGGACGCGATCGTTGTTGATCGTCAGAATCGCCACCTCAGGGTCGTCCTCGTAGTGCTCGTACAGCTTCTGAAAGTCAGGCATTTCCCTGACGCACCATCCGCACCAGATGCCCCAGAAGTTGATCGCCACGACCCTGCCCTTCAAAGAGGCCAGCGACACCCGCGTCTCCTCGAGTGTCGGCAGATCGAACGGGATGGCGGGTTCCGGGACCTCGATGCGCGAGGAGAGGACCTGCTGTTTCCGCGTTTCCCGGTCCGCCTCTTCCAGGGCTTCGAGATACTCGTCGTACCCGGTCAAGCTTCCGTGTCGTTTCAGATAGAGCGACTCCAGAGCCTTTTCGTTGGGATTGTCGCGCGGCGACTGGACCGACACCCCCATCCGGTAAAATTCTTCGGCCTTGCCGAGGTCGGCCGTCTCCTCGTAAAGCCGGCCCAGATGGTGAAGGGTGCTCACGTCCTCGGGGTTCAGCTCATAGGCGCGCAGCAGTTCCCGCTCGCTTTCCTCCAGGCGGCCGGCCTGAAACAGCACCCAGCCAAGGGCGTCCGCCATCGCCCCGTTCCTCCAGTTCGAAGCCTTTTCAAAGGACTCCTCCGAGTCGTAGTGCGGCCTGTTGCTTTCCAGTTTTTCCCGAACTGCTGCAACGCCGTCCCGGGCGATCTGCTCGGCCCCCCCGTGATACGGCGTGCGTTCGGCCAGCGCGATCGCACCCTGTGCGAACACGACGCGCGGGTTGCTTTTCTCGTGTTCAACCATACCCCGCACCACCGTGCGGATTTCTTCCGCCGTTACCGTGGAATCCTCTCGAATGGAATGGAACAGTTCCCGGTACGCATCTCCCAGCAGGTCTTCATTGAAGTGGGCAGGCCGCGCGATGAACGACTTCAGCAGGCTGCGATACTCCGCTTGCTGCTCCGGGTCTTCGAAATCGTCGCCCGCGGCCTCCCGCACGGCGCGATAGCGATGCACCAGAATCCACTCCGCCTCCGGACTTTCTCCATGGCTGCCGAGGATGCGATCGGCGATAGATCTCGCCTTTTCTTCGGCTTCCAGGCTGCGCCAGGCATTGTAGACGGCCAGCAGAGAAGGGGCGTCCCCTCCGCGCGCCTCCAGAAACAGATCGGCGTCCGATTCGATCCGGGCGATTTTCTCCTCCAAAGTCCTGTCTTTCCGGCTCTGAACCATACGCCAGAAGTACCGGCGCACCCTCAAGTTCGTCGGCGCCAGTTGAACCGCCTTCCGGTACAACGAGTCGGCTTCGTCATAACGACGCGCCGAAGCGAGATAAACCGCCGGCCGGAAAAAAGCATTGGCATTGCCGGGGTCGGCTTTCCGCGCTTCTTCGAACGCCTCCAGGCAGGCGCCGAAGCGTTCCTCGTCTTCCCCTTTTTCAGAGGTGTGGTAGAGCGCATCTCCCTTGACCACCAGAAGCCGGGCGGGGTTGTCGACCCGGGTCCGATACCGGTCGACAAAGGCGATGGCGTCTTCCTTGCTGCTTCCGTAAAGGACCTCCGCCCTCGTGTTGATGACATCTGCGTGGCCGGGCAGCATCTGCAACGCCTTTTCGCTGGCCGAGAGCGCCTCATCCCTTCGCTCTTCTCCCAGGGCGTCGAGCGCGCCCGCGAGAGCGAACCAGCTCCAGGCGCTGGTTTCATGAGAAGCGGCCATTTCTTCGGCGGCGGCGACCGCTTCCGCAGTGCTGTCCACTGCCATGTGATGGATAAACCAGGCGCGCAGGGGCAGATCGTCGGGAAACCGTTCGACCAGGGTTTTCCCCTCGACATATCCAACTTCGTGATTGCGGGATTTCTGCAGGGATCGCAACCGAGCGACCGCTTCTTCTGCGCTATCCTGTCCCTGAAGCGGGATCGGACACAGAGAGAGAACCAGCAGATACGGCATCCATCGCTTCATCATGCACTCCTCATCCGTTGTGAGTGGCTCGCGTCCTGACCGTACCATGAGAATGCTCCACGATTCGAGTCCGCTTGGCGACCGACGATGCATCAATTAATGAAAAAGGCCCGGTGGGAAGTCATATGAACTCCCCTCCGGGCCTCTGTGCGGTTTGCCAAACTGTTACGACTACGCCAGGTCGAAGCGGTCGAGGTTCATCACCTTGTCCCAGGCGGCCACGAAGTCGCGCACGAACACCTCCTGCGCGTCGTCGCACCCGTAGACCTCGGCGATGGCCCGCAGCTCGGAGTTCGAACCGAAGACGAGGTCGACCCGGGTGCCCGTCCACCTGACCTCGCCGGTGGAGACATCGCGCCCCTCGAACACCTCCGATGACGAGGACGCCGCCCACTCGGTGTTCATGTCCATCAGGTTGACGAAGAAGTCGTTGGTCAACGACCCCGGCCGGTCGGTGAGCACCCCGTGCCCGGACTGCCCGGTGTTGGCGTTCAGGACGCGCAGGCCGCCGACGAGCGCCGTCATCTCCGGAGCGGTCAGCGTCAGCATGCATGCCCGCTCCACCAGCAGTTCTTCCGCCTTGCCTTCCTGCCCGGACTGGAGGTAGTTGCGGAACCCGTCCGCGGTCGGTTCGAGCACGGCGAACGACTCCTCGTCCGTCCACTCCTGCGCCGCGTCGGTGCGCCCCGGCGCAAACGGGACCTCCACGTCGTGGCCGGCGTTCCGGGCAGCCTGCTCGACCCCGGCGCACCCGGCCAGGACGATCAGGTCGGCGAGGGAGATCTGCTTGCCGCCGTTCTGCGGGGTGTTGAACTCCGACCGGATTCCCTCCAGCGTCTCCAGTACCTCTTCGAGCGCTGCCGGGTCGTTCGCTTCCCAGTCCTTCTGCGGCGCCAGGCGGATGCGCGCCCCGTTGGCCCCGCCGCGCTTGTCGGTGCCGCGGAACGATGACCCCGAGGCCCAGGCGGTCGAAACCAGCCGGGAAATGGACAGCCCCGAGGCGAGGACCTTCGCCTTGAGGCCGGCGATCTCCTGCTCCCCGACCAGCTCGTGATCGACCTCGGGGACCGGGTCCTGCCACAACAGCGGCTCGGCGGGAACCAGCGGGCCGACATACCGGCTGCGGGGGCCCATGTCGCGGTGGATGAGCTTGAACCACGCCCTGGCGAAGGCGTCTTCGAGAGCCGCGGGATTCTCGAGGAAGCGCTTCGAGATCGGCGCGTAATCCGGGTCCTCCCTCAGCGAGAGGTCGGTGGTGAGCATCATGGGGGCGTGCTTCTTCGCCGGATCGTGCGCGTCCGGCACGGTGGCCGCCGCCTCGGCATTCTTCGGAGCATACTGCGATTTGCCGGCCGGGCTCTTCGTCAGCTCCCACTCGTGGCCGTGCAGGTTCTCCATGAAGTTGTTGTCCCACTTCACCGGGTCGGTCGTCCAAGCCCCTTCGAGGCCGCTGGTGATCGTGTCGCCGGCCTTGCCGCTGCCGTGGGTGTTCCTCCAGCCGAGGCCCTGCTCATCGATGCCGGCCCCCTCCGGTTCGGGGCCGACCGTGTCGTCAGGGGCGGCGCCGTGCGCCTTGCCGAACGTGTGTCCGCCGGCGATCAGGGCGACCGTCTCCTCGTCGTTCATCGCCATGCGCTTGAACGTCTGGCGGATGAACCTGGCCGCCAGGCCCGGATCCGGGTTGCCGTTCGGCCCCTCCGGGTTGACGTAGATCAGGCCCATGTGGTCGGCGCCGAGAGGTCCCTGGAGCTCCCCGTCCGCGTCGTGGCGCTCGTCGTCGAGCCACGTCGTCTCCGAGCCCCAGTCCGTCTCGTCCGCCTCCCAGACGTCCGGCCGCCCGAAGGCGAAACCGAAGGTCCTGAACCCCATCGACTCCAGGGCGCAGTTGCCGGCGAAGATGATCAGGTCCGCCCAGGAGAGGTTGCGGCCGTACTTCTTCTTGACCGGCCAGAGCAGGCGGCGGGCCTTGTCGAGGTTGCCGTTGTCCGGCCAGCTGTTGAGCGGCGCGAAGCGCTGGTCGCCCGAGCCGCCGCCGCCGCGGCCGTCGCTGGTGCGGTAGGTGCCGGCGGCGTGCCAGGTCATGCGGATGAAGAGAGGCCCGTAGTGGCCGTAGTCCGCCGGCCACCAGTCCTGGGAGGTGGTCATCACCTCTTCGATGTCCTGCTTCAGGGCATCGACGTCGAGGGTTTTTACGGCCTCGGCGTAGTCGAAATCCCCGTCCATGGGATCGGACAGGGATGAATTCTGGCGGAGCGCCTTCAGGTTCAGCTGGTCGGGCCACCAGTCCTGGTTGGAAGTCGTAGTCATTTCCTTGCCTCCTGGGGTCTTTCTGTGTATGGCGCAAAAGCCGTTGCGGGTCTGCGGATTGGGGAGAATTAACGGGGTTCTGGTTTCCGGACAAGGGATTCCGGCTGGGGAAATGGGGCAGACTGGGGGGTCAACCTGGACAGCGGCGCTGCTGCCGGGGACGGGTAGGGGAGAGGCGGCCCTGACCTCCATTCTCTGGTCCACGGTGCAGCTGCCACGGGCCTGACCATGGAGCCGGCGATCCAAGCCCTGTATGAGAATGTCACGGGCGAAGAAAACGTCATCCGCGGGGCTTCGCCATGGATGCTCTGAGACGGTTCGCCCACCCACCTGGGTCCGTCGAAGGACGCGGAGGTTTCCGCAATCGCCTGACTGAGAATAGAGCTGCTGGAAATCCTCGCCCCGGTTAGGGGTGCCTTGCTGGTAGTCCCTCGTGCGCGGGGGACTGAGCTTCGAGCCGGACTTGCACCAGATCAAGGTCCCCGGTACCTGCCGACATTTTGAGATTGCATGTGAACATTCGAGCACCTACATTGCCATCGGGATCGCCACTCACCCATCAGGGAACACACACGACATAGACGAACACCGGGAGGATCAAGGGCACTCTTGAAGGGATTCTTGATGCATGGAGTGGACGGTGTTGAACACCGAGCGCGATTGGCGTCGGGTACCGTGGTGAACGAGCACACCGAAAGGGTGCCGTTTCCAGGGCGGAACATTGAGCTTGCCTGCGTGGCGGGTGGGCGCCGGTGACCATCGGGGCAGGAGAAGTTGTCTACGATATCGGCGAGGCCCCCTGTTACGGGGTTGGCCTGCGATGGTCGGAGGACCAGTTTGAAGCCGCGATGGACGGTAGGGTTGCAGGCGTGCTATTCGATGATGAGGGCAAGGCGAACATCGAGGGAATCCTTGCGGAAGTGGCCGAGACGAAATTTGCCCAAGACGGCCTTCGACGCGTGCTGGAGGATCCGGATGCGGTCGAGGACTGGCGGGTCGGCGAAGCGATTGCGGAGGCCTATCTGATAGACCATCGATCGTGCAGCTTTCCCTGGCCGGCCGGTCGGGACGAGAGAAAAAGCGGGTCCAGCCTGCCGGGCGCCGATCTGGTAGGGTTCGGGAGTGACGACAACGGCGACTGTCTCGCTTTCGGTGAGGTGAAGACATCGAGCGATCCCCGCTACCCTCCAGGAGCGATGTACGGGCGGACCGGATTGAAGCAGCAATTGGAAGATCTTCGCGACAGCCAGGCAGTCCGCGACGATCTCCTGAAGTATCTCGGTCACCGGGCCGGGTTGGCGCCATGGCGCGCTCGGTTCGAGCGTGCGGCAAGCAGGTATCTGCAAAATACGTCCGACGTTCAACTCTACGGATTCCTTGTTCGCGACGTGGAACCCCATCGGGATGACTTGAGGGCGCGGGTCAGTGGTCTTGCGTTGGGTTCCGGGGAGGGAACGCGTATCGAGCTGCTGGCGCTCTACCTGCCACATGAGAGTCTGGATGGCATTGGGGAGGCGATGGTTCTGAGGCGTTCAGGAGCGGAACGATGAGCCTGTCTTCTGGAGCATTTGAGGCGCTCAACAAACATTGGGCGGTCGCTGCCCTCGGGACCGACGAGTTGGAGCGTGCGGGGGAACTTGCCGGCCAGCGGCTGGCACAGAGAGCAGTCGGCAGGCAGATCAGCTTTTCCTTCGCGGAAAGCTCTGACGAGGAGCCGTTCCTGGTGCGAGTGGCGCTCGCTTTCGAGCTCGCCGCGATCGAAGGCTTGGATGAGCTGAGCCGTCCGGCGGGTGAGAACCTTCCCCTCAGGGACCAGGCAGTGGCGGCTTCGTTCCGTGCCTTCGACATCCGCCGCCTGCTTCCCGTCCCGGAGGAGACGCTGGATCGCCTGTTCTTTGTGCTTCAGCTCTCCGCCATCGCCTATTGCGGCGATCGCTGGTCTGACTTGCGACGCTGGTATCGGGAGCAGGGAGAGGCCCTGAAGGCGCCGAGTGTGGCGGATGCGGAATGGGACCGCAGGCTCCTTTACAGGCTGTTCGATTGCTGGGTCCGGCTTTTCCGCAAGGAGGGCTGGGACGATCTGGATCGCATCCGCGAGATCATATCCGGCCTTCGTGATGACCAGAAAATCCATGAAGAACGTCGTCTGCAAAACGGTTCGAAGGCGGTGGACCGGGCAATCGCCCTGCGGTTGGCGGCTCTCTACAACTGGGCGAAAGCTACGGAGACACTCGCGAGGTACATGCTCCAAGGCGAACCGGGCGATCCGTTCGGCATACTGGACAAGCACTTCGAGGCGGGAATCAAGGCGGCGGCGGCTTCGGGGGATGCGCAGCACGAGGTGGTGCTGCGGTGGTTGCACGCGACGGCGCGCATCATGGTGACGAATTCGCTCTGGTGGGCGACCCGGACGGTCAATTCGAAGACCTCGGACTTCGTGCGCTCGCTGACGAAACGCGAGCATCAGGCGATGTTCGAGCTATTGCCGCCACAGCGCGCCGCGCTGCTCGAACAGGGGCTGCTGGACCAGGCGAAGACCGCGATCGTGGTCGATTTGCCCACCTCTGGCGGGAAGACGCTGCTCGCGCAGTTCCGCATCCTCCAGGCGCTGAACCAGTTCCAGGTCGACGGGGGATGGGTCGTCTACGTGGCGCCGACCCGTGCGCTGTCGGCGCAGATCACGCGGCGCCTGCGCACGGACTTCGAGCCGATCGGGCTGCGTGTTGAGCAGTTGACTGCAGCCGTTGAGGTGGACGCCTTCGAGGAAGAGCTACTGGCCGACAGGAACGAGCCGTTCGACATCCTGGTCGCGACGCCCGAGAAGCTGTCGCTGGTGATTCGAAACAAGAAGGTAGATCGTCCTCTCGCCTTGGTGGTGATGGACGAAGCCCACAATCTGGAGTCGGAAGGTCGGGGCCTGCGGATTGAGCTGTTGCTGGCGACCGTAAAGCGGGATTGCCCGCAGGCAAACTTCCTCCTGCTGATGCCGTACGTGGAGGAAGCGGCGTCAGTGGCGCGCTGGCTTGCGCAGGACATCGACGCGGGGAACGCGATCAGCCTCGGTACGGTTCCGTGGAAGCCGAACGAGCGTATTATCGGCCTTTACCGGGCCGTTGCCGATGACAGCGTGCGCGGGGGTTGGCACCTCGATTTCGAGACGCTGACGGCTAGCGAGAAAGCGATGCCCCTTCACGGAACGCACCGCGTGGGAGGTGTAAAGCCGATCGACGTGCCAAAGAGCCAGGTGCTTGCGAAGGGCTCACAGAAGGGGCTTGGACTTCAGACGGCGGCGATTGGTGCGGTGATGTCGGCGCGAGGCACGAGTGTTGCGGTGGCCAACAACATTCACACGGTCTGGAAGATGGCGGGGGAAGCGGCGCGGAGCCTTCCCGAGATGGAGGAAGTGCCGCCGGACATAAGGCTGGTTCAGGACTTCCTGCGCACCGAGATCAGCGTCGACTTCAGGTTGGTCGGCATGCTCGAGAAGGGCGTGGGCGTGCACCATGCGGGGCTGTCCGATGATGTCCGGGCGCTGATGGAGTGGCTTGCGGAGACGGGCAGCCTGCGAATGCTGTGCGCGACGTCGACGATCGCCCAGGGCATCAACTTTCCGGTGTCGTCGGTCTTTCTGTCCTCGCGCTATGTGCCGCAGGGGACGAGATCGGTGGAGATTGCGCCGCGGGAGTTCTGGAACCTCGCCGGGCGCGCAGGACGGATCGGTCACGACAGCGTCGGTGTAGTCGGGCTGTCCGAGGGGACCGATCGCGATGCCTTGATCCAGTTCGTGAGCCGTAACACCGGTGCGCTCGTCTCACGTCTCGTTGTGCTTCTGGACGAGCTGGCAGCGCAGGGGTCGTTGGCGCAGCTGTCGGATGTGCTCTGGCAGGATCAGTGGGAGGATTTTCGCTGCTACATCGCACATCTGTGGGCGGAGAAGAAGAACTTGGATGCGGTCCTTGCGGATTCCGAGCAGCTTCTGAGGCAGACCTACGGATATACCTCGATGCGGAACGATCCCCAGCAGAGACAGAAGGCGGATGCCCTTCTCGATGCGACGCATAGCTACGCGCGCGAGCTCGCCGAAATGCCTCAGGGCATCCCGGAGCTTGCGGATTCCACCGGGTTTTCGCCGGAAGGTGTCCAGGCCGCAATGGGTGGCATCCGCAATCTGGAGAGCAGGCTCACCGTGTCGGACTGGGCGCCGGAGAGTTTGTTCGGCAGCGGCGGGAGAATGGCGGACCTGTTCGGGGTCATGTTGAGGGTGCCGCAGCTAAAGCAGGACTTGGTCGAGTTGGGGGGGCAAGGGTTCGACCGGAGCCGGATTTCCGAGATCACCAACGACTGGGTGAACGGAAGGGGCCTGGAAGAGATCGCGAGGGAGTATTTCAGCCGCAAGAACGACGACGAAGTGGGCACAGCCGCCCTGACGGATGCGTGCAGGGCGATCTATCGCACCATCGTCAACAGCGGAACATGGGGTGTTTCGGCGCTGAGTCGGGTGTCGGGGATTGATTTCGACGCGCTTTCCGAAGTCGACAAGCGACGGATCAACGCACTTCCCGCCATGATCTATCACGGCGTAAGCAGCGAAGATGCGGTACTCATGCGGATGAATGCCGCCCCGCGCAGCGCCGCCGAGGCGTTGGGGAGCCTCTACCGGGATGTCACGGATGAGGATGAGGGGCGGTATTCGGTGGGAGCAGCGCGGCGTTTCCTGCAGGGACTGGGCGCCGATGAATGGGACGGGGTGAGACCGGAGGACGCGCCGCTGTCCGGCACCGGATATAAGCGGGTCTGGGAGATTCTCTCCGGAGAGGCGAGCTGACGTAACCAATTTGGCATGGAGGTCAATACCCCTGGCTGCCCTTGAAACAACCCTGGTCGATGTCTCCGACCTGGTCCGTTCCGCCCTCCCTGAATTCCTCGGCGACGGCATAGCCATAGCCGACGCATACTCAGAATTCCTGCCAGGACCTGACGGCGATGACTATATCAGAACTACAGTGGTCCTGGAGGATGATCACCCTGAACTCGATGCACGAACCCTGAATAAGTTCTCTCTGCACATCGCGGCGCTCTGCATGCAAGGAGGCTTTGACCGACCGACCATCGCCTACGCCGACAGAAGCGAGGTTCCGGGCGAAGGTCCGGTATGACTGCCAGCAACACCCAACCAGACTTCACCCCCCGGTGTCGTATAGACCGGCAAACCAAGCCGAAGCAGCAATCACCGGCTTCTTTCAAACTGGCCAAAGCGAACGCGTCGCCATAGCCACACTCACCCTGTTCAGAACACGGTAGACCCGGAAGCCCCGGGGTGCTGGAAATCGCGTGACTCCCTCGTTGCCTCACAAGCGCGAAACCAACCATCCGCAGAAATCGGACCACCCCATCACCCGGCATTCTGTTCACAACGATATTCTTTGAATCCCTACCAGCTCAAGCTGACTCGGGGCGTCTTCGCCCTCACCTCCCTCGACTTCAAGCCAGAGGGCGATCGCCTCCTCCATCCGTTCGATCAGCTGATCAATTGACGTTCCCTGGGTATGACAGCCCGGTAGACCGGGAACGCTCCCAACGAAAAAACCGTCTTCATCTTTCTCGATTACGACAGTGTATTCAGAGCTCATCGGAATCTCCCATTAGTACAGAACACGGACAGATCGGGGCGGCCACCACAGGTCACTCACCGACCATGGCAGCAGCAAGACGCTCCATGAGCTCATCGTCCGCCGGCATCAGACCAGAGGCCGGCAAACGCCGCAGCAGGTCGACCCTGCGGTCGTTCTGCGCCTGCGCCCGTTGCAGGTAGGGCACCGCTTCCTCCTCGCGTCCCTCGGAAACCAGGGTCACACCCACCCAGAACGGAGCCTCGCCCCCCGTTGCCTCATCGGGCACCAGTTCGGCCTTGGCGCGGTAGGCATCCATGGCCGCCTCCATGTCCCCCGCGGCCACCAGTTCGTCCCCCTCGTTGAGCTTGTGGTAGGCGCGCGCCAGGCGCACCAGGCGGCGCAGTTCCTTCACTGGCTCGGGATGATCCTCCACGCGCAGGTCGAACACGCGGTCCACCCACGGCCGGCCCGTATCCTCGGCGGAGACCACGAGGATGGCCGCCGACTGCCGGCCGCGCAGGTCGCCTCCCTCGGCCTCTGCGGCTTCCAGGGCCGCGAGCAGCCGCTCGGCCAGATCCCCCTCGGCATTTTCGTAGGCGTTCGCCATGGCCGGCCACACGCTGTCCCCGTCCATCAGGTTCGCCTGAACGCTGTACTGGGCACCGGCTTGGTGGCCGGCCGCGGCAATGGCGCGCTCCCCCGTGTGAACGGCCACGTTCCCCTCGGCATCGACCATGGCCACCTGCCGCACCGCAGCGTCGGCATCCCCGGCGAGCAGGGAGGTGAGCGCCTCCTGGGCGGTCTTGCCCATGGCCATTAGTTCGAGGCCGAGCGGGCCGTAGGCCGGGTCGACGAGGGACTGGGTAGCCACGGCGCCGACGCCGGGACGGGCCCACGGAACGATGGGACCCACGGAAAACCAGTGGGACTGGACGGCCACGCCGAGCTGTCCGCTGAGGGAGTCCCGGGCGACGATGGAATAAGTGGCCACGGGCCGCCGCCAGTCGGGTGCGTCGGCCGCAGCCAGCTGTGCCGCGGCGAGAATCAGGATGAGTAGGCGCATGGTTCCTCCAATGGATGATTGATAGGCCGTCCGCTCCAGCGATACAGCGAGACGCAATACTGGCCATGGCTGAGATGCCGGCTTGTGCTCTTAGCAAACCGTATCTTTGCACGGGTGTCAGTTAACACCATAATTTTCTGACAATTGTCAAAAAGGAAAAATCCGTGCGAAGCCTTCCATCTCAGATCATGAGCCACGCTGCCGAGTCGCCGGAGGGCACATTGCTGTGCCCAAGTGCGTTGTTGCATCTGGGAAGCAGAGCCGCCGTCGACCAGGCGCTGTCCCGTCTTTCCCGCAAGGGAGAACTCATCCGAGTCTGCCAGGGGATTTACGTGCAGCCCATACAGACCCGCTTCGGTCCACGTCCGCCTGCCGTCGAAAAAGTGATTGCATCGCTGGCCGAACTCTGGGGCGAGACGATTGTATCTTGCGGCGGCGCAGCGGCCAACGCCCTTGGACTGACAACGCAGGTGCCGGTGCGGTCGGTTTACCTGACCTCCGGACGCAGCCGCAAGCTGAGGTTCGGTGAGTTGAGCGTGGAGCTGCGCCATGCACCCCGCTGGCAGTTGGCAGCGCCTCATCGGCCGGCCGGGGAAGTAGTGCGCGCACTGTCCTGGCTGGGTCCCGATGAGGTGGAGGTTGGCCTGGAAATGATAGGTAGCAAGCTCTCCGCGGAGGACCTTCAGGAATTGGCTGCATCGCGTGCTGTAATGCCTGCCTGGGTAGCAGGGCCCGTGAGCGCACTGGTGGCCAATGGCTGACACGTCGTTTCAGTTACTCTCGCTCGAAGACCAACGGGATGCCCTGGGGGTGGCCGCCAGTCGCAGCGGAAGACGAGCACATCTCCTGGAGAAGGACATATGGGTGGTTCACACCTTGAGTGCTCTTTTGAAGAGCCCTTTTGGTGGGGCCTTGACGTTCAAGGGAGGAACTTCTCTCGCCAAGGCATATCAAGTTATTCGTCGATTCTCGGAAGACCTCGACATCACCCATGACATCCGAACCATTGCTCCTGACTTGGTGGATAGAGGCGGGAGAGACGCTTTGCCATCCACGCGCAGCCAGGAGCAAAACTGGACGCGGGAAATAAGGAAGCGCCTGGCCGAATGGGTAGTAGAACATGCCCGTCCCACCATCGAGACTAACCTGTCGAAATCGGGCCTGTCGGCACGGGTGCGATCTGACCGGGACCGGATATTCGTTGGATATGAGCCGTTGTTCTCTGACTACGGCTTCGTCAGGCCGGAGGTAATGCTGGAGTTTGGGGCACGCTCGACAGGAGAGCCCCGCGAGGAGCGTACGATCGAGTGCGATGCGGCACCTTACATATCTGACGTGGCGTTCCCCACAGTTCAAGCCCTGGTCATGTTGGCGGAGCGCACGTTCTGGGAGAAAGCTACCGCCATGCACGTCTTCTGTCGCCAGCAACGAGGACGCGGGAGGCGACTCTCTCGCCACTGGTATGACATGGTTCGACTGGATGACGCCGGCTTTTGCCAGACCGCGCTTGGCGACCGTACGCTGGCCCAAGCGGTAGCGAGGCACAAGGCGATGTTCTTCCGGGAAAAGGACGCCTCGGGGTGTTGGATCGACTACGAGGCGGCAGTAGCGGGTGGATTGCAGTTGGTGCCCCATGGCTTGGCTTACGAGGCACTGGCCGACGACTACGCGAGGATGCTCAGGGATGGGATGTTACTCGACGACGAAGAGCAATTCGCCGACTTGATGGAAAGAGTTGGCGAAATCGAGGGGAGGGCGAATCAAAAGTGAGCATTCCTGACACAAAGACATCTCGGCTCTAAGCATCATCCATGCTCGGGGGAGCAGGTTGCCATACGTCATGGGGTTGGTGCGCCAGGCCTTTGAGAAGCAAATGGGGAATGTAGTGGTCCAAGAGTTAGCAGTTCCCCATGTGCTTGCGGGACAACCCTATACATAAAACCGCGAGTCTTCATGCACGATCCTCCGCGGCGCGAGTTCGGCGGCGCAGCGGCCAACGCCCTTGGACTGACAACGCAGGTGCCGGTGCGGTCGGTTTACCTGACCTCCGGACGCAGCCGCAAGCTGAGGCTCGGTGAGTTGAGGGTGGAGCTGCGCCATGCACCTCGCTGGCAGTTGGCAGCGCCTCATCGGCCGGCCGGGGAAGTAGTGCGCGCACTGTCCTGGCTGGGTCCTGATGAGGTGGAGGTTGGCTTGGAAATGATAGGTGACAAGCTCTCCGCGGAGGACCTTCAGGAATTGGCTGCATCGCGTGCTGTAATGCCTGCCTGGGTAGCAGGGCCCGTGAGCGCACTGGTGGCCAATGGCTGACAAGTACCGGCACGGAACCCCGTGCTGGGTTGATCTGGCGACAACTGATTTGGTTGGCCCCAATATCCCGACTCGAGCTGATTTCACCGCCCGCGGACCGGGGGTGCGCACATCTCTTTGAAAATACTTACCCCCTAAGCATATTCACAGCATGGACCTGCCCGATGAAGTCAGGAAGGAGTTCCGGCGTTACGGCCGGAAGGGTGGCCTGAAGCGTGCCCGTGCTCTGACCCCTGCCGCGAAGAAAGCGGTCGCCCGTCGAGCCGCGGTCGCCCGATGGACGCGCGCGCGTTTTGGCGCGTCGAGCTTCGCTGCGCTGGGTCTTCCAGGCGGCGACATCGTCGACTCCGGACTGGCGGACCTGGCGGCCGGCGAGACGACGGTGGAGAGCTCGCTGGTGTCGCTGGCGGCACCCCGGCTGCGCCGGGAGGGGGTGCCGCTGGCAGAGGTGCAACCGGATCCCGAGGACCGCCTCTATGCGCTGCTCTGCGAATCCGCGGGCGATCTGGCTCACGCCCGTTACACGGCCTGCCTGCGCCAGATCGCGTCGTTCGCAGACGCCTGCCGACGGGCTCGCCGGGGTGGCGGCTGAACGTGCGCACGAGCCTCGACCGCGATGGGCTGCGCGCGCTGATGCAGGAACTGGCGCGCTCGGCACGCGGTCCGCAGTCCCACCGGGTCTTCCTCGTCGGTGGAGGCACCGCCGTTCTCGAGGGCTGGCGCTCCTCCACCATCGACGCCCACCTGCACAGCGATCGGGATGAGGTCTTTCGCGATATCCAGCAGATCAAAGAGCGCCTGCAGCTGAATGTCGAATTCGCCCGGCCGGAGGATTTCGTGCCGCCATTGGCCGGCAGCGATCAGCGGCACGTATTCATCCAGACGGTCGGCAAGGTCAGCTTCTACCACTACGACCCGTACGCCCAGATGCTGTCAAAGGTGGTTCGGGGGTTCGCACGAGACATCCAGGACGCGGGGAGCTTCCTGGCCAGCGGCATGGTCGATGCGGACCGCTTCCGATCGCTCGTGCAAGAGATCCCGAGCGCAGCGTACGCCCGATATCCCGCGTTGTCGCCGGAGGCTGTGCTGGAAGCCGTCGAGGACTTCCTGTCCGGCGCCGGATGAAGAGGGTCGCACTCAAACTTCCTTTGCATCAAGGCTGATTGGATTGCCGCTTCAAACCGATGGGAATATGGAATGAAAGTCGATCTGGATAGATTCCGCGAAGACGGGTACCTGATCCTGCGGAACGTCGTTTCTCCCGAGCAGCTGGCGGACCTGCGGCTCTCGATCGAACTCATGGTGGACACCGAAAAGGCGCGTTCCGTGGCAGAGCGAAGGGCCGGGGACCCCCGCGGGGGAAGGTGGTACGAGGCAGTTGCACCGCGACTGAGCGAGCAATCGATAGACGAGCGCACCGCCGACGCCATCGATTTCTGTCTCGGTGAAACAGTGTACGGCGTCAGTCACCGACTCTTGAATTCACCGCCAGTAACGGCGATGACGTCCTTCGGGGCGATCTGCAGCGGCTTGATCGACTCCGGCTACACCGACTGGCATCGCGACGCCAGCTCGGCGGAGCAGGCTCCGTTGAGCGGCATGCAGCAGGACCTGATGGAGAACGCCCCTGGGTACGTGCAGTGGAACATCCCCCTTTACGAGGACGGCGTTTTCTGGATTCTGCCGGGCAGCCACAAACAGCCGAGCACCGAGGCCCAGCGCAAACAGCTCCTGCTCGATCCGAGATCGCCGCTCGAGGGCGGGATCCCGGCCGAGCTGGGCCCTGGCGATGCGATCGTCTACCCCAATCTCATGATGCACTGGGGCAGCACCTACACGAGCCGGCTGCGGCGTACGATCCATCTCGGGTTTCGCTCGTTCGGCGGCGACATCTTCCCCTACGCCCACGAGCTCCGCCTGGCCGAGGACGACCGATTCCTGCAGTACCTCTCGGCCGAGGCCCGGATCCACTTCGAGCGCGCCGTCGAGGCCTACGCCGGCGAGCGCAACCAGATAGAAGAGACCTTTCGAGCGCTGATTGACCACGACGACGGTGCTTTCCGCAGCTGCCTGGATAGACTGCATCCGGGAGCCACCTGCCGCATGGTGAGTGTCGTGCTGTTGTGCCGGATTGCGGCCAAGGTCGTCAAGCTGCATCAGCCCGGGATGGCCGCCCTGTCGGTGGAGGATAGAAAACCCCTCATCGACGGCTCGCCGCCGGCCTTTTACGCCGAGGATATGGCGCGGCGATTCACGGCAGGACAGGCTGCAGAGCTCGGGATGCGCTTTGCCGAGCTGAATCGACGGTTAGAGGCGGACGCGGAGCGCGTTCACAGTCACTACGCCAGGCTCTACGCACAGCTGCGACCGGATGCCGAGGGCCCACCCGATTTCAAGTCGCGCCCGCTCAGAACCTTCAACAGTGAGATGCCGCAGGACTTCGACGTCGACGATTTCGCGGCGAGTTGGTAAAACGAAATGAACGGGCCGTTTACTTCTGGTGGGGACCGGCGTCTTCTGCGCCCCGACCTCTTCGCTCCCCTTTCCGCCGTCTCCTCGCCTTCCAATAATTAAAGTTTCTCGCCGTTCTTACCGAAGCTGTAATGCCTGCCTGGGTAGAAGGGCCCGTGAGCGCACTGGTGGCCAATGGCTGACAAGTACCGACAAGGAACCCCGTGCTGGGTTGATCTGGCGACGACTGATCTGGTTGGGGCGAAAGCGTTCTACGCCGGGTTGTTCGGTTGGGAGTATGTGGACGAGGAGATGGGGGAGATGGGCATCGGGGTTTATTCGATGGCGATGTTGGCCGGGTCGGCGGCCGTGGCGATTTATGAATCGGGCCCCGGGCAGATTCGTCCGGACGGGGCGGCGAAGTGGAACGTTTACGTTTCGGTGGATGACGTCGACGCCGTCCTCGAGCGGGTGACAACGAATGGCGGGGCCGTGCTGGCTGGTTCACGGGACGTTGATCGCGCCGGCCGGGTGGCGGTGATCGCGGACCCGACTGGTTGTGTGACGACGCTGTGGGAGCCCGGCGAGTTCGCGGGATGCGGAGTCATGTCGGAGGCGAGGGCGTTTGCCTGGACGGAGCATCTGAGCACGGATCGTGCGGCATCGGTCCGGTTTTTGGAGGAGGTTATCGGTGTCGAGACTGCGACGGCGGGCGAGGAACAATCGGCGCCGTATTCGACGTTGTTGGTGGGGGACAAGGAGGTAGGCGGGATAATGCAGATGCCGGATCCGATGATCGAAGAGGGGGTCGCGTCCGAGTGGTACGTGTATTTCCGGGTCGGGGATTTCGACGAATCGGCGGCTCATGTGCAGAGGCACGGAGGGCGGTTGATGGCTGAGCCGGAAGACATCGAAGGGTTCGGACGGATGGTGGTTGCCCGGGATCCGCAAGGTGCCGGCTTCTGTATCGTAGAACCGGATAAGGGGTAGTCGGCCCTCCATGAGTCAACCAACCCGAGTTGCAATTATCGGTCTCGGACAACGTGGACTTCAGCACTTGAACGCCCTGTGGCGGCTTCAGGGCGAAGGGCTTGTCCGGATTGCAGCGCTGATCGACGCCTTCGAGGACAATCTCGCAGAGGCGAAAATCCGGAGTCATGTGGATGGGTTTCGCATCGAGGGGATCGATACCTCGACAGATTTTCGGAAGACTCTCGAGGAACTGCCGCTGGATGCAATCTATTTTGCGCTTCCTCCCGGAGTCCACAACGGCGAAGTCATCCAGGCGGCGAACGCGGGGGTCCACATCTTTGCCGAGAAGCCGATGAGCCTGTACCTGAACGAGGCCATCGACATGGAACGCGCAATACGGGAAAACGGCGTAATCTCCACGGCGGGATTCCAGCAGCGCTACGACTCGCGTTATGAAGCCGTCCGGAAATTCCTCGCGGACAAGAAGCCGGTCATGATAACCACTGTAGGGAATGGCGCCCTCGAAGACCATTCAACCAAGCACACTAAAACCGAAACCTTGGGCGGCCCCGCCAACCGTGTCTGGACGGCAAACTACGAGTGGTCCGGGGCATCCGTCGTGGAAGGGGGGATTCACCAGACAGACCTGATGAGGTACTGGTTCGGTGACATCTCATGGGTCGAGGCGGATTACATCCACCGCGATGCGTCGGACATCGTCGATGGCGGGGATAATCCGTATGCCTACAGCGTGAGGTACGGATTCGAGTGCGGCTGCATCGCCAATCTCATCCTGTCCCGTCTGCGCCGGACGTACTATGGCGACGGCTATGAAAGCATACTCTGGACGCACGGGCATCTGAAGTTCGAGGGAGATGAACCGGTTGCATATTACTACGATGGACCGTATCCGCCGGAGCGGACACCGCCGCTGGAAGCGGTGCGCCATCCACTTCCGACAGCGCCTCCCGTAGACACGACAGAGCAGATCAGCCGCGCTTTTCTCGGCGCGATCGAGGCAGGCAACCCGGGCAAGCTTCGGAGTACCTTCGCGAGCAGCATGAACAGCCTCGCTGCGGTCCTGGGCGCGAATGCCTCCGATCAGCTGAAAGGCGAGCGTATCTATCTCGAGGATTTTTCAGTTGACGAGAGGTACGATCGCTTCCGGCGGAAGCCTGCCGGCAGTTAGTTCCGTCCGCCAGGACAGTCAGCGGAAGGCAGCGGATGCCCCGCGCTCGGGGGGCGAGTCGCATCCGGCCGCCTGCCGCCACAAAGACGCGCTTTAACTGCGCGGCGTGCAGCTCTCATCTCGCCGCGCGATACGGTTCCGCGTCGAATCCCGGGTACCGCGCCGCCATCCCCGCGATGAATCCTTCCGTCCACAGCGGGTCGCCCGGCGGCGGGAAGCCCAGCAGTTCGCGCTGGCGCGGGGTGGCCTCGGCCATGAAGCGGTTCATGGCGGCACCCTTGGCGCCGCTTTTGTACGTGAAGGTGCGGCCGCCGTCCCAGGGGCGGTCCTTGCGCGTGAAGCCCACCCACATGACCGGGCGATGCCCCGCTGGCGCGGTGAAATCGGAAGCGGCGTGGCGGGTGAAGACGCTGTACAGGCATACCGATCCCCCGGGGACGATCATCGGCACGGCTTCCTCCTCGGAGCCGCCCCTCGGCACCATGCGGATCGGGGCCATGCCTTCCCCGACGTCGTCGAAGCAGTAGAAACAGACCAGGTTCATGAAATCGTCGGGCTCGATGACCGGCCCCAGCGTGTTGTTGCCGTAGTCGATGTGGAAATTGGTCCCGTGCTCCTCACCGGCGTATTTCATGCCCAGGTGGCCCTCGCACAGCCGGATCTCGCGCGTGCCCAGGACGCGCTCGGCCGCGTCGATCAGATCGGGATGGACGGTGACGTGATTGAGGCCGGAATGGTCCCAGGGGAAGAGGACCTGTTGAGGGGTGTCGTTGCGCCGGCCGTTGGCCAGGTACCGGTCGTAAGGGGGAGCGTACCGGGTGAAGAAGCCGTCGAGCGCAGCTTGCTGCTCGTCCCTGGTCAGGAAATTCTCGACGATCACAAAGCCTTGTTCTTTGTACGTAGCGAGTTGGGCGTCGGTGATGTGCATTCAGGGGTCCGCTTTTTCTTGTCGCCGCAAGTTACCACAGCCGGGGGGCGCGCCCCGGCCAGGAAGGAAAGCACCAAACCGCCGCAATACTAACGATGGCTGGACGGGGCACCGTTGGTCACTTCGGTGAGCGCGGCGTCGAGGCCGTCGGCGTCGTCGGTGCCGATGCGGATAATCTGTTCCCGGCCGAGATCGTCGCGGTAATGGACCTCGATGGCGTCGAGGCCCCAGACCTCGTAGCACCACCCTCGCCGGTCGGAGAGCAGTCCGTAGATGGCCCCGGGGCCGCCGAGGCCGTAATACCAGGGGTTGCGGGCTCGCGTGAAAGAGATGATCCCCTCGAGGGGAATCGTCCGCGCCGGTCCGAACGGCCGGAACGCGGCACGAAGGTGCCGGCCGGTGATTTCGGTGTCCATCGTGCACCAGACGGCGGCTCGCACGGCGACGACCGCACCGAGCGCGAAGGGGGCCGCCGCAATGCGAGGGTCGGCCGGAACCAGGACGAGCAAGGCGATCACCCAGAAGAAACCGAGGGGGACCAGGATCTTCCTGGTCGAGCGCTGACGATGCCGGTAGCGGTCCACGTTGATCATGTCAAGCTTTCACGGTCGTTCCCCCGGATTGAGCCTGTTTCGTAAAATACATCCTTCTTCATTTCGGCTGAATCCTCAGCGGACGGCACGGCACCGATGCCGGTGCAGCGACATCAGAGGAGTTTAGTGCCAGTGACTGAAACACCTCCGGGACCGAGACCCATCGAGCCCAGGGGCGGCATTCGCCTGCTGTTCGTGGCCGACCTTTCGAGTCACGCAAGAGAGCCGTTCATCAGCGACCCGGCCGCGCCCGAACAGATCGAAAGGCTCGTCGACCACTTCGCTCTCAGCGGGGCCGACGCCCTCGGCCAGGAGGTCTTCGGCCAGGGATGGGTCACCTACTTCCGCTCCGACACCTATGAGTTCGACCAGCGTCCCCAGCACCGCCGCTGGATCCCCCTGCTCGACCGGGGCATCAACCCCCTCGAGATAATCTGCGGGCGCGCCCATGAGCGCGGCATGAAGTTCATCGCCGGCGCCCGCTTCGGCGACGACCACGGGGCCCCCACCCAGGGCGCCCGGTGGATGTTCGACCACCCGGAGTTCATCCTGAAAGAAGTTCCGCCCGGACCCCTCGCCAATCCGGGCAACGCGATGGACTTCTCCTTCAAAGAGGTGCGCGA
The DNA here is from genome assembly GCA_965243025.1 of Candidatus Latescibacterota bacterium. Taxonomy (GTDB): domain Bacteria; phylum Latescibacterota; class UBA2968; order UBA8231; family UBA8231; genus CBDCXV01. The sequence goes on from CBDETY010000003.1 coordinate 6,416,219, forward strand.
CTTCCACTTCGGGGCCATCGAGGAGATCGCCCGCCGCTTCGACGTCGACGGCATCGAGATAACCTTCCGCAGCGACAACCACTTCCCGTACCCGCGCTCGGTCTCGCGCGAACGCCGGCACCTGATGACGGAGCTCTTCCGGCGCATCCGCGGCATGCTTGACGACGAGGGGCGGCAGAAGGGCAGGAAGCTGATCCTGGGCGTGCGCGTGCCGGAGACGATCGACGAGTGCCACGACTGCGGACTCGACATCCCGGCGTGGATCGCCACCGGCGTTATCGACTACGTGAGTCCGTCGAACGCCATGTACGCGAACCACAACGCGCAGTGGGAGGAGTTTTCGCGCCTCACGGAGCGAACGTCCTGCCTGCTGCTGCCCGGGGTCATGCCGTTCTGCTCGGCCGCCGACGCGCGCAGCGACACCGTCCCCTGGGCGCTCCAGCCCGACACCGGCAGGAGCGGCAGCGCCGACCACATGGCCTTCCAGTCGCGGGTCTACCTCCGCCCGATGGCCGCGAACAACTACCGCGCCCTCGCCAACAACATGTACGGGGCCGGCGCCGACGGCGTTTCGAGCTTCAACTACCAGGAGCAGTACACGGGAAACCTCATGGGCGACTTCCCCGGCTCGCTGGCCCTGCTCAGAGAGCTGAAAGACCCCGATGCCCTGAAAGCGGGCCACCGCACCTACCTGTTCCGCTCGATGATGGGCGGGGTGGACTACCACGGCGCCATGGGCATGGCCTCCACAGGCGCGATCAAGGACGACAAGATCCTCCTGAGCCGCGGGACCCCCGGCGTCCGGCAGGAATACCGGCTCCGCCTCTGCGAGCAGTGGGACCGGATCGGCTACGCCTACGCGGCGGTCCGCGCTCAGAATCTCAGGCCCGGCGACGACCTGGCGCTCGACGTGAACGGCGCGGCCGTCCCGGAAGACAACGTCCGCCGGATGTGGCACGAGGCCGGCCGCTCGACCAACATCGGCCGTCCGCTTCCCGCCTACTCGACCGTCATCTTCGACCTCGACCCGGACGGCATGATCGACGGAGACAACACTCTCGGCGCAATGCTGACAGAGCAGGAGGAGGGAACATCCGGCGATATCCTCATCGACGAGATCGACGTTACCGTGATGCCCTGAGGCAGGGTGTGAAAGTATCGAAGCCAACACAGGCGAAAGGAATCCCATGAAGACATCCGATCCGTTTGAAAAAGGTCTCGCAGCCGGTGAGGCAGCGGCTTCTGCCGCCGCCGGCGCGTCGCAAACAAAGTCGAACGGCGCGCGCATGTACGTGCGCACCCAGAGTTTCGGGTCGACCGATGCCGAGTTGCGCTTTCTGCAGCGCTGCGGCGTGCGCCACAAGGCGGCCAACTTCCCCTTCCACCCCGGCCGCGGCTGGGACCTCGACGAACTGGTCCGGGAAAGAGAGCGCCACGAGGCCTTCGGGCTGACCCTGGACATGAGCCTGCTGCCCATATATCAGGAACTTCCCAACATCATCTACTTCGGCAAAAGTCCGGACCGGGACATGGAAATCGACCTGGTGTGCGAAATGATCCGGACCGCTTCCCGCGCCGGCATCGATTCCCTGCGCTACAACACCTGCATCCTGCCCATCGACCGCACCGAACGGGAACAAGGCCGCGGCGGCTTCGTCCACACGGCGTTCCGCCTGGACAAGGTCCCGGCAGAAGAACAGGCCGGGCTGACCGAAGCCGGACGCGTCACCGCAGAGATGCACTGGGAACGGATCGAGTACCTGCTCGACCGCATGATCCCGGTGGCGGAAGAATTCAAGGTCCGAATGGGAAATTCCCAGGAAGACCCTGCCACGCCCCCCGGTTACAGGGGCGTCGACAAGGTCCTCAACGACTTCGAGGGCATGAAGCGGTTCATCGAGATTCAGCGCAGTCCCTACAACGGCTGGAACTTCTGCGTCGGCTCCATCGCGGAAGGGCTCGAAGATCCTGCCAGCGAGATCTGCCCGATCATCGAATACTTCGGAAGCCGCGACACGATCTTCCTCGTTCACTACCGCAACATTCTCGGGGGGCGCTACAGCTTCCGCGAGGCCCTGCCCGATGAAGGTGACATGGACTTCCACCGGGTGTTGAAGGCCCTCAGGGACACGGGCTACTGTTACGGCATCGATCCCGACCACGTCCCGCGCACCGACGACGATCCGCAGGGCAACTACCAGTCCCTTGCCTACTGCTTCGGCTACATCAACGCCATGATTCAGGCGGTCTACGGTTGATCCATATGCAGGTGGGAGACGGCCGGCGCATCCCCGGTTCCCGGGGGGACCTGGCGTGACCCTGTCCGACCTTCGGCGGCGGCCGCCGGAACGCCGGGCGGACTTCGTCAGGGAGATCGCCGACGACGTGAGCCGGCGCATCCGCGAGGGACTGGTGTCCGAGGCCGAGGCGCGGGAGCTGGCCGCCGGCCTGCGCTTTCAGGCGGGGCTGCTGCTGCCGGGGCGCCTGGAGGCATTCGACCGCATCTACGGCTCCCGCTTCGAGCGGCTGATCCGCCAGTTCCTGCGCGGCGAGAGCTGACCGCGGCGTGCCGGTCCCTTCACCGACGGGGCGCTGCAGGCGACCCCCACCTGGGTCTGCGGGTCGGCATGCCGCCTCCCGAGTCCCTGAGCCCAACAGCCGGCGGTCGCGCCGGCCGGAAAGGAAACTGGTTTGACCGTACCTGCAGCCGTCTGGGAGATACCCGAGCCGCTGTCAGTTGACAGCGTGAAGGTGGACGACGACGCCACCATCGTCCTGAGGCGCCACGGGAATCCGGCGGGGCCCCGGCTCGTCCTGTGCCACGGGAACGGCCTCGCCATCGACCTCTACTACCCGTTCTGGTCGCTGCTGGCGGCCGACTTCGACCTGGTGATCCATGACCTCAGGAACCACGGCTGGAACGAAGTCGGAGCCCTGGAGAACCACCGTTTCGACGCTTTCTCACGCGACCACGACCGCATCTTCGCAGCGATCGGAAGGCTCTACGGCGACAAACCCACGGCGGCCGTCTTCCACTCCATTTCCGCCCTGGCCGGCCTGCACCTGCCTTCGAGGGGCGGCAACTACTCCGCGATGGTGCTGTTCGCCCCGCCTCTCTGCAACCCGGGCTCGAGGTACGGGGAGTTCGAGCTGATTGCCGTGCGAACCGGCGACATGCTCATGAGGAGGGCGCCGTGGTTCCGGACCAGGGAAGAGCTCGCCGAGCTCCATACCAACCTCCATTACTTCGAGCGGGCGGTGCCGGGGGTCTTCGATCTCGTGGCCAGAACGACCCTCAGGGAGTCGGCGACCGGACAGGGTTACGAGCTCCGGTGCCCGCGCGAGTACGAAGCGCAGATCTGGTATGAAGCCTCGCAACCTGCGGTGTCGGTGGACTTCGGCTCCCTGCGATGCCCCACCAGGATCGTCCCGTCGGATCCAGCCATGGACCCGAACCGGCCGAAGTTCGATTTCAGCGGGGCCGCAGGCGTCGAGCACGAGTTCGTGCCGGGGACGACACACTTTCTGCAGCTCGAGAAACCGGAGAAGTGCGCGGCGGTGATGCTGGACTTCCTGAGCCGGCAGGGCTTTGTCGAGAGTCCGCGATTGGCCGCGGGACGCGCGCCGAGGTGAGGCGCGCGGCGACCGCTCAGGTCGCCCCCGGCTTCAGAAATAGACCTGCACGCCCCTGGCTTCCAGGGTTGGAATCTGCCGCTCTCTCGCCTTCTCACTGAGAGGGTTGCCCCTTACAGTCACCCAATTCCCACTGCCGAAATCCGTGTTGGCCACCAGGGCGGACAGATCCTCGATCTGGTTGTCATCCAGCCGTACGCCTTCCAGGCCGGGCAGCGACGCCAGGGGATCGATATCCGTAATCCGGTTTCCTTCCAGTTTCAGGTAGATCAGTTCGGTCATTTTCCCCAGGGGGCTCAGATCGGCTATCCGGTTGTTGGACAGGGACAGGTCTGCCAGGGCAGTCAATCCGGCGAGTGGGCCAATTTCCACGATTTCGTTGTCCGCGAGATTCAATACTCTCATGAGAGTCAGGTTGGCCAGGGGGTCCAGGTCGGCTATTCCGTTAGCGGACAAATGGAGAAACCGCAGGTTGCTCATTCGGGTCAGTATGCTGAGATCGGTCAACCCCGTGGCCTCCAGGAGCAGACGTTCCAGACCGGTCAGTCCGGCCAGCGGGGACCAATCCTCTATCCGCCGGTTGTAGGTAAGCCATAGTTCCCTGAGAGCGGTCATTTCAGCCAACGGGCCCAGATCGGCAATTGGATTCGCCCCTATCAACAACCGTCTCAGGCTGGTCAATCGAGCCAGCGGAGCCGTATCTGCTATCCGGTTGTTGAACAGATTCAGGTCTTCCAATCGGGCCAATCCGGTCAGTGGGGTCAGATCCGACACCCGGTTGTAGGGCAGCTGCAGGTCTTTCAGGTTGGTCAACTCCCCCAGGGGGCTGACATCGACTATCTGGTTGACGGACAGGTTCAGCCTGGCCAGGCTCGTCATCTTCCCCAGGGGCTCGACATCGACTATCCGGTTGTTGGAGAGTTGAAGCTCTCCCAGGGAGGTCAATGCCACCAGCGGGCTGACATCGGCAATCTGGTTTCCGGACAGGAACAGCGTCTCCAGGTTGGTCAAATGCACCAGGGGGTTCACGTCGACTATCTCGTTTTCCACCACCCACAGGAATTCCAGACCGGTCAGTTGCCAGATCCCGGCCAGACTGTGAATGCCCATCGCCCCGATCACGAGCCTGGTCAGCGAGGCGGCTCTACGGTGCGAGAAATCGGAGCTCGGCGATCCCCCCAGGGCTTTCGCTACCGCTTCCCGCAGGGCCTGGTCCTCGAAGAGCAGGATATCGAAAGGAAGAAAGAGGACCGTCCCTTCCGGCAGGCCCATCCCGCCTTGCAGCAGGCGCACCTGCACGGTCGGCGAGATATCCCCTTGCCGATGGGTATCCTGCAGGTAGGCCACCAGCTTGCCCAACGAATTCGGCTCCTCCAGCACCACCGCCAGGTTGACGTCGGCACTGAGTTCGAGCCCCACTATCCCGGTTCGCTCCCCCCAGCGCTGGCTGAGGAAGGTCCCCACGGCCTCCCAACCCGTAAGGCTGGTCTCCTCCGTACCCAATACGGCCTCGGCACTCGAATCGACTCGCCAGTCGATGGGGACCAGGCCCGGTGGCAGGTCGCCGGGCTCGGCGGCCTTCAGCCTCAGATGCAGGGGGTCACCCGCGGGGCGGGTCCACACCAGGGTCTTCCGGACCACTCCGTCCGGGTCGGCACAGCGAATTGACACCAGGCTGTCCCGCCGGCCCCGGTATTCGACATGAAGCCCGGGCAGCGGCCTTTCGGCTTCATCGAGCAGGTGCAGCCACAGGCCGCGAGGATACTCCGGCGACTCGACCATCACCCGGCCGTCGCCATCGCTTTGCCCCAACGCCCGGCCGCTGCGGTCGACCCCGACGGCATGGAACAGTTCGGTCTCCGCCGTCGCCGCCGCAGCCCATGCAGTCGCCAAAGTCAGGAGTACTCTTGCTTGCACCATTACCGGATACATGAAGGATCCGCCCGGCATGTGGACCCCGGAAATCCGGGGCACCGCGGACCAGAATAGCCGGGGCCGGGGCGCTGCGCGCCAGGATCGGGCAGCAGCTCGGGGGCAGCGGGGAGCGGCTCTACTGAAAATCCTTGCCGGGAATCGTGCCCCAGGGGACCGCTTCCGCATCGCCCTCGTACACCGGCAGGTACGGTTCGGTGATGTGCCGCGTATGTTCGACCCAGTCAGCCCATTCGGACCTGCTGGTGATGTGATCGCGGATCAACGCCTTGACTTCGCCGGGCATGTCGTCGTAGGCGGGCCAGTACCAGAGAGTGAGCACTGTGCGCCGCTGGCCGGTTCGGTTGGCGCGGGCGGAATGCAGCAGGCGCGAATCGCCGATGACGACATCGCCGGCGCGAACGGGTACATCGACCTCACCCTCGACCTGTTGAAAAGCGAGATGATCCATGTCGGTTGCGTTGATCACGTCGTCGTCGTCCCTTGGCCGCATGTCGTGCAGGGGGTGGCGTTTCAGGTGGGAGCCGGGAATCAGACGCAGGCAGCCGTTGTGCAGGTTCGTGTCGACCAGATAGTACATCAGGAAGTACTGCTGCGGCTGGTTGGTGTAGCTGATCGGATGGTCCCACAACACGCCGTCGTGGTGCCAGTACAACGGCGGGCTTTGCGGAGGCTTGCTGATCACGAAACCGCTCCAGAATCTGGGGGAATCGAATCCCAGTTCCGCGAGAGCGGCTATCGCGCCGGGATAAATCAGGAGTTCGGTGAAGGTCGGGTGCGGGCAGGTCCAGTAGGGAATCAGGCAGCCCTGCGAGCGGTGCTGCTCGAAGTGCTCCTCGTCCTGTTGCGCGATCATCCATTCGCTCATGGCGTTCAGTTTCGCCACCATCTCCGGCGCCAGCACGTTCTCGAAGACGCAGAAGCCGTCGCGCATGAGTTGATCGCGTTTCTCCCTGGCGGCGATCGGCATGGGCTCCTTTCCGGTCAGCAGGTTCTCACGCCCTCCCGCCCGTCAGAATCGACACCACCTGCGGGACGGCCTCTTCCACGCTTTCATCGAACTCGTCCCCTTCCACGGGCGCGGCGTGCGCGCCCAGTTCGATGTTCCTGTAGCCGGCAACGCCGTCGAAGGTACTCGACCAGGCGCCGGCACCGCCGGGCCTGATTCCGGCTTCCAGCTCCTTCCGGGGATACTCCCACCGCAGGTCCCTGCCGCCGTAGCGGACCCGGTCCCCCTCCGTCACGCCGCTCATCCTCATCCTGCGGTGCACCCCGAAGTGGATCAGCCTGCGATGCACTGCGTCGGACTGCGGGCCGGAGTCCTCCCAGCCCTCGACCAGGAAGTTCCCCGTTGCGTGCGACAGGCTGAACCCGTCGCCGTCGCGTGCGACCATCGGGACCCTTCCCGCGGCGGTGATGTAGGCGGTCGGTACGCCTCTCAACTCGAACTCGAGCATGTCGTGCAAACTGCACGAACTGGCCCCGCATCAGTCGACGACCCCCATTACAAGCCCGTCGCACCGGGGAACGATCTCCTCGAGAAGCTTCTTCGAGCAGACGCGGTAGGGAGACGTCTTTTTCCACGGTCCGGCCACACTCGCGCCGTGCTCTGCCGCGAGCCGCTCCCCGACCGCTTCGAGGACGGCTCCCGCGGTGCGCTTTCCCGGGTCCAGAAGTCCGATCCTGGCACCGTTCAGGCGGGTCAGCCGGGATGCGGGTTCGATTCCTGGCACAGGTATGCTCCTTTCTGCTTTTACTCGGCTGTTCCCTCTCGGGTATCGTCCGAATTGTCGGCGTTTTCTTCGCGTTCTATGACTAAAGTATTGGATGGCTTGTAGCATGTCAGAAGGTACGAAACTTCATTTGGTTCATTCAGCCGAAAGGATTGCATGTCGTCATTACCGGAATCAGTAATAATTTTGGACAAGGATTCTCCTTTTTGGTGCAATACAACCATCGCCCCAAGGCAGTCGGAGTATCCGACTTTCCTGATTCTCCTGAATACCGGAAGGTCGACCTCGTCGTTGCGGCGAGTTTTTATCATCGTCGAATCACTTGAAACTTCATGACGAATATAACGAGCGGTTACTGCAGCTTCCTCGTGGTCATCATTCGATGAGCAACCGGAAGAAATCACGGCAACCACGCACAGTAATTTCCATGACATTTATATCTTCTCCTTATGGGACTGGTTTAATCAGAGAAGCATACTTCTTCTACAAAGGGACGCGAGAGTACCGATCCCGTCCTCCCGCCAATCCCGATTCTAACGGGGACAGCAATCCCCTGTCAACACCCTGCTTCGGGAGCCGGGCCTCGCCCTGGGTGTCAGTGAGGCAATTGTTGCATGGTTTTCAATCCTGGTATTTTTCGTGAGATTACCGGAGAATCAAAGGACGCAGGCTTCCGCAGGGGGAGCAACGCTTCGCTGGAGCAAGGGGCGCCAGGCGGCCGCCAGCGAAGGCGGTTTCGAGGGTATCCAGCGCCAGGCAGGGGTTTACTGAGACGATGGCAGTCCTTCCGGAAGAGTCGCGATGAACCGGGTACCGATGCCCGTCACGACGATCTCCGCAGCGGCGCTCGGGTGCCTGGTCCAGATCGATGCGGCCGCCGCGGAAGTCGAGCGATGGCAGTTCGGCGGCGACGCCGGCCACCCCTGGGTTGAGTTCACCGATTCGGCGGCGAACGTCCTGATGGACGATTTCACGGTCCCGGGCGCCCTTCAGCCTCGCGAACTCGACCCCGAGGCGAACTTCCTTACCCGGCTGGGACCCTGGCACGGCGTCAAGTTCCCCAAAAGCGTCCGTTACCGGGACGGTCAGCCTCGCATCTGGCGGGGAGTCAACCCGTTGGGGAACCCTTCGTTTTTTCCGCTGAAGTACGTCGACGGCGATCCCGGAACCGCCGACGTATTCAACGAGGTGATCAGGGTCACCCAGGAGTATTACACCCTGGATCTGGGCGGGCGCATCCCTGCCGAGCGCTTCCGTTTCTATCCGCCCGACGGCATCGATCACGTAAGCGACCAGCCTTACCGCCCGTATTACAACCCCTCCGGGTTCGAACTGTCAGCGGGAAACGACGCCGAGTGGGTGGCGGAAGAAGGGGTCCACCTCCTGCAGAAGCAGTACGCCTGGGCAGTACCCGACATCGAGTACGAACCCCTGGAGGAAGTGCTGTTCACTACGCGGCAGCACTACGAGCCTTCCGGCGTCATCGGCATCGATTTTCCGCTGCAGTTCTACCGCTTCTTCCGCCTGCGGGCGTTTCCCGATTCCTGGGACGACTGCGTGGTAGCGAATCCGGCGGTGGTCCGGACCGCGGAGTGCTGCGCCGAGAGCATGGGTCCCGGCTGGCGCGACTTCCCCTGTTTCATCCGTTTGGCGTGGGCGGAGATGGAGATCTACGGCCGCGGTTTCGTGCCCGAGGCGTCCTGGGAATCCCGGGTGGTCGATCTGGGAAGCGAGTTCAACTTCGGCCGGGTCGTGTTTCACGCCAGCAGGTGGCGCCGCGACGGCGGGCAGCTGGTTCCGGCTCCGGAGGCTGCGGCCCGGGTCGAGATCGCCCTGCGCACCGGTGTCGACGACGACCCGACGGCCTGGTTCGGGTTCGACAAACGGGGCGGACACGTACAGGTAACGGCCGAGGAGTACGAATCACTGAGGGTGAACAGACCCGAGGTCGACCCCGAGCTGGTCGGTTGGCGGGGTCCGGTCACCCACGACCACGAAAACTGGAGCTTCTGGTCGGCGCCGATGGCGGAATCCGGTTCGCGCCCGCGGGTACGCGCCGGCCGGTTCTTCCAGGTGCGGGTCAGGCTGCAGACCGACGAACTGTGGGCGTTCGCGCGGCTGGACTCGCTGGCGGTGGAGATCTCGCCCCTGCTGGCCGACCGGATCGTCGCCGAGATCGCCGATACCGGCGATCTGCGCCCGGCGGGCAACCTGACCCGGGTGCGAGCCGGGGAGATGACGGAATTCGTCTACGACGTCCGCGCCGAGTTTGCCGGTGAGGGCAAGGCCGGCTTCGATGCGGTGCGCCTCATGACTCCATCGCATGCCGGGTTCCGCAGCCTCGAGATGGGCGCTCCCCTGCAGGAGGTCGCCCCCGACGAGGTCATCGAAGAGGCTGCGGGATTCACCCTGTATTTGCCGCGGCCGGTCGGGGACGGGGAGCCGCCTTTGAGGATCCGCTTCGAGAGCGCCCTGTACGGGGCGTCGGGTACGTTCGCGGGCGAGGTTTTCCAGCGGGCCGGCGAGCAGTTGCCGCAGGCCATCGAGGCCGGCGACGTCAGCGACGAGATAGGAACGAACCGCCTGCAGGTCGTGGCGATTCCGTCGTCGCTCACCGAGGTCCTGGGCGCGGTCGAAATCGAGCCGCCGGTCTTCACGCCGCAGGGGGACGGGATCAACGAAAGGGTGCGGATCGGCTACACCATGCTGCGCGTCCAGGCCGGAACGCGCGTCGAGATCGGCATCTTCGCCCTGTCCGGTGAACGCCTCTGGTCCACGCGCTCCGACACGCAGGGGGCCGGCGGTCATGTCCTGTGGTGGGACGGACGCGACGACCAGGACGGGCTGGTGCCACCCGGGCTCTACCTGGCGCGGGTGAAAGTGACGACGAGCGAAGGGGATTCAGAGCGGCTCCAGCGGCTGGCGGTCGTCTACTGAGCGGGGGCGGCCCGGCCCGGAGCGCACGCCGGCCTCGCTCCTCGCCATCCCGACATCCCCGATTCACCACGCTCCCGGTGCGAGCAGTCGATCTTGCCAACGGCGGCGGAGAGAGTCACCGCCATTCGTCGACGGACGCGGTGGCCGCGTGGGGGGCGCCGAAGATGCGCCAGTACCCGTTGGTTTCGCCTCCGACGACGACGACCTGGATCTGGTCCTTCGGCCAGATGCGGATGAGCTCCTCCTCTTCCGCTTCCAGCATCGCCGCCCAGGGCTCCTCGCCGACGAGCGCCCTCGGCTCGACGTAGTTCTCGATCAGCTGGTAATCCCAGTAGACCCCGGCGCGCATGGTGCCGTTCTCGTGGACCCAGTCGACGAGCTGTTCGACGGTGTGGAAACCGCCGCGGTCGACGAACTGGCGGGCGGTGATCGGGTCGAGGACGAAAGTGGGCGCCTCGTGCGGGTCCATGCCCCGCAGCATCTGGATGACGTGAGTCTGCCAGTGCTTTTCGCGCAGCCCGAGAGTGAAGGCGGTGGAGCGGCAGCCCGGGAAAACGCTGACGGTGCTGTCTCCTTTGGCGAAGCCCTTCCGGACGTGGAAGGGATCCCACGGACTGCGCTCTTCGTTCTCGGCGTAGCAGATGCTGCTGAAGGCGTAGCCGTTGCCCTGCGAGCCGAGGTAGGTGTGCAGCGGCAGCGAACCACCCTGGCCGTTCTGGGACAGCAGGCCGTAGGCGCGCCCGATGGTGGCGTTGGCGTGGTTGTAGGGTCCCATGGCGCCGACGCCGGAGTTCATGCCGATCTCTTCGCGGAAGGGCCCGTTGACGACCGCCATGGCCGCGGCCGAGCTGGTCGTGCTCGGGCGCGCCGTGACCTGCGTCGATGCCAGCGCGAGAATGGCGGGAAAGTATTCCGGCCGCGCCCCGGCCATGACGGCGTTGACGGCGACCTTCTCCACCGTGTACTCCCAGGCCTCGCGCGGGCCCGTGGGCCGCATCTGTCCGACTGTTTCATCCGGGTCCCGGCTCGTGCCCCTGAGCATCGCCTCGACGCGGGCCTCGGTCGGCAGCACGATCGGCAGCTTGTCGGTCCAGTTCTCGCGCAGGAAGAGCTCGTGGAGGTTGTCCTCCGAGTCCGGCTCGCACAGCCGCGGGGTGGAGCGGTCGAAGCTGACGACCTCCGTCTCCCCGGCGCTGAGCGGGCGGGTCAGGGCCTCCATCACCTCGGTCATGAACGGACGCCCGGTGACGGGATCGGCGCCGTCGACGTAAGCCCGCAGCTCGGCCGGCGACTTGCCCATCACCGGCTGGGGGACGAAGACGAACCGCTGCTTCGGCATGCCCCGCGCCAGGCCTGGGCCCGCGCCAGGGGTTCGAAGATGTCGGTCTGGACGGAGGCTGTCGGCACTCCGTACTCGGTTTCAACTGTGATGCACTGGTCGGCGACCGCCGGCGCGCACGTGCTTCAGTGGCCGACGCCGATGACGGCGGCATCTCCCTGCTGTCTGATCTCCTCGTAGAGCGCCTCGTCGCGGGTGGTGTAGACGTTCGACTTGCGGCGCACCTCCACGTTGATCCCCGGGCGGTGCTCGCCGAACCAGTTACCCATCTGGCGCATGAGGATGTCGCCGTCGTCGAAACGGCAGTCGACGAGGTAGACGGTGCGGCCTTCGAGCGAATCGGGACGAGGGGCCATGCCCAGTTGCTCCCTCTTCGGCGGGTGCCCCATCGGGTTGAGGACGGTGATCCTGTTGTCGCCCATCGGTCTTTCTCCTTAAGTAGTGTGAATTGACTTGGGATTAAGGAAGATCCGCAGGTGCCGCAAAGCGGTGCGGTCGTGGCGCCGGGTTTCCAGGCGGCCTTTGATGAAGTAGCCTCTCGTCGTGGCCCAGTTGATGTGCCGGCACCGGAGATGGTAGAGAAGTTGAACGCCATGAGCGAATGGATGATCGCGCAGCAGGAGGAGGAACACTTCGAGCAGCACCGTTCACCTGGGGCATATGCCCCGGCGGGGATCTGAAGTAGAATCCCTTCGGACGGCGCCTGAAGATGACCCGCTGCAGAAACAGTGTGACAAGGTCGGCCCTGGTTTCCCCGCGGCCCGTCTGCCCGCGCGCCCACCTGAGAATATGACCGACGCGCCAGCACCCCTGCGGTGGAGGGTTCCCTCGACAGACCCGGTCGTCGCTCCGGGGTTCGGCGGAGCCGTCGATGCCCGCCGCGCCTCGAGTCCGCACGTGCTGCGCTTCGGCGGCGACTACCACATGTACTACTGGGGCACCGGCGAGGACGGCTTCAACCGCATCTGTCTGGCAGTCGCCCGGGTGGAGGCTCCGCATGAGTGGCGCTTCGCCGGAACGGTGCTGGAGCGCCAGGCCGGAACCGCCTGCAACGCCGTGGGGCCGAGCTTTCCGTTCGTGGTGCCGCGCGCCGACGGAGCGTGGCTGATGTACTACGTTGCCTGGGGTGTGCCCAGGGACGACGGAAAGCTGGCCAACACGACCGGTCTGGCTCTCAGCGACGACCGCGGCCGTACGTGGCGGCACGCCGGCGACTCGCCGGTGCTGGCGCTGGACCGCCCCTGGGACCACGAGGGCACCGGCAGCGTCTGCGTGCTCGCCGAGGGCGGCGTCTTCCGCATGTACTACACGGCGCTGGGCGACTACTCGCCCAGACCGGCGGGCGTGCGCACCCGTCATGGAGACCTGCTTCCGCACATCGGGGTGGGCTACGCCGAATCGACCGACGGCATCCGCTGGACCAAGCCCCTGGACCGCCTGATGGTGAGCCCCCGCGGGTTCGCCGTCGAGCCGTTCGAGTACATCGTTTCCAAGCCGTTCGCGCTGCGCCGCGGCGGCCGCTGGACCCTGTGGGTCAACACCTTCGGCACGGCGTACCGCGTGCGCAGCCTGATCAGCTGCGATGGCCTGAACTGGACCTGGACCGCCTCGGGACCCGACGGCGACATGGGCGTCGGGCCCGCCGGCAGCTTCGACGATCACCAGCGCTCGTACGCGGTGGTGGTCCCGCACGACGGCGGGCTGCGCTGCTGGTACACCGGCAACGGCTTCGGGCAGACCGGCATCGGCTACGCCTGTCAGGGACCCTGACGGACCTTCGTGCACGTTCACGACGAACCGCAATGAACCGATACCGGTGCCCTGTTTTCCCGGTTCAACCGCAACCGCGGAGACGGGGGAGGAGCCGGGGGCCTGGACACTACCATGCCGAACCCCGCTGACGAGCTGTTCTTCGAGAAGATCTCCCACTACGACCGGCCGCAGGAGCCGGTAACCTTCGGGATACCCTTTTCCCGCGGAACCCTGTCCCGGGTCGAGCAGTTCGCCCTGTACGACGGCCCGGCGGAAATCTGTTGCCAGAAGTCGGCGACCGGGCGCTGGGACGACGGCAGCATCCGCTGGCTGCTCGTGCACTGCCTGCTGGATCTGCCCGGGGGCAGCGGCAAGTCGTTCCGCTTCGCCATCGAGGACGGGGCGCGCGAGCAACCTGCTCCTCCAGCGGCCGTGACCGTCGTCGACGCCGGGCGGGAAGTCGTTTTCAACACAGGTCCGCTGCAACTTGCCCTCGGCAGGCCGGGGACGGACCTCATCAGGTCGGTCACCCTGCACGGCGAGCCGCCGTGGGACGAGGTTTCCTGGCCCGGGTTCAGCGTGGTCGACGGGCAGGGGACGGCCTTTGCGACGGCCGCGGACGACGCGGCGCAGGTCGAGATCGAGGAGCGGGGGCCGCTGCGCGCGGAGGTCTGCATTTCCGGCACCCACCGCAGCGGCGCGGACGGCTTCCTGGACTACGTCATCCGCATCCACGCCTGGGCCGGCAAGCCCTGGGTCGCGCTGCAGTACCAGTTCATCAACCGGGAGGAGCCCCCGCGGGTCGCGGTCCGGGAGGTCCACCTCAAGGGCCGGCTGGCGGGGGCCGGCCCCGTGAAGCTGACCTCCGGGGAGGGGCACTACCGAACCAACAAGGTGGTCGGCGAACGCGAGGTCGATCTCGGCGTCGACACCGCGAAGATCCTGCGCGATGCGTCCGAACATCAGGACGAGTGCTTCTTCGGCGACTTCTGGGTCGACTGGAACGGGCCGCGCGGCGGCGCGACCCTCACCATCCGCCAGGCGCAGCAGAACTTCCCGAAGCGGCTGCGCGCCGCCCCGGACGCGCTGGAGGCGTTCCTGTACCCGCCCGGCGGGGACGACCTGGTCCTGCACCAGGGGGTGGCCAAGACCCACGAGCTGCTGTTCCACTTCCATCCGGCCGATCTCGGCGTGGAGGAGATCTCCCGCCGCAGCCTGCAGTTCCAGCTCCCCGATCATCCCGCCCTGGCCAGCGACTGGTACCGCGATGCCGGCGTCTGGGAGGACGTCTTCTCCGGCCGCCGCTACGGCCGCCTGGAGGCGCTGATCTGCGACGTGATCGACACCCGGCCGGTCGGGCTGGGCATCCTTTGCTTCGGCGACGAGGGCACCTACGGCTACACCTGGCAGGGCCGCGGCGGCGGCAAGGTGGTGTGGCTCAACGGCGAGTACGACATCCCGCACCTGATGTTCCTGCAGTACGCCCGCACCGGCGCCAGGCGCTTCTTCGAGACCGGCCGCGCCACCGCCCAGCACTGGGTGGACGTCGACTTCTGCCACCACAGCCCCGATCCGCTGCAGCGCGGCGGGCTGAGGATGCACAGCGCCGACCACGTCACCGCCGGCGTCAACGTCTCGCACCAGTGGGTGGAGGGGTTCTTCGACTACTACCACCTGACCGGAAAGCGCGAAGCCTTTGACGCCGCCATCGCCGTCGGCGAGAACTACCTGCGCCACATCGCGGCCGAGCAGTACCGGGAGGTGGGCAGGTACCAGGCCCGGGACCTCGGCTGGATGCTCAAGGCGCTGGTGGTCCTGTACCGCGAGACCGGACAGACGCGCTTCCTGGAGGCCGGCACCGGCATTGTCGAGCGGTTCGGGGAGTGGCAGCGCTCCATGGGCGGCTTCCTGGCTCCCTACACCGACCACGCGCGGATCCGCGTGCCGTTCATGATCGCCATCGCGGTCAATGCCCTGAAGGCGTACCATCAGGTGACCGGCGACGATTCGGTGAAGGAGCTGATCCTCGACGAGGTCGACGCCCTGCTGGAGCATGCGCTGCTGGACAACGGGCTGTTCTACTACAAGGAATTCCCGTCGGTCCAGCACCCGATCTTCAACGGCCTGGCGCTGGAGGCGCTGGCGTACGCCTATCGCCTGAGCGGCGACCGCGGCTACATCCTGAAGGGCATGCGCACGCTGGAGTCGATCCTGATCAACATGAACTTCCAGCTCCTGGTGTCGCCGGGAGGCAGGAAGACGGTGGCGGACGGGGCGATCTTCAAGGAGGCCCTGCCGGTTCCTCCGGGCGGGCAGAGCTACGGCACCACGATCGGACCGCTGATCCACTTCCTGGTGGCCGCGGACGAGCTCGACCTGCTGCGGCCGTTCGACTTCGTGTATTGAGCCTCGAGGTGGGCATGGAAACCTTCGTGCGCGCCGGGTCCTGCTGACGACCCCGACCCCGCTGTTCATCCCGCTCGTGTCGTTCGCTCGTGAAATTCACCCAGGCGAGTGCCGCAAACCCGCGCATCCAACCGCCGAGGAAAGGTTGAGATGAAGATCACCGGCGTATCGTCAACGCTCTACCAGTTCACCCTGGCCCGCCGCATGGGGGACGCCAACTCACCGATGGGGCGCTCACGCGGCAGCGGTTGCCTCATCGAGCTGCACACCGATACCGAACTGACTGGCATCGCGCCCGGCGGAACCGGCGCTTTGCCGGTCATCGACTCCCTCGTGGAGGGGATCCTCCTCGGACAGGACCCCCGGCGCGTCACCGGCCTCTGGCAGCGGATGGTCGACAAACAGTTCAAGGGGGGTCACGACGGCATCGCCAACGACGCCATCTCGGCCCTCGACATCGCCCTCTGGGACCTCAAGGCCAAGTACAACGACGAGCCCCTCTACAAAACCCTCGGCGGCGCCAGGCAACCCGTCAACGCCTACGCCAGCGGTCTCGACATGCCCCTGTCCGATGACGAGCTCTTCAGCTTCTACCGCGGCATGGCCGAGAAATACGGCTTCAGGGACGGCAAGCTGAAGGTGGGCCTCGATCAGGACCGCGACCTGCGGCGCATCGGCATCATGAAGGACGCCCTCAGCATCGACACGGACGAACCGGGACTCATGGTCGACGCCAACGAATACTGGTCGCCCAAGCAGGCCATCCGCAAAGTTCGGGAGATGGAAGACCGGTTCGACCTCATGTGGATCGAGGAGCCGGCCCGTCGTTGGGACTTTCTCGGCCTTCGCCGGATCTGCGACGCCGTCCGCACCCCGGTCTGCGCCGGCGAGAACCTCGACACCCTCGGCGACTTCCTCCCCTATTTCCACAACCGGTCCGCGGACATCATCCAGGTCGGCTCGGGAATGACCGGCATCACCTGCGCTCTGCAGATCGCCGACGCCGCTTACGGCTTCAACCTCCCGGTAACGCTGGGCGGGTCGGCAGGCCATCACCACGCCCACCTCGCAACGGTCATCCCCAACTACGCGACCATCGAAGTCGCCAGCGCCGGATCCGAGGACGGCGTCCTGTTCCACGACATCACCTTCGAGAACGGCAAGGCGATCCTCGGCGACAAACCCGGTCTCGGCATCGAGATCGACCGCGAAGCCCTCGAAAAGGCCAGCGTAACCAGGATCCCGCCGGGGACCGGACCCAGCCCCCTGGGAAGGAGACCGGGGGCCGGCCTCTGGGAAGTGCCGCCGACCGAGGAAGAAACCGCCGAAGCCGCAAGAGGTACCGCCGGCCAGTCCGAAGGACGCCACGCTTACTGAGCCGCCGCTTCAGCAGCCGCAAAACACCCGAAGGACCTCCTGAAATGAAAATCACCGGATACCGGGTCGAGACCTACGAAATGAAGATGGACCGCCCCATCGGCGACGCCAACGGAGTGGTCGGGGACGACATCGCCGGCGGTTCCATCCTCTGGATCGAGACCGACGAGAACATCGCCGGCGTCGCGCCCGGAGGGAACGCTTCGGTCGGACGCCTCTTCCACCTCATCGAAGGGGAAGACCCGCGCGGCGTCATCGGCCTCTGGCAGCGCATGGTCGACTTCGTTTTCAAAGGGGGCAACGAAGGGGAGATGAACGATGCCATCAGCGCCGTCGACACGGCGCTCTGGGACCTGAAAGCCAGGATCGCCGACGAACCGCTGTGGCAGACATTCGGAGCCCGGGAAGGCCGCACCAAGGCCTACGCCAGCGGCATCGACCTCTGCCTCGGCGACGATGAAATCTTCGCCTTCTACCGCCGCATGGCGGAGCGGGGCATCGACTCCGGAAAGCTCAAGGTCGGACTCGACATGAAGGCCGACCTCCGGCGCCTCGGCATCATGAAGGAAGCCCTGAGCATCGCCAGCGACCGCCCGCGCCTGCTGATCGACAGCAACGAATACTGGTCCGCCAGGGAGGCCATCATCCGCATCCGGCGCATCGAGGAGGAATTCGACATCACATGGGCGGAGGAGCCTGCCCGGCGCTGGGACTTCGACGGTCTCCGCCAGGTCTCCCGGAACGTGAAAGCCGCCGTCGCCACCGGCGAGAACCTCAACCACATCGGCGACTTCTACCCGCTCGTTTCCCGGCAGTCCGCAGATGTCGTCAACGTAACCGGCGGACACAGCGGTTTCACCGGCTGCAGGCAGGTCGCCAACCTCTGCTACGCGTACGAACTGCCCGTCACCATGATGAACTGCCAAGCCAACTACGCCGCCCACCTCGCCGCCGCCCTGCCGAACCACATGATGATGGAGGTGGTAGACCCCGGCCGCGAACACTGCATCGACTTCAACCACACGATCGAAGACGGATTCATCCAGCTCTCCGACGAACCGGGCCTGGGAATCACCATCGACGAAGAAGCCCTGGCCCGGCTCCAGGCCGATCCCCCCGAACCCGAACGCCCCCGCCGCAACCCCTTTCCCCGCCGCGAAGGGGCCGGCCGTTTCGTCGTGCCGCCAACCAGGGAAGAAGCGCCCTGGCTGGTGGACTGATCCGACGGGGCATGCCGGGTCGAGGCCTGACCGCGGGAAAACCCTTGTGATTGCCTCGCCCCATCGCCGCGGTTCGAGCCCCGCTCTAGCGGAGACTTCCATCAGCGGTTCGATCACATTGCGGGGGATGGCCGACACGGACCTGCCGTTCGCGGACCGCGTCCGCGGCAGCGCCGGCTGGAACCAGTCTCTTCAGGATTGGCGGCGGCTGCTGCAGCACGACCCCGGCGGCTGTTTCGTCGCCGAGTGGAACGGCAGGCCGGCCGGCACGGCGACGACCACGATCTACTCGCAGGACCTCGCGTGGATAGGCATGGTTCTCGTCGATCCCGCCATGCGGCGGCGCGGGATCGGCACGGCCCTGCTCGCGCGCTGTATCGAGCACCTGCGGCGGTCCGGGGTGGGCTGCATCAAGCTGGACGCCACTCCGATGGGCCGGCAGGTCTATGATCAGCTCGGGTTCGTCGCGGAATGGAGCCTTTCCCGGTGGGAGACAGCGAAGCTCGCATCCTGTCCGCCGCGGAGCGGCGCGTCAGCCGCTCCAACCCCGGGTCCGCTGGACCCGGGCGGCATCGGCTGCGTCGAGGATCTCGACGCATCGGCGTTCGGCGCTGGCCGCAACCGGATGCTGTCGATGCTGGCTGAGCAGTCGCGGGCGCGTGTCCTCGCGGACGGGGCCGGGCGGACGGTCGGGTACGGCATGCTGCGGCCCGGCAGGCGCGCGCACTACCTCGGACCGATGGTCGCTGAAGACGAGTCGAGCGGCATCGCCCTGGCCGACGACCTGCTGGGCGGCATTCCCGGCCATCCCCTGTACTGGGACATTCCCGACGCGAATCGAGCGGCGATCGGCGTCGCTCGCGGTCGCGGAATGCATCGCCAGCGCAGCCTGACGCGGATGTATCTCGGCGAGAACACCCGGCCCGGCAGGCCGGCGTCGCTGTGGGCGATCGCCGCTCCGGAAATCGGCTAGCCCATGCGCGCGAAATCAAGCGTGCGAACGGCAACCCGGCGGGCCGGGATGAAGCGGCGGCCGCATTCGCGCGGAGTTGCAGGGACCAGATCGCGATGAGCGCACCGTACGACGGCATCATCCTGGGGACGGGCCACAACGCCCTCGTGCTGCAGGCCTACCTGTCGCGCTGCGGGCTCAGGACCCTGTCTCTCGAACGATGGGACGTGCCCGGCGGCGGGCTGGCGACGATCGAGAACCCGCGCGTCCCCGGAGTGATGCACAATCCGCACTCGTTCTACCACCGCGCCCTGAACCGGATGCCGTGGTACGACGACCTGGAGCTGGCCGCCCGCGGCGTCCGCTACATCGAGCCGGAGCTGAACGTGGCGCTGCTGACCGGCGAGGGGCGCAGCCTCAAGTGGTGGACGGATTTCGAGCGCACCCGGGCGTCGTTCCACGAGTGGTCGCCGGCCGATGGGGACGCGCTCGCGAGACTGGTCGACGAGTTCCGTCCGATCGTCGAGCACATCCTGGTCCCGGAGTCGCGGTCACCGCCCCTGGAGCCGTCGCTGCGGCGGCGCATTCTGGGGCAGTCGAGCATGGGCCGCCGCCTGCTGGAGGTGTCCGCCCTTTCTCCCCTGGAATTCGTCACCCGCAACTTCTCGCACAACGTGGTCCGGGCGGGCCTGCTGTTCTTCAACGGATTGCGGGAGGTCGACCTGCGCATGAAGGGGTTCGGGCATTCGATTCCGGCACTGCTGGCGTCCCCGGGCAAGGCGCAGATGTGCGCCGGGGGATCCGCCCGGCTCGCCCGCGGCCTCGTGGAGGACATCGAAGCGCACGGGGGCGAGATCCGCTGCGGCGCGCGTATCCAGCGGATGCTCGTCAGCCACGGCAGGGTCGGTGAGGTGGAGCTGGATGACGGCGAGCGGCTGCAGGCGGCGCGCTTCGTGGCCTCGGGCCTCAATCCCCAGCAGACGTTCCTGCAACTGCTGGCCGAAGCGGATGCCGGTCCCGCCCTGAGAAGGAGCGCGCGGGGCTTCCGCTACAACGCGGTCGCGCCGCTGTTCGGCCTGCACCTGGCCCTGTCGGAACCGCCCTCCTACAGCGCCGCGGCCGCGGACCCGGAGCTGCGAAACGCCTTCATGGTGATTCTCGGCCTGGAGCGTTTCGACCAGTTTCACGACATCGTCGATGCCCACGTGCGCGGCCGGATTCCGCCGACCGTGGCCTGGGGATCGTGCCACACCCAGTTCGATCCCAGCCAGGCCGGGCAGGGCAGGCACGCGGCGTTCCTGTGGGAGAAGGTCCCCTACCACCTGGGCGGGGACGCGTCCAACTGGAAGGCGCAACGCGACGCGCACGGCGAACGGCTGCTCCGGTTCTGGCGGGGATACGCGCCGAACCTCCGTGACGACGCGATCCTCGACCGGTTTGCGCTCAGTCCGTCGGACACCGTCGACCGGCTGCCGAACATGTCGCAGGGGGACCTGCTGGTCGGCTCGTTCGCCAACAACCAGGTGGGCTACAACCGCCCGTTCCCGGGAGCCGGCTGCTATCGCACCCCGCTGGAGGGTCTGTACCTGTGCGGCGGCTCCACGCATCCGGGGGGGAACGTGACCGGGCTGTGCGGCTACAACGCCGCCTCGGTGATCGCCGCGGACCTCGGAGTCGGGCGGTGGTGGAATCCACCGGACCTTATGGAAGAACTGGCTGGTCTGCGCGGGTAGTGCCCTGCGCTCGTTACCAGGCGTACGAACGAGGGCGCGAAGCGCCCGGCTCGCAAGGCGCCTGAGCCAGTGTCTCGTCGCAGAGATAGATTGGCATAATCGGGATGCCGAGGCGCCCGGCGCGAGCCGCTCCTGGCGCCATGGGCTCTCTGCGCCGCCGCCGATCCGGTCCTTCATCTGCAAGGGCTGCCGGCGCCCGTCTAACCGGTCGTCTACCCGTTGGTCTGGTAATAGCGCGGATCGCCGCTCCGGTCGCCGACCCATTTGAAGTTCAGGACGCGGAAGTAGTCGTCCCCCTTGCCGCCTTCCCGCCAATCGTTCAATGCTTCCCGGTGTCCGAGCCGTTTCATCATCGCCCATTCGGAGATTCGGAACACGCGGGCATAAGTGTCCCACAAGGTGAGGCCGTCACATCCCAGTTCAAACAAAGTCTGCGCGGAGTACAGGGAGGCGGCCGGCGCCTGACGGCGGGGATAGAGATCCGGGTACAATTTCACTGGTGTGTCCTTGACCAGTTCCACCATGGGTCGAATCCATTCTGCGGCGTTCATCGCAAAAGTCGGGTGGGGCATCAGGTAGTCTACCAGGCCCTCTCTCACCAGGGTCTCGACATCGACCCCCCATGCCATGTTGCTCTGCATGACCTCGCTGAGATTGTATTTCCCGGCGCCCCCTGCGACCTCGGGCCTGGAAGCCGGATCGACTCCCGGTGCCCGAAGGGGGCTTTCCATCGTCGAGGTGACGTTGTAGGCGATTTCGAGTTTCACCCCCCTTTTGCGGCCGACCGCATCGACAGCCGCCCTGAGCTCGCGGGCGAACCGGGTGACAAAGGTGGACAACACCCCCCAGAAACGCGGGTCGTCGTCCGGGCACTCGCGCGGGTCTTCTCCGTATTCCTCGCGAAACCGCTGAATAACCGGATCCTCGTAAAACACAAAGGGCTGGGAGCGGCAGAAAATCACGTGAACCCCGTCAAAGCCGTATTCCAGCGCCTCGCACAGGAGAGAGATCCACAGATGCCGGACTTCGGGGAAAGCGAGGCTGAGATGCGCTATCCCTCTACCCTGCTTGTCCTTGCAACGAAATTCCGGGTGCTGTTCATGGAAACTCCCTTTCTCCATTTCCAGCGGCAACGCTTTCGGCCCGTTGAAACGGAGACTTGGGAAGATGCGTATGCCAAGATCGTGAGCGGCCTGCACAACCTCGGTCATGAAGTCGATGCCCTGTTTCTCCAACTTTCCAAGCGTCCGGTCCCAGCGTTCGTAAGCGGCAAAGCGGTCAAAGGGATTGTCGCTGTCATTCAGTGTGCGGCCGATACGGCTGCGATAGGTGCAGTTTTCCCCCTTGAAGGTCGCCCACAGCATGATGTCCACGTCGCTGTCCCGGTACGGCTCGAGCTGCGCCCGGATGTCCTCCTTCGTGCGAAGGTCGGAGAAAATACCGGCATCGTTCATCGCGATCAGGCGCCTGGTATCCTTCCGGGGCAGCTCCCGGCGGTATTCCTCCACTTCCGCCTCTGAAAGGGGTACGAGACGCAGATGTACCAAGCTGCTGTACATCTTGTCGTAGCTGCTGTCGCGGCCGCTTTCGTTGAAACGACTGATGACGAGGTCAACCCCGGTGAGGTCGGCAACCTTCCAGAAAGCCTCGGAAACCTGGTAATCCGAGAACGCCTTTGTCGTGTGGCTCCACCCCAATTCCGGCGGGATGCCGTTGAGGTCCTTCCCGTTCTGCGTCTCTGCTCTCACAAGGGTGTACGCCGGGTCACCAGTCAAACGGAGGCGCACGTGAACGTCCCCGAACTGGCCGGGGTAATGGACGCCCACATGAATCGCGTGGAAACCCTCACGGTTCAAGGGCAATGTCAACGGTCCTGAATCCATGCCCGGGCCGGAATAAACCATCGTGCCGGGGAATTCTTCGGTCTCGTAGTCGATCAGCCGCCAGGTGCCGTGCCGGTAGTCCCGGTCGAGACGGTGGGCTGGCTGACACCGACTCAGATCTGAAACAATCACATCTTTCATTTCAGGGTCCTTCTTCTGGAAAGGATGGCAATGAAGGGCGGAATCCCTTGACGGTCGAATCGGCAGCTGACTTGTGAAGCCGGATCGTGGCCGACGCCTCGAAGCCGAAGGGAGGCAGCAGCCGGCGGGCCCGTGAAGGCGGATTCCGCCGGGAGACCTGCCGTGGACGAGGCGAGGAATTTCCTGGTGTTGAAAGGGGGGAAGGGCGTGCCGCCACCCCCGCTCGCCAGTGTCCCGTCGAAGAGATAGATCGACGAAACCGGGATGCCGGGGCGCCCGGCTCACAAGGCGCCTGAGCGAGTCCTGTCGGGGGTGAAGCTGTCGGGATCCTCTCCCGGGACTGAGTGCGAGCCGGCAAGCCTGGGCGCGGTGTCTCCAGTCCTGCCCCCGGCAGGCGTCACCCCGCGGCCTCGGCCCTCTCTCCGGCGGCGTCCAGGCGCCGTTTGGCCTCGGCATAGGTCTCGGGAGAGAGAGGTCCCTTCGAGATGCCGGCGAGGTTTTCTTCGAGGTGATCGACGCGGGTCGTTCCCACGATGTTGGTGTCGGAGTGAGGGTGGGTGAGGGTGTAGCGCAGCAGGAACGAAGTGCGGCTCTCCTCCTCGACCAGCTCGTCGAGACGGGCGGCCTCGAACAGTTTCCACTTGTCCGCGCGCCTGCCTTTCGGGGCCGAAACGGGCTCACCCTGGGCAACCCCGCCGCGGATGACGATGCCGGTTCCCGCCTGCGAAGCCCTGGTGATCCACTCTTCGTGTTCCCGCTCCAGGGCCGAGTAGGGGATCTGGAACACGTCGAACGCCCCCCACTCGAGGAAGGCCGGCAGGTGCGGCAGGGTCGTCGACACGCCGATCCAGCGCACCTTGCCCTGCTCGCGCATATCCTCCAGCACCCTCACCAGATCGCCGGTCTCGCACTCCTCCACCGAGGGATTGTGGTACTGCATCAGGTCGACGTAATCCGTGCGCAGCCGTCCCAGGCTTTCGTGCAGCCCCCTGAAGGCGTTTTCCCGCGTCCAGATGTGGTCGCCGCCGCCGGGAGGGCATCCGCACTTGGTGGCCAGGTAGAACTCGGAGCGGCGTCCCGAGAGGTGCCTGCCGATCTGCTCTTCGGCCGGCCTCGCCCAGTGCAGGCCGTAGTCGTTGGCGGTATCCAGGAAATTGATTCCCGAGTCCAGCACCGTGTTCAGCAGGACGCCCCAGCGGTCGTCGTCGAGGCCGCTTCGCAGCGCGGTGCCGAACCCGAGGCGGGTGACTTCCAGGCCGGTGCGCCCGAGCTTCGCGGTTGGAATGGGTGGTGCCATGTCGTCTCCTCTGTCAGCGGGCAGGTTACCGCGTGTGATGAACAGGACCGGAGCAGGTCATCTCAGCGGACGGTACGCCACTGACTCGAACTACAGCATGTCGTGCACACGAACCGGCGCCGCATCAGCATGATCCCCTTTCTGCTCTTGCCTCTCGGGTATCGTCTGAAATGTCGGAGTACAGGGCAAGGCCCGGACCGGGGCGGGCTCGAGCGCTTCGCTTTGCGGCCATCGCCCTGGGTGGGCGGACCTTCGGTGCGGGGACAAGCGATTCATCAGAGGCAGGGACCCCGTTGGTCCTTGCGCATGTTCTGAACGAACTGCAAGGTACCGTTTTCGCTGCCGCCACCCATGCGCCTGTACACCTGCCTGCTGAAGCTCCAGCTGCTCAACGCACTGGCCTACCGCTTCGAGTACCTGTCCTCGATCGGACGGAACCTGTTCTTCCTCCTCGGTTCCGTCTTCCTCTGGCGCACCGCGTATCGCGGGATCGACCAGGTCGCCGGAGTCACCGAGGCGCAGATGGTCACCTATGCCGTCGTCGCCGTGCTGATGAACGCATGCTTCATCGTCAGCATCGACAACCTGCTCTTCGGCAAGATCCGCGCAGGCGAGATCGCCCTCGACCTGATACGGCCGGTGAACCTCGTCTGGTACTGGTTGACCGAAGATGTGGGGCGTTCGCTGGCGGCGGTCACGCAGTTCGCCCTGCCCCTGCTGGCCGTCTCCCTCCTCTTCGTTGCTCCGCCCCTGCCGGCAGGGGTTGGGGCTTGGGTGCTGTTCCTGCCGAGCTGTGCGCTGAGCTTCCTGCTGCTGTGGCAGTTGAGCGTCCTGGTGGGAATGACGGCTTTCTGGGTCACCGACTTCGGGGACGTGAGCGCGGTGAAGACCAGCCTCGTCTTCGCCCTGTCGGGCCGGCTGGTGCCGATGTGGCTGTTCCCCGACTTCATCGCCGATGCATCGCGGTGGCTGCCCTTCCAGTACATGTTCCAGGTGCCCCTGGAGATCTACATCGGCCGCGTCTCCGGCCAGGAGGTCGTCCACATCCTCTCCGCGCAGGCCGTCTGGGTCGCGGTCTTCGCCCTGCTCACAGGGTTCGTCTGGAGGCGCGCCCAGCGGCGGGTCTTCGTGCAGGGAGGATAGGCAGCCGGTGATCGCCGACGTGCGCCATCACTTGTCCGTTGCCGCCCTGTACGGCCGCCTGTCGATGCAGCGGTCGCTGGAGTATCCGTTCTCGCTGCTGAGCATCTGCCTCGGACTGGGGTTCAACTACGTCTGGATCGGCGTCGCCCTGAAGGTGCTGGTCGACCGGTTCCAGCCGCTGTCGGGATGGACCTTCTCGCAGCTCGCTTTCCTGTACGGGCTGAGCCTGATGAGCCGCGGCGTCATGTCCATCCTGTCGTTCCAGTCGCGGCAGATCGACCGCTTTGTCACCCGCGGCGAGTTCGACCTGATGCTTCTCAGACCCCTGGAGATCACCTTCCACTTCTCCTGCAACCGGATCAACTTGGTCGGCCTCGTGCATCTCGGCATCGGCGCCGGCTACTTCCTCTACGGGGCCCGGCTGTCCGGCTTTGTCTGGACGCCGCTGCACGTCGCCGAGGTGCTCCTCGTCATCGCCGGCGGGACCTTGATCTACTGGTCTTTCCTAACCCTCGTCAGCTCCATCGCGTTCTGGACCATGCGCAGCCAGCCCCTCGTCGACGCCAGCATGGAACTGATGGCGCGCGGCACGTTCTACCCGCTGACCGTGTACCCCTGGCCCCTGCAGGCGCTGCTGACCTTCGTGCTTCCCCTCGGCTTCATCGGGTTCTACCCCGCCTGCCACTTCCTCGGCCAGAGCGCCAACACTTCACTGCCCCTCGACGTGGCCCTGTGGACCCCCGCCGTGGGTGCCGCCATGCTCGTACTGGCCCTGGCCGTCTTTGCCGCCGGGCTTCGCCGCTACGAAAGCGCCGGGTCGTAGGCAATGGCACACATAGAGCTGGAGAGGGTTTGCAAGACCTTCCGCGTGACCCGGAAGCAGAAGGGGCTGGCCGGCGCGGTGAAGGGCCTGTTCCGGCCCGACCGGCGTGAAGTGCACGCGGTGCGCGACGTGAGCTTTGCGATCGAGCCGGGCGAGCTGGTCGGCTTCATCGGTCCCAACGGCGCTGGGAAGTCGACGACGATCAAGATGCTCTCCGGCATCCTCTATCCCACCTCCGGGCGCGTCTCCGTCGTCGGCCTCTCGCCCCAGCAGAAGCGGCGGGCGGTCGTTCAACGCATCGGCGCCGTGTTCGGCCAGCGCAGCCAGCTGAACTGGGACCTGCGCCTGGGGGAGTCCTACGAGCTGTTCAAGCGGATCTACCGCATTGCCGACGACGACTTCGAGCGGAGCCTGGCCGAGCTCTGCGAAGTCCTCGGAATCGCCGACCTTCTCGACACACCGGTGCGGCAGATGTCCCTCGGGCAACGCATGCGCGGGGAACTGGCAGGCGCCATGCTGCACGAGCCGGACATCCTGTTTCTCGACGAGCCCACGATGGGCATGGACATCGAGGTGAAAGCGGCGATCCGCACATTCATCCGCGACATCAACGAGCGCCGGGGCACCACCGTGCTGCTCACCACGCACGACCTGGACGACGTGGAGGAGCTCTGCGAGCGGCTGATCATCATCAACCAGGGACGCATCATCGAAGACGGCCCCCTGGCGGCGCTCGTCGACTCGATCACCCCGCACCGCTACCTGATCGTCGAGTGCGAACCCGGCGCCGGAGAGCCGCTGGCCGGCTTCGCCCACGACCACGCGGAGATCCTCGAACGGCGGGACAGTGTCGTCCGCATCCGCTTTGCGAGGAGCCACGTGTCGGCGTCGGCGCTGATCTCGGAGCTGTCGGCCCGCTACCCGGTGCGCGACGTGTCCGTCCAGGAGCCCGACATCGAGGACGTGATTCGCACGGTCTACGGGCGCGAGGTGGAGGGTTAGACGGGGTCAGGCCTGCGGCCGTCGCCTGGGGTGGGCGACCCTTCGGTGGGAGGCCAAGCGATTCATCAGGGGCCTCTGTAGAACCTTTGCTTACGTTTTTTGGGGACGGCCTGACCGATATCAGTGCCTGATTTACCCGGGACAATCCGCCCGGTGATTCCGGGCCCTGAGGGTGAGGGGGCACGGGTAGAAACACCCAAATTATTGTCCGAAGAGATGAGCCATGTCTGAACCACCATTCGATCTCGACAGCGCTGACCGCTGGTTCGGCATCGAGCTGAACAATCGCACCATGGACGCACTGGAGGCCGGACGGGTGACGCCGGAGACCGGCGAGCCGTTCATCCACGCCGCTCACGCCAGCTGCCACCACTGGATGCAGGTCGGGACCGTCGCCAACCACGGCCGGGGGGAGTTCGCCGTGGCCAGCGTCTATGCCGCGGCCGGACTGGGAGAGGCGGCCCTGCGCCACGCCCGGCGCTGCCTGGAGCTGGTGGAAGCCCACCCCGGGGAGATGGCGGACTGGGACCTGGCTTTCGCATACGACGCCCTGGCGAGAGCCTACGCCGCCGCCGGAGAGGTCGATGCGGCGCGTCGGACCAGGGAGCAGGCGAAGGCCGCTGGCGAAGCCATTTCCGAGGAGGAGGACCGCGTCTATTTCATGCGCTGGTTCGAAGGGGGGAACTGGCACGGGCTGCAGGAAGGATAGCCTGTCCCCTCGCGTTTCAGCTCCTGTTCGCATTTGACCCGGCCCCTATCGGCCGGGAAAGAGAAAACTCCACCCCTACCTCACCATTCAGGCCCCTCCTCCATGCTGCGCGTTCTTGTAGTCCTGCTCCTCAGCCTGACTGCCTGCTCGCGGGATCGACCCGCGACGACGGGCTTCCTCGACGTGGACCTGTCCGCCGATCCCCGGCAGGTTCAGGACCTGCCGGGTTCTCAATTGAGGGATCCGAATGCAGCCGCGCCCAAAACCCGGAGCTCTTCGGTCTGGCTGGAGCCGTCGCCGTCTTCGTTTTCTTTCAATGAAGACGATTCGGCCTGGAGGACTATTACGGTCCGCACCTCTTCCGATCTGGACAGTGTTCTTGTCGTCGTCAATCCGACCGGAAAGGACAAGGCGTTGGAAGTGGCCGGGGGACGTTCACCGCCGTCGCGGAATTTCTGTCCCGCGGAGAACAACGACAGCCCTGCAAGAGCGCGGCGCAACGGGTGGTCATTGCATTTATCCGCCTGTGAGGCCGGCGAGACGGAGATCGTCATATTCGATTACAATCAGACAGAACTGGCTCGGTATGCCGTCCAGGTCGCTGAATCCAGCAACAGGACCGGCTCTTCGGTCTGGCTGGAGCCGCCGCCGTCTTCGGTTTCTTTCAGCGAAGACGATTCGGCCTGGAGGACTTTTACGGTCCGCACTTCTTCCGATCTGGACAGTGTTCTTGTCGTCGTCAATCCGACCGGAAAGGACAAGGCGTTGGAAGTGGCCGGGGGACGTTCACCGCCGTCGCGGAATTACTGTCCCGCCGAAGCCAACGACAGTCCTTCAAGAGCGCGGAGAAACTGGTGGTCATTGCATTTGTCCGCCTGTGAGGCTGGCGAGACGGAGATCGCCGTCTATGATTTCGAGGGCGTTGAACTGGCCCGCTATACGATTGAAGTTGCCGACCAGTTTGAGCCCAAGCCGGATTATCCCGAGCGCTGGATGGACGATCTGCCCGATCATTCGGTCTTCGATATCGAACTGGTATTCCTCGACGACTTTGCCCAGTGGCAAAAGGACGAGATGCGGTGGGCGGCTGACCTCTGGGAACTGGCATTTACCGACGAGCTTCCCGATGCAGATATCGATCATTTGCAGGCCTGGCTTCCGTTTAATGATATCGCCTTCTCCTGCGGTAATCATTTCATAGAGGAACCAGGCGGAGTCATCGACGACGTCAAGGTTTACGTAGCAAAGCACGAGAAATCCTGGTTTCTGGCTGTTGGCGGCCCTCAATTGGCTCGAGCAGGACTGAATCGGACGACCGTGTTGGGATGTATAGAGATAAGGGACGAGCAATACCTCAATTTCGACCAGGTTTTTGCCCACGAGCTGGGGCATGTTCTTGGAATTGGAACCAGCGGTTTCGTACACGACCCAAACAGCGAGCACCGCGTCATTGCCAGCAACACTCTTTATTATGAATATCCTCCCGGAACCGCTGAAAGCGATAAACGGAATACACACACATACCTCATAGCACCGGAAGCTCAGCGCGCGTTCAGGGAAATGGGAAATTGGCCGACTGAAGAGATTCCACTTGCCGGGGGGCATTGGGCGCAATACCCGCTCGGCAACTCGGTCATGACCCTCGGAAACAGGACTGTTTTCGAACCTAGGATTACTGAAGTCGACCTCGGTCTCCTGTCGCATCTCGGCTATCCCGTCGGCAGTTCGCCGACCAAGCCTGTCCATTTCATACGGGCTGTTCCCTTTGCTGACGGAGAGTACGAGCTCGAAGGCTGGAACCTGGAAGTGCCGCATCCCCGGCTGCAGAGGATTTATGGCAAGCCTGTAGCTGGTCCGGATGTATGGTGCGGCGTCGGGCACAATCTGCAGCAGCCAAGGTGAAACACCCACAAGTACATCATGACCTGCCGCGTCGAGGTCGGGCGGCAGTTCGTCGTCATCGCGACGGGCACTGGATCGGACGCCGGGCTCGTCGCCTTCGCGCGACCGAAGTAGCCAACAGGAGGTTTTAATGCTGACTGACGAACAGATGCGGCAGTTTAGAGAAGATGGCTATCTCGTTTTTGCAGCCCTGATACAAGGCGAGCGATTGGCCTACTACAAGCAGGTGTTTGATGAATTGGTCGCAGAGGGGTGCAAATTGACCGAGGAGGCACCACACTGGACGCTCGAGTTGGACGAGCGCGGTGAACCCCGGGCGGGTTTGTTGCACAAAATTCAGGGGGTTTGCGTGGTCGATGCCCGCGTGTTGGAACTGGCGCGTGAACCGGCGATTTTAGACCGCGTGGCTGTATTGATCGGTGAAAATGTCGATGTGTTTGGCACCAAGTTTTTTCCGAAGTTGCCCAATGGCGGCACTTCAACGGGCTGGCACCAGGACAATTTTTATTTTGGCACCGATACGGATCGCATTATCAGTTGCGGGATTTATCTTGAAGATTCAGATGTGGAGAATGGGTGTTTGCGGGTGGTGCCTGGCAGTCACCGGATGGGCGAGATTGTCGAGCACCGCCCAAATCCAAGCAGCCATGGCAGTTGGACACAGGTCGATGAATCGCGGGCTGTGGATCTGGTTATTCCCGCTGGTACGGTTGTTTTGTTTTCCGCCAATCTGCTGCACGGCTCTTATGATAACCACAGCAATCGCACGCGCTATAGTACGGCATGGCATTATCTGCCCGAAGAACTCAATTCAGAAAAGTTTCCAAAGGGCATTTACGAAGATCGACATGTGGCGTGTAAGCATTGAGAAGCGGAGGCTGGTGTACCCTCAAGTACTAGCTTGACCCTGAAACGCGCCACCCGGCCGGCAGCGGCAGTTGAGCCTCAGCTGACTGGCGGTCCGTGACTGCAGGCACACCGGGGCTACCTGGTCGCGGTCAACTCGAAGGTCAGCGGCAGGAAGTCCCCGTCGAACGGCAGACGCCAGAGGCCGTCGCCCCCCCGGGTCATGCCGGGAAACTGCTTGTACAGGGTTGCCGGGTGCTCCGCGAAAGACGTGAGGCGAAGGCCCGAGCCGAGCAAGGCGGTGAGAATCTCCCCGATGCTGTGCTGCCACTCGTGGCAGGGGGACTCGATCGGCTCGTCCCCTGCATAGGAGGGCCCGCCGCCTGGAAAGGACATGCCCTCAGGGTCCGGAAAGTAGCCGTACCGGACGTTGAGATCCCCTGGCGAATCGAGCCGTGTCTCGTCGTAGACCTGGCTCGCGGGATGAATCTCCAGCAGGTAGAAGAGCCCGCC
The DNA here is from genome assembly GCA_965243025.1 of Candidatus Latescibacterota bacterium. Taxonomy (GTDB): domain Bacteria; phylum Latescibacterota; class UBA2968; order UBA8231; family UBA8231; genus CBDCXV01. The sequence continues at coordinate 6,447,492 of CBDETY010000003.1, forward strand.
GGGCTTCAGGTACCGCGCCGCCACCTCCCCCCAGGCGGAAGGTCCGGGAGCCAGGCGAGAACCCCCATGGCCGTGTAGACGATGTCGAACCCGGCATCGAGGACCCGCGGCAGGTCGTAGATGTCGGAACGCACGAACCTGGCGTCCAGCCCGGCCTCGTCGTTGAGTTTCCGCGCAAGGTCAATGGCAGCCTCGGAGAGGTCCACGCCTGTGGCTTTTGCGCCGAGCCGCGCCCAGGACAGGGTGTCCAGGCCGAAATGGCATTGCAGGTGCAGGAGCGACTTGCCGCGGATGTCGCCGACCCCGGCGCGTTCGAACTGGCTCAGGGTGATCCGTCCGTCCTTGAAGCCCGCCACGTCGTAGAAGTCGGATCCGGCGTGCACTCCCGTGCGTTCGTTCCAGTTCGCGCGGTTCAGCGCGATTCGCGGGTCACTGGTCATGGTGAGGGGGAAGTTGGTTTGGTGTCGCCGAAAGCGACGGTTTTCTTGAATTCCGCAAGTTCGCAGGAAGCCAATACTTCAGACTCCACTATTGCTCGAGCCGGCGCACGGTCCTGCCGCCCTGCACGGCCTCATGGAGTTCCCTGAACGCATCGCTGCCGTCGTCGGGAACCGCTTCCAGGGTCGATCCCTCCTCGCAGGTCGGCATGGCGTCCTTCGGATAGACCGAGTGGAGCTCCTGCTTGGTGCAACCGTAGTAGGTGGCTTCTCCGCTGGCGCGGCCATAGCGGTAGACATGGCGGGGCAGGTCCACGAATGAGTAGTCCACCTCGTATCTCTGCATGGCTTCCCGATCGACTTCCACACCGATACCCGGTTTTTCAGGCACACGGTAGAAACCGCCGCGCAGCTCGATCGGTTCTGAAATGAGCTGGCTTTCCCAGATATTCATGCAGGTAATCGCCGGCCACCTGGCTTGAGCGCATACGGCGCCGAGGTGGGCGGCCCATGTCGTGGTGATCCCGGTGCCGACGAGTTGCAGCCAGAAAGGCTTGTTCGCTTCCTCGCAAACGGTCGCCTGTTTCAGCAGGCTGTGGGCGCCGGCGCAGAGAACGAAGCCGTCCGCCACGTCTTCGTGCAGCGCGGTCAGGATGGGCGGCGAACCGAAGTGCATGGCCACAGGCCGGTTGATGCGCTGGCGGATCTGCTTGTTGCCGGCGACGTCATCCTGCGGAATCGGGGTTTCGATCATGGCGACCTGCCCGTACTGTTCGAGGGTCTTGAGGAACTCGACGGCATTGGCCGCGTTCGCGAGGGTTCCGTTGAAGTCCAGGTCCAGCTTGAACTGCGGGGGCACGTCCTGAATGATGGCCTCGATGGCTTCATGCAGATCATACCAGGTCCGCGCCTTGAGTTTGGAGGACATGTAACCCTGCCCGACGGCATCGACGCATTGTTGGGCCCAGTCTTTCGGAGGCATGTCCATCGCCCACCAGGAGAGCGGACACCATTCCCGGATTTTCGTCCCCAGAAGCCGGTATGCAGGAGTGTTCAAGGCTTTGCCCACGGCGTCGAAGAGCGCAATCTGGACGCCGGCGCCCAGACCGTCCTCCCACAACAGATCGCCGGCTTCGCGCCCGACAATCTGTTCCTCGATATCGCCGGGCACCCCGGCCCAGGTGTAGTTGGGAATGGTTTCGCCCCAGCCGGTCACACCGTTGTCGAGGGTGATTCTGCAGACCTGGACAATGCGCCAGTGCGGCAGCCAGTACTGCATGTGTTCGTTGGTGTGAGGGGTGAAAGGAACGTCCAGGTAAGTGAGTTCGACGTCGGCGATTTTCATGGCTGTTTCCTTCCTTTATTTGACCGAGTTGCCACTTCAATATGAAAAGGAGCGGTAAATGTCCATGACCTCGCGCCCCAACATCGTCTTCGTCCTCACCGACGACCAGGGGTACGGCGACCTCGGCTGCCACGGCAACGACGCCATCCGAACGCCCTGCCTCGACCGCTTCCACCGGGACGCAGTGCGCTTCACCGACTACCACGTCGGCTCCACCTGCGCCCCAACCCGCGCCGGCCTCCTCACCGGCCATTTCTGCAACAGCGCCGGCGTCTGGCACACCATCGGCGGCCGCTCGCTGCTGCGCGCCGACGAGTGGACCCTCGCCGACGCGCTCGCCGGCGCCGGCTACCGCACCGGGCACTTCGGCAAGTGGCACCTCGGCGACAGCCCGCCCTACCGGCCGCACGAGCGCGGCTTCGCCGAGTCCGTCTACCACGCCGGCGGCGGCATCGGCAACACCGGGGACCCCTGGGGCAACGACTACTTCGACGACACCTATTTCAAAAACGGCGTCCCCACGCAGTACGAGGGGTACTGCACGGACGTGTTCTTCCGCGAGGGCCGGCGCTTCATCGCAGAGAACGCCGGCGGGCCCTTCTTCTGCTACATCGCCGCCAACGCGCCGCACGGACCGCTCAACGTCGAGCCTCACTACGTCGAGCCGTACCGCGGCGCCGCCCCGCACGAAGAGCGCGCCCGTTTCTACGGCATGATCGCCAACATCGACGAGAACTTCGGCCGCCTGCAGGCCGCGCTCGACGAGGCGGGTATCGCCGGCAACACCATCCTCGTCTTCATGACCGACAACGGCACCGCCACCGGGGTCGACCTCGACGCCGGCCAGTTCCCCCTGGAAGGGCAGGGAAGCTGCAACGCCGGAATGCGCGGCAGGAAAGGCTCTCCGTACGAGGGCGGCCACCGCGTGCCGTTCTTCATCCGCTACCCGGACGGGGGCATCGCCGGCGGCAGGGACATCGACGCGCTGACCAGCTACGTCGATTTCATGCCGACCCTGCTCGACTTGTGCGGAGTCGAAGTCCCGGCTGGCCGCACCTTCCACGGCAGGAGCCTGGTTCCGCTGCTGCGAGGCGCGGACGACGCAGCCTGGGCCGGGCGCGTCAACGTCTGCGACACGCAGCGCGTGGCCGATCCGGTCAAATGGCGCAAGAGCGCGGTGATGAAGGACAAGTGGCGGCTCATCGACGGCCGCGAGCTCTACGACCTCGGGGCGGACCCCGGCCAGCGGCAGGACATCGCACCTGAAAACCCGAAAGTCGTCGCCGACCTGCGCGCCGCGTACGACGACTGGTGGGAGCTCGTGTCGGAGCAGTTCGACCGCGACGAGCCGATGGCCCTCGGGGGGAACGATCAGCAGGTCAAGCTCACCACCCACGACATCCGCAACGAGGCCTGCAGCGCCGTCTGGAACCAGCGCCAGGTCCGCACCGGGCAGATCACGAGCGGCTACTGGGCCGTCGACGTAAAAGAGGCGGGCCGCTACCGGATCGAGCTGCGGCGCTGGCCCGAGGAGACCGGCTATGCCCTTGCCGCCGGGATCGAGGGGGACGACAGCGGCTGGTACCGCGACGGCATCCAGCCGCAAGAGGCTCCGGCCTACGAGGGCGGGGTAGCCCTATCCCTCGGCTGGGCGCAGCTGTCCATCGGCGGACTGAATTACCAGCAGGAAGTCGATCCTGCCGCGGCGAGCGCCTGCTTCGAACTCGATCTGGGCGCGGGACCCGACCGGCTATACGCCTCGTTCTACGACCACGCGGAGCGGACCATCGCCCCTTACTACGTGTACGTGCGGAAGGTCAAGGAGCTCGCCGGTTGACGGCGGCCCGGTCTACGTCGCGGAAACTCGATTTGATGTAGGCCCACGAACTGTTCTCGACCAAGGTTCCCGAGGCCCCACTGCAGTCCTCTACGAAACAGGGGATCAACTCCGCATCCCCGAACGCGTCGGCTTGAACGACAACGAGCTCCCACTCCGTAAGGAAGTAATGAGCTGCGGGAGGCTCCTCATCCATGTCTTGGATCCAAAGCTGGAACCCTATGACCTTGCCGCCGAAGAGCTCGCTTCGTTCGCTCGATTCCGGACCCTCCCAGCTGAGACGGTCCCAGGCAGTAAGAGCGACCTCCACGCCGGATATGTGAGGAGACTCACCGCCTGCGAACCCGCCGCTTTCCCCCCACGGACTCTCCGTTGCCCATTCCCGATCAAAACCGTCTACCGTAAAGATTTCACCATCCGGCGAGGTAGGAATTGCGGAGTACAATTGCGCTTGGGAAGCGGTGTTCAATCTCTGTTCCTCTTCATCCAGTTCAGCGAAATAATTGAAAATCCCGCCGCTATGATCTCCGTCAATTCCGATCAATACTTCATCTCCAGCTCCGGTGGCAACGTATTCTACCCCACGAACTGTATAGGTAAATTCGTCGATGTACTCGTCATCCACTCTTCCGAGGGCAACCAGAATACGTTGGCTGCGGTAGTGCCACGCGAGAAAAACCCGGAACGTGAAATCCTTCGGATCGATCTCCGCGGGAAATGACAGCTTTCCTCCACTCAGTGAGTGAAAATCGGTCATGAGCAGCGACTCGGGGACAACGTCAAGCCAGTCGCTGATGGTGCCGTCGTCAAAACTCGGCAGAGCGGAGGTGGGAATCTCCATTATCCCGAACACCCTGTCGCCGGTGTGCGCAAAAGTGTCCTGGCAGCTGCCGGCCGCAACGAGCCCGAAAACGATTACTGCGAGCAAGGTCCTCAAGCTTCACCTCCTTGGTGTTCCCTTACAAATTGGGCGAGCTAAAGCTCGGGAAAGACGTTGCATCCATCCGGAGCCGTCCAGAGATCGGGCACCCGCTCCGAGGAGATGCGTGCATTCCTGCCGAATTCCTCGAGCACCCGATAGTCGTTCCGAGTGGTTTCGAGCGTTCGGAGAACCGTCTCACCGGACCAACCGGCCCTGACTTCCGCGAGCAGTTCATCCCGGATGCCTGAACAAGCGGTGTCATCCGCGAGGTCGTTCCACTCACCGGGATCGTTGTCGAGATCGAACAGCTGCGGTCGGTCATACCCGTGATAGCAGTTCAGTTTCCACTGCCCGCGGCGGATCATCCTGGCGGGGGCATCCCCCCGGACTCCGCCCAGCTCCGCGAACGCCGTGTCGGGCCAGTCGGGAACCTTTCCATCGCCGGCAAGGAATCCTTTCAGACTGCGACCGCGTGCCCCGGACATCGGTTCCCCCCCTGCGAGGTCGACGAGCGTCGGCCCGAGATCTTGAAGGCTGGTGACCTCGGAGATCGTCCGGCCCTCGGCAAACTGTCCGGGGGAGGAGAAGATGAGTGGAACGCCGACGGAGTCCTGGTAGAAACTGGACTTCCACCACATCCGGTGCACCCCTGCCATTTCACCGTGGTCGGACGTGTAGACGATCAGTGTGTTTTCCCCGAAGCGGGTATCCCTCAGGGTCGACAGGATCTTTCCGATCTGTTCATCCATGAATGTTACCAGACCGTAGTACGCGGCGCGTGCAGTTCGCACCTGCTCGTCCGTCAGTTCATCGACCTGCCGGTTTTGCCGCCACGCTTTCAGGAACGGGTGCAGCGAACCTCGGTACCCTTCGGGAAGTTGCGGCACGTCGATCTTCTCGAAGTACTCGTCGAAAAGCGGTTTCGGCGCGATGAAAGGACAGTGCGGAAGGATTAATCCAACTGTCATGAAGAAGGGGCGGTCCCCCGGGTTCACGTCCGACGATTCGAGGAACCGGCAGCAGGCCTGCGTTACATCTTCGTCGTAGCGGCCGTAGGCGGTGCGCCCCGGACCTGCGACCTTGACCCCGGCCGCGGTCTGGCCGGCGGTGGAGATGGGGATGGGTTCCAGTTGCGGGCTGCTGATATCCCCGATGATCCGTCGTTCGAAACCGTGCCGCTGGTCGGGGCCGTTGAAGTGCATACGGCCGCACAGAATGGTTTCGTATCCGGCGTTGACGAGGTGATGGACGAAGGTGGGTATGTCGGACTGGAGGCGGCAGGCATTGGTCCAGACACGGATATCCGAGCTGTGGCGGCTCGTCAGGAACGTCATCCGCGAAGGAACGCAGAGGGGATTGGCACAGTGATTGGCGGCAAAGCGAACCCCGCTGGCGGCAAGATGGTCGAGCGTCGGGGTCCGCACCACGTCGTCCCCGGCACACCCGAGGACGTTCGGGCTGTGCTGATCCGACATGATCAGCAGTATGTTCGGACGGTTTGTCATCGCTGCCGCGATCCACACATCGTTCGTTCACCGCCAGTACCGTTCATCGACGACTCGCTGCGCATGCAGCGCATCGGTAAACTCCGAGAGGTCGTCGGCCGTCCACGTGACGTATCGGCGCAGGCGGTCGCGGCGCGCATCCAGCCCGACCGCGTCTTTCAGGAGGCGCAGCACGGTGCTGTTCAGGCTCTCACCGCGTTCGGCGCTGACAGCGCGAAGCCGCCGCGAGAGTTCGGGATCGACATTGCGCAGGGTAATCTGAGTAGCAGGCATGACATCGAATCTACTGTCATGCCTGCACGCGTCCATTCCGACCCGCGGCGCGGGACCAGCGCGGCGCGCTTCTCGATCAAATGCAACGGCGAAAAGAACCGGGTTCGTGGTTCGGTCGGAACGCCGGGTCTGAATGCTTATTATTCAGCGGCACGGTGTTCGTGATGTGCGAACACCGAGACCCTGCCATCGCCGAACCGGGCAGCTGTTGCCGAGGTCGACGAAAGCTATTTGGTGACATTGAGCTCTACCCCGGGACTCGCCCTTTTTCCGCGCCCCCATTCGGCGGCCAATTCCTCAGGAGCAGTCATCTCTTTCATAACCGAAATGGTTTTTCTCCCGGGCACCGGGCACGTGAGTCGCCTCGGATGAAGACTCTTCCCCGCCGCTTCCTCGTGTTTTCGCTGCTTCTGCCGGTTGCCATGCTCGCCTGCGGTGACGGCGGCAAGGACAGGGTCACCGACAGCGGCGGGCAGTCTCTCCCGGAGCAACTGACCATAAAAGAGGTACTGTACCAGAAAGACGGATCGGCGGTCGTCGTTCTGCTGCGGCCGGACGGCCGCGTGGTGCAGCTTCCGATCGCCGAATGCGCCAGCGATGTCGTTTACGACAAGATCCACGACATCCCCTTTCCCCGACCCCTGACACACGATCTTTTCAAGGAAGTCGCCGATGAGCTCGGACTCGCCGTCCCGCGGGTCACGATCGACGTGGTCGGAGATTCGGCCGTCGCCCACGTCTCGGTGGCGCGCGGGAGCACCGTCGTCGACCTGGAGGCCTCCCCCGGGGACGCGTTGGCGGTCGCACAACTGACTTTCGCCGATATCGTGGGAACGGCGGCTCTGCTCGAGCAACTGACGGTGGGACTGGAGGACGGGTCGGAATCGACTGCCCCCGCGGAAAAAACGGCCCTCGGCGGGCAGCCGGCGCCTGCGGCGCGGCAGTCCCAGTGGCAACCGGTAGCGCTGAGTTTCCTGGCCTTCTCCCGGAATCCGGCCCGGGGCGGTGTGGGGCTGTTGTTCATCGACGCGGATTCGACCTCCGTCTTCACCATGATTGTCGGCTTCTGCCAGGGCATGGCATTCTACCAGGCTTTGCAGAATGTGCAGCTCGGCCCCTTTCCCGCTCACCGGCTTCTCTACAATCTCGTGGAAGCGGGGAACGGGACCATCACGCACGCCGGGGTGATCGCCATTGAGGACCATACATTCATTGGGGAGCTGGGGATCCGCGGTGACGGCGGGGATGCCGCGATCGACGCGCGGCCGAGCGACGCGGTCACGCTGGCCACCCTGGCGGGAGCGCCGGTCCTGATCGACGCGGACCTCCTGGCAGAGCACCGGGAAGACGCAGCTCCTTACCTGCGACAACTGGAGGATCAGGGCGGCGGCGGGTAACGGCCGCCAGCCCCGGCAGATCACCGGCTGTTATCGGCGGCTCCGAGGGGACCGGGTTATTCCATGTTGACAGATCGGCAAATCAGCCATTTCCAGGCGTTCGGCCTGTTGATCCTTCGCGGCGCTTTCTCCAGGGCCGAAACCGGGGAGCTCATCGATGAGACGGAGAGGTTGTACCGCCGCATCCTCGGGCGCGAACCGCGGGAGGACGAGGTGATCTGGGAACCCGAGTTCGTCGAACGCAGCGAGCAGTTGACGGGGCTGATCGATGACGAGCGCATCCACGAGGCTGCCCGCGACCTGATCGGAGACCGCTTTCTGTGGGTCGGTTCGGAAGGCATGCGGGGGGTGGACCGGAACGGACCGGTCCATCACTGGCATACCGACGGGGACGAATCCCGGGTGAAGCTGACCTCCCGGCGTCTGAAGATCATGCTCTACCTCGACCCGCTGACCCGGGACAATGGTGCAATTCGCGTTATTCCGGGGTCGCACCGGCCGCCCCTGTTCGACACCCTGCTGCCTTTCCAGAAGGAGCATACGAGGGAAAGCCCCCGCTTTTTCGGGCTGCAGGGCCAGGACATACCCGGGTGCGCGGTGGAGACGGCTCCAGGCGACATCGTGATCCTGAACCCCTGGATATTTCACTCCGTGTACGGCAAGGTGGGGAGGCGGAGAACCATCGTCCTGAAGTTGGCCGGGCGGCCCCGGACCGCCGGCGAACTGGCAGAGCTGGGAAAGTCTCCGGGCATCTTCCGCCCTCATCGAGCCCTGCTGGAAAGCAGGAACCCCCGGATCAGGGGGATGTTCGATGACCTGGCCGCGCTCGAAAAGAAGGTGGCCGCGGTATGACCGCCTCAACCGGCATGCACCGCAGCTCTCAAGAGAGGAGGATACTGTGAAAGGGGTGATATTCACGGGAGACCGGAAAGCCGAAATCAGGGAGTTTCCCACCCCGGAACCCGGCCCCGGAGAGGTGCGGGTGCGCATGAAGACCTCCTCGATCTGCGGCACGGACATGCACTTCTACCGCAAGAGCTGGGAAGACCTGGTGGCCTTCCGGGAGGTGCTGGGGGGATCCCCGGACACGATCACGGGGCATGAGCCCTGCGGCGTCGTCGAGGAGACCGGAGCGGGCGTGAGGTCGTTCCGGCCCGGCGACCGGGTCTCGGTCTATCCGCACATCGGCTGCGGCACCTGCCGCTACTGCCGTCTGGGGGACGTCATGTTCTGCCCCGACCGCGGCAGCTACGGAACGAAGTACGACGGTTCGGCGGCGGACTGCGTGATCGCTCCGGAGCGCAACTGCCTCTCCCTGTCCGATGCCATCGATTTCGAGAAGGCCGCGGTGCTCGCCTGTGTCGGGAGCACGGCCTACCAGTCGATCGAGAGGGTGGATGCCTCCGGAGAGGACACCATGGGGATCTTCGGCCTCGGCCCGGTCGGCCTCTGCGCGGTGGCGTTCGCCGCGGCGCGCGGCGCGCGCGTGATCGGGGTCGACCTCGTCCCCGAGCGTCTCGAGCTGGCGCAGCAGTTGGGGGCGTGGCAGGTCATCGACGCTTCAGGGGGAGATCCGGCCGAGACGGCGCTGGATCTCACCGACGGCAAGGGGATCAGCGCCGGCGCCGACTACTCCGGCCACCACCGGGCGCAGGAGGCGATGATGGCGTGCGCCGGGAAATACGCCCGCCTGGCGATCGTCGGGGTGGGTGAGAAGTTTCAGGTGGACACCTTCCAGGGCATGATCATGAAGCAGATGACGTTGACCGGTTCGTGGCTCTACAACATCGGCCTGTACGAGGAGGTGGTCGATTTCGTGCTGGAAAAGGAGCTGCCCCTCGAACGGCTCGTCACCCACCGGTTTCGCCTCGACCAGGCGATCGAGGCTTTCGAGCTGTTCGACAGCGGCAGGTGCGGAAAGGTTCTCTTCACATGGGACTGACCTTCCCGCGCGGACGCGACCGCGAACGGAGCCGGATGGCTCCCGGATTTTCAACTATGGAGTTCAGAACTTGAAAAAACCAGAAACTGACGGCCCCTGGCCGGACATGCTGCTGTCGCCGGCCCAACTGGAGGAGTTCAAGGCGGAGGGGACGCTCCTGATTCCGGGATTGGTGCCTCCCGACGTGCTCGAGGGGTGGCGGGACCAGATACGCGCCGCCTGCTCGAAGGACGGGGTCGACATCGACGACCCCGGCACCTGGCCTTCCGGGCGCTACGCACCCGAGGGGGGCTGGCCCGGGTTCAGCCCCTGCCTGTACGACCTGCCGAACCTGCAGTCCGTGGTGGAGCAGATCGGCGGCGGGGCTTTCGCCCCTTCACACCCGGCGGGTGAGCCGTGGTCTCCGCAGATTCCAATGACCCGGGTGATCCTTCCGAGCCCTCCCGGCACCGAGTGGGAACCTCCTGCCGACGGTCACCTCGATGGCTACGCGACCGGCTGGGGCGGTGGGTTCATGGCCTTCCTCGCGGTGCTGCTCTGGGACGTCAGCAGCCCGAGGGGCGGGGGCACGGCCTGGTGGCCGCGGTCGCACCTGGCGAACCACCGGTATTTCCTGGAGCATCCCGGGCAGTTCGACGGCTCCTACCTCTTCTCGGAGCCGGTGCGCAGCGGCGGGCACCGGGCAATCCTGGAGGGAGACCCGGATGTGGGCGAGATGGTGTGCATGACGGGGCGGGCCGGCGACGCCATGCTGATCCACGGCCTCACCACCCACATCGGCTCGCAGAACGCGGCGGGGTCGCGGCAACCGCGGGTGGCGCAGTTCGCGCGCTACTCCCACAGGGAGATGCGCCAGCAGGCGCCGATGGTCATGTTCCCCGACAAGGACGGCACGCCGTGGTCGCCGCCGGCGCCGGCGGCGTCCGAGGATGACGACAACACCCCGACGGGATTTCTGCCGCCGGATCACCCGGGCCGGAAGCTCATCCGGTACGACGTGCCTGAGAACCTCTGGAAATACTGGGGCCCTGCTCTCAACAGCTGATTCCCCCCCGGGGGTTCTACCGCAGTCCCATATGGAATTTGAGGTCCCGGATTTTCAGGCATGACGATTCGGTGTGCCCGGCCGGAATCGGTGATTTTCGATTTCGACTTCACTCTGGCCGATTCTTCGACCGGAACCTGTGAATGCGTGAACCATGCGTTTTCCCGCATGAACCTCGAGCCGGTTTCGACAGTGGAGGTTTCCAATACTATCGGAATGTCCCTTGAAAAAACCTTTCGGGCGTTGGCACCCGAGACGGAATGGAACCGCGCCCATGAGTTTTCCGCATTGTTCGTGGAACAGGCGGACCGGGTCATGGCGGAGATGACTTCGGTTTTTCCTTCGGTTCCGCCCGTTCTCGAGGAGTTGTCCGGCCGCGGTCTGTCTCTGGGAATTGTTTCGACGAAGTTCCGCTACCGTATACAGGGGATTCTGCAGCGCGAAGGGCTGGAGCGTTTCTTTCAGGTGATCGTCGGCGGCGAGGACGTTTCCACTCACAAGCCCGACCCTTCCGGATTGCTTGCCGCCGTGCGTGCGCTGGGCGGTTCCTGTTCCGGCAGCCTGTATGTGGGCGACAGCTCGACAGACGCGGAAACAGCGAAAGCGGCGGGCGTTCCGTTCGTGGCCGTTCTGTCGGGAACGACCCCGAGAGAGGAATTCCGTGATTCAGGTGCGGTGGGTATCCTGGATGATCTGGGAAAATTGCCGCGAGTGCTTGGGGATTGAGTCAAACCGAAGAAAGGCAAACAAGCTCTGGTCGCTTAATGCAGAGACTCGACTTCAGCCGGCCGTGGTACCATGGTTCTCAGCAACCGCTGACAAGACCTTCGCGGAGTGATCTGTATTCAGTAGCGCCAGACAGGTGGAGGAGACCTCTGCACGCCTGAACTCAGCGCTCAGCCAGCTTCGTCAACGCCGCCAACACCTGAATCCGCGCCCGGTCCGCAAGCCTGCGGTCCACTTTCTCGTTCAGCCAGTGAAAGCCGCCCAGGGGCTGGCCCGAGTCAATTTCGCCGCCGTGTCCCGCCGCGTCGCAGACTCTCGCCGGCAGGCTCTCCAGCAACCGGCGGGCCTCCTCCAACGCCGGACCCGTCCTCCCCCGGTCCGACGCCTTCCGGATGGCCCGGTCCAGCATCGCGAAATACTCGTAGTCCTGCACCCCTTCCCGCGCCGCCTCGAGGTGTTTCCCGGCTGTCACCGAGTCCTCGTCAATGAAGATCGGCGAGTACGCATCCTTGATGGTGAGATACTCGTTCCACGATGAGGCTCCGCCCGTATCGGTCAGCGACCACATGTAGATGGCAGTCGCTCCATAACGCCAGCTCGTCCACGCCATGAGGCGGGCGGCGTACGGATCGAAGACGCGGCCCGTCAACGCCGTGTAGAACTCCAGCCCGGTCCCCTGATCCCGCTTCTTCAGGTAGTAGTCGCGGTACTCCTGGCCCTGTACCAGGAAGGACACGTAGTTCGGGCACAGGACGTGGCAGGCATCGATCATCGCCTGATTCGCCCGGTCCATGTCCCGGTGGGTGGTATCCTCCCAGATGCGGATTCCCGTGTCCGCCTCGCGGATGGGCTTCGCCCACGCCAGGATGCGCTCGTCCATCCACGGCTCGTCGGGCTCGTCCACCAGGAGCAGCCCGAACTGTTCCGGCTGCAATCCCTTCGCCTTCATGTGCTCCGCCCAGAACGTCACCCACGCTTTCACCGCAGTGTCGAACTCCGGCGTGCCCATGGGCCACGAATCGAAGCGATCGCCCACTTTCGCGAACACGAGGTACTGCGCCGCATCGGGCCACAACCGGATCCAGGCATCGAAGTAGCCGGTGGCGGGCCGCGCCGTCATCGCCCCCTGCGCATCATGGGTGCCCCGCGGCAGCGCCAGCTTGAGAGCCCACGGCGAGTCGACGAGGTGTTCGCGCAGGTGCTCGACGATCGCGGGCCGGTTCTGCTCCGTCAGAAAGGGGAAGTGGCCGACCCGGTCCGTGTAGTCCCATCCGCCAAAGTGAAGCGACTGCTGCTCCGGGAAATCCAGCGGATACAGGTGCATGCGCAACGGAAACCGCTTGCCTCCGGGCACGGACTCGACGACGACCTCCCCTTCATGCGAGCCCGGTTCAATGTCGACCGGATGGAAGGTCAGCCACACCTGCCGCGTCATCCCCGAGGGCACGTTCACCCTGTACAGATTGTCCTCGGCAGCAACCTCGGGCAGGGCCGCGGCCACCGGCACCCCGCTCCGGGTGTCGGTCCAGGCCACCTCGTGAACGGTCACATACTCCGGATTGTCGCCTCCGGGAAGCCCGCTCAGGCGGAAGGTGACCTCCATCGGTTCATCACTGCTGTTGCTGACGTTGAAGGCGGCCGCGCGGTACTCCCTGCGCATCAGGTGTACCTCGACGGCCAGCTCCGCCGCCCTGTCCGGCATGCCGACGAGGGGGAGGGGATCCCACAGGTTCGAACGCCAGAACGCCAGCGGCTCCAGGCCCCCGGCGCGCCACAGCCATGCCTGCGTGCGCAACACCCGTTCGTGCCACGCGTTCAGGGGCAGAACGGCCCGAAAGTCGTCCCCGAAGGCGGTGGCCGTCCCCGACTCCGCTTCCACGGCGGCCAACTCGCCGAGCACGGCACTCCTCGTCCGGGCCGGGACACCTTCTTCTTCCGCCGCCTCTCTCAGGGCCCGGATGTCGCGGACAAGACGCGTCCGAATCCCTTTCTGGATGGCGATCCGGTTCGCATAGGTCTCCACATCTGCGATGCCGGGCCCCGGCAGCGGCTCGTTCACCCACTCCGGGTCGCCGGCGTATACCTCGATCTCGTCGACGAAAGTGTAAGGCTCGTTCCACACCACCAGGCTGACATAGCGTCCCTGCGTCCGCAACCGGTCCGTCCAGTACCGATAGGTCCCGTACCCGGCAGCGCGCTGTTCGTGGAGATCGCGGATGATTCTCTCGCGCAGTTCGGGCGTGACCTGGTCCTGCGAGTACCGGTCCCGGTGCCGGTCGAAGTGGTCATGTATCTCCGCCTCGGTGAAACGCATCCCTTCACGGGCCCACATGGCATCGCTCGCCTTCTCCGGTACGGGCGGGCCGTGCTGCTGCGCGCTCAACTCCACCAGGTCCCCGATCTCGTGGAACTCCCTGTCTTCACCCGCGGTGAGGATGCGGATCGTCAGCGGCCACCTCACGTCCGCGAACCCCGCCGCCGTGCTGAAAGAGACTCCCCGTATCGGCTTGACGGTACCCAGGTCCAGCGTCAGGATCGAAGGCGTCCTCTCCTGCCACCCCACCGTCGACAGCTGCGTCCAGAAATAGCCGTCCGTGTACACGCCGTCCGTCAGTTGCCCGGTGTCGCCGGGGTCGGTGCACAGACCGTAGTTCGGCCCCGGCTCCAGCGTGCAGGTCGCCCCGAGCGCGATGTTCTCGCCCGGACGGTCGGCCAGGCGCGCCCCGGGTTGCCCTGGGGCTGCCGCCGTGCCCCTGGCCAACGCCAGTGCCAACGCTGCCGCTGCCAACGTCCATTTCATTCGCTTGTCTCTCGTGGCCTGATTATCGCCCTGAAAAAAAGGGCTGGAAGGTTATCCTGACCGCAATGCTTTGGGAGGCATTTTCAGCAAGGAGAACAGCGAAGGGCCCGGATCCCCTGCTCCGGTTTTCCGGCCCTCTGAATCAGCTGCCTTCGTCCGCCCCCGCCTTCTTCGCTACAGGGACACCCCGAACGTCACCGCCATCAAGGTGGCCAGCCCCAGGAAGCTGAGGAACCCCAGCACGTCCGTGACCGTCGTCAGCACGATGGAAGCGGACTGGGCCGGATCCTTGCCAAGGACCGTGAGAACCACGGGGATGAGCGCCCCGGTCAGGCCCGCCATCGCCATGGAAAAGACCATGGCCGTGCCGATCACCAGCGGCAACCCCAACGTTCCCGACCAGAGGTAGGCCGCCAGGGAGGTGGTCACCGCCACCGCCACCCCGTTGACCAGCCCGGCCAGCAGCTCCTTGCGGGCGACCCGGAACCATGCGCGCGGCCTGAACTCGCGCAGGGCGAGCCCGCGCATGGCCACCGCCAGGGACTGGGCCCCGGTGTTGCCAGCCTGGCCGGCCACCACCGGGAGAAAGACCGCCAGGGCCGTGAACCGGGCTATGGTGCCCTCGAACAGGGCGACCACCGAGGCGGCGAGAAAGGCGGTGGCGAGGTTGACCTGCAGCCAGGGCAGCCGCTTGCGCACCGCCAGCCATGGGGGCGAAAGGGCCTGCTCGTCGGCGCCGGCCCCGACCATGGTCTGCAGGTTTTCGGTCGCATCCTGCTGCACGGCCTCCACCAGGGCGTCGTGGCGGATGATCCCACGCGGCCGGCCCTCGAACCCGACCACCGGCAGGGAGGCCAGCTTGTGGGTCTCGAGCAGCTCGACCACTTCCTCCCGGGAGGACATCGCCTGCACGCAGACCGGCGCTCCCCTGGCCAGTGCCCCCAGCCGGTCCCCTGGCTGGGCGACGGCCACTTCCTGCAGGGGCAGCACCGCGGTCAGCAGCCCGTCGGAGTCGGCGACGCAGAGATCGTGAACGCGCCGCTCCGGGAATGAGCGGATGCGGTCGAGCGCCTCCCCGGCGGTTTCTTCGGCGCTGAAGACGGTCACCGCGGTGTCCATGAGCCCGCCCGCGGATTCGGCGGGGTAGCTCATCAGCTCCTCCATTTCCCGGGCAAGCCCCTCAGGCAGGGCGGCGAGGCGGCCGGCGCGGGTTTCCTCCTCCAGCCGCGAAAGGAGGGCGGAGCCGACTCCCGGATCCATCCCCCGCCACAGCCGCCGGAACAGGTCGTCCTCCATTCCCTCGACGAGCTCGACCGCCCGGTCCGGGTCGACCCGCTCGAAGACCTGGGGCGCAGCGGCATCTGTCCCGGCTTCGAGCAGCCGCAGGGCCTCGGGGACGGGAGTGGCGGCCAGGGCCCGGGCCGCCTCGCCGGGGTGGAGGCGGAAGAACTCCTCGATGAGGGCCTGGGATGCCGCGGTTTCACTGTTCATCCTTACCTCTCTCCTCGGATCGAACCGTTGTGTACAATTGATGGCCTTAAATCAGACCGACACCGGGGAAAATGTCCCATGGAGAAACAGCCGATCAAGCAGGGTTTCCCAACCTACTACCTGGGGGGTCTGCTGGTCAGGATGAGCGGGAACCACCTCTTCCTGTTGGCCGGCGGCCTCGCCTTCGCCACCCTGATTACCCTGGTCCCCCTGGTCTTCCTCGTCTTCCTGGTGCTCGGACTGGTCCTGGACCAGGCTTCCATGGCCCGCCTGATCGACGTGACCCTGCAGGTGTTCATCCCGTACGAGGAAGAGGCCGCGTTCCTGAAAAAAGTCCTGTTCTCGCGCATCCCCGGCGTCGTCGAGTTCAAGGAGGCGTACGGGGTTTCCGGCCTGGCGATCCTGCTGTTCAGCGCCAGCGGCCTGTTCAGCAGCATGCGGACCGTGCTCAATGCCGTCTTCCAGGCCTCGGGGAAGGAGGGCAACCTGCCGGCGAGGCTGTCGGGAAAGGGGACCCCGGAGACTGGTGAGCCGGAGGAGACGGGAGAGGAAACTCCAGAGCGCCGGTTCGGCATCCTGCTCATGGCCCTTCCCGCCGCGGTGGGCAAGGCGAAGGATATCGCCCTGGTGCTGCTGGCCCTGGGCGCGTTCCTGCTGTCGGTCCTTTCCCTTCCCATTCTCGCCGCGGTCCTCAACACCGTCCTGTCCCCCCTGCACTCGTACATCGGCTACTTCTACGGCCTCGCCTCCCTGGGCCTGATTTTCGGGGTCTTCCTCGGCCTCTACTGGCTGGTCCCCCGGAAGCGGCCGCGGATGAAGGAGCTTGCTGCCGGCGCCTTCTGGGCCGCCCTGCTGTGGAAGCTCGCCGAATGGCTCTTCGGTTATTACCTCGGCCATGCCGCTTCCATCGGGTACCTGTACGGAGCCTATTTCCTGTCGGTGGCGGTGGCCCTGTGGCTCTACTTCGCCTCCGTCGTCTTCATCGCCGGTGCCGAAATCGCCCAGCTCCGCCACGAAAAGCGAGCCGGTTCCGGATCGGGAGGGCAGGTCTGACAGCCCGCTGATGAAGTTGCTCTGGAGAAGAGGCCGCCGGGGCACTAGGGATCGGCGCTTTTGGAAACCGGCTTCTCCGGGCCCTCCGAGCCGATGGCGCTGTTGACCAGCGCCGACAGGCCGATGCGGTAGAGCTCCCCGAGGGCGGTCCCGGCCTGGTCGATCGGTGCGGGCCGCTGCCCGGGGTCGGCAAGCTGGCGCAGGGTCCTGTGGCGCAGGGCCCCGGCGAAACGGCCCTTGTCGTCGATAACGGGGAGGGTGTGGAACTCCTTCCATGCGGGATGGACCAGCACCGAGGCGAGGGAATCCGCCATGCGCAGGCAGACCACGTCCCGCTGCATGAGGGCGGCGACCCCGGCATCCTCCCCGGCCGTCAGCAGCTCCCGCAGGGTGAGGACCCCGGCCAGGGTCTGGTCGCGCTCGAGCACGTACAGGAAGTGGGAAGCGCGCTCGGGGTTCGAGCGCACCCGGGCCAGGGCTTCCCCGGCCGATACCTCGGCAGGCAGGGTGTAGATCCTGGGCTCCATCAGGGCCCCGGCGGTATCCTCCCGGCAGCGCAGCAGGAGCCGGAGGTGTCCTTGCGGTTCGGGCGCAAGCCGCTGCAGGACCGCATCCCGGGTCCCGGGGAGCAGGCGGCGCAGGAGCAGGGCCGCCCGCTCCATGGGCGCTTCGGCCAGGGCCCCGGCGGCACGGCTGGGATCCATGCGCTCGAGGCAGCCTGCCGCCGTGCTCGCCTCCATGGTGTTGAGGAGGGAGGCGGCGAGCTCCGCCGGGATGTTCTCGAAGAAGGCTACCAGCTCGTCGAGCGAGCGGTTCTCCAGCACCCGGGCGGCCTGGTGGACGTGGCCGCGGACGAAGCGGTGGATCAGGGTCGAGCCGTCCATCCCTGTTACGTCTTCTCGACCAGCAGAATCGACGCCTGCTCGCTGAAGAGGGAGGCAGGCACCGAAACCCGTCCCTCACCGGTTTCCAGCAGGACCGAGGTGGCGGTTATGTCGACGATTTCCCCCTGGAAGTCCCCGACCCGCACCCTGTGGCCGACCCGGTAGGTCTTCTGGAGGTAGTAGGAGGCGAGGATGTTGGCCACCGTCCTGCGGGCCCCGAGGGCGAAGGTCAGGGCGGTTCCGAGCAGGGCGCTGCCGAGCACGAGGAGCAGGACGCTGGTCAGGAAGTCGACGTTCAGCCCCGCCTGGTCCACGGCGATCAGGGCGCTCACTACCAGGATCGACACCTGTCCGAAGCGCCCGAGGGCGCTGGCGTAGGCGATCCCGGTCGAGGCGATGAGATCCCGGATGAAGTGGCCGCCGAGGAGGCCGGCGAACAGGATGAGGACGGCCGCCAGCAGCCGGGGCAGGTAGAGGACGATGCCGCTGAGCCAGACCGAGATCACCGGCAGCCCCATGACTTCGGTGGCCGCGGTGATGAAGAAGAGCAGAACCATCCAGAAGAGGACCCGGCCCGCCGTGCGCCCTGCCGAGTCCTGCAGGTCGGCTCCGCGCGCGAGGCGCCGCAGGCCCGGAACGAGGCGGTCGAGCCCGGCGAGCAGCCGCCTGCTGAGGGTTCGGGCAAGGAAGGCGAGCACCAGGCCCAGCAGCACCAGGGCGACGGCGCCGGCGATCCGGGGGGCGGTCCCCGACAGGTTCTGCGCGAGGCCCCGGGCGAGTTCCTCGAGCTCCGCGGTCAGGTGCTGGAAGTTCGACACGGGATCCGGTCTCCTTCTTCAGATGGCGGTCCGGTGCTGGCTGGTTGCCGGTTCTTCAACCGGCCCCCGGTGCGGGGGGCAGGGGAGTTCGTACCGTGCCCTGTCAATTTCCTGCCATCCCCGGTCCATCCCGGGCGGCCGGCTCCTGAATCTCCCTTTCCGGGACAGGTCACTGGTCGCCCGCGCCGATCTTTTCCCGGGCCTCGAGGAGCTTGGCGACGACCGCTTCGATGTGCTCCTCGTCGACGAACGGGGACAGGATGTAGGATTTGAGGGCGACGATCGGCTCCTGGTAGCTGGTGTGCCGGTAGCAGTCGGTATGGGAGATGACGACGCCGCGCCCGGCCATCGCCTCCTCGTGCACGTAGTCGGAAACCTTGCGGTTGTACTCGTTGCCGGCGAGCAGGCTGTCCCGCCAGGCCGGGTCGTCGAACTCCCGGCCCTTGATGGCAAAGGTATCGACCCCGGGGGGATAGGCGCGAAACAGCGTCACCGTGCCGAAGTTGTCCCTGTTGAGCACGGTGGTGCCCTCGTGCCCTTCGAGATGCTCGCGCAGGAGCTGGGCCATCTCGACGAGGTGCCCGAGCACCGCCTGCAGTCCCTGCTCCCCGAAGAGGCGGAAGTTGGCCAGGGCGGACAGGGGCCCGGTCCCGGCTCTCGAGGTTTCGAGGGTGTACATGCCGGGACGGTGGTTGCCGAAATGATAGAGGTAGGGCATCTGCTCCTGGGGCCGCGTCACCAGCTGCAGGTCGTCGCGGTTCCTGACCAGCACGAGGCTGGAGACGTAGGGGGCGAAGCCGGTCTTGTGGAAGTCGACGCCGAGGGAGTCGGCCAGGGACAGGTGGCGAATGCGGCGGCGGGCGCCGGCCAGGGCGCGCACCGTGCGGGGGCGGAACCCCAGGGGATTGCCCTCGAAGTCGTACTCGTTGAAAACCGACCAGGCCCAGCCGATGACGGCGTCGGCGTGGATGTGCGGGGAGTAGGGCAGCTCAAACTCCTCGACCAGGCTGTCCCGCAGGGCGGCGATCTCCTGCAGATCGTCGAGGCCGAAGGCGTCGGTGGTCCCGAGCGTCGCGATGATGGCGGCGATCTTCCTGCCCTCCGCCAGCGCTTTGCGGGCAGCCAGCCCGAGTTCGGCGAGGTCCATTTCGTTTTCCGCGGTCGTCGGAACCACGATCAGGTTGTCCGTACCTATTCCCAGCCACCCGGCGATGTTGGCGGCGCAGTAATGCCCGGCCTCGGAGACCAGCAGGACCGCGTCCTCGGACACCCCTTTGTGCATCGCCTGCGGGCAGGCCTTTTCGAGGCCGATCTTCACCCCGTAGAGAGTGGTTCCGGTGCCCCCGAAGGTGAACACGCCGCTCGCCTGTTCCGGGTCGTACCCGACCAGCCGGGCGGTGATGCCGGCGGCCTCGACCTCGGCCAGCGCCACGAGGCGGCTGTACTCGTCCCAGGCGACGTTGGGGTTGTGCAGCGCCGAGAGCAGGACGCCGATGAGGCTGGGGATGGTCGGCGGCGGAATGACGTTCTGCTGGGTGTGGGGATGGCCGAAGATCGTCATGCCCTGCAGGTAGCCGACGAGATCGGAGGTGACCTCCTCGATCGAGGAGGTCCCGGGCGGCAGGGCCGCCTTGCGCGCCTCGGCGAAATCCCCCGGAATAACCGAACCGAGGATCGGCAGGTGCGACTTCAGCGCGTCTACCTGGTCGAGGGCGCGCATGATCGAGTGCACGAAATAGGAGTCGTGGATCGGGTCGGACACCGGTTGCGGAAAGGCCAGCCGGATTTGTTCGAGGATGTCGCGGTAGGGTGCGGTCATGCCTTCGCCTCTTCGGTCGGCGGTCTGCGGCGCATGTCGGGATGCCGGTGCCAGCTCGCCTGAGCAGGCGTGCGAACCAAAGCGCCGGATTCGCGCGAAACCGGGTGCGCTGGCACTGCAATCTCAGACTCCCGCGCGCGCTTGCTGGATCCACGGCTTGGGGAATTCAACGCAGGAAGAGCAGCTTGCGCGTCAGCTCGACGGCCCCGGTCTCCAGGCGGTAGAGGTAAACGCCGCTGGCCGCGAGCCGGCCGTTCAGGTCCAGCCCGTCCCAGTGGACCTTCCGGTGGCCGGCGGCGACCGGTCCCTGAAACAGGGTGCGGATCTTCTGGCCCCGGAGGTTGTAGACGTGGAGGGCGGCCTCGGCCGGGCGGGGGGCGTGAAAGGAGAGGACCGTTCCCCGGTTGAAGGGGTTGGGGTAGTTCTGCAGGAGGGCCCAGTCCGCGGGAGTCGACGCCGGGGAGCTGGCGGTCTCGACCGCGGTCGGACGGCGTAGGACTTCCGGCGGCCCGGAGGTGCGGAGCTGCTCGACCGTGGCGGCGGCCGGTTCGGCGAACGGCCGCGGGCCGCCGTCTTCAAAGGGGCGGGAGCGAACCTCGCGGCCGTCGGCGAGGGTGACGATCAGTTCCCATTCCTCGATCGGGGTGTCCTGGGAGCCGCCGCAGTCCCAGCGCGCCTCCGCCTCGCGGACATTGCCGACCCCGGGCAGGTCGGGGTTGTAGTCGAACATCGGGTCCACGGTCATCTCGTCGGCGGAAAGGGTGGTGTAGAGCCGGGTGAGGTATGGTTTTTGGTCGAAAACCTCCTGCATGTCTTCCAGCGGCTCGACGACGATCCGCTCCAGGTCGTCGGCCAGGGCTCCGGGGTCGAAGTCGAGATCCGCCGTCCACTGGTCGTAGGCGCGCATGTTGTTGTAGAAGGAGCTCTCGGCAATGTCCTGCAGCCAGCCCTCTTCCCGCGCCTCGTCCCGGGCATCGCGGTCCCCGCCGAACACCACTTCCAGCACCCCCTCCTCGAGCACCGCCGCCGGCATCGGGATGTGGCGGCGGATCAGGGTCTGCATCTGGGCGTCGCGGGGAAAGCCCTGCCGCAGGGCGGCTTCGAGGAAGTCGGCCGGGTGCGTCTTTCCGCGCAGCTCCTCGAGATCGAACACCGAGAAGACGAAATCGCCGACGATGCTGCTGGGGCCGGCGTAGTCGGTTACGAAGGCCTGGCCCCCGGCCTCGTTGGCTGCCTGGGTGACGACCTCGGGATAGTTGAAGCCGCCGCTGAACCAGTCGACCAGGGCCTCGTTGATCTGCACGTGCAGGTAGTTCTCCGGGATGGCGCGGTGCTCGGCCAGGACCCAGGCGAGGACCCCGAGATCGGGCTCGGTTGCCACCGCGGTGAGGCGGATCGGGATGCCGGGCGTCTCGGCGGCGTAGGTCATGGCGATCGGCTGCAGGTCGCCGACCTCGCTTTCGGCGGCGAGCTTGAGCGCGAGAAAGTAGAACCCCTCCTCGACGTAGGGGGTCAGGAGCGGGACCCCGAGGTCGCCGAGCTGGTAGTCGTTGTCGACGAGCCAGTCGACGATGGCTTCTGGATCCTCGGAGGTGATGACCGCGGTGTCGTACGGGCCGACCTGTTCCCGGGCAACCACCTCGACCTCAGCGGACTCGGCCGTGGCCATTGTGTCATCGGATCTGAAGACAATGGGCCCGAAGCCGCACTCCTCCTGCTCTTCGAAGTTCAACTGGAAGAAGGGCTGGGTGGCCAACTGCAGCTGGGTGAAGATCTGGTTGTGGCTAACGGCCAGCTCCGGCACCGAAGGCAGCGGCAGGATCCAGGCGAAGTCCGAGGCGGTGCCGCTGTAGAGGAGCTGGACGTGGGTGGTGACGGTGCCCTCTCCCTGAATGAAGAGGATGTTCTCCGCCACCTGGTTCATCGGGAAGGTGGTGCAGAAGAAGCCGCCGCAGGCGCGGGCGGCCGGGGCCCCGAGCAGCAGGCAGAGGAACGCGGCATACAGGAATCGGGTCATGATAGGTGGCTCCCGTTTTCGCGACGAGAGGGCAACCGCAGGGTTGGTGAGTTTTGAATATGCGGCTATCGGGCGGCCGGGCAAACGAAACAGGAACCGGGAAGGGCCACCCCTGATCGGGACCTCCTCCCGCAGAAACCTGCCCTCGGCGATCCAACCCATGCGGCGGGCATGGCTTCGGCGGGGGACGGACCCTTGGGGGGCCGCTTCAGGCGCTTGCCCTTCAGCTCCAGGAGCGGCGAAACCAGTCGAGGCGGCCGGCACGGCCCTTCGGGGCATCCACCGAATCGCTCTCTCATGCGCCCCCCGCGAGGTGGGCGGGCGCTGTCGGCTGGGCATGGGCCAACGTACATTTTCGCGGCTCCCGGTATGCGGCCCGATCTACCGTGAAACCCGGACGTCCGGGCATCCCGGCCCGCCGGGTCGCCGTCGGGCGTGGTGTTCCCTTGTCAGGCAGTCCCTTTCGAGTCCTTCGGCCCCGCCGCGGATGAGCGGTCGGTCTGCCATCCCCAACCGTCTCTCCATGTCCATTCCACTTCCCCAAATCCTGCCGATGCGCCCCTTCCTGCGCGAGATGGTCTGGGGCGGCCGGCGCCTCGAGCAGTACGGCAAGCAGCTGCCTCCCGGCGCCCTCATAGGGGAGTCGTGGGAGCTGTCTGCCTATCCCGGCATGGAGAGCAGCGTCGCCTCCGGGCCGCTTGGCGGCCGCTCCCTGCCGAGCCTGCTGGAGGAGTACGGAGAACAGCTGGTCGGAGGCCCCGCCTGGGAGGCCAGCGAAGGTCGCTTCCCGCTGCTCGTCAAGCTGATCGACGCCGGCGCCGACCTGTCGCTCCAGGTCCACCCCGACGACGAGTACGCCCGCAGCCGCGGTCTCGACCGCTTCGGCAAGATGGAGGCGTGGTACATGCTGGGGGCGACCACCGGCCGTTTCGCCGCGGGCCTGAAGAACGGGGTCACCCGGGAGGAGTTCTCGCGGGCCCTGGAGCAGGGGCGCGCCCTCGAAACGGTGGAGTTCCACGACGCCTGCCCGGACCAGGTGGTGTTCGTGCCCCCGGGGGTCGTCCACGCCGCCTGCGCCGGCATCATGATCTACGAGATCCAGCAGTCGAGCGACGTCACCTTCCGCCTCTACGACTACGGCCGCGCCGGAGCGGACGGCAAGCCGCGCGAGCTCCACGTCGACCGCGGACTGGAGGTGATCGCATTCGGGGAGGCGGCCCCGGCCCCGTTCCGGGTGGAGACCCGGCCGCCGGGGGGGTGCAGGGAACTGGTGCGGTCGGAGCGCTTCGACCTCGATCTCCACGCAGTCGCAGAGCGCGGCGGGCGGCTGGCGGCAGGGGACTCCTTTCTCTCCGTGACCGTCATCGAGGGGGGGCCGCTGCAGTACGCGGCCGGCGACGGCAGCGACGGCCGCCTCGGCCTCGGAGAGACCGCCCTGGTGGCCGCCGGGGGAGAGGCGGCGGTCCGGGCGAGCCGCCCCACCAAGTGCCTGGCGGCTTCGCCGCCGGGAGGAGGCTGCCGGTGAAATTCGTCGTCAGGGCCGGGGGAGCCGGCACCAGGCTGTGGCCCTTCAGCCGCAGGCGCCGGCCCAAGCAGTTCCACGCCATGACCGGGCCGCGCAGCATGATCCAGGAGGCGGTAGCCCGCGTGCGCCCGCTCGCCTCCGCCGAGGACCTCTTCGTGTCGACGGGAGAGGCGACCGCCGGCTTCGTGCGCGAGCACCTCGCCGACCTCGGTCCCGGGCAGCTGATCGTCGAGCCGGCGCTGCGCAACACCGGGCCCGCGGTGGGCCTGGAGTGCGCCCTGCTCGAGGGCCGCTACCCGGGCTGCGTCGTCGCCAGCCTCGGGTCGGACCATTTCATCGGGGATCCCGCGGAGTTCCGGCGCCTGCTGAAGGCCGCTGAAGCCGCGGTCGAGGAGCACCCCGGTTTCCTGCTGACCATCGGCGTCGTGCCGACCCGGCCCGAGACCGGGTACGGGTACATCCGCAAGGGGGAGGTGCTCTGCGCGGTCTCGGGCAGGGCGGTCTACAGGGTGCCGGAGTTCAGGGAGAAGCCGGACGCGGAGGCGGCCGCGCAGTACGTCGAAAGCGGCGGCTACCTGTGGAACTCCAACATGTTCGTCTGGAAGGCCGCCGCGGTTCTCGAGCTGTTCGAGCGCTTCGAGCCGGAGATCTTCCCCGCCCTCGCTGCGATCCGCGAGGCTGCCGCGGCCGGATCTCCCGAGGCGGCGATCGCCGATCTCTACCCCGGGCTGCCGTCGATCTCCATCGACCACGCGGTCCTCGAGCGCGCCCCCCGGGTGGCGGCCCTGGAAGGGGAGTTCGCCTGGGGGGACGTCGGCAGCTGGGCGGCCCTGACCGACGTGCTGCCCGCGGACGAGGACGGCAACCTGTTCTCCGGGACCGTTCTCGCCATCGACGCCCGCCGCGTCACCGCGTACGGCGGCCGGGAGAAGCTGATCGCCCTCGTCGGGGTGGAGGATCTCGTCGTCGTCGACACCGAGGACGCCCTCCTCGTATGCCGCAAGGACCAGGCCCAGCGGGTCAAGGAAGTGCTCGACCGCCTCGGCTCCGACGGCGATCTCTCCCGATACAGCTGACGCCCTCCGGATCCGCTGCCGAGGCATCTGGCCGGGGCCTGCGGCTCAGGACAACGCCTTCGTGCCCGGGGGGGATCCTGGACGCAGGGTTGCCCGGGCCGGCCAGAACGGCGTTATGACGGGCTCAGCTCGCGGATGAAGCGGCAGATCCGGTGCAGGCCTTCGCCGATCAGCTCCTCAGGGGAGGCGATGGAGATGCGCACGTGGTCGGCGCACATGTTCCCGAAGGTGCTCCCCGGGGCCACCGCGACCTTGTGCTCGGAAATCAGCCGCAGGGCGAACGAGTGGGAATCGAGGCCGGTGGAGGAGATGTCGACGAGCAGGTAGAAGGCCCCTCCCGGCGTGTAGCGGTAGAGGCCGTACTCGCGCAGGATCCCCAGGGCGAGGTCCCGCCGCGCCCGGTACTGCCCGCACATGGCGCGCACGCAATCGTCCGGCCCCTCGAGGGCGGCGACCGCGGCCTTCTGCGCGAACCCGACGCCGCACGAGACCAGGGGCTCCTGCAGCTTGGCAGCCAGCTCGATGTAGTCGGCCCGCGCCCGCGTGAGACCGACGCGGAAGCCGGTCATGGCGAAGCTCTTCGACATCCCCGTCACCAGGATCAGGCGTTCGTCGGCGTCGTGCGGCAGGGCGCTGGCGTGGTCCCCGTCGAACACGATCTCCCCGTAGATCTCGTCGGACAGCACCCACAGGTCGTGCCTCCGCGCGAACTCCATCAGCTGACCGGTCAGTGACCGGTCGTGCACCTGTCCGGTGGGATTGGAGGGGTTGCACAGCAGCAGCAGCCTGGTGCGGTCCGACACCAGGGACTCCATTTCGTCGAGATCGGGGAGAAAGCTGCGCTCCGGGCGCAGGTCGTAGAAGACCGGCCTGCCGTGAAACAGCGACACCGCCATGGCGTAGTTGGGCCAGCCCGGATCCGGGAGCAGCACCTCGTCGCCGGGCTCGAGCAGGGAGAGGAAGGCGGTCGCGGCGCTCAGCACCGCCCCCTGGGTGACCAGGATCTGCTCCGTGGCCGTGGTCACCCCCGTGCCGCGTTCGATGTAGCGGGCCGCGGCGGCGCGCAGGTCGTCGATTCCGGCGTTCGGCACGTAGCGGGTGTGGCCCTCGCGGGCGCCGCGGCAGGCCGCTTCGACGATGTGTTCCGGGGTGTCGAAGTCAGGCTGGCCGACCTCGAGGTGGATCGCCCCCTCGGTCGCCCAGGCGAGGTCCATGATTTCCCGGATCCCCGACCGCGGCAGCTCCGAGGGAATCCGGGCGAATGCCTTCATGCCTTCAGCGCAGGTGTATGCCGGGACCGGTCGAGCCGATCATCTGCACCGTGTTGTAGATCGAGGCCGGGGTGCTCGCCCCGGTGACCCCGGAGATGCTCTCGACGCGCTCGACGTTGAGCTCCAGGGCGGGGCCCCGGGCCTGGATGGCGACGGTGGCGGTGTTCCACTCCGGATTGACCAGCATGACCGAGTGGGTGCGGTCGAAGCCGATGCCGGCGTAGGCGATGGAGGCGTGGGTGTTGACGTTGCGGGGGAACAGCGGGCAGATGCCGCGCGTGGGCCCGTCGTAGAGGCAGGTCTCCTCGGTGATGCTGTCCGGGTCGACCCCGGCGTTGGCGCAGTCGACGTTGTGGGGCGGCTTCTTCATGACGACGTCGACCGACTCCCAGACGTCGCGGTTTTCCAGCAGCGCGTCCATGCCGACCACCCCTCCGTGGGGGATGAACACCCGCGTCCCGTTGGCGACGCTGGTTTCGCCGAGTTTCCTCTCGACCTCCTCGTCGGCCAGCGCCGTTACCGAGATCAGCATGTAGTTGGTCTCCCGGAGGATCGTTTCGGCCCAGCGGCGGGTCACCTCCGGGTGCGCCATCTCGACCACGAGGTCGGCCCGGCGGCCGGCGAAGTCGCCGAGATCCTCCAGCGCCAGGCCGTCGGGAAGGTCGGCGAGCCTGCCGGTGTCCTGGTCGTGCACGAAGACGACTTCCATACCCTGGTCGGAAGCATCGATCATCCGGTGTACGGCGTTGCCGATCTGGCCGTACCCGATAAAGCCTATCCGCGTCCTGTCTGCCGCCATTGTACGCGCCCCTTTCTGCTTTCCTGTGGACGTTGAATGTGCGATCCGTGAAAACGGCGAGGGAATATAGGCGGCCCCGCGATTTCCCAGCCAGCCGGGAGGGGTTGCCCCCGCCCGGGCAGCGGCCGGGCGGTCACAGGTGCGGAAGCGGCCGGGAGGAGAAGCAGGACCTTTGAGGCGGACTGCGGGATCTCAGGAATCGGGGTCGGGCTTCGGCCGCGACGCCACCTTGGCGACCCAGATGCTGATCTCGTAGAGCCCGAGCAGGGGCAGCGCCATCAGCAGCTGCGACAGCGGGTCGGGCGGGGTGAAGATGGCGGCGAGCAGGAAGATGGCGATGATTCCGTAGCGTCTGAAACGGCGCATCAGCTCCGGTGTGACGACCCCCATCTTGGCCAGCACCAGGGTTACTACCGGAAGCTCGAACACCAGGCCGAACCCGAGCAGCAGCCGCAGCACGAAACCGACGTACTCGTCCACCGCCCACTGGGAGGTCATGTCCGGGGGTTCGAGCCCGAGGAAGAACCTCAGCCCGAGGGGGAGGACGATCCAGTAGGCGATCATGCCGCCGCAGCCGAAGCAGAGGACGCTGAGCCCGGCGACCGGGAGGAGCAGCCGGCGCTCGCGGGCGAGGAGCCCGGGGGCGACGAAACGCCAGAGCTGGTGAAAGACCACCGGAAGCGAGAGCACGAGGCCGCCGATGATGGCGATCTGCAGGGTGACGAAGAAATAGGTCATCGGGCGCAGCGACTGCAGCCGGCGTCCCGGCGGGATCGCCGGGGCCGCCTCGGCAACGGTGGTATCCGGAAGTGCGGGGGAGAACCCCGTGTCCCACCAGCGCAGCAGCAGGCCGCGCACCGCTTCGACCGGGCCGGTGGCTCTCGCGGTCTGCATGCTGATCACCGCCTCCTCGTACGGGTAGGTGAGGATCTCGACGATGGGGTCGCTCAAAACGAAGCAGACCAGCGCTCCGACGAGGACCGCGGCCAGGGCCTTGAGGATACACCAGCGAAGCTCCTCGAGATGGTCGAGAAACGGCATCTCCCTGGCGTTCTCTTCGTTCCCCTCCACCTCCTCTTCGGGGGTTGTGAGTTCCTGCTCGTTCGTGGTTTCGTCCGACATCGGTCAGGGGCCGGGGAAGCGGTGCCCCGGAAGGGCGGCGGCGAGCTGGGCGGCCAGGTCGCCGTCCGCTTCGCCTTGAGTGTTTTCGGGGTCTATCCGGATCTCCACTTCCTGGTTTCCGCTTCAGTCATTTCCGCGCGCAGCGAGGGTCTTCCCCATGCCGGCAATTGTGATGCCGCAACGAAGGGGCGACTATGCGAGTGGGCCTGTGGAAAATAGCACCCATGCCGGGGGCCGGCTAAGGGATCGCCCTCGACAGGGGGCGATTTCCCGGGGATGGGAGGGGCCGGCCGTAGCGCCTTCGTCAGTTTACCGCCGCACTCACCGAAGGATCGGCGGTCCGCTGGATGGACGCGCGGTCGAAGAGCTCCGGTAAATCCGGGCATCCGGCGGCAGCCTCGTCGGAATCGCCCGCAGCGCATGCGTGTTCGCTATCTTGAGAGCCGGATCACGGTGGAGCTGCCGGCTTTCGACCGTATGTCGGACGGACGCCCTGCCATGGACAGGAGACAGGGAGATGAAACAGGTGTCACCGGAGGTTTTCGAAGGCCTCCGACAGCTCGACACGGCAACGATTTTCAACGCCGTTGTCGAGGCGCGCGGCGCCAGCCAGGGCGGACGCCAGCTCGAGGACCAGGGCGGAGTGCCCTTCAACTACATGGGTCCCGGAATGCAGTGCATGCTGCCGAAGCTCGGCATGGCCGTCGGTTACGCGGTCACCTGCGAGCTGACGACCCAGGACCCGGACGGACCCGCTCTGGCATGGCACGAATATTACGACTGCCTCGACCAGTCGCCGGGCCCGATGGTGGCCGTCATGAAGGACGTCGACACCCGTTGCGGCCGCGGCGCGTCGCTGGGAGACGGCATGGCCGCCCTCCACAAGCGGCTGGGGGTCGCCGGTATCGTCGTCGACGGCTCGATACGGGATCTGGACGGAATCGAACGGGTGGGCCTTCCGGTCTGGGGAACCGGCCTCGTCCCGGGTCACGGCGTGTTCAGCCTGGTGCGCTGCAATCAGCCGGTCGCCGTGAAGGAGCTCCTGATCCACCCCGGGGAAATCGTCGCCGCCGACCGGGACGGAGTGGTGAAGATCCCGGCGGGGGACGACCCCGGAACCGTGCTGGAAAAGGGCAGGGAGATTCAGGAGCGCGAGGCCCGCTCCCACGCTGTTTACTCCGATCCGGATCTGACCTGGCAGGAAATCAAGGAGTATCAGCAGAGGATGCGTTCGCAATGACCCGCCCGACGGTGCGTCCCGCCACCCGGACCATCTGCCACCGAACCGGTTCCTTCAGCAGATTCGCCGCCGCCCGGGAGAGCTGATTCCCGCTCTCCTTTCCCGGTTTCCAGCTCCTCAGACGGCCCGCCTGGAGAGCGGGATGGCGGCCATTGCCGCAAGGAAGGCCGCGGCGGTGACGAGCCGGGCGAACAGGTCGCCGCGGCGGTTGTAGAAGGTCCGGCGCGACCCGGTGGCGAGGCCGCCGACGGCGTGCGCCTCGGTGAAGACCGGCGTCGACTGCGAGGTGCGGCCGTACGGGTCGACGAAAAGTGAGACCCCGCTCGTGGCGCAACGGGCGATGGCGGTGCGGTTCTCGACCGCCCTGAACACCGCCAGCTGGGCGTGCTGGTAGGGACCGGCGGTGCGGCCGAACCAGGAGTCGTTGGTGATCACGACGAGGAAGTCGGCGCCGGCGGCGACGTGGCGGCGCACCAGGTCGGGAAACACCGACTCGAAGCAGATCAGCACCGCGAAGTCGCCGCGCGGGTGCTCGAACAAGGTGCGCTCCCGCCCGCGGGCGAACTCGGCCGGGCCGAGGTCCCCGGTCAGGGCGGTCCAGTCGATTTCCCGCAGCAGCGGCACGTGGTCCATGAAAGGAGTGCGCTCGCCGAACGGCACCAGGTGCATCTTGGCGTACCTCTGCGGCGGACGGTCCCTGGCGAAGTAGAAAGCGGCGTTGTAGGGCTCCCGGGTGTGCGGGTCGGCGTCCGAGGCGCCGGTCAGGACCGGCACCCCGAGCTCGGCGACGAGCTCCTCGACGCGGCTGCGGCAGTCCGCGCGGGTGCGCAACTGGCAGGGGACCGCGGTCTCAGGCCAGACGAGGAGGTCCGGTCCCTGCGCGGCCGCCGCCCGGGAGAGCTGCTCGAGAGTGATGAAGCTGCGCTCCAGGCCGCCGCTGTGCCATTTCTCCAGCCCGAGATTGTTCTGCACCAGCCCGACCCTGAGACCCCGCTCCCCAGGGGTCGAATCGATGACCGCTGTCGAGTACCACCAGGGACAGACGAACAGCGCGAGCAGCGCCGCGGCGCCGGCCAGCCTCGGCCGCATGCCGGAGGCTCGCAGCGTCAACCACAGGACGGCGTTGACCGCAGCCGCCCAGAAGGACACGCCGTACACCCCGGTGATCTCGGCGTACTGGATGAGCTCCACGGTAACCGCCTGGGTGGACCCCAGCAGGAGCCAGGGAAACCCGAGCTCTCCCAGCGACAGCAGGTACTCCGCCCCGGTCCAGAGCAGCGGCGCGGCCAGCCATCCGGCATGGGGCCACGCTTTCACCGCGGTGGACAGCCCGGCGCCGGCCAGACCGTAGAACAGCCCGATGTAGCCGGCCATCAGCAGGGTGCCGGCGACGACCGCGGGTCCGCCCCCCTGGGTGAAGGCGACCCAGTAGAGGCTGTAGAGGCTGAAGACGAAGCCGGTCACCCAGCCGCAGCGGAATCCCTCTTTCCAGGCCGGCCGGGGTAGGCAGGAGAACAGCGGCAGCAGGGCGACGAAGGCCCAGGGGGAGCCGTGGGCCCATGCCATCGGGTGGTCCGGAGCCGTCGGAAAGGCCAGCGACAGCAGCAGTCCCGAGAGGGCGGGCGCGACCCATCCACCTCCGGCCGGGGTCGGCGCGCTCGATGTCTGGAATCCCATGGGAAACATCAGGGTGCCGTTTCGATACGACCCGGTGATTTAATCCGCAGAAGCATCTTTTCGGGGGTGTTGCTATCGCCCACAACAGCCAGCCACGACTTCATCGGCATTCAGGCCGGGCGCTTCGCGCTCCGGTTTTGAAAGCGGTTACAGGGAGGGACACCGGGAGCCTGGGTGAGGGCTGCAGTGCGGATGGAGGCGTCCCGGCGCGGGGGAACGCCGCGAGCCGGGAGGCGGCGGCGGGGAAAGCGCGCAATATACCGGCCTTCCAGGCAGCGGGCAAAGCGGTACGGGATATGCTTGCAAACCGTGCAGCAGTTCCTCAGTCCGCGATACTGTTTCCGGATGGTGTCGCGTGTAAGCGATCGGAGCCGGAACATGAAAACGAGGACGAGCAGGGGGGCAGCAGCAGCGGGGAATCAGCCGCGGGAGGGGCGGGCGGCTTGCTACGCCATCACCGCCGGAAGGGGGGCCATGGCGATAGGAGAAGGGGGAGCGTCGCAGCTGCCGCGGGAGCGGCTGGCGCGCGACGGCGTCGAGGCGCTGCGCGACAGCGAGCTTCTCGCTCTCGTCCTGGGGACGGGATACCGCGGCTGCAACGTGCTCGACGTCGCCCGGGGAATCGTCGAGAAGCACGATCTCGGAGAGCTGATGTCCTTCGACCTCGTGCAGCTGTCGCGCCTCAAGGGGGTCGGCAAGGTGAAGGCGGCCATACTTCTGGCGGCGTTCGAGCTGGCGCGCCGCGCCCTCGACAAGGGACTGGGGGTGCTGCCCATCATCAGCACTCCGGTAGAGACGATTCCGCTGCTGGCCGAGATCAAGGACCAGCGCAAGGAGTACTTCGTCTGCCTCTACCTCAACGCGCGCAACCAGGTGATCCACAAGGAAGTGATCTCGATCGGCAGCCTGTCGGCCTCGATCGTCCATCCGCGGGAGGTCTTCCAGGTAGGTGTGTATCATTCGGCGGCGAGCATCATTCTCGCTCACAACCATCCTTCCGGAGACGTCTCGCCGAGCAAGGACGACATCGATCTGACGCACCGGTTGCGCGAGGCGGGCCTGATCATGGGGATCGAAGTCCTCGATCACATCATCATCGCCGCCGGGGATTTCGTCAGTCTGAAGGAGACGGGGATCGTCTGACCGCGGGCTGTCTGGAGCATCCCCTGCAGGGGGTCCCTTTCGTTTTGCTTAACGGCTCGGATGAGGTATATTCCGGGGCATCGCGCTAAACACAGTGTTAGCAGCCAGTTATGTCTCCAGAGAAAAAACAGGACGAGCACCTGATCCCCGTAGAGGTCTGGCGCATCTATCCCTACTCGGACTCCTCCCCTCCCCAGACATTTCTCGTGGTACTCAAGGGAGAGGAGGACCGCTTCGTGCCGATCTCGATAGGGGCGCCGGAGGGCCAGTACCTGGTCATGGCGATGCAGCAGGTCTCCTTCCCCCGGCCGCTGACCCACAACCTGTTTCAGAATCTCCTCGAAAAGGTCAAGGGCGAGGTTCGCAGACTCGTGGTTCACACGCTCAAGGAGGATATCTTCCACGCCTACCTGCTGGTCCAGACCGAGCAGGATGTCTTCTACCTCGACTGCAGGCCGAGCGACGGCATGATCCTCGCGACGCTGATGTCCATCCCGATTTTCATGAGCCCCGAGGTGATGGAAGAGGCCGGGAAAGAACTGGGAGCGATGCTGAACATCGCCGACCTGGGGGAGGATGTTTCCGGCGGCAACGGCGAGGAGACGGACCCCGCCCTGGTCGAGGTCGAAGTCAGGGAAGAGTCCGGAGCCGAGAAGGTTGCCGAAGGGGCGGTAGAAGAGGGAGAGATGTCCGAGCTGGAGCTGCTCAAGGCGCAGCTCGACCGGCTGGTCGCCGAAGAGGCCTACGAGGAAGCGGCCCGCCTGAGAGACAAGATCAGCAAAATGGAGAACGGCGACTCCGATTCTTCGTGAGCCGGAAGGAACCCGGTCTCTTTATCACACCAACCCCCGGCATTCGCACGGGGGTTTTTTTTGGACAGGACAGGAGGGAAGAATGACTTACCGCAGAATCGCGGCGGCGTGCGCGGCGGCAATGGCACTGCAGACCGCAGCGTTATGGGCGCACTGCGAAATACCGTGCGGCATTTACGGCGACGAGCTTCGCTTTTCGATGATCGAGGAGAACATCCAGACCGTCGAAAAGTCGATGAAGATGATCGTCGAGCTTTCCGGGGACAGCGCCAATGCCAACCAGGTGGCTCGCTGGGTGAACAACAAGGAGAAGCACGCCGACGACATCCGGGAGATCGTAACGCAGTACTTCCTTACGCAGCGGATAAAACTGCCGTCCCCGGAAATCGAAGCGCAGGAGGCCTACAGGAACAAGCTGGCGCTCCTGCACCAGATGCTGGTCTACGCGATGAAGTGCAAACAGACGACCGATACGGCCAACGCCGACAAGCTTCGGGAGCTGGCCCGGGACTTCAAGCAGGCGTATACGGCCGGGTAGGGCTGGGATTATGGCGTAGCAGCGCCGCGGGGGCGCCGCCGGCGGGGCGGGCTTGGGGCGCTTGCAGGGGGCGACCGGGCGCGGGCACGGGAAAGAGGGGAACATGCCCCGGCTGATCGGCAAAACTGTCGTCCTGCTGTTTCTCCGGCTCCACCTTCCGTCCGTCTGCGCCGGCATTTCCCTGGTGGAGAACGCGGGACCCTCCGGAATCGCCGATACCGGGGAGGCGAACGGAGCAGCCTTCGGGGACTACGACGCCGATGGATTGCCCGACCTCCTCGTCACCCGCCTCGGAGAGGGGGAGCCGGCGCTGCTGTACCGCAACGAGGGGAATGCCGTCTTCTCCGATGCAAGCTCCCTCTGGGAGGGGCCTCACGGCGCCCTCGGTGCGGTATTCGCCGACCTCGACAGGGACGGCCGTCTCGACGTGTACGTCGTCGTGCACAACGCTGCCAACGAACTGCACCGGCAGCGGGATGGCCGTTTCTTCGCGGTCGATCCGCCGGACGGGATGTTCCAGCCTCCCTCGGCGATGAGCGCCGCCTTCGCTGATTTCGACGGCGACGGCCGTCTCGACCAGTTCAACACGTACCGGACGGTCGTCGCGAACCAGTTGTTTTTCAGGACGTAC
The DNA here is from genome assembly GCA_965243025.1 of Candidatus Latescibacterota bacterium. Lineage (GTDB taxonomy): Bacteria > Latescibacterota > UBA2968 > UBA8231 > UBA8231 > CBDCXV01. The sequence goes on from CBDETY010000003.1 coordinate 6,481,637, forward strand.
GACAGGGGTTTTTCGGATGAGACTCTCTTTCAGAGTCCCCTGCGGGGAGGCCGCGAATCATCCAGCGCCACGAGTTTCGATTTCGACGGGGACGGTTCCCTCGACCTGTACGTCAGCAACTTCGGCTGGCCGGACATGCTGCACCTGAACGATGGCCGGGGCCGTTTTCGGCAGGTGACGCACCGCTTCGACCTGCCGGTCCGGTCGCCTGCGATAGGAGCGCTTCCGGCTGATTTCGACAACGATGGAGATACCGATCTGTACCTGCTCAGCGGCGCCGGTGAATCCAACCGGATGTACGAGAATGCGGCGCCGGACCTGAGGGACGTCACCTCCGCGACCGGCCTCGGCGGCGGCGGCCATTCCAGCCTCGGCGGGGTCTGGTCGGATTTCGACAACGACGGTTATCTCGACCTTCTCACCACGAACGTCGGCGCCCCGGTTTCCATCTACCGCAACGACAGGTCGGGGATGTTCGACGAGGTGGGCGAATCCGCCCTGACCGCTGAGGATCTCCAAAGGACCCGGACCGCTGCGGGAGTCGCGGCCAGTGACATCGACCTCGATGGGGACGTCGACGTGTTTCTCTGCGGGATTCTCGGAGCGGACGCGCTGCTGCTGAACAGGACCCCCGGCTCGGGGGGCTGGATCGAGGTTCGCCTCAGGGCGCGGGAGGGTTTCAGTCCGTTGGGCGCGCGGGTCACCCTGGCGGCGGCCGGAGGCACGCAAACCCGCACTTTGGCCGCAGCCACCCTGCTGGGAACGCAGCAGGGCAATCTCCTCCATTTCGGCCTTGGAGGGGATTCTGTCGCAGAGCAGATATCCATCGCCTGGCCTTCGGGGCAACGACAGATTCTCGACAGGGTCGCGGCGAATGGGCTTCTGGAGGTGGAGGAGCCCGTTCCCCGCCATGACCTCTCCGTTTCCCTGCTGGCGGGACCGCGCACCGGAACGTGGCGGCCGCGGCATCTTGCGGCTCGCATCGTCAACCGCGGATCGCGCCGTTCCGATCCCCGAAAGCTCGAGGCGCGGATCGGTCTGGACGGGGGCCTCGAGTACGGCCGCGGCCTGGAAGCGGCGGCCCTTGACCCGGGAGACACCCTCGATCTCCGGCTGCCCGCATGGACTCCGGCGCGCAGCGGCGAGCACGTGGTCGAGCTGGCCCTGACCGGAGAGGACGAGGTGGCGGGGAACGACAGCTGGCGCTCCTCCGAGTACCTGCATCTGTTCCGGGACGTCGCCCCCGGCCTCGGCGTGGCGGACCCCGGAAACGGCTGGGCCGCGGCGTTCGCCGACTACGACAACGACGGCGACGTCGACCTTTACGTCTCCAACGGCGGTTCGATCGGGGGCGGGGCCAACCGGCTGTACCGCAACGAGGGCGGCCGCGGTTTCTCCGAGGCGACCGAAGCGGCTCGAGTGGCCGACGAGGGGAACGGAACCGGGGTGGTATTCGGCGATTTCGACCGCGACGGCTACCAGGACCTGTTCATCGCCAAGGGGGGGTTCAACCGGCTCGGGGAACAGGATCGCCTGTTCCGCAACAAGGGGGACGGCAGCTTCGGGGACATTTCGCTTCAGGCGGGACTGGACGTCGTGAGCGGCTCCTTCGGTGCCGCGGTTGGAGATTACGACCGGGACGGGTACCTGGACCTGTTCGTTCCGGCTGCGGCGGGACAGCAGAACAGGCTGTACCGCAACGATACCCGGGGCGGCTTCGAAGATGTCTCGAAGGTGCGCGGGATCTTCAGTTCCCGAGCCTGGAGCGGGGCGGGGGCGGCGTTCGCCGATTACGACAACGACGGCGACGTCGACCTCTATGCCGGGGTGTTCGGGGGCGAGGACATCTTCTACATGGAGACGGGCGAACCGGAATACACCGCAATCTCCCTGGGCAATGGAGGCGAAACCGTGGGGATGGCGATCGGCGACTACGACGGCGACGCCGATATCGACGTCTACGCCGTCAATCTCAACGCCCGCAGCGTCCTGTACCGCAACGATCTGGCGGCCCTGGAAGACGTCGGAAGCGAGAGCGGCACCGAGAATTTCGGGGTGGGCACCGGGGCGGCCTTCGGGGATTTCGACAGCGATGGAGATCTCGACCTGTTCGTCACCAACGCCCATGTAGCCAACCGCGTGTACGTGAACCGGGACGGCCGCACCTTTCGCGACGAAGCCGCGGGGCTCGACATGGCCGACACCTTGCGCTCGCGAGCGGTGCTGCTGGCCGACTGCGACAACGACGGGGACCAGGACGTTTACATCGTGAACGAGGGCGGGCCGAACCGCCTGTACGAGAACGGCGGCAGCCAGCACCGCTGGATCAAGCTGGACTTGCGGGGAACGGAGAGCAATCCCGACGCCATCGGCGCGCGCGTCTCCGTGTACAGCGGCGGGCGGGTTCTGGTCCGCGAGGTCAACGGAACCTCCGGCCTGGCGCAGGGCAGCCGGGTCCAGCATGTCGGGCTGGGGAGCGGCGGCCTGGACTCGGTCCGCGTGCTCTGGCCGAGCGGCCGCCTCGACAGCTTCGGGGACCTGGAGGCGAACGGGACGACGCGGTTGGTCGAGGGGGAGGCGATCACCGCGGTGGAGGAGCAGGTGGTTCGGGGCCTGCCGTTTGTGCTGGCCCCCAACTATCCCAATCCTTTCAACCAGACGACGGTGATCCCCTTTTCCGGGGGGGCCGGAAGGATGCGGTTGATCGTGTACAACACCCTGGGTCAGCGGGTTCGCGCCCTGTTCGAAACCACGGCGGCGCAGGCCGGCTCCTTCCGCGTCCGGTGGGACGGCATGACGGATGCAGGGGCACCCGCGGCCTCAGGGGTTTACTTCGCTCGTCTCACATTCGACCCCGCAGACGGGGGCGGCGCCCGTCACCGGACCCATCCCCTTCTGCTGCTCAGGTGAACGACCATGCGGAAAATCCCTGACTTTCCCGCTTCGATCCTTACGGCATTGACCGCGGTCCTCGCCGCCGCATCGGTGGAGTGCATCGGACAAACTCCTGCGGAGAACGAGTTCCGTTCCGAGCGGCGGCGCATGGTTGCCCGGGACCTCGCGGCCCGGGACATAACCGATTCGACGGTGCTCGCAGTGATGGCCCGGGTCCCGAGGCATCTCTACGTCCCTGAGGGCCTGCGCCGCTACGCCTACCGCGACAGCCCATTGCCGATCGGCGAGGACCAGACCATCTCGCAGCCGTACATCGTCGCCTTCATGACCCAGGCGATGAGTCTCAGCCCCACCGACCGCGTCCTCGAGATCGGTACCGGGTCCGGTTACCAGGCGGCGGTTCTCGGCGAAATCGCCGCGGAGGTGTACACCATCGAAATCATTCCCGAGCTCGCCGAGCGTTCCAGGGCGTTGCTGCAGGACCTCGGCTACGCAAACATCCACGTGCGCACAGGGGACGGGTACTTCGGCTGGCCGGAGAAGGCGCCGTTCGACGCCATCATCGTCACCGCCGCCCCGGACCACGTACCCCAGGCCCTCGTCGACCAGCTTGCAGACGGCGCCCCCCTCGTGATGCCTGTCGGGGACGCCTACCAGGAGCTTGTCCGCATCACCCGGCGCGGCAACGCGCACACGACCGAGCGTCTCCTGCCGGTGCGCTTCGTACCGATGACGGGGAGGGCGAAGGCGGTCGGCGATTCAATACGCCGCTGAATTCCGGGGTTTTCTGAGGTCGCCGGGTTACCGGCTTCCGGAAGGGCCGCGGTCGATGCGGTGTCGGCGATTCAATACGCCGTTGAATTCCGGGGTTATCTGAGGTCGCCGGGTTACCGGGCTTCCGGAAGGGCCGCTGCTGTCGATGCGGTGTCGCCGGTAAACGGGCCGCCGGTGCAGGGATGGAGCCTTCGGCGCGGCCACGCGTCCGGCTGCGGTCAATCCGTTCGGGGTACGGCTATATGCGCCCGGATACGGAAAGTCTGTGGACGATGCCCAGCGACGGGTAGGACGCGTAGGCGTAATCGAGCCGGTAGCGCTGCAGCACGAACCCGGCCCCCGCCGTCAGTCCGACGGCATCTTCCCCCTGCACACCGGTCTGCTGCAGGCTGTACCCGGGACGCAGGAACAGATTGTCCCCGACCTGCAGCTCGGCTCCGAAGGCGAAGAACGGATCGCCGTCATTCGGGAGATTTGCGTCCGCGAGCAGGACCAGGGGCAGGGGGGCGTGTGCCGGCCGATGGGAAACGCCCGCCCGGAGGACCACCGGCAGCGAGTCCTTGAACTCGCCGGTGTAACCGCTGCGCACGCTGCCCATGTTGGAGATCGAGAATCCCATCTTCATGCCCTTGATCGGTCCGTCGGCGAGGAGGCCGAGGTCCAGGGCATAGGCGTCGGAGGTGTAGTCCTGGATGCTCGAGTAGATCGCCTTCAGGCTCGCCCCCACCGCGAGGCGGCGCCAGACCCTCTGGGCCGCTGTCACAGAAGCGGCGAGCTCGAATGCGCCGAAGCTCCCCAGGTCCTGGCCGTCGGCGTCGGTGTGCCGCATCGAGCCGTAGGAGAAGTAGTTGACGCTTCCCGCCCATACGCGGTTCTCGCCAGGGAGGGCGACGCTGATGAAACCGGCCTCGGTGTCGACGAGATAGCTGGCGAGCGAGACGACCCCGGCCCGCTGCTCCAGGCCGTGCAGCCCCGCGGGGTTGAAGGCGGCGGCTTCCATCTCTCCGGCCACCGCGGCGTAGGCGCCGCCCAGCGCGGTGGGCCGGGCCCCCACGGGAATCTTGAGGAAATTGAACCCTGTCGTACCGGCGTTTTCATTGATCGCCAGGGCGGGTTGCGCTGCCGGAAGGAGGACGAGGGCGGCCGGGCCGGCAGCGGCCGCCCCCAGGCGAAGGAATTGCCTGAGGATCATGCGCAGGTCTCTTCGAGGTTGCGGGCGGCCCGAAACATGGCCGCCTCGTGAAATGGAGGAGCCAGAAGCTGAGCACCGATCGGGAGCCCTTCCCCGGAGGCGGTCAGCGGCACGGCGATGCCGGGCAGGCCGGCGAGGTTCACGGATACCGTGTAAATGTCGTTGAGGTACATCTCCAGCGGGTCGTCGAGCTGTTCCCCGAGGCGGAAGGCGGTGGTCGGGGCCACCGGCGCCAGGATGACGTCGCAGGACTCGAAGGCGCGCTCGAAGTCGCGCCGTATGAGGGTGCGGACTTTCAGCGCCTTCAGGTAGTAGGCGTCGTAATAGCCGGCGCTCAGCACGTAGGTCCCCAGGGCGATGCGGCGCTTCACCTCGGCGCCGAAGCCGCGGCTGCGCGAGGAGCGGTACATCTCGCCGAGGTCCTCCCTGCCGTTGGCGCAGCGGGTCCCGTACTTGACGCCGTCGTAACGGGCGAGGTTGGCCGATGCCTCGGCCATGGCGATGATGTAGTAGGCGCTGATGCAGTATTCCGGGTGCGCCGCCACCTCCAGCGACACGTCGACCAGCTCGGCCCCGTTCGCTTCCATGGCCGCTGCCGCCTCCTCGACGGCGGCGCGAATCTCCGGGTCCAGTCCGGCGGCGAAATGCTGCCTGACAAGGCCGACCTTCAGACCTTCTATCCCTCCCTCCAGCCCTGCCGCGTAGTCGGGCACCGGCTCCTCGACCGAGGTGGAGTCGCGGGGGTCGTGGCCGGCGATCGCCCCCAGCAGCAGGGCCGCATCGCCGACGTCCCGGGCGACGCAGCCCACCTGATCGAGAGAGGAGGCGTAGGCGACCAGTCCGTAGCGGGAGACGCGGCCGTAGGTCGGCTTGACCCCGACGACGCCGCAGTAGGAAGCCGGTTGCCGAACGGAACCTCCCGTATCCGATCCGAGGGCGGCGATCGCTTCCCGCGCCGCCACCGCCGCGGCCGAACCCCCGCTGCTGCCCCCGGCGACGCGGCTGTTGTCGACGGGATTGCGCACCGGTCCGAAGATGGTGTTCTCGCTCGAAGAGCCCATGGCGAACTCGTCCATGTTGGTCTTGCCGAGGAGGACGGCGTCGGCGGCGCGGAGCCTGGACACCGCTCCGGCGTCGTAGGGGGCGACGTAGTCCCGCAATATCCCGCTGGCGCAGGTGGTGCGCCCGCCGCGCACGCAGATCACGTCCTTGACGGCAACCGGGACGCCTGCCAGCGGCCCCAGTTCCTCTCCCGCCGCCTTCCGGCGGTCGATCCGCGCGGCCGCGGAGAGGGCTTCTTCGGCATCGACCGAGATGTAGGCGTTCACCACGGGATCGACTTCGTCGATCCGGTCGAGCACCGACAGGGTGATCTCGACCGAGGTGGCCGCGCCGGTTCTGATCTGGTCGGCCGCGGCGCGCGCGGTCAGCTGGTTCAGGGACAAGGTTGAACTGCGGGTCGGGATTGCAGCCGGGTCGTGGAAATACCCGGGATCAGCCCTTCTGCCGGGTCTCCCCGGTCTGGCCGCTTTCCCCGGCCGCGGCGGGAGGGGCGTCCTTTTCCGGCTCAGCCGTCCCTTGCCGCGCTACCTGATCGGCAGCGCTTTCGGGGGCTTTCGGAGCCGGGTTCGAGACGGTGTTGGCGACGTCGACTTCGTCCTGGACGTCGCGAACCGCCTTGCGGAACTCGCGAATTCCCTTGCCCATGCCCTGCGCCATCTCGGGAATCCGCTTGGCGCCGAAAATCAGCAGGACGACCAGAAAGATTATCAGTATTTCCCAATGGCCCATGCCGAACATTGGTTGTCCTCCGATCGGAGTTGGAACGCCACCGACGTCAGTAAGAGTACTTGAAATAGTACCATCCGGCGAGGATGCCGAGCAGGGTGATGACGTTGAAGTGCAGTCCGAGTTCGAACTGAAAGGAAAGAATGATCAGGTTCAACTTGTGGGGGCCGATAGCCCAACTGACGTAATGGAGCAGGGCGCGTTCGACGATGGTGCCGTCCCCGGCGGTAAGGTGCAGCAGGAGGCGGACCGCTTCGCCGATGACGTTGGCGCCGAGGACGCAGAGGAACAGTACAAGGATGAGGCGGACTGCCGATTTTTCCCTGAACATGCGCCGCGCCGACGGTCAGGCGTGCTGGGTGACTTCGTCGCTGAACAATCCTGCGACCCATCGATATATGCCGCTCGCCATGTAGACCAGGGTCAGCGGAAAAAAGAAGTCCTTCGAGGTGCTGGGATATATGGCGAGTGCGACCGTGCCGAGGAAAAACAGTTGCTTGAAACGGTCGCTGAAGGAGGAGGAGCGGAAGCTGGGGACCTTGTCGAAGGCAAGGCGGCTGACCATCAGGTAACCGAGGGAAACCACCAGCACGGCGGCGAGGGGGGCGGCGTGCCTGGTTTCCCAGGCGTGCTGGGTGAACACGACGTATTGGGTCAGCACGATGGCCGCACCGGGAATCGGCATCCCCATGAACAGGTCGGTCTTTTCCTTGTTGTGACTGAGCACGTTGAAGCGGGCGAGCCTGAGGGCGCCGCAGAGCAGGAACAGAAAGGCGAGAACCAGCCCCCATGGGGAGCTCAGCACGCTCAGGTAGATCATGGTTGCCGGAACTACCCCGAAGGTGCACAGGTCGACGAGGGAATCGAATTCGATACCGAAACTGGTGTCCTTGCCGACGAAGCGGGCGATGCGGCCGTCCATCGCATCGAGGGCGGCTCCGAGAACGACCAGCCATGCGGCGGGAACGTAGCGGCCTTCGATCACGTACTGCAGCGCCAGAAAGGCGCAGAACAGATTCCCTACGGTGAACATGTTGGGAAGCAGCAGGCGGTACATCAGTCACACACCCCTATTATGGTTTCCCCCGCCCTGACCCGGTCACCCACTTCGACGGTGACCCGAACTCTCTGCGGCAGAAGGTGGTCGACCCGGGAGCCGAAGCGGATGAGCCCGAAGCGCTGTCCCAGGGCGACCTCGTCCCCTTCCGACAGGTAACAGGCGATGCGCCGGGCCAGGACGCCGACGATCTGCTTGACCACGAGCCGGGTGGATCCATTGCTGATTCCGATGACGCTCTGCTGGTTCTTCGCCGACGCATCCGGCCGGTAAGCGGCCTGAAACTCCCCCCGGACACGGGTGACGAAATCGACCTTGCCCTCGATGGGGGCGCGGTTGACGTGGACGTCGAGGGGAGAGAGGAAAACGGAGATGCGCGTGCCGAGGCCGTCGAGATATTCCTCTTCGACAGGCTGGATTTCGACCACCTTGCCGTCGGCTGCCGAGACCACCGCGCCGGCCAGCTGGGGGGGAGTGCGCCGCGGGTCGCGGAAAAAGAAGGCCATGAAGCAGGCGAGCACACCGAACAGTATGGCGCCGTACTCCATGAAGGGAACGGCCTGTGCCGCCGCCCAGCTGGCCAGGGCCAGTCCGATGCCGCCGGCGACGAACGGCAATCCTTCGCGGGCCATGTCAATCCCACCTGCGCAGGGAGCGCGGACGCTCCGCAACTTCGATTGAAACCGGGATTTTGCGGCCGTTCCGGAAAAGATCTAGGTGGAAGGTTTCGCCGACCCGGAGACCTTCGAGGATTGCCTTGGCCTCTTCGGCGCTTTCGAGGTAATCGCCATTCACCCCGACAATGACATCGCCGCGCTCCAGGCCGGCCTCGTAAGCGGGACTGCCGGTAGCGACCGAGACGACCTGAGCTCCGCCGGTGCCGGGAAGGTCGAGGTATTCGGCCTGTCTGAGGGTCAAGTTCTGCAGCTCGAGGATGCCCGTCCACGGAGGCCGGACCCGTCCGTGAGTCGCGATCTCGTCGAGAAAGCGGCGGGCGTAGTTGATGGGAATGGCGAATCCGATGCCGATCGACCCGATGTCGTACTCATTTGCGGTGTAGATGAAACTGTTGATCCCGATGACCTCGCCGAGGGCGTTGGCGAGCGGGCCGCCGCTGTTCCCCGGATTGATCGAGGCGTCGGTCTGGATCATGTCGCGGTAGTAGTAGTCTCCCTGCGGCTCGGGAAAGTCGAGATCCAGGGCGGAGACGACTCCGGCGCTCACGGCAGGTCCGAGATCGAAAGGATTGCCGATAGCAATCGCCCATTCGCCGACCAGAATATCGTCGGAGTCACCGAGGTGTGCAACGGGAAGGTCGTCGGCCTCCACCTTCAGAACGGCGAGATCTATAAGGAAGTCTGAGCCCACGTGCCGGCCGGGGAGGGTGCGGCCGTCCGTAAGGGAGACCTCGATCTCCGGGGGCTTGCGGCTTCTGCTCCTGCCGATGACGTGATCGTTGGTCAGCACGTGCCCGTTTTCGGTGACGATCAGGCCGGTTCCTCCCGAGACGCGGTCCCGGTATCCGCGATACAGTCGCCGGGGCGAGAACGGGGAGAAGAAGTCGCGAAACGGATCCCGGTAGCGGTAGTACACGGGTTCCGTATGGATCACCTGGATGCTGGCGACGGCCGGCTTCACCCGTTCCACCGCCCTGACGACGGCGGTGCGGCGCGACTCGGCCAGGTCCTCCGCAATCGCGGAGTGGAGCCAGAAGAGGAGGAAATAAAGGGTGAAGCACTGGAATCGAGGGGGCGGGCAAAGAGCGGTCATTTTTCTATAAGTATAGTAATAATAGGGTGTTATGTAGACAATTTCAATGGGTCGGGTTTTCCCCGGGGTAGTTGACTTCCAGCAGGCACAGCCCCATGGCCGGCGCCGTGGGCCCGGCCAGCCCGCGCACCTCCCCGGGTGCGGCGTTCCCTTCGCTTTCGCCCCGCAGGGAGGCGGACAGATCGGGGGGACGCTTTCCGAGGCCGGTTTCCACCAGGGTGCCCACGATGATGCGGACCATGTGGCGGAGAAACCGGTTGGCCTCGATTTCAAAACGCATCTCGTGCCCCCGGCGTTCCCACCCGCAGTCGAGCACCGTGCAGGAGAAGCTGTCGGGAACCGGGTGCTGATTGCAGAAGGCGCGGAAATCGTGGGTCCCGGCAAGTCCGGCGGCGGCGGTGGTCATGAGGTCCAAATCGAGGCTGCGCTGAAAAGTCCACACCCAGCGGCGCTCGACCGCGGTCTTGCGGGTGGCGATGCGGTACCGGTAGCGCTTGCTGACGGCGCTGTAGCGGGCGTGGAAATCGCCGGCTGCTTCCGCAGCGGACGTTATCGAGATGTCCGCGGGCAGGAGGCTGTTGAGGGCGCGGCGGATGCGCTCGGGAGGGAGGTCGGCCCCGGTTCGGAAATGGGCGACCTGGCCCAGGGCGTGGGTGCCGGCATCGGTGCGCCCCGACCCCACCGGGGTAACCGGTTCCTGCAGCAGCCCGCTCAGGGCCAGGGCGAGCTCTCCCTGAACGGTGCGGCCGCGGGCCTGGATCTGCCAGCCGGCGAAATCGGTGCCGTCGTACTCGAGGTCGAGGCGGATGGTGCGGGGGCTCACGGAGTCGGGAACGGGGCCAGGGAGTGAGCGGCCATCAGGGCCGCGGCTGAAACGACGATTGCCGCCGCGGCGAGGTCGGCCCGGGAAAAGGAGAGCTCGCGAAAGCTGGTGCGCCCTTCCCCTCCCTGGTAGCAGCGGCTCTCCATGGCGACCGCCAGGCGGTCGGCCCGGTCGAACGCCGACAGGAACAGCGGCACCAGTAGGGACATCATCTGCCTTGCCCGTCGCAACAGGCCGCCGCTGAAATCCGCCCCGCGCGCCAGCTGCGCCTTCCTGATGCGCTCCGCCTCCTCGGCCAGCACCGGAATGAAACGCAGCGCGATGGCGATCATCATGGCGAACTCGTGGGCGGGGAAGCCGAGGCGCCGCAGCGGGCGGAGCATGCGCTCGAGGCCGTCGGTCAACGCCAGGGGCGCAGTCGTCAGGGTCATCAGGGCGGCGACGGTGACAATCGTCGCCAGACGCCAGCAGAACAACAGCCCGAAGCGCAGTCCCTCCTGCGATACCGGCCACTGCAGCCCGGGAAGATGAACCAGCACCCGTCCGGGGGTCATGAGCGCGTGCAGAACGACCGTGAAGGCGAACAGCCAGAGGAACGGTTTCAGGTTCGTCAGCAGGGTTATCACCGGTATTTTCGCCAGCCGTACCGCGAGGCCCAGGAAGACGGTGAACAGGATCAGCGGCGGGGCGGCGTCGAGGGTCAGGGCGGAGGTCATCAGCAGGAGGGCGGACAGGAGCTTGGTGCGCGGGTCGAGGCGATGCACCACCGAGCCGGTGTCGACGTATTTGCCGAGGGCGATGTCTCTCAGGATTCGCAAGGTCTGCCGGCGGACTCAGAGACCACTTCCGGGAGGTTTTTTGCCGTTACGCAGCATGCCATAAGGTAACGGTGAAGTGCGCCCTGGCCTTTCAGGACCCGATCCCATTTTCCCACCTTGTAAAAAAAACTCTGCCGGTCTGATCTGCATCATCCATTCCTCTCCTTTTCGGGCCTGATTTCAAGCTAAATCGGCCGAAATGTCCATCTTTTACCTATTTTCCATACAAAATTCATCAAAATGTCCCTTATTTCCACCAGTTTACCACTCATGGGGGATTATATTAGCTGAATCCGGTTTTTCAGGTCGCAGCCCGGTTACCCCTGCCGGAGTCCCTCAAATCGCGGCTGCAGTATCCGGAAGGGTGCAGTCACGCCGGCTGTTACCTCAAGTAGCGCCGACCGGTTTGGCGGGGTAGCCGTCAGCCTGGGAAGCCCGGAGATACAAAGCGGACAACCGTCCGTCAGTCACCTTTTGAGCTTGTCTTTTCCGAGAAGGAGAACCGTCCTGATGAAAGCTCGAACTCTTTTCCCCCTGGGATACATGACTCCTGTTGTCGGTCTGCTCGTACTGTCCGGCGTCTTTTCCCATGCACGCCCCGCTTCGGGGCAGACGCAGGAAGCGTGTCCACTTCCTCCAGGCGTGACGCCTCCTGCAGATCCGCGTGTGACGGCGCAACAGGTGGAAGACGGCAGCGCCAGCCTGATGGACTTCGTGCTGGCCCTGAAAAATCATCCGGAGCTCAGCGAAGTATCGGGGAGTTTGCACAGGATGTTGCACCTCGGATGTCTCTACAGGCAGGAGGGGGGGCCGTACCGTTCCGGTTCCACCTACCTCATTCAACTGACGCCCGACGGCAGGCTGTCCGCTCACGCAAAGAACATGTCCTTGTCGGGCCGGCTACTCGATCCCTTGATATATGGAGCGATCCTTCAAGCGTTGGGAATCAACCCGGCCGACCTCACCGACCGCGCTGCCGCCCTGGCCGCTTTTGCTGCCGCGTTAGCCGGGGACGGCGGCCCGTTCAATGTGCCCGATATCCCAGGGGCTTCCGGCTATGCCGCCGCAATTACATCGCCCAGTTTCCAGGCCCCGATCGTGCTGCTGGCGGGATTCGATCTCAACGAATCTCACGTAGTTGATGAAGTCATCGATTACGGGGACCCGACCGTTACCGCCAGGGACGTAGTGGACCGGGAAACCCTGACGGCCTTCGTCACTCAAGCGGGGGAGCGGTTTCGCGAAATCTCGCAGAGCGGCGATCCAGCCGCTTTCTATAAAGCCAGGAACGCCATGCGGGATCCGAACGGGCCCTGGAGACACGGTTCCGTGTACCTCTACGTCCTGGACCTTACCAGCAACATCATCACGTTTCACGGTGCGTTTCCGGACAGATTCGAGCTACGGCCTCTGATAGCCACCGTCCGGGACGCCGTTACCGGAGAGCTCATTCTGCCTCAGGTCATCGAAGCGGCAAAAAGCAACCCGGAAGGCGGCTTCGTGGAGTATTACTTCGACGATCCCACCGACGATACCGACAGTGCCGACATCCCCAAGGTGGGATACGCACGCGAGTTCACTGGTGAACTCGTTTTAGGCGGACGCGAAGTCCCACTCCACTTCATCATCGGGTCGGGGTTTTATGGGAGCGAACCCGAAGCACCCGAAGTTGATACCGATGGTCCCAGTACGGAAGTGGAGGTCACGGTCCTGGGCGACGCCGTCGAGGGGTTGACCGTCGAGTTCTCCCGCGCCATCGCCGGTCGTCCCCGCCATTTCGCCTGGAACGCGGTCACCGATGCCGACGGCCAGGCGTCCCTGACTATTTACGGGGGGAGGCAGGTGAGCGGTTTCTATCAGGCCCGTGCCCGCGACGCCGATGGCGAGGTGGTCGGACAGTGGGACAGCATTCCCCTCAACCGCAACCGGCGCCAAGTCCTGGAACTGACGCTGGGCGGCGGCATGCGTGTGGTTGCGGTCGAACGACTGGACGCCGCCAAAGCGGTGACCGGGCAGGAGGAATTTCTTTCCAGCGGCCTGGAACCGAATGCCCCCAATCCCTTCAACAGCAGCACGCAGATTCCCTACCGCCTGCAATCCCCCGGGCCCGTGCGCCTGGTGATCTACAACGTCCTCGGGCAGCAGGTGCGCACGCTGGTGGATGGGCATCAGGAGACCGGGGTGTACCAGGTTCACTGGGATGCCCGCGACCAACGGGGTTCGGAGGTTGCCGCGGGGGTCTATCTCACGCGCCTGCAATTCCCGGGAGGGGTGCAGACGAGGCGGCTCCTCTATCTCAGATAGCAGATTTGTTCTTCCTATCGTGGGCAAAAGAATCCCGCATCATAAAGCGCCCCGTCAGCTACAAGGAGAACCGTCCTGATGAAAGCTCGAACTCCGCTCCCTCTGGCCTGCAAAATCCCTGTTGCCGGTCTGCTCGTGCTGTCCGGCCTCTTTTTCCATGCCCGCCCCGCTTCGGGGCAGACGCAGGAAGCGTGTCCACTTCCTCCCGACGTGGCGCCTCCTGCGGATCCGCGTGTGACGGCGCAACAGGTGGAAGACGGCAGCGCCAGCCTGATGGACTTCGCGCTGGTGGCAAGGGACCGCTTGCTGAGTGATTCGGTGAAATTGAGGCAGGGAGAAACGACGCTGGAACAGGTAACGCATTTCGGATGCCTCATGCGGCAGGAAGGAAGTCCCTGGTATTCTTCTTCCACCTACCTTGTGCAACTGACCCCCGACAGCAGGGTGCTTATACACGGCAAGGACATGGCCTTGTCGGGCCGGCTGCTCAAGCCCTCGGTATACGCAGCGATCCTGCAAGCGCTGGGCATCGACGTGGCCGACTTGCTCAGCGGCCCGGCCACGGCCGTGGCCGCTTTCGCGGCGGCCGCCGAAGGCCAGGGCGGCCCGTTTGAGATCCCCCCGGATGCGGCCGGCTACGCCAGCGTCTATCTGTCGGCCAATTTCCAAGTCCCTATCGTGCTGCTGGCCGGGTTCGATCTGGACGAAACCCACCTGGCCGAAGAAGACATCGAATACGGCGACCCGGCGGTTACGGCAGAGCAGGTAGTGGACCGGGAAACCCTCAAGGCTTTTGTCACCGGAGCGATGGAGCATTTCCTCGCAAGCTACCAGGCCGGCGGCGTGGTGGCCGTCTCGAAGGTCCGAACCGCCTTCAGGGATCCGGACGGGCCTTGGCGGCATGGCTCCGTCTACCTCTACATCCTGGACCGGATCAGCAACCTGATCCTGTTCCATGCCGCTTTTCCGAACCGATTCGAGCTTCAACCGGTCGTGCCCACCGCCCGGGACGCAGTTACCGGAAAGTTCATCCTGCCGCAGGTTCTGGAAGCGGCAGCCAGCAGCCCGGAGGGTGGGTTTGTGGAGTATCACTTCGACGATCCCGACGACGACTCCGACAGCGCCGATGTTCCCAAGGTGGGGTATGCCCGCGAGTTCAAAGGGGAAATCCAGAGGGCGGACGGAAGCACCTCCCCAACCCACTACGTCATTGGCTCGGGCTTCTACTCACCCGGTCCGACCAGTATCCAGCCGGCTTCCTGGGGACAGATCAAGGATGAGCGATTTTGAGGACTCCTTTCCTTGGCGTTGATATCACAGTAACGGCAGCCAGACCGGAAATGAAGACAAGAAAACGGGTATCGTCCTGTGGTGGTGGTGTCCCGAGTTGGAAGATCCAGATCCCAATACCGCAGATAACTTTTTCCCGAATCGATTTGGGGATTTTAGCGTGCCTTTTCTGTGCTGAATGAGAACTATTTTGATTTTCATAGTTTCTACACTATTAATTAACCTCAGCTTTGGAGCTGGAGATTTAATTGAGACAACGTTTAAAGATTTTGAACGGCTTGAGATTTATTTGAAGGATGATTCTCCCGAAGACGGCAGGAAAGGCGGAGCGCTTTTCGCCTTCGAGCTTCGAATCTATGATTTTCAGAAAAATGAAACAAAATACACCGAACTTGATACTTACCCCTTAGTCGAAGGAGCGTTTTTCATTCAGGGAGGATTTCAGAAAGCAGGGTATTTGGCCGCTGACGGGGCGGAGGAGATCTATTTGCTTTTTGATTTTGAAGACCTGAATTACACCGGACCTGAGCCCAGCGAGGTGAATCGGATGGTTATCGAGTTGTCGGTGGCTAATGATTACTCTATCGAAGTTTTCCTGAACGGGATGCCGGAATGGGAGGTTAGCGCTTTTGGGAATGTAAAAGACCTATCCAATAAAACTGTCGTCCTTTTGGAGATTGTCCCAAAGGCAGAAGACACCTCTATTGAAGCCCTGTCCTGGGCGGGGATAAAGAACGCCTTCAATAATGCAGGCCCCTGACCTCGGCCTCATCCCCGGCTGTGTCCCGTGAGGGCTTGCGGGGAACACCTCGTGCAGGCTCTCTCGGGCCTCCCGTTTCCATTGCGCAATAAAGTTGGGATGCAGGTTATGGTTGGCAGCGACTCGGCCATCCGGCTGGCGACGTCTCCCCCCTCGCGGGGGACGACCTGGTCGATTACGTCCGGAACACCTCCGTCGACTGTCTCGGGCGCACTCTCCTTATCGTCGACAACCCGTCGATAAGAGCCGACGTACCCACCATCTTCAGCAATGCCAACATGCAGTCGGTGCTCGCGGGAATCGAAGAGTCGGCCGCGGCATACGACGGGACCAACGGCACCGGGATGCTGCAGCTCTGGCGTTTCGTCCAGATCGGCTACAACTACCACAGGTATTTCCCGGAAGAGTCCGGGGTGGGACGGTTCGATGCGGCGACCGACCGCGCCTACCTCGCCGCGTCGGACGCCTTTGCGGGCGCCGACCAATTCAATGGCCCCAACGACGAGGCCGCCCAGATCTTGTACTACTACTTCGAGGTTGCATTCGCCGCCGGGCTGCGGCCAAATCACCTGCCGCCGATCAAACAGGTTCTGTCCGGGTTTACACCGGAACGGGCAGCCAGCGAGTCGGAGATATGCCGGGAGGAGGACGGGGGTGTTCGATATTGCGATGTAGTTGCTCCCCAGCGCTGGGCCTTCGAGACGGTATTGCGCCGGGTAGTGGGATCCTTTGTCGACAGAGACGAAGGAATCATCGCACACGGGGACTTCCATCAAGCCCTGGAACAGGACCCGGAATTCGTCGACGTCATCCTGAAGGTGACACGCTACGACTTTTACTTTCTCGTTGAAGAAACAATCCCTTTACCCCGCGGCTGCGCTTTTTGGAAAGGGCCATCCGGATACTCGTCCGGTTGGCCTGGATGGACAGCCTGAGGGAACCCGCGGTCGCGGCGTTAACCTCCGTTCTCTCCTGGCACGAGCGTCTCAGCAGTCCCTTTCTGGTCGCGGCCAAGGCCCTGGAAGATCTGGTCGACTGCGAGAGCCTGAACATCTGCCGGGAAGCGCTGGAGAGGGAAATTCTCGCCCAGGCTGTTCCCAACACCTATCCCTTCGACGACGGTGCCATCCTGTTTCAGACTTCCCTGGACCAGGAGGAAGTGGAGCCTTGGTACTACGAACTCAAGCAGGTGCAGGCCCAGTTCCACCGTCTTGTTGAAACCGATGAGGTCGTAGAGGAGGACAGGGACGTTTTCACCGCCAGGATCTACGACACCCGGTTGGATTACACGCCGTTTGAAGCATACCTGACCGGCGCGGACACCAGGGGCATTCACAGTGGGGGTGCCTATGGCGGCGGCCTCATGCGCACCTACCTGGAATGGGTACCCGGGGAAGCCAAAGACGGTTTTGAGGAGACACTTCGGCACGAGTACGCGCACTATCTGGCCGACCGCTTCGGACTGCAGAACTTTGACCCCTGGTTCAATGAAGGGTTGGCCGAGTTCCTGGTCGGCAGCACCCAGGCCGAGGGCGTGCGCCGTGGATGTGGATTGGGTGCCGCCGCAGGTGGACCTGGAAACCATTCTGATCAACGACAGCGGTGATTTGCGCGCGAACATGAATAGATCCCTCAACCTGTTCGTGGGTCTGCGCTTTTCTGACGAAGTGGCTTCCAACGTCGTGTTGACCTGGACCGCCAGCATGCCTTTACGCCTGGAGGAAGCCCAGAGGTATGACACTGCTTCCCAGTGCGTAATTGTCGCAACAACCGAAACGACTGGCACTTTCGACTGCGGCCAGGTCCTGGATGGGGAACCGGGCCTGGTTATCACGATGCTTTTCACCCCGTTGCAGCCGGGCCTGCTCGATTTCTCCGTTGAATTCTCCGCGGACGAAGAAGAGATCGAGCCCGCCAACAATATCCAGGTGCTTCGAGGTCTGGTGATCGCCCCGGACCCGAACAATCCTCCCCGGACTCTGACGAAGCTGTCCGGCGACAGTCAGGAGGAGCTGCCCCGCGAAGATCTTCCCCAACCCCTTACTGTGTCCGTGCTGGATCGGAACGGTTCGGCCTTTGCCGGGGCGATCGTCACCTTCCAAGTCGCTTCGGGCGATGGGACACTTTCGGTGGAAACCGCCGTTACCGACACCGGCGGCCTCGCGGCAAGCACCCTGACCCTGGGAGTCCAGCCGGGAGAAAACACCGTCACCGTATCGGTGGCCGGCCTCGATCCGGTGACCTTCACCGCCACCGCAAAGGTTACCACCGACTTCGACGGCGACGGCGAGACCGGCTTCTCCGACTTCTTCCTGTTCGCAGACGCCTTCGGCACCAGCGATCCCCGCTTCGACCTCGACAGCAGCGGCAGCGTCGACCTCGGCGACTTCTTCCTGCTGGCCGACCACTTCGGAAGATCCTGCCCGCGGCAAGCTGCTCGTCCTTGCCCGGGAGATGATCGGACTGCCCGACGGACCCCAGCTGCAGCAGAACGCCCCTAACCCCTTCAACAGCCGTACCGTCATCTCCTGGTTTCAGCTGCGGTCGGGTCCTGCCCGAGTGGAGGTGTTCGCCCTGACCGGGCAGCGGGTGGCGGTGGTGCACCGGGAGCCCACAAAGGCCGGAATCCATCGGGTTCACTGGGACGGCCGCGACGACCAGGGCCGTCCCCTGGCCAGCGGGGTCTACCTGTACCGGCTGGTTTCCGACCACGGGATTCAGACGCGCAAGCTCACCATGTTGAAATGAACGGACAGAGTCCGAAACGCTCCTCCGGCGCAGCCACCATGACCGGGGGTCTTGCCGTCTTGCTGCTTGCTCCCGGTGTGCGAGCGGCCGCGCCTGAACTGTCGGTAGTGTAACCACCCCAAAAAAACCCTTGCGAGTGATAACTGATGTCGTTGTCTCAGCACCCGCTTCCGTCAAGGGCGTGGATGGTAGCTGCGGTGGACCTCGAGAAGGCGGTGGTCGGAGCGCCGCGCGTAGACCCGGGTCGTGGTGATCCGGGCGTGGCCGAGAAGCAGCTGGACGTCCTGCAGCGGGGCCCCTCCGTCGAGGAGATGGCTGGCGAAGCTGTGGCGCAGCACCGCGGGGCTGACACGGCGGGTTATTCCGGCGGCATCGGCGGCGGCGCGGAGGATCTTCCACACCCCCATGCGCGACAGCGGGCGTCCCGCGGAGTTGACGAAGAACGCCGGGCAGTCGGTGCGGGTCACCAGGCCGGGACGGCCGCGTTCCAGGTAGCGGCCCAGGGCGAGGACCGCCTGCCGTCCGAGGGGAACGGCGCGCGGCCTGCCGCCGGCGCGGACGCGGACCAGCGCCTCGTCGAGCTGCAGCCAGGAGCGCTCGAGCGCGATCAGTTCCGACACCCGCAACCCCGCGGCGTAGAGGAGCTCGAGAATGGCGCGGTTTCTCAGTTCGAGCGGGGAGTCTCCCCTGGCCCCGTCGAGAAGGCGCTCGGCTTCTTCCACCGACAGCACCTCCGGTGACCGGCGTTCGACTCCGGGCGCTTCGAGCACTTCCGTCGGATCGGACCGGCACACTCCCTCGAGCAGAAGAAAGCGGTGAAACCCGCGAATGCTGCTGAGGTTGCGGGCGATCGTGGCGGGGCTGAAACCGGCGTCGACGAGCTTGCCGAGGGTACGCCGCAACAGCTCTTCCGTTATCGACTGGAGGTCGGTCACGCCCCAGCAGTGGAGACCCGCCAGGTATCGCCGCAGGTCGCGGCGGTACGCCGTCCTGGTGCCGGGGGTGAGCTGCTGCCGGTCGAGGAACCGCTCCAGGACCATCTCGAAAGGCGGCGGAACCTCGCTTCCTGTCGCTGCCTCCGGCTTCGTCATCCCCGTTCCCCGGCCGCTTCCGCACCGGTGGCGGCAGCGCCCCGCAGATGGGACTTGAGGTCGCGGGCGAGCTTGAGGCTGAACCCCTTGACCTCGGCGATCTGGTCGACCTCGGCGTCGACGATCCGCTGCACCGAGCCGAACTTCTGCAGCAGCGCGGTCCTTCGTTTGGGGCCGATCCCGGGGATTCGATCAAGCGCCGAAGTCAGGGTGCGTTTGCCGCGAAGCTTGCGGTGATAGGCCAGGGCGAAGCGGTGCGCCTCGTCCCTGAGCACCTGCAGCAGCCGCAGGCTGGCCGAAGTCCTCGGCAGCAGCAGGCTGTCCCCGGCGCCGGGCAGGAACAATTCCTCCAGCCTCTTGGCGAGGCCGACGGCCGGCTGATCGGTGAGGCCCAGCTGCCGCAAGGCCTCCACGGCGCTGGCCAGCTGTCCCTTGCCGCCGTCGATCATCAACAGGTCCGGGAGCTCCTCCCCCCGTTCCGCGAGGCCGCGGAAGCGGCGCAGGACGACCTCGCGGACGCTGGCGAAGTCGTCGGCGCCCTCGACGCCTTTCACCCTGAAGTGGCGGTACTCGCTGCGCCTGGGCTTGCCGTCGACCATGCAGACGACCGACCCGACGCTGTCGGTGCCCTGAAAGTTGGAGATGTCTATTCCCTCGATCCGGCGCGGCGGACGCGGCAGGCCGAGGTCGCGCTGCAGGGCGGCGACCGACTGCGGGACCTGGCCCTTGCGCAGCTCCCGCTTGAGCCGGCGCTCCTCGAGGAGATGGGCGGCGTTCTCGTCCGCCATCTCCTGGGCCCTGGCCTTGATGCCCCGCCGGCTCACCGCGAGACGCACCCGGGCCCCGGCCTTGGCCGACAGCCATTCGGCGATCATGCCGGCTTCCTCGACGTCGACGCTGAGGTGGACCTGGCGCGGAGTGAAGTCGGTCTGCAGGTAGAACTGGCGCACGAATGCCGACATGATCTCGGCGTCGGAATGCTCGATGATGCCGCTGAGGAAGTGGTGTTTCTGCCCGAGCAGGCGCCCTTCGCGAACCTCGAGGACCGCGCAGCAGGCGTCGTCGTCGCTGCGCGCCAGCCCGATCACGTCGCGGTCGACGGCTTCGTCGTACATCACCTTCTGGCGCCGCTGCATCATCTGCAGGGCCCGCAGCTGGTCGCGGCAGCGGGCGGCTCCCTCGAAGCGCAGCTCGGCGGCGGCCTTTTCCATGCGGGCCTCGAGCTCCCTGACGATCGAGGCGTTGTCCCCCTTGAGGAAGCGCACCGCCTGGTCGACGTGGCGCCGGTACTCGTCGCGGCCGGTCAGTCCCTCGCAGGGCCCCTCGCAACGCCGGATCTGGTATTCGAGGCAGAGCTTGACCTTTTCGGAAGGGAGCGGGTAATCGCAGCTCCTGACCGGGAAGATCTTGTGCATCAGCTCGAGGGCGGTGTGCATGGCGCGCACGTTGCTGTACGGTCCGAGGTAGCGCGACCCGTCCCGGACGAGGTTGCGGGTCGCGAAGATGCGGGGGAATGCCTCGTCGGTGATGCGGATGAAGGGGTATTTCTTGTCGTCCTTGAGGTGGACGTTGTAGCGCGGACGGTGGGCCTTGATCTGGTTGGCTTCGAGAACGAGAGCCTCCTGCTCGGTCTCGGTGACGATGTAGTCGACGTCGGTTACTCTGCGCAGCAGGGCCTCGAGCCGGGGCATTCCCTGGCCGGCCCCTTCCTGGAAATAGGAGCGCACGCGGCTGCGCAGGCTCTTCGCCTTTCCGATGTACTGGTACCGCCCCTCGGCGTTCTTCATCAGGTAGACGCCGGGGCGGTGCGGGAGGGCGTCCAGCTTGAGACGCAGCTCCTGGGGCAGGGAGGATTTCATGCGCTTCCCACGTCGATGCGGGCGACTGGCCGGGGGACCGAACGGGCTCTCCGAAATATAGATACCTGAAACCCGTTCTCCACAGGCGGTCGTTCCCGGTCGGTCCGGCGGTTTCCGGCCTTTGCAGGGGCTGGAGAAATGCGGGGCCGCCGCGACCTGTGAGCGGATCCGTCCCGGTTTGGACGCGAATGGCAGGGGATGCAACCAATCGGGAGGACCTCCCGTCCGCTGGACCGGGCGCCCGCGCCTCGGAGCGGGTTCATCCGGTTATCGACGGGGATTCAATCGGGCTGTCCGGCGACTGCCGGACGACCTGCGGTCTGTGGGGACCGGCGGCCGTGCCTGCACATGAAGGGCATTTTCAGGCGGAGCCCGGCCCCCCTTCCTCAGCGAAAGACCTGGAGCAGGATCGTCTTGAGGTAGCGGCCTTCGGGAAAGGCGGGGTCGACCGGATGGTCGGGGGGGTGCAGGTTGCAGGCCAGGACCCGGGCCTGCACTCGCGCTCCCGCCGCGGCGCGGCGCACGACCTGGAAGAACTCCTCCTGCGATATGCGGGTGGAGCAGGAAGAGGTCATCAGGAAACCGCCGTCGGCGGCCAGCTTCATCGCGTTGCGGTTGAGCTTGATGTAGACGCCGGTGGCGGTCTTGACGTCGCGGCTGCGGCGCACCAGGGCGGGGGGGTCGAGGACGACAGCGTCGAACCTGGGCCCGCGCTCCGACAGCTGCTCCAGCATCGGAAACAGGTCGGCGACGACCTGGCAGTGGCGCCGGGAATCTCCGCTGTTGGCGCCGACGTTCCGCGCCGCCAGTGCGGCGGCGTCCCTGGCGATGTCGACGCTGACCACGGACCGGGCGCCCCCCTTGGCGGCATGGGCGGCGAAGCCGCCGGTGTACCCGAAGCAGTCGAAGGCGGAGCGGCCTGCGGCGTAGCGCCCCAGAAGCATCCGGTTGCCGCGCTGATCGAGAAAGAAACCGGTCTTCTGCCCGCGGCGGACGTCGACGCACAGGCTCACGGCACCCTCCCGGATCTCAATCAGCCGCGGCGGCTGCTCGCCGCGGAGGTGGCCGGAGCGGCGGTCCTTCAGGCCGTCCGCCCGCCGCGTGCCGACGTCGCTGCGCTCGTGGATCCCCCTGGGTTCGACCACCTCCTCGAGGACGTCGAGGATCTCGGAGCGCAGCAGCTCCATCCCCCAGGTGTGGAACTGCACCACGAGGTAGCCGGCGTAGTCGTCGACGACGAGGCCGGGCAGGCCGTCGTTCTCCCCGTGGACGAGACGGACCGCGTCGGTGGTGGCGGCCAGCTCGGGGTTGCCGCGGCGGACCAGGACCGACCTGCGGATCGCCCGTGCCAGGAAACCGCGGTCGATGCCGCAATCGCGATCCCTGGTCAACACGCGGACGGCGATGGTCGAGTGGGGATTGTAGTAGCCGCGGGCGACGAACCGCGATCTGAAGTCGCACACGTCGACGATTTCCCCGGGGGCGACATGTGGGGCCGCCGCAACGGCGCCGCTGTACACCCAGGGATGCCCCCTGATCAGCAGGCGTTCGCTGTTGCGGCGGAGCTCGAGTTCCGGATAGCCCATGGGCAAGGTGCTCGCGTCAGTCTGAAACCAGGGGACCGCGGAAAAAGAGACGGTCCTGACGAGGGAACTGCGGTGGAGGAGGCGGTCGACGCCGCCTCCTGCCCGCGCGCGCAAGCAAGGCTGCGAACGGCGGCGGGATTCGCCCCTGCAGGCCCTATTGTCCTGTCCCGGAATCAGGCTGCAAGATATCGACGGGGCACTAGTTGAGGTGGCGTTTCACCTGGTCCCTGGCGACGGCAAGCAGATCCTCCTCCTCGACGCAGAAGATGCGGAAGATCTTCGCCTGGTCTTCGAAGTTGTCGAGAAGGGACTCCCGCAGCCGGGAGACTTCGGGGTCCTCGAAAGCCAGCGGGTCCGCCTTGCCGCTGGGCGCCGCGTCGCCGAAAAAGACCCTGAGATCGACCTCGGGGCTTTTGTCGAACCGGGGGATGTCGATCAGGATTTCGCTGCCGTTCATGCGCCGTTTCAGGCGGTCGCCGAAGAGCCGGCTGAGCTCGATCTCCTTCGATCGGCGCTTGTCCGGGTGCTGGTAGAGGTCGTAGAAGTAGTGCAGGAGCCGCTGCTTGCGCTCTCCCGGGAAGATGAAGCTGGCCACCTTGTAGAGCCGGCGCCGCTGGACCCCCCCCAACAGAACGGCTGCTCCCTCGAGTCCGAGACGCTCCTGTTCCGCCCTCAGGATCCTCATCAGCTCCCCTTCGGTGACGCCGTGGAAGTCGCCGTGGGCGATGCGGCAATCGGGGTGGACCAGGACGTCCTGAAGGGAGCGCTTGAACATCGCCGTGGCCGCGCGCACCGTGTGGTGCCAGTAGACGTTCCGGTACATCTGGTAGTTCGTGAAAACCAGCGACTCGACCGCCGAGACTCCCTTGCTGGTGATCGCCAGGCGCCGCCGCCGGGGGTCGTATTTGATCGCCGATATCAGCCGGTCCCTGTTCACGCTTTCGCCGAAGGGGACGCCGCAGAACAGGGAGTCGCGCAGCAGGTAGTCGATCTTGTCGGGATCGAGGGTGCCGCTGAGGATGTTTGCCAACAGCAGGTCGCGCGCCGGGATCTCGCGGTCCTTGGCCTTGTAATCGATGACGTTCGCCACCCTCGCAGGATCGACGCCGACCTCCTTCCGCAAAACCCGGCTGACGCCGCCGGATTCGTCCTCTATGATCCGGCGCGCGTGTTTTTCGTGGTCGACGAAGAAAGGCATCAGCTCTTCGAGGGTGTGCGAGAACGGGTAGTGACCGATGTCGTGAAGCAGCGTAGCGGCGAGAAAGACGCGGACGTCCTCATCGGCGAGCTCGAGGGGCGGATCGGACCTGACGAGGCGGGCGAGGAACTGCTTGGCGAGGTGGTAGACTCCGAGGGAATGCTCGAAGCGGGAGTGCCGCGCTCCCGGATAGACGAGGTGGACGAACCCGAGCTGGGTGATGTTGCGAAGGCGCTGGAACTCCTCGGTGTCGATCAGGGCGAGGAGCGGATCGGGAGTATGGATGTACCCCCAGACCGGGTCGCGGATGGCTTTGCTCTCTTCTTCCAGCCAGGGATGTCGCATCGGGCGCAATCTATCCAGCCCCCATTACCCTGTCAACGAAATTGACAGGTGCTCGGAAAGCCTGTAATTTGAACGACTTGCCCGCGGCCGGAAGATGGAAACAGCCGGCCGTTTTTTTGTGTTTGGTCGACAGAACCGAAGACCCGGAAAGAGAACGAACGTGGCCACGGAGCGGACCTTGTTGATCGTCAAGCCGGACGCGGTGGGCAAAGCCGCAACCGGCCGGATCCTGGCGCGCCTCGAAGCCGAGGGGTTTGCGATCCGCGCCCTCGGAATGACGCGGCTCACCAGGGAACGGGCGGCTGAATTCTACGACATCCACAAGGAGCGCCCCTTTTTCGGCGAGCTGGTGGAATTCATGACTTCCGGCAGCATCGTTCCGGCCCTGCTCGAACGCGACGACGCCGTCGCCCACCTGCGCGCCTTCATCGGCGAAACGGACAGCGCCAGGGCCGCCCCGGGGACCATCCGCCGCGACTTCGGCACCGACGTGCAATGCAATGCCGTTCACGCTTCGGATTCGCTGGAGAACGCAAAAAGGGAAATCGGCTTTTTCTTCGGCTAGCAATGGAATATGGCCTCCGGAGGAACAGACGGCGGGCGGACCGATGCCGTTAACGCCCACCTCCTTCTGGACGACTTCGAGGAGGGCAGGACCGAATTCGAGACGCCCCTGCAGGCTGCGGCGCTCGACCTCAGCGACCGCAACTTCGACCTGTCGCCCCGGGTTCTGCTGCGGCTTTCGGTGCAGCGGTTCCTGCAGACGTTCACCGTAAAGGGGACCGTCTCTTTCGAGATCGGCGGGGAGTGCTGCCGCTGTCTGGCCGCGGTGCAGAAGTCTTTCGAAGCGGAAGTGGAGGTCCTGATCCAGCGCCGCGAGGTCGGCGCCGACCTCCTGGAGGCGGCCGAAGAGGAGGATGACGTCGAGATCGTCGACCCGGGCGCCAGGGTCGTCGACCTCACCGGCCGGGTGCGGGACGCCGTAGCCCTCGAGTGGCCGATGAGAGTCTACTGCCGCGAGGACTGCAAGGGGCTCTGCTCGAGCTGCGGCCACGACCTCAACGAAGGGGCGTGCGGCTGCTCCCGGGAGCGGACCGACCCGCGCTGGGAGGCCCTGGAAGGACTGGCGGCGAAACAATCGCGAAGCACGTAGATACGGAGGAATCCCGTGGCAGCAGTACCCAAGAGACGGATATCCCGAACGCGCCGGGACAAGAGGAGGACGCACTGGAAGCTGCGCCGTCCCGCGCTGACCCTTTGCGCGAACTGCGGGCAGCCGGCCCGGCCCCATCGGATCTGCAGGAGCTGCGGCTTCTACCGGGGACGCGAGTACGCCGAGCCTGAGGTCTGATTGCCCGGGCAGCTGCTGCCGACGCGAGGACGAGAGGGTTCCCGGCGCACCGGGCGGTGCGCCGCGGTGACCGCTGTCGAACGCTACCTTCCCGACCGGGTCGTCACCAACGCCGAGATTGCCGAGACCGTAGAAACCTCCGACGCCTGGATCCGCGAGCGCACCGGGATCGCCGAGCGCCGCATCCTCGACGCCCTCCCCACCTCTCACATGGCCACCGAGGTGGCGGGGAGCATCCTCGCAAAACGCGACCTCGACCCGGGTGATCTCGACCTGATCATCGTCGCGACGATCACCCCGGACATGGTCTTTCCCGCCACCGCCTGCCTCGTCCAGGACCGCATCGGGGCCCGGCGCGCATGGGGCTACGATCTCTCCGCCGCCTGCGCCGGCTTCGTCTACGCCGTGGTAGCGGGAGCCCAGTTCATCGAATCGGGGGCGCACGAAAGGGTGCTGGTCATCGGCGCCGACAAGATGAGCGCCATCACCGATCAGGAGGACCGCTCGACCTGCGTGCTGTTCGGCGACGGGGCCGGCGGAGTGCTGCTCGAGCCCGCGGAAGAGGGGCTGATCGATTTCGAGCTGCACTGCGACGGCTCGGGAAGGGAAGATCTGTACATGCCGGGCGGCGGCAGCCTGCACCCCGCTTCGCGCGAATCGGTCGACAGGCGCCTGCACTTCGTGCACCAGGACGGCAAGGCGGTCTACAAGTTCGCCGTCATGAGGATGGCCGAAGTCTCCGTGGACCTGCTGGAGCGCAACGGTTTCGGTGTCGACGACCTGGCGCTGTTCGTCCCCCACCAGGCGAATCTGCGCATTATCACCGCCACCGCCGAGCGCATGGGCCTGCCGATGGAGAAGGTGATGGTCAACATCGAGCGCTACGCCAACACGACAGCGGCAACCGTTCCGATCGCCCTTTCGGAAGCGGTCGACCAGGGGCGGGTCAAGCGCGGCGACCTCGTGCAGCTCACCGCCGTCGGCGGCGGCCTGACCTGGGGCAGCGCCCTGCTGCGCTGGACGCTCTGATTTTTCCGTGGCCGGCCTTGCGTTCCTGTTTCCGGGCCAGGCTTCCCAGGCCGTGGGCATGGGTCGCGACCTCTGTGAACGGTACCCGCTGGCGCGGGCCCGTTTCGAAGAAGCGGAAGATGTCCTGTCGCTGCCGCTGCGGCGTCTGTGTTTCGAAGGGCCTCTGGAGGAGCTCGAGCAGACCGCGGTCACGCAGCCGGCGGTCTTCGTGCACAGCGCCGCCGCCGCCGAAGTCCTGGCGCAACAGGGGGTCGAGCCGGCCTGCGCAGCCGGCCACAGTCTCGGCGAATACTCCGCCCTGACCGCCGCCGGAGTTTTCGATTTCGCCACCGCCGTCGGCCTGGTCCAGGAGCGCGGCCGACTGATGCAGGAAGCCGGCGAGAGGCGCCCCGGAACCATGGCGGCCATCATCGGTCTCGAGGATACCCGGGTCGCCCGGCTGTGCCGGGAGGCGTCGCCGGACGGGGACGCGGTTCCGGCGAACTTCAACGCCCCCGGACAGGTGGTCATCTCGGGAACCGCCGCCGCGGTCGCCGCGGTATGCGAGGCCGCCGCGCCCGCGGGGGCCAGACGGGTGGTGCCCCTCGAGGTCAGCGGGGCTTTTCATTCCAGGCTGATGCAATCGGCAGCGGACGAGATGAGCGCCCGCCTGCGGGAGGTCGAGATGAGCCCGCCGGCGGTGCCGGTGGTGACCAACGCCGGAGCGCAGGCGACCGAAGACGTCGGCGATCTGCGGAGGCAGCTGCTGCAACAGATCCTGGCGCCGGTGCGCTGGACGGAGTGCGTAAGGGCGATCGCCGCCCGCGGCATCGCCGCCGCCGCCGAGGTCGGGCCGGGAAGCGTTCTCAAGGGACTGGTGCGGCGCATCGACAGGAAGATGACGGTTGTTTCCGCAGGCACTGCGGCGGAGATAGAGGACCTCACGGGTAAAAACGCCAAGGCGGACAGCGATGGCTGAGGAGAACGGCAACGGCAGGATGAAGGGGAAATCGGCACTGGTTACCGGCGGATCCCGGGGTATCGGGCGCGCCATCGCCCTGCGGCTCGCCGCCGAAGGGGCCAACGTGGCGGTGTGCGCCCGCAACGAAGAGGCCGCCGCAGCCACCGCCGCCGAGGTCGCGCGCGCCGGGGTCGGCAGCCTGTCGCGGGGGGTCGACGTCTCCGATGCCGGCCAGGTGAAGGACCTGGTTGCGGCGACCATCGCCGAGTTCGGAGCCGTCGACATTCTCGTCAACAACGCCGGCATCGCCAGGGACAACCTCACCCTGAGGCTGCAGGAGGCCGACTGGGACGCGGTGCTGGAGATCAACCTCAAGGGGGCGTTCCTCTGCTGCAAGGCGGCGGCGCGGTCGATGATGAAGGCGCGGGCGGGCCGCATCATCAACATCTCCTCGGTCGTCGGCCTCGCCGGGAACGCCGGGCAGCCCAACTACGCGGCCTCGAAGGCCGGCCTGCTCGGATTCACGAAGAGCTTGGCGCGGGAGCTCGCCCCCCGCAACATCACGGTCAACGCCGTGGCTCCGGGACTGGTCCCCGACACCGGGATGACCACCGGCCTCGGGGAAGAGGCAGTCGAGCAGCTGCTGTCCCACGTCCCCCTCGGGCGCCCAGGCTCGGTGCAGGACGTCGCCGCTGCGGTCGCCTTTCTCGCTTCGGAAGAAGCGGCATACATCACAGGTCACGTGTTGACTGTCGACGGAGGGATGACGATGTAGCGATCCCGGCCCGGAGCGCCGGCAGCAGGGTCGCCGGAGGGCGGCGTTTTTAGTTGGCTTTATGAACCGCACCGCAATATATATAGTTGAACTTTCGCGAAGATCAGCAACGAAGATTGCCGTCAAGACAAGAGCAGGAGGATTGAGTAAATGGCAACAATAGATGAGCGGGTCCGGGATCTCATCGTCGAACAACTCGGCGTGAATGCCGACCAGGTTACCCCGGCAGCGTCCTTTGTCGACGATCTCGGGGCCGACTCCCTCGACACCGTGGAGCTGGTGATGGCCTTCGAGGAGGAGTTCGGGATCGATATTCCGGACGAGGACGCCGAAAAGATGTCCGTCGTCAGCGACGCCATCAAATACCTCGAAGAAAACAGCAAAGCCTAGTGCCTGCCTGCGCACTTCCGCGTGAATTCGGTCGCGGCGGGTTACCGGGTTCATGGCGACGACACTGTCCGTGTCCAGGCGCAGAGTAGCGGTCACCGGCGCCGGAGTCCTCGCCCCCAACGGCAACGGCATCGAGGCCTTCTGGAAGGCCCTGATCGCCGGCCGTTCCGGCATCGGCGCAATCACCCGGTGGGACACCTCCCGGCACAAGGTGAAGATCGCCGGCGAACTCAAGGGGTTCGATCCGGGTCAGTCGCTCGACCACCGGGAAGTGCGCCGCAACGATCCCTTCGTCCACTACGCCGTCCACACCGCGGTCGAGGCGGCGACGCGAGCCGGGATCGGGGCCGGTTCCGTCGATCCCGAGCGCATGGGGGTGATATTCGGGTCGGGTATCGGCGGCATCTCCACCCTCGAAGAACAGCACGACGTCCTGAACGACAGGGGGCCGGGCCGCATCAGTCCCTTCTTCGTCCCCTCGATGATAAGCGACATGTCCGCGGGGATGATCTCGATCAAGCTGGGCGCCAAGGGACCCAACTACACCACGGTTTCGGCCTGCTCCTCGGCCGCCCACGCGATTGGCGAGGCGGCGCGCAAGATCCAGTACGGCGAGGCCGAGGTGATGATTGCCGGGGGTACAGAGGCCGCGGTCACCCCGTTCTCGGTAGCCGGCTTCGCCGCCTCGCGCGCCCTGGCGGTGCGCAACGAAGAACCGGAACGGGCGAGCCGGCCCTTCGACGCCGAACGGAACGGGTTCGTGCTCGGGGAAGGGGCCGGGGCCGTCGTGCTCGAGGAGCTCGACCATGCCACGGCGCGGGGTGCCGACGTTCTGGGTGAATTTCTCGGGCTCGGTTTCACCGCCGATGCCTACCACATCACCGACATGGCCCCGGAAGGAGAGGGAGGGGCGCGGGCGATGCGCATCGCTCTGGAAGACGCCGGTCTGTCCCCGGACGCAATCGACTACGTAAACGCCCACGGGACATCGACGATCGTCGGAGATCCTCAGGAAACAGCGGCGATCCGCAACGTGTTCGGGGCCCGCGCCCGCAACGGACTGGCGGTGAGCTCCACGAAGTCGATGACCGGGCACCTGCTGGGAGCGGCCGGCGCCATAGAGAGCATCGCCTGCCTGCTGGCGCTCGCCAACGGCGTGCTGCCGCCGACGATCAACTACGAAAAACCCGACCCCGAATGCGACCTCGACTACGTCCCCAACGAGGCGCGCGATGCGGACATCCGCTACGCCCTCAACAATTCCTTCGGTTTCGGGGGCCACAACGTCGCCCTCATCTTCGGACGCCTCGACTGACCCCGCAGCTTCCCGGAAAACCGGGCACAGCACCTGCCGGGCACCCATTTTCAGCTCCCGGAATCGCACAGCACCTCATGGGATGGTTTTCCGCACTGTTCAGCCGCCGCCGGTTGGCGAAATCCCGGGTATCGGACCCGACCGGCATGCTGGGGGAGTTGGAGCGGCGCCTCGGGTACCGCTTCCGCAACCGGGAACTGCTGCTCACCGCGCTCAAACACCGCTCCTGGGTGTACGCCCTGCAGGGGAGCGGCGTCGAGTCCAACGAGCGTCTCGAGTACCTCGGCGACGCCGTTCTCGACCTGCTGGTCGCCGAAGAGCTGTTCCGGCGCCACCAGGACCGCCGCGAGGGCGACCTCACCAAGATGAAGTCCCTCGTCGTCAGCCGCCCCGTCCTCGCCCGCAAGGCGCGCGGCATCGAGCTCGGGCGTTTCGTGCTGCTGAGCCAGGAGGAGCGCAAGGTCGGGGGAGCGGACCAGGACTCCATTCTCAGCGACGCCTTCGAGGCCGTGATCGGCGCCATGTACCTCGACGGCGGGCTGGAAGGGCCCCGGCGTTTCGTCGAGGGGGAAGTGATGGGGGATTTCGAAGAGCTTCACCAGCGCGAGGACTCCATCAACTTCAAGAGCCGGCTGCTCGAGTACATACAGAGCCTGGGGTCGGGATATCCGAGGTACCACGTGCAGGAGGAGAAGGGGCCGGATCACGACAAGGTGTTCAGCGTGTCCGTCTCGGTCACCGGGGAGGAGGTGGGGTTCGGAAGCGGCAGGAGCAAGAAGGAAGCGCAGCAGATGGCGGCCAGGGACGCCCTGCTCAAGCTCGGGCAGTTGAGAGGCGACGAGCCGTGACTGCCGCGAAGGAAACATGGCGCTTCCTCGATACCGGGGCTTCGCCCGGCGACTTCAACATGCAGGCTGACGCGGTACTTCTCGACGCCGTCGGCGCCGGCCGCAGCCCCTCGGTGCTGCGGCTCTACCGCTGGGAACCGCCCGCCATATCCCTGGGGTACAACCAGGACCCCCGGCGGGAGCTCGATCTGCAGCGGGTTGGCAGCGCCGGCATCGACGTGGTGCCCCGGCTCACCGGCGGGCGCGCCGTCCTTCACTGGGAGGAGTTGACCTACAGCGTGATCTGCCGCGAGGGATGCGGCCGTCTCGGGGCCTCTCCCGGTGCCGCGTACCGCGAGATCGGACGCGCCCTGGTGGCCGGACTGCGGGCCTTCGGCGCCCCGGTCGACCTGCACCGCCAGGAGGCGGGACAGGGCGGCCGCTCGACCCCTGAGGCCCCCAAGCCCCCCTGCTTCGCCAGCACCTCCAGGTGGGAGGTTACCTGCCGGGGCCGCAAGCTCGTCGGCAGCGCCCAGCGCCGGATTCGCGGGGCGATACTTCAGCACGGCTCGATCCTCACCGGTCCCCGGCACCTCCTCCTCGGCGGTTTCCTGCGGGCTGCGGAAAACCGCGGTCCGATCGCGGACCTTCCCGTCGCCCCGTCGAGGGCGGTCCGCAACTCCGGCCCGTCGCCATCGGCCGCAACGGAAATGTCGTCGTACCCCTGCACCATCCGGCCACCGGGTTCATCGACCAGCACGCACCTGGGAGAAATAACCGGGGAGCCGGTCGACATTCCCTTTCTGTCCGCCTGTATCGTCCGCGGGTTCGGCGGCTGTCTGGAGATCGGCCTGAGGGACAGCGCCCTTGCCGCAGGCGAGCGGGAGGAAATCGAACGCCGCTGCGGGGGGCTCCGGGAAGCGGACGAACCGGCCGCGGTCGAAGCCGGAGCGCGGCGATGAGCGCCGCTGTCCGGGGGGCCGGCCCGGTCGTCGAAGTCGAAGGCCTGCGCACCAGCTTTTACGGCGACGACGGCATCGGCCTCGCTGTCGACGGCGTGTCGTTCTCACTCTGCAAGGGAGAAACCCTGGGCCTGGTGGGAGAGAGCGGCTGCGGCAAGAGCGTCACCGCCCTGTCGGTCATGCGCCTGGTTCGCGAGCCTCCGGGCCGCATCGAGGCCGGCCGCATCGCCGTCAACGGCCGCGATCTCACGGCGTTGTCGGAGCAGGAGATGTGCCGCATACGGGGGGACGAGGTCGCCATGATCTTCCAGGAGCCGATGTCGAGTCTGAACCCGGTTCTCACCTGCGGTTTCCAGATCATGGAAGCGGTGATGCTGCACCAGGACGCCTCCAGGGCGGAGGCGCGCGAGCGCGCCGTCGAGATGCTGAAGCTGGTCGGCATTCCCGCTCCCGAGCAGCGCATCGACGAGTATCCCCACCAGCTGAGCGGCGGCATGCGGCAGCGGATCATGATCGCCATGGCCCTCTCCTGCAACCCGGACGTGCTGATCGCCGACGAACCGACGACCGCCCTCGACGTCACCATACAGGCGCAGATCCTCGAATTGCTGCAACGGCTCCAGGAAGAGCTCGACATGGCCATCCTGCTGATCACCCACGATCTCGGGGTGGTCGCCGAGGTCGCCGACCGGGTGGCGGTGATGTACGCCGGCAGGATCGTGGAGACCGCCGGGACCGGGGAACTCTTCGCATCCCCGCGGCACCCCTACACGCGGGGACTGCTGCGCTCGATACCCGGACTCGAGGAGGAGCGGGAGCGGCTCGACATCATCCCCGGCTCGGTCCCGGACGCCCGCGACATCCCTGCCGGCTGCGCCTTCCATCCCCGCTGCCCCCTGGCCGACGACAACTGCCGGCGACAGCGCCCGCAACCGGAGGAAGCGGCGCCCGGGCACCTCGTGAGCTGCTGGAAAGCGGATGACTGAAGCGGATCTGCCACTGATTCAGGCAAAGGGCCTGAAGAAGCATTTCGAGGTCCGCAAGGGGTTGTGGGGCCGGGTCAGCGGGCACGTCCGCGCCGTCGACGGCGTGTCGCTTTCGGTATGGCCCGGGGAAACCGTCGGAGTGGTCGGCGAGAGCGGCTGCGGCAAGACCACCCTCGGAAGGCTGATCCTGCGCCTGCTCGAGCCGACCGCCGGGGAGGTCTTCTTTCGCGGGCGCAACCTCGGCTCCCTGAGGGCGGGCGAGCTGCGCCGCCTGAGGCGGCGCATGCAGATCGTCTTCCAGGACCCGTACGGATCCCTCAACCCGCGCATGACCGTCGGCTCGATCATCGGCGAGGGCCTGCTCATTCACGGTCTTGCCGAGGGGGCGGCGGTCGAATCCCGGGTCGCCGGGCTGCTCGACATGGTCGGGCTTCCCGCCTCCTCGGCGCGCCGCTACCCGCACGAGTTCAGCGGCGGACAGCGCCAGCGCATCGGCATCGCCAGGGCCCTGTCGGTCGAGCCCGAGTTCATCGTCGCCGACGAACCGGTCTCCGCCCTCGACGTGTCGGTACAGGCCCAGATCATCAACCTTCTCCAGGACATTCAGCGCGACCTGGGGCTCACCTACCTTTTCATCGCCCACGACCTCAGTGTCGTGCGCCATATCTCGGACAGGGTGGCGGTGATGTACCTCGGCAGAATTGTCGAAATGGCGCCGCGGAACGAGCTTTATCGCCGGCCCTCGCACCCCTACACCCGCGCGCTGCTGTCGGCGGTCCCGATGCCCGATCCGGCCCGGCGCCGCGGCCGCAGGACTCTCGAAGGGGATGTCCCGAACCCGGCGGCGGTGCCGCCGGGGTGTCCGTTTCACCCGCGCTGCCCCGAACGCACCGATGTCTGCACGCGCGTCGTCCCCGAGCTGGGGGAGGTGGAGGGGGAAGGCCGCCAGGTCGCCTGCCTGCTGCGCCATCCCGGCGGGACGGAAGCGGGGGCGGACGCAACGAACCCCGGCCGGCCGCCACCGGCGGCTGACGGACTGTAGCAACGGAGCTTACAGCATATGATGACCAAGCTGCGAGAGAGCACGGGCATAATCATGTGGATCGTGATCCTCGCTTTCGTGGGACTGATCGTCGTCGAGTGGGGCGCCGACTATTCCGGCACCGCCCGCTCCCGTTCCGACGCCGTCGGAGTGATCAACGGTCAGGAAGTCTCCCTGAAACTCTTCCAGCAGGCGCTGCGCAACGCCGCGCGCCAGCGCGGCCGCGAGGAACGCGGCGACGACGGCGCCCTCGTGCGCGAGGTGTGGCAGGCGATCGTCAACGAGACCATCGTCAGCCAGGAGCTCGAGCGCCTCGGCATCGAAATCACCGACGAGGAGCTGGCCACCTACACCCGCGAGGCGCCGCCGCAGCCCGTCCAGGAGATCGAGGTGTTCCAGACGGACGGGGAGTTCGACCCGCAGCTGTACCAGCAGTTCCTCAACGACCAGAGCACTTTCGCCGACGCCAGGAACCGCCAGTTCATCATGCAGATCGAGCGCATGTGGGAGAACCAGCTGCTCAACCACCGCCTGCAGACGCTGCTGATGGAGACCGTCCGCGTCAGCGCCCCGGAGGTGCGCAAGCACTACGTCGACCGCAACGAAAAGGTCAGGGTCGAGTACGTGTTCTCCCCCTCGGCGTCCCCCTCCGAGGGCGGGACCGAGCTCGAGGAAGCGGAAATCGAGGCGGAGTACTCGGCCAGCGCCGACGACTACCGGCACGGCAGGCAGGTGAAAATCCGCTACGTCCTGTTCCCGCGCGTCCCCAGCGCCGCGGATTCGGCCGACATCGAGAAGCAGGCCCACAGCCTTCGCGAAGACATCCTCGCCGGGACGGATTTCGCCGAGCTGGCCGAGGCGATGTCGGAGGACGAGGGCAGCGCCGCCAGCGGCGGCGACCTCGGCACTTTCGGCCGCGGCCGCATGGTGGCCCCGTTCGAGGAGGCGGTTTTCGCCCTCGAACCCGGGGAGGTGTCGCAGCCGGTGCTGACCCGGTTCGGCTGGCACCTGATCAAGCTCGAGGAACGCCTCGAGGAGGACGGGGAGGAGAAGGTCCGGGCGCGGCACATCCTGCTGAAGTTCACCCCGTCGCAGTCGACCGAAGACTCCATCCACGAGGCGGCTTCCGACTTCCGCGAGCTCGCAGCGGACCGCGGAATAGACGCCGCGTCCGAAATCGAGGGGGTCGAGGTGCGCGATCCCGGATGGGTGCCGCCGGGGAGCGTGATCCCCGGGCTCGGGCTGGGGACCGGTTGGGTGGTCAACCTGTTCTTCGACAGCGAGGTCGGCGCGGTCAGCCGGGTCGGCAGCGTCGAGGGGTCGTTCTGGGTAGCCCAACTGGTCGAGGCCCGGGAGGAAGGGGTGGCCCCTTTTGAGGAGGTCAAGTCCCGGGTAGAGCGCTCCCTGCAGGGGCGCAAGCGCGCCGAGGCGGCTGGGGAGGTGCTGCGGGAGATCCGCGGAGCGGTGCTCGGCGGAGGGGACCTGGCCGCGGCGGCCGCGGCCAACGGACTGGAACTCAGCGAGACCGGGCCGTTCGCGCGCGCCGACTTCGTCCCGGGGGTCGGCCGCAACACCGAATTGACCAGGGCGGCGTTCGCCATGCAGCCGGGCGAGCTGAGCGACCTCGTCGTCGCCCGCAACGGCGCTTACCTGCTCAGGGTGATCGAAAAGACCCCGATCGACGAGGGGGCGTTTCTCGACGGGCGCGAAGCCCTCCTCGACGAGCTGCTGCAGGAGCGCCGGAACGAGGCCCTCCAGGTATGGCTGTCCCAGTTCTACGCCGCCGCCGAGATCGAGGACAACAGACACCTTTTCTACACCTTCTAGTCAAGCACCCGCAGCAGCTTCCATCTGCAAGGAGAGCCAGATGCCAGCGTCACCCGAAAGCACCAGGATAGGATTCATAGGACTGGGGATCATGGGGGCTCCCATGGCCCGCAACCTGATGGCGGCAGGATACTCGCTCAAGGTCTACAACCGCAGCGACCGCCCCCGGGTCCAGGAGGTGGTCGACGCCGGAGGGGAGCGGGTGGCGACGCCGGAGGAGGCGGCCCGCGGCAGCCAGGTCGTCATCACCATCGTCACCGACACCCCGGACGTCGAGGCGGTCATCCTCGGCGAGAACGGGGTGATCGCCGGAGTGGAGGAGGGGGCCGCCGTCATCGACATGAGCACCGTGTCCCCCCGCGTCACCCGCGAGATCGCCGCGGCCCTGAAGGAGAAGGGGGTCGACATGCTCGACGCCCCGGTCAGCGGCGGCGACGTCGGCGCCCGGCAGGGAACGCTGTCGATCATGGTCGGCGGCGAGCAGCAGGTTTTCGACGAGTGCCTCCCGGTGTTCGAGGCGATGGGAAAGAACATCAACCTGATCGGCGGCAACGGGGCCGGACAGGTGACCAAGCTCTGCAACCAGATCGGCGTCGCCGTGGCCAACCTCGCCATGGCGGAAGCGCTGATGCTCGCGGCGGCCTCCGATCTCGACGTCGGCAAGGTGGTCGAGGCGATCAGCGGCGGAGCGGCCGGTTCCTGGCAGCTGACCAACCTGGGACCCCGCGTCCTGCAGGGGGACTTCGACCCGGGCTTCATGGTGCGCCTGCAGCAGAAGGACCTCAAGCTGGTCCTCGAATCGGCGAACGACGTCAAGCTCGCCCTGCCGGCGGTCAGCATCGCCCACCAGTACTTCAACATCGTCGAGCGCATGGGGTGCGCCGACGAGGGCACCCAGGCCCTGATCAAGGCGTACGAAGCGCAGGCGCGGAGAGAGGCGCGAAGCTGAAGGATGGACCTGAAGAAAGTCGGGGTCCTGCTGCGCGACGGAGAGCAGACCTATCCGCTCTCCGAGCTCGACGACCTCTTCGCGAGGCGCGGCATTTCCCTTGCCCCCCTGAAGTGGGACGAGACCCCGCCCGGAGATCTCGACATGGTCATGGCCATGGGCGGGGACGGCACCGTCCTCAAGGCCCTCGACCTGTTCTGCACCGGGCCGGTGCTGGCGGTCAACTTCGGCACCACCGGATTCCTGACCGCCGCCGACCGCGACGACCTCGACCAAGTGCTGACCCTGCTCCTCGAGGGGAACTACCTGGTCAGCGAGCGCCTGGTCCTCGAGTGCCGGCATCCGCACGGGGTGACGCGGTCGATCAACGAGATCATCGTGCGCCTCACCGGGAGCGGCTTCCTCTACATCGACGTTTCCGTGAACGGCACCAAGATCCGCACCATCAAGGGGGACGGGGTAGTGGTCGGCACCCCGACCGGAAGCACCGGTTTCCTGCTTTCAGCCGGGGCTCCCATCGTGATGCCCGACGTCCGCTGCCTGATGCTCGACGGCATCAACGAGCACAACTTCACCTCGCGCTCGCTGATCCTCGCACCCGACTGCAGTATCGAGCTGCACGTCAGCGACGAGACCCGCGATCACGGGGTCCATATCGCCGCGGACGGGCGCCATCTGGGCAGCCTGAGCCCCGGGGACGACGTGCAGATCGTCCAGTCGGCGACCACGGCCAGGCTGATCTACTTCCAGGACAGCTACTTCTTCAACAACCTCTCCTCGAAGCTGGGCTGGTAGCCTCCGGCGGAGCCGCCCCGGCGTGGGAGCGCCATACGGCCCCCTGGCTACAGGATGCCGAGGCGGCCCGGCGCCTCCGCGTCGAGCAGGCGCTCCGGCGGCAGGACGAGGTTGAGCTCGCGGACCTCCCCTGCAGAGAGCCCGGCGAGCCTGTCCACGAGGCCG
Source organism: Candidatus Latescibacterota bacterium (assembly GCA_965243025.1). GTDB lineage: Bacteria > Latescibacterota > UBA2968 > UBA8231 > UBA8231 > CBDCXV01. Next base: position 6,519,288 of record CBDETY010000003.1, read on the forward strand.
AGAAAGCGGCCGATCTCCTCCTCTTCGGCGAGGCCGGCGGTGAGGGTGCGCAGCTTGCGCTCGTACTCTCCCCGCCGGAAGGGGCGGGCGCCGAACGAGTGGGCGTTCGGATTGTCGAGGCGTACGCCGATCCGGGAACCGTCGTTCATCACCACCACCACCTCGGCCCCGAACTTCTTGCGCGACGGGTCGAGGTCGTGGTAGGCGGCCGTCCACTCCGCCGCCTCCTCGGTGCGTATCCGGTGCCACAGGCGCACCGTCGAGGCGCGGTGGGCCCGTTCGGAGGTGTAGCTGTCGACGTGATGCCAGGCCCCGTCCTCCCAGGCCACCGCCAGGATGTACATGGCGCTGTGGTCGAGGGTCTCGCGCGAGGCGTCCGGGTCCATCTTCTGCGGGTCGTTGGCGCCGCTGCCGATGACGTTGTGGGTGTGATGGGAGGTGCGGATCACCACTTGGGCGACCTCGGCGGGGTCGAGCCGCCGCGCGTGCAGGGTAAACCCCAGGTCGATCAGCGCCTGCGCCTGGTACTCGGCCGAGTGTTCCTTCGTATAGGACTGCAGGATGGCCGTCAACGGCTCTCCCGGGGATGGCAGCGGCACGGAGTACTCCGCGTCCGGTCCGGAGAGCAGCCAGGCGATGACGGCGTCGCGGCCTTCGTAAATCGGCGAGGGGGCCTTCTCCCCGAGCCTGGCGCGCCCCGCCGCCTCGATGGCGGTCTTGCCCGCCTGTGCCGGGGCGTACGCCTTCCAGCTGGTTATGTCCCCCTTGCGCGACTGCCGCGTGGCGCAGCCGAGGTGGACGCTCTGGTTGACCGCCTGGAAGATCTCCTCCGCCGGCATTTCCAGCATGGTGCCGATGCCGGCGGCGACCGCGGGGGCCAGGTGGGCGACGTGGTCGATCTTGTGCTCGTGCAGGCAGATCCCGGTCACCAGCGCCATCTGCGTCTCGTAGGCGGTGGCGATCCCCAGGGCCAGTTTTCGCCCGTCGCGCCCGGTCTGCTGGGCGACCGCGAGGAGGCCGGGGATGGTGTCGCCGGGATGGGAGTAGTCGGCGGCGAGGTAGCAGTCGTGCATGTCGAGCTCGCGCACCGCCACCCCGTTGGCCAGGGCCGCCCACTCGCAGTGGAAGGTGCGTTCCCCGGCGACCCCGAACAGCGAGGCGCCGGTCCCGGGGTGGGGGTACCCGAGGGCCAGCAGGCGGGCGTTGCGCACCGGGGGGCGGTTGACGGCGGCGACGGCGACCGCGGCGTTGTCGATCAGGCGGTTGCCGATCATTTCGGCGACCTCGGCCTCGAGGGAGCGGTTTCCCGCGGCCATGGCGGCGATCTTCCAGGCGAGCTGTTCCTCCCTGGGGAGCACGGCCCCTTCGGCGTGGGTCCTTGCGACGACGGCTGGCATCGGCAGCGGTGGGGCGGGCGGCTCAGCGGCCGCGGGAAGGGACGAAGACAGCGGACTGGTTGTAGGGAATCACGAGCGCCCCGACGCCGCCGGGAAGGTGGGCCGCCCACTCGTGCGGATCGTAGTCGCGCGCCGTGAAGCAGCCGTAATGGGCAGGCACCGCGGTCTCGATCCCGATGGCGGCCGCCATCTCCGCGGAACCCTCGAAGAACGGGAACTCACCTTCCGCCGGGTGATTGGTCAGCAGGCCGATGTCGGGGCGCAGGTCGCGGACCGCGGCAACCAGTTCGGCGTGGCTGGCGAAGTTGTTGATCGGGTCGCCCGACACGTACACCCGCACCGCTCCCGTATCGACGACGTACCCGAGGTGCTGGACGTCGGGAGGTTCGATGCCGTTGGCCGGATCCCCGGCCGGGGGCTTGGCGTACACCGCGTGGAACGCCATCCCTGCCGCGGAGGCGGAATCCCCGGCAGCCACCGGGGTGATCGAGGCGTCGGGAATCCCGGCCGCGGCGACCGCCTCGGCGCTTTCCGACGGGCCGACGACGGCCAGGCCGGGGTTGGCGCCGCGGATGCGCTCGATCGACTCGATGCAGGTGTGGTCGCCGTGGTTGTGCGTCAGGAGCACGCAATCGGTGCGCAGCGATTCCTCCATCAGCGGCGGGCGCGGATGAATGAAGGCTTCCGGGGACCGCTCGCGGGGGAAATAGGGGTCGACCTGGACGATCTCACCGGAACTGTTCCTGAGACCGAAGCTGCTCTGGCCGAACCAGTGGATGCCGACGCCGTTTTCGGGCACGACGAGGTCTTCGAAAGGATGCATTGTTCTCTCTTTCCGTGAGTAGTTGCCCGGGTCGACGGCGGGGCAGGACGGCCCGGGTTGCTGCGAATTTCCAGGCCGGGGGCCGAAGGCTCGGAAACGGCGAGGCGAGGGTTTCGCCATCGCCTTTGATTGCAGGTGGATTCGGTGGCCGCTCCGGCAACCTGGGAAATCGATACCTTTGCGTCAAGGGTGAAGGGCAGAGCCTCATAATTGCCATCCCCTGTAAAAACAGTATCTTAGTCGAAATCAAGCCAAGCGGCGCGCCGGTGTCTTTCCACCGGAAGGAAACCGGAGACCAACCCCCACAGCGACGGAGAGAAGCGATGGCGAGAGTAGGGTTCCGCATGAACCTCAAGCCGGGAAACGAGGCGGAGTACAAAAAGCGGCACGACGAGATCTGGCCGGAGCTGACCCGGCTTCTCCACGATACCGGCATAAGGAACTACACGATCTTCCGCGACGGCCTGACCCTTTTCGCATACCTCGAGATCGACGACCCGGCCGCCCTCGACGAGCTGCCGGACAAGGAGCTGATGCGCAAATGGTGGGTCTACATGGAGCCGCTGATGGTCTACAACGACGACTCCACCCCGGCGGTCACCATGCTCGAAGAGGCGTTTCACCAGGACTGACGCCTCCCGGATGAGCACCGCCACCCTTTTCGACAGGCAGTACGAGAGACGCAAGGCCGGTCTGCTCGGCGATGTGGTCGAGCGTCTGCGCGGCCGCTACACCCCGGAGGAGACCGCGGCGCTGCGCATCGACCCGGTCGACCCGGAGATCCTGTCGCAGCGCTCCGGGCGCGGTTTCGTCAACCGGGACATCCTCGAAACCCTGCTCGGCAACCTGCTGGAGTGCGTTGCACCGGGGTCCCACAACGCGGTCGCCCCCCAGGCCAAGCAGGAGCTCTCCTCCGCCCTCGGGGAAGTCGCCGACCAGGTCTACGCCATGGTCGCCCAGTCGCTGCTGGCAGCCGGCGAGGAGGAGCGCCTCGAGGAAGGGGCCCTGGCGGCGACCTTCGCCCTGCTCTGGGAGCTCCCCGAGCTCAAGGAGCGCTCGCGGTGGAACCGCTTCGCCTCGCTGAAGGATCCGGCGGTCTGGGACGCCTACCTGCTGCATACCTGCGGACTTTCCCCCGGGGAGCTCGCCGGGCTCGACTTCGGCCGGCACCTCGACAAGGCCATAGCCGAACGGGACTTCGGCCTCTACCGCGAGTTTCTGAAATCCCTGAAGTGCGACTTCATCTTCGACTACCAGATGCAGCTGGTGATGAGCACCTACCCGGGCTGGCGGGTGCTCTTCTACCACGACGTCGCCCACTCCCTGACGCGCTCGGGAGAGGTCGCCGGCAACCCGCAGCTGACCCGCCTGCCGGTTCCCCTGCTGCCGCGCGCGATCGCCGAGCTGGCGGGACGCTACTACCAGGCCGACATCCACCCGGAGACGGAGATCGGGGACGCCATCTTCTTCGACCACCCCCACCGCGGCATCACCACCGGTCAGACCGGCGTCATCGGTTCCGGCTGCCACCTGATGCCCTGCACCCTCGGCGGACTGTCGCGGCGGCTGCGGCGCCGCCACCCCAGGCTGGGGGACAGCGTCTTCATCGGCACCGACGCCAACCTGATCGGCCCGGTGATCATCGGCGACCGCTCGGTGATCGGGGCCAACACCGAGGTCTACGGTTTCGTCGAAGTTGGGCGCGACTGCCGCATCGGGTCCTCGGTGGTCGTGGGAACGGTCAAGTCGACCGACGCGAGCCCCGGGCGCGTGCTGGTGGGGGACGGCGTCAGGATCGGCGACGGCACGATCGTCGAGAACGAGTCGCCGCTGGACCTCGTCATCCCCGGCGGCGCGCAGATCCAGGCGCGCAGCCACGTCGTCAACCGGGAGGGGGCCCCCGAGTTCGTCGGGTAGCAAGAGGAACCGAAGCACCAAGCGACCCTGCCTTCCGCAGCCAAGGCCAAGGCAGAACACCAGCCTTGTCCTTTGGACTCCGGCCGCTTGCTCACCGGAGTTCGAACTATGTTACCACTTCTGTGATGGCCTCGCGGAAATTCACAAAGCTACGGGAACTGCTGCAGTCCGGGTTGATATGCGGGGCAATGGCACCTGCGGCTTCTACCTTGCGCAGCCCGTTCCGGAAGTAACCACTGGTCTGTAGGATGCGTTCAAACGCCTCCCATGTTCCATCCTTTATCGCATCGGGGTTGCGAAAAAGTGGCCGCTTGGGCACGGTCGGTGACACCCTCGGATAGGCCCTCTTTACGGCATTCCAGTCGCCGAAGTACCAAGCTTCAAGTTCCTCAATTGCAATGCGATTCACCACTTGCCAAGGGCCCCGGGAGCCCGAGCGAGTGTGCAACCCCGCTCCGTTCGCAGCGGTCTCAAGCCTTAGCTTCAGATCATGGCAATCATCCTCGTCGCGATCGACTACCACGACGATGCGCCCATAATTCAATGGCCAGTGAGCATAGCCTTTCAGGCGCGCATGTAATTTATCCAACAGGTCGGGCTTGCCCTGAAACGCATGGATGCGGAAGGTCCAGTGCTCCGGGAGCAACCGGGGAAGTAAACCATTAAGAAATGCCTCCATTGAAGGCTCTTCTACCAAGAATTCCAGATGGTGATACGTCATCATTTATCACTTCTCGATGGTTCAGTGACTCCGCCTTGGTTGACTAGTGGGTCGCCCAGGTTGAAGTAACCCTCCATCCACAAGTGACCGAGCAGTGCGCCTTGATCCCTAAATGCACGAACTTCCTCTATATCCGCGACGCGTTGCGTGTGGGTATAGCCTTCTTCGTCGCGCCAGAGGACGCGCACCTCTTCAGGCCGCAAGGCGTTTAGGAAAAAAGGGGAATGTGTGGTGACCAACAGCTGAGTTTGTTCACCGGCTGCGCGGCACTCTTCGGCGAGCTCCAGAAGCAGCCGAGGATGGAGGAAGTTTTCCGGCTCCTCGATGCCGATAAAGGGTGGTGGTGCCGGGTCGTGAAGCAGGACCAAATAGGCAAGCAGTTTGAGAGTGCCGTCGGAAGCGAACCGAGCCAACACCGGGTTGGTGAAAGGGGCGTCCTTGATTTGCAACAGCAGCCGGCCGTCGGGCATGGTATCGGCCAATACCTTCTCAACGCGCGGTACCCGCCGGCGCAGGATGGCGAAGACTTCCTCAAGCCTCTCTGGGTGCTGCTCTGCCAAGTATTGGATTACGTTGGCGAGATTGTCGCCCGTCTTGCTCAATTGTTCCTGCGGTCCGGATTCGGGCTGGCCGCGCGCGCTGTCCGACGAAAGGTAGGACACATGCCAGCCTGTAATGAACTGACGCAGTGCGGCAACTCGTGGGTGATCGGCGAACTGACCCAAGGCATTGACAGCAAGCAGGTCCGGAGCGTTAAGGGGGATTTCTATCCGCTGGTCTTCTTCGTCTGGTTGGTCACCGCTGACGGCCCTTCCTTGGCCTTGTTCGTATTGGAGAAACCGAAAAGGTTTTCCCCGTTGGAACCGCCGCCATTGCAGCCATTCTTCGACTACGACGGGGGTCCCTTTCCGTTCATCAACCGCCAAGTGATAGGTGATAAGTGGTCTGCCAGGCTGCTCTCGGTATTTTATCTCGATAACCACCGGTCCCTCCGCTCCCCGCGACACAAGTTCTTTCCCCCGTCCACGCTTATCCCATGCGCGTCGCAGCCCCATTTCGAAACATTCGGCAAGAAACGCGAACACGTCGAATACGGTGGATTTGCCACTGCCGTTGGGGCCAAGCAGAACGGTTAGAGGAGTCAGGTTCCTGAACTCGACATTCCGGAGGACACGAAAATTCTGCACCTTCAGGTATTCAACACGTGGTGGAGAGGTGCTTTTTAATGTCAGGTTCATTTTCACCCTCGTTTCTGGCGGCATTATCGAGTTCTTGAATTTCTACAATTCAAAGTAATGAAAAATACCGGGAGAACCCGCCCCCCGGCTTCAGAATCCGCAGCGCTCCGCCGCCCTGAAGAACGGCTCCGAGACCGCCATGGCCCCCCGGAAAGGAAGGTCGCCCGTCATCGGGTGGACGCAGAGCAGGCGGCAGCCGTTCTCCATCGCCCGCACCATGTTGTCCTCGATATCCCCGGGGTCCTCCATCGAGCCGCTGCCCACCACCCGTCCGAGGTGAACGCCCCGGTCGGCGGCGGCGCGGAAGAGCGCGTCGATGGCGTCCTCCACCTCGGGGAGGTCCCCCTCGCGCAGGATGGCGTCGAAAGGGCCGACAAACCCGCAGGCCTTGTTGCGGCCCTGGGCGGCCATCAGGTCGAGCAGGCGGTCGCGCAGGCCGGTATCGGTGATGTACTCGGCGGTTTCGAACTGCAGCCAGCCCTGGGTTTCGGTTTCGGCGCCGCGCAGGGAGTCCGGGGTGAAGCACATGGTGCGGTCGCCGGTGCGCACCGGGTAGCCGCCGCGGTCGACGGCTGTCGCCTGCCCGGGCACGGGGAACTGGACCGACCGGTAGAACACCTCGGCCTCCTCGTAGGTGGTTCCGTACGGCCTCATGGTGCCGCGCGCCCCGAGCTGGAAGGCGTCGCCGTGGGAGCTCAGGGCCTCGCGGTGCAGGCGCTGGATCGCCAGCAGACCGAGGCGGCACTCGGCGGCGTTCTGCTCGGTCCCGTACCAGCCTTCGCGCTGCCGGTGCTCGGCGTCGTTGACGATCCAGGAAAACCCCGCCTTGGCCCAGGCGTGGGCCTCGCTCTCGCGGAACTGGTGCCAGGGGATGTCGTTGAAGATCCCGAGCAGGGGAGGGGTCTCGGCGACCGTGGCATGGCGGTCGAGAACCTCCTTCAGCGGGTTGCGGCCCGGGTGGGAAACGTAGGCGTGGGCCCGGCGGGCGAACTCCTCGACCTTGAGCGGGCGCGAGCCGCCGACCGCCTCGATGGCAGTTGTCATCTCAGTCCTTTCCGTGAGCGGCCCGCTCGCGAGCCGCTCTCTGGTCTTTTGGAAACCGGCAGCCGCGGCGCAGACAACAGCCGCGGCAATCCGGCGTTGCGCGGCAGCGTTCGACCGCGTGCCGCACCAGGAGAGCGTGGTACTCCTCGAACAGACCGGCGTCTGCCGGCAGCGCCGAGGTGAACAGGGTCTGCAGCTCCTCGTAGCCGGCGCCGTTTCCGGTCCAGCCGAGGCGGGAGCAGATGCGCCGCGTGTACGCGTCGACGACGAAGCAGGGATGGCGGCCGGCGTACAGCAGGATGGAGTCCGCGGTCTCGGGTCCGATCCCCTTGAGGGAGAGCAGCTCGCCGCGCAGGGAATCGGTGGGCCGGCGCAGCATCGCCGCCGTGCTGCCCCCGTAGTTCTCCACCACGTGGCCGGCGAGGCCGTGCAGCCGCTCTGCCTTCTGGTTGTAGTACCCGGAAGACCGGATCACCTCGGCGAGCTGTCCGACCGCAAGGCCGCGCAGCCGCCGGGGAGTGCGGATCCGCCGCCGGGCGAGGGCGGCCAGCGCCTGCTCGGCGTTGCGCCAGGAGGTGTTCTGCGTGAGGACCGCCCCGACGACGATCTCCCAGCGCTCGCGGTCGCTCAAGCGGCGCCGGGTCGCGCCCGGGTAGTACCGGGGGGTGATCTCGTTTTTCGGGGTCGTCGGCCACCAGCCCTGGGGGCCGTAGCAGTCGTGGAGTCTTCTGAACAGGGTGCGCGGTTTCAAGACCCGGAAAATCGCCCGCCCGGCTCTGGCAGGTCAAGGCGAGCGCGGCTAAATTGACCGCCCTCGCAACGAACCGGAAGGGGTGAAATCATGACGGAAAAGACTTACAGGGCCGCGGCCATCGGCCACACCGGGGCCGGCGGCTTCGGACACGGGCTGCATCAGGCGTACGAAGGGAACGAACGCGTCGAATTCGTCGCCGTGAGCGACCCCGACGAGGAGGGGCGGGCAAAGGCTCAGCAGGAAACCGGGGCCCCGCGATCCTACGCCGATCACGAGCGGATGCTCGCCGCCGAGGAGCTGGACATCGTCAGCGTCGGCCCGCGCTGGCCCGTCAGCCACGTCGAGCTGGTGACCGCCTGCATGGAGGCCGGAGCCCACGTGTACTGCGAGAAACCGATGACCTCCAACCTCGCCGACGGAGACCTCCTGGTCGCCAGGGCGGAGCAGCTGGGAAAGAAGATCGCCGTCGCCCACCAGGGGGTGTACCTGCCGCAAGCGGGCGCCGTGAGGAAGGCGATCGAAGGCGGCATTATCGGCGACGTGCAGGCGGTGTACGCCCACGGCAAGCAGGACCGGCGCGGCGGCGGGGAAGACATGATGGTGCTGGGGACCCACCTGTTCAACATGATGCGGTACTTCCTGGGCGACGTGCGCTGGATGTCGGGGCACGTCAGCGTCGGGGGCCGGGAGGCCACCCCTGCCGACGTGCGCGAGCCGACCGAGCCGATAGGGCCGGTGGCCGGGGACAGCATTTATTCCTACTTCGCCTTCGAGTCGGGGGTCAGCGGCCATTTCGATTCCCGCGTCGAGGCTTCCGGGGGCGACGGCATGCGCATGGGCATGGAGATCGTCGGCAGGGGCGGCATCATCGCGCTTCGGGGCGGGAGCCCGGACGCGGCGATGCTGTACCCCCACGGGACCTTCACGCCCGGCGATCCCGGCCAGCGCTGGGTGCCGCTGCTCGAGCCCGGGGACGGCTCGCTGGGGACGGGCAACCAGCTGGCGATCATCGACCTGATAGAGGCGGTCGAGAAGGACCGCAAGCCGGTCTCGGGCGCCTCGGACGCGGTCGCCGCCCTCGAGATGATCCTCGGGGCCTACGAGTCCCACATCACCGGGGGGCGGGTGGCGATGCCGATGGCGAACCGCAGCCATCCCCTGGCGGGCTGGAAGTGACGATGCCGGGCGGCGCCGTCCCGCACGAGGTCATCCCCAGCTCGAACCTGCCGCCGGTCTCGTACCGCGACCTGCCGGAAGCGCCTCCCTGGAAGAGGATGATCGGCCCGAGCCTGCTGCTGCTCGGGCTTTCGATCGGCAGCGGCGAGTTCGTGCTGTGGCCCTACATCTCCTACAAGTTCGGCTTCGCCGTGTTCTGGGCCTGCATGGTCGGCATCACCACCCAGTACTTCATCAACATGGAGATCGAGCGCTGGACCCTGGCGACCGGCGAGACCGCGATCACCGGGTTCTGCCGCCTCTGGAAGCACTGGGCCGGCATCTTCCTGCTGTGCAACATCGTCCCCTGGGTGTGGCCCGGCTGGGCCTCCGGGGCGGCGACGATAATGACCTGGGAGCTGGGGGGCGGCGAGGGGGTGCGGGTCGCCTACTCGATCGCCAGCCTGATCGCCGTCGGCCTGGCGCTGACCCTGGGCCCGGTGGTCTACAACACCGTCGAGAAGATCCAGATGGTTCTGATCGCCCTGATCTTCCTGGCGATGACCGCCCTGTTCTTCCTCGTCGTGAAGGCGACCCACGTCGCCGACATGGTTTCAGGCATCCTCAACGTCGGCCACGTTCCCGAGGGAATGGAGCTGCCCCTGCTGCTCGGCGCCATTGCCTTCGCCGGGGCCGGCGGGACGATGAACCTCGTGCAGAGCGCCTATGTGCGCGAGAAGGGGTACGCCATGGGCCGCTTCGCCGGTCGCCTGACGAGCCCGCTGACGGGAAGGGAGGAGGTCGTCGCCGGGGTCGGCTACCACTTCGAGGCGACCCCGGAAAACGCCCGCCGCTGGGGCGCCTGGTGGAAGGCGGCCAACAGGGAGCACCTGCTCAGCTTCTACGCGCTGTCGGTCATCTCGCTGATGATGCTGTCCCTCATCGCCTACGCGACGACCCGCGAACTGCCGGAGCTCGCCAGCGGGATCGGCTTCATCCGCGTCGAGGGGGAGTTCATCGGCGAGCGCTACGGGGCCCTGTTCGAGCACGCCTTCCTGTGGATGGGAGTCGCCATCCTGCTGACCACGGAGCTGGGGCTGCTGGACGCCTGCGCCCGCATCTCGACCGACATCATCAAGGTGAACTGGCTGCGCGACAACGAGCGCTGGCCCGACAACCGGCTCTACTTCGTCCTGCTGTGGGGGCAGATCGCACTCGGCTGCATCATCATGCTGGCGGGCCTGGCGGTTCCCGGCTTCACCCAGCCGCTGGTGCTGCTCGTGCTCAGCGCCTCGCTGAACGGGGGGGTGATGCTGCTCTACTCGGTGCTGCTGCTGTGGATGAACAACCGCGTCCTCGGGGCGGGACTGAAGATGTCGGTGATCCGGTTCGGCGCCATCGTCTGGTCCTGCGCCTTCTTCGGGTACTTCACCATCATCACCCTGAACAACCAGCTGCCGAAGCTGTTCGACTGAGGCGCTCCCGGTGCTCCGGGAATGCGGGGGAGGCCGAACCTCGGCCGGATGCCGGGGGTTGACAGGCCCGGCCGCGTACCGGCTTTCCAAGACAGCGCCAGGACGGCGGAAGGCTGTTGTCGGGGCGTATCAGCGCGACCCCGAGCAACGGCATCTTCACCCGTTCACCCACGTCATCCGGCCAATGGAGCGTTCGAGATCCTTCAACCACTGTTCGGGCTCGATGGGAAGGGGAAGTTCCGGCGAGGAACAGGGACGTATCCTGCCGACTTCGAGCCGGGCTTGTCGTCGAGTGAGGGGACAATCGAGGCGCTCCAGGCGGGCGTCTTCCGGCAACTGCTGTTCCCAGTAACTCCGGTTCTCGACCCACGCCATCACTTCAGCGAGTCTTTCGGCGTCCCCGGGATGGGCAACGAGACGTGAAAAACCCGATATGATTTCTCTCGGGTCTTCCTGCGGATTCTTCAAAAGCCTTCCATAGGCATAGGTGTTGGAAATCTGCAGGCAGGGCAGGTAGAGATTCCCCATCACCCGGTCGATCCCTGTTCGTTGAAGCCGCTGCAGTATCTCCCGAATGTACCGGACTTCACTATGGACGATCCCCCAGGAAGCCTGCCGGTAAGGATCGTCATCCATCGCGAAATGAGGCCATGCCTGCACGTCCCTTCCCGTCGACCGGAATGCCGCGATCTCCCCTGCAGTCGGGAAGACGGGTGTTCGGGATTCCCCGCCATAAGAGGAAAAAGCCAGAGGTCGGTACAGATGATGGCAGGGTAGGCCGAGATGAGTGTTCTTCGGCATCCCGCTCAATCCCTCCATGACTTCACGGGAGCCGGCGATCTCCCGATCGTAGAACAGTTTCCACCCGGCTTCGTGGCGTACCTCGTTCCAGTATCCGATACTCCAGGTGTTGGCGTAGAGCCGGGCCCGGGAATTGAGCTGTTCGAGATACCCTGCAAGGGCCTGGACGTAGCGTAGAAAATCGGCGGGGGAACAGACCCCGCACCGACACCCGCCCCAATCCGCTGCGAACTCCTCGAAAAAATCAGCCTCCCGGTACGTCTTCATATACCATTTCTGCAGCTCGACGGTCCTTTCAAAGTTCTCCGGAACCTGGGGACAGAGTTCCACCGCCCGGTCGTTCAACTGATGGCTCGGTTCCTCTCCATCGGGTACCGTGCTGACCACGGTGTTGGTCAGGATGTATCCGAGCTTCATCCCCAGGGAGTGAACCATCTCCAGAACCTTGAGCCGGTCTGATATCCTTCTCCTCTCCATCCAGGTCGAGGGAGTCCGGTTGAATTCCAACATCGTGGCAAATTCCACCGCATTGATTCCACAAGCATGGAGCCACCGGATCTCTTTCAGCCAGGACTCCTCGTCCCAGTAAAGCGGAGCGTGCCACGGGGGGTCTGCTGAAAAACCGTCGTGGAAATAGATTCCCCCAACGAGGAAGGGGACGGGGGGTTCCTTTGTCACGACCTCACCTCTGCCGGTTGCGGCAACAGTGCGATTACTGAAGTTCCGAGCGATTGCGCGAGAGGTTCACTGCCGGCTCTCCCCGGCAACCCCGCGCTTGCCGGCCCGTGCCGCGGCAAGGGCCTCGTCGAACTGCCTGCGAAGCCTGGAACCGGGTGCTGCAAGGGCTCGCCCCTCGGCAAAGGCGATCAGCGCTTCGTCAGTCCGCCCCGCCTTCTGCAGACCCGACCCGTATACGAGGTGGACGGAGGCGTTCGAGGGAGCTTCTGCAAGGGCGCGCCGGTAGTAGGTGAGCGCTTCGGCTCCGCGATCGGTCAAGTCGAGAACACTGCCCATGTTGACCAATGCGGGAACGAAGGACGAGTCGGCCGCGACGGCGCGCTCGTAGAAGGCTGCGGCATCGCCGTAGCGCGAGCTCTCGCTGAGCCGGTTGCCGATTCGATGCAGCATGGGGGCGTCCGCGGGCGCCAGCTGGGCGGCGCGACTGAACTTGTTGAGCGCTTCGTCCCAATATCCGTGGCGGGCGAAGAACTCGCCCAGCGCCAGGTGGTGAGCCGGATTCCCGGGAACGTCGAGAATGGAGGAGCGCAGCTTTCTCATCAACCTGGGAGCCTCGCTGGAAGCCTCGCCGCCGCCGATCTCCTGCAGGCGGCGGAAACGGGCCAGCGCCGAGTCGGCGAGCCCCTGCAGGGCTCCCCTTCGGGCCAGTACGGACAAGCGGTACAGGGATTCTTCGAAACCGATGTCGAGACCGGCGGCTTTGCGGTACGCCTCGAGCGCCGCTTCGGGTTCGCCGACCGCTTCCAGGGCGCGGCCGAGTAAAAAGGCGTGTGTGGCATCGCCGGGAAAAAGGCGGCTCGCTTCCCGTACCGCCGCGACGGCTGCTTCCGGGCGCTCCGTCGCCAGGTACAATTCCGACAGCCGGCGGTGTACGGAATGCCAGTCCGGCTTCAGCTCCAGGGCTCTCTTCAGAGTCGCCTCCGCCCGGCCGAACTGGCCGAGCCTGGAGTAAATGGCGCCCAGGTTCAGATGGATGGTCGCCGAGCCGGGTTCATGCCTGAGAGCCCTTTCGAGAGCCCTGGTAGCGGCCTGATACCGCCCTTGAGACGCTTCCGCCGAAGCCAGCAGGTTGTTCAGGTCGGCCGAGGTTGAATCCAGGGCAAGGCCGGCTGCCGCCGCCGCCGCGGCCTCGGGAAAGCGCCTGGCCTCCAGTAAACCTTTTGCCTCCCCCAGATACTGCTGCAGCTGCTCGCCCTTTTCCCGGTAACTGTTCCCGGAATCCTGCTCCGCCGGTTCGCACCCCGACGACAGGGCCCACACGGCCGCAGCGGCGGATGCCAATCCGGATCCGGGTCCCCGTCTCCAGCCGCGCCGCATCCGTCCCCGCCCTGCGGCATCCGGCCTGTGGACCCTCACGGGGTCAGCACCCGCAGCACGTCATCGATGATCGAAAGCGCCTCATCGATGTCGGCGCGGGTGTGCGCGGCCGAGATGCCGATATGGCTCACCGCCGGGATCCAGAGCCCGCGCCGGTAGGCTTCAACGAAGAGCCGATGGGCGAGCGCCACGTCCCGGCGCGCCGCGTCTCCATAGCTGAGGGGTTCCTCCTCGATGCCGAAAAGCAGGGTGAAGCGAGCCCCGAGCGCCTGGACACGCCCCTTGACCCCCCGGCGCGCCAGGCATTCGCGCAGGCCCCCGTAGAGGTACTCACAGTCGGCCAGCAGCGTGGGATAGAAGTCCGGCTCAGTGATGACCTCGAGGAAGGCTCCGGTCGCCATGACCGGCAGCAGCTGCCCGACAAAGGTGCCCGAATGCACCACCGGGCCCAGGGGCAGGATCTGTTCCATGAGGTCGCGGCGCCCGCCGAAGGCGCTCATGGCGGTGCCCCCGCCCAGCGTTTTGCCGACGGTCGCGAGATCGGGCGTGACGCCGTAGAGACCCTGGATGCAGTCGGGACCGGTCTTGAAGGAGGAGAGGATCTCGTCGAAGATCAGCAGGACGCCGTAGCGGCGGGTGAGCTCGCGGAGGTGCTCGAGGTATCCGGGCAGGGGCAGGATGCCGCCGGCATTGTAGTTCACCGGTTCGAGGATTACTGCGGCGATCTCGTCGTGGTGCCTGGCCAGGGTCTGCTCGACGGCCTCGAAGTCGTTGAAAGGCAGCACGTGAACGAATTCCTTCATCACCTCCGGAAAGCCCGGCGACTCGACGTGCAGGTTGGGGAGCGCCTTGTCGAGGGGGGGGCTCATGTTGTACTGCAGGTATTCGTTGTACCCGTGGAAGTGTCCTTCGAACTTGACGATCCTGTCGCGCCCGGTAGCGGCGCGCGCGAGCTTGACCACGTGCCAGGTCGTTTCCGTTCCCGAGCCGCTGAGGCGCACCATGTCGAAGGCGGGGATGATCTCGCACAGCTTCCTGGCGGTGCGGATGTGCTCCTCGGTCTCGAGGGCGCACAGGTTCCCCATCTCGATCGCCTGCTGAAGAGCGGCGGAGATGCGCGGGTGGCCGTGGCCGAGGAGGGCGGCGCCGAAGGAGGTCTGGAAGTCGATGAACTCGCGGCCCTCGATATCCCAGATCCTGCTGCCCCGGGCGCGGCGCACGTAGAAGGGGTGGCCCATTTCCCGGTTCGCGCTCCGGCCGGGACCGCTGACGCCGCCAGGCAGGTAGCGCTGGCCGACTTCGTACAGCGTCCGGCTGTCGCGGGCGGGACTGTCAGGGGATCGGGCGGGGAATGTTGTCGGTGTGGTCATGGCACTGCCTCCTCCGTGCGGCCAGGGTCGTTCACAGGAGCGCTGCTGCGTCGTTCACGGGAGCGCTGCCTGGTTGAGTGGCGCGGTCGGTTTCACGACCCGGTTTCCCGGCTGTCGCGGGAGCCGCGCCCAACGCTCGCCGCGCCGCTTTCCCGGCGGCCACGAGCAGCTGATCGGAGCGGTGATGGTGCGCTGGGGGCAGGTGGTGGAGCTTGCGGGCGTGGGTGGGTTCCCGGCCGGACTCGGCCTGCGCCCGGGTGGTGCACAGGCGGCCGCTGTCGCCGTTGGCGTGGCTGATGACCAGAGCCGGCCCGGGCAGGTCGGCTTCGATCTGCCAGCCGCTCTCGCACATGACCTCCCCGGGCAGGCCGACCAGGTGGAGCTCCCCCAGCCGGAAGGCCTGAATCTCCATGCGCGGGATCGCCGGCAGCGGTCCTTGCGCTCCCGCGAGAACGGGGCGCCCCCGATCCGCGTCCGTCAGCGGCTGTCCCGCAAGGTCGGGGTGCCGGCGGAAGGCCGGGGCCCTGCCCCCCGTGGACAACGCCGCGAGCTGCCGGTCCCGGAACGCTTCGGTCGACGGAAGGGCCACCGTCACCGTCACCGCCGCCAGGTCGATGGCCGCGGTGCTCCGGGGCGTGCTCTCGACCGCCTTTACCGCAGCGGCCCCCAACTGCCGCCCGAAGCGGTGCGCGTCCGCCTTGGCGCCAGGGCGGAAGGCCTTCCCGTCGGGAGTGGTCAGACGCGGCTGCAGATCACCCGAGCAGCCTTGAGCGAAAAGAGCGAGGGTGCCGGGGCCGTCCGGCAGACCGGTACCCGAGGCGGGTCCGCCGCCGCAGGCCTCCTCGACGAAGGTCTGGGCAACGCCGGGGTAGTCGGGGCTGATCTCCAGGTTGTCCATGACCGTCGGCCGGCAACTGTAGGCAAACAGCACCGCCCGGGGCGGCGGCGCCGGCCGGTCGGTCGCCGGGGGCTTCGCGCCATCCAGGATCGTGACGACCCGCACCCGATGGTCGACCCGCCCGCCGGGGTTCGGACCGGGCCCGGTCCGGCCATCAGCGGGAAGGCGTCGGTTGACGGCAAAGCCGGCGGTGCTCTCGCCGCAGCCCAACCGCGCCGGCCGCATGACGCGGACCGCCATCGCCGCGGCGCCGGCCACGGCTCGTACCATGGGATCGACGTAGTGCGGATCGATGTAGTGCGGATCGATGCCGTCGCCGGTGGCGGAGCCCCGGGCATCGCCCCGGGTGCCCCGGACGTGCGGACCGGCGTGCGTGTGCGAGCAGGCCAGCATGACGCGGTCGCCGGGGATGTCGGCCGCTTCGGCGATGGCGGCGCGCATCGCCGCCGCGGTCGTCCGGTCCAGTCCGAACAGGTCGAGGGTTACCAGGCCGACCCGCGTGGCGCCGTCGCCGAGAACGAGGGCCTTGGCGTAAAGGTCACGGTGGACACCGATCGATGGTTCGCCGCGCGTGCAGCCCTGGAGGAAGCAGCCCACAGGCGGCGTGATGTTCACCGCCGCTGTTCCCGCCTGCAGGTCAGGCCCGCTCATGCCGACACTTCCTGCCGGGGCTCACGCACCTGGCCCACCCGCCGCGGCCGGCTGCTCCTCGGGTTCCCGGTCGAACACCCGCGCCGCCACCTCCCGGCCGGCGCGCACCAGCCGGTGCTCGTTGGCAGGGTCGTACTGGGCGGGGTGCATGTACAGCATCCAGGAGAAGGCCGGCTCGTAGCCGCCGCCCTCGTACGAAGCCTGGGTGCAGAAGTAGCCGTGATTCCCGTTGGTGTAGCCGAGGACGAGAGATGGGCCGGGGATCGCCTGCTCGATCTGAAAACCGATCTCCGCGAAAGTCTCACCCGGAAGGCCGACGAGGCACAGGTCGCCGACCCGCAATGCCTGCACCTCGACCTCGATACCCTCGGGCAGCGGGCCCTCCTGCAGTCGCTCGAGGACGATTTCCGCCCACATCTGGTCCCCGAACTGGCGCCCGGTGACATCGAGGTGGCCGCTGAGGTTGGCCGTATCTCCGGCAGCGGCGATCCGTTCGAGCTCGGCGCGCGTGGGGAGACGGGTATAAGGCAGGAGGAGCCGGGTACTGGCAACCCGCACGGGGCCCGCGGCGGCCGCGGCCGCGGTCTCCTCGCACACCTTGACCGCCTCGGCGCCGAGGATGCGGCCGAGCCTGTGCGCGTCCTGCTTGGTGCCGGCGCGAAAACGGCGGCCATCCTCGAAGGTCAGGTTGGGGCGGATATCGCCGCAGCACCCCTGTGCGAAGAGGGCGAGGGTGCCGGGGCCGTCGGGCAGGCCCGTGCCGGAGGTGGGTCCGCCGCCGTAGGCCTGCTCGACGAAGGCCTGGGCAACGCCGGGAAAGTCGGGGCTGATCTCCAGGTTTTCCTGCGCCATGATCGTCGGATGGCAGGTGAACTGCACGACGACCGCCTGCGGGGCCGGGGCGGGGCGTTCGCCGCCGTGGCTCTCATGGGCCGCCAGGTCGACGATCTTCAGCACGTTGACCCGGTGGTCGACGACCCCTTCGGGATTGGGGGCCAGCATCGTCCCTTCCGGGGTCGGCAGGCGGCGGCTGATGTTGAACTCCGCTTTTCCCACGCCGAAGCCGAGGGCGGCCGGGCGCCGCCGGCGGTCCGCCATGGCCACCAGACCGCCGATCTTCTTGGCCAGCTCGCGGGCGAAGTCGAGGTCCGCGGGATTGCCCCAGGCCCGGCCCCACGGGTCGAGGCCGATTCCCTGGACGGTGGGGCCGCCGTGGCTGTGCGAGGCATTGATCAGCACGTGGGCGGCCGGAATGTCCGTCCAGCGCGAAACCTCGGCGCGCATCTCGGCAACGTGCCCCTGCTCCAGTCCGATCAGGTCCGTGGTGACGAACGCCGCCTTGGCCGCGCCGTCGTCGAAGACGAGGGCCTTGGCGTAGATATCCAGGTGGATGCCGATCGACGGCTGACCGCGGGTGTAGCCTTGCAGGTAGTTCCCCACCGGTGCGGTGATATTGACGGCGGCAGCACCGATCTGAAGTGGTGAAGACATGTGATGCTGTTCCTCCTGTCGAGGCAGGGCACCGGTCACCCTGGCGGGGGGACGCATGAACTTGCCGCGCGCCGGCCCATGGAGTCGGGGAAAGCTGTCCCGGACTGGTTATAGCAACCCTTTGGGGGTCAGTCAACAGGGGGGAGGCAGGCAAGGTGGCTGGAAGGTTGCACAAGTGGCCGCAGGGCGAAGATTCGCCGGGGTCGGGACTGGCACCAACACAGTTGCGAAATCCGAAAAACAGCTTGATGAGGGGGGGAGGGGTTTATATTTTGGCCGCCAAAATCTCCGGGAAGTGCGTTCATCTCTCACAAAGGAGAAATCAGATGATGTCCGGGAGAAATTGCACGCGTTTCACAGCGGCGGCCGTCGCAACGGTCGTTGCCTTGATGGGAGCCGCCGAGGCCCAGTGGGAGCGGGCCAAGGTTTACGACCTCCCGAAGTTCACGCAGCCCCCCGTCCTCGACGGGGACCGCTTCACGGTGGAGGACGAGTGGGCGGGCACCCTGGCCCTCGAGTGCTCCCCCTCGGTGGTGTCGGCGGACGGCGGCGAGTTCGGCTGGCGCGACGCTGAAAACCAGTGGAGCAACGTCAGCGCCAACCAGCTGGTCCAGAGCGAAGGCGAGGATGGGGCCATCGCCCGCACCGACGCCGACCTCTGGACCCTGATCTACCACGCATGGGACGACGATGCCGTCTACTTCTTCGTCGAGACCCGCGACAACGTGCGCGACGTCTCCGACGGGGGCGCGGAGCCGTTCCTGTGGTGGGAGCGCGACAGCATAACCATCCATTTCGACCTGCTCAACGAGGACATCAACTACGATCAGGCGACCGACACCTTCAGCGGCACAGGCTACAACGCCATCAACTTCGTGGCCGCGCCGATGAACTCGAGCGAAGTGACCCGCACTTACGAGAACATCGTGCAGGGCAAGCGGGAATTTCACCAGGATCCCGACATCCTCGAGGGAATGGAGTACGGGTTCCGCGATGCCGGCGACGAGTTCGGCGGCGAAGCCGACTACACGATCGAAGGCAGGGTCACCTGGGATGCCCTGGTGCGGGGCGGCAACCTGCCCTCCCCGCCGGAGGCGGGCTCCGAAATGGGCTTCTCGTGGATCCCCCTGGATCCCGACAACGACGAGTCGTACGGCGGACAGCTGCAGTGCGAGGGCTGGATCCCCGAGCTGGCGACCTACTCCACCTGGATCTTCTCCGAGACGCCTGCCGGACCTTCGGCGACGGCGGTGGAAGAGGATTCCTGGGCTGACATCAAGAAAACCTTCGTCGACTAGTTCCGTTTCTTTCAGTGTTGGCCGTCCCGGCCGCATTCCGGAGCGGGCCATGGCTCGCCTCCGTTGCGGCCGGGACGCGTTGTTTCCCCGACCCGGGGCGGAAGGCGCATAAAGCTGCCATGGCGGACACTCGTTGCCCGGAGTAGCGGCCGAGGTCGACGACGTGTCCTGGCCACCCGGATCCGTACGGCGAGTGCCGGAGTGCGCCCCGAGGGCATCCGGGCTGACCGTCCGGTCGATGACCCTGGGCCTGGCGCTCGTCCTGGCCGTGTGCATCGGGGGGCCCTGCTCCCTGTGGGTGATCGGTTCCAACGATTTCACCTGGTCCCACTTTCCCGACGGCGTCGGGATTCCCTTTCTGTTCCTGGTAGCGGGGAACATCATTCTCCGTTGGCTGCGGCCCGGATGGGTCCTGAGCCCCGCCGAGCTCATCACCATCATCGTCATGGGTCTGGTGGTGACCGGGATCCCGATCTTCCTGGTCGGCTACCTCCTCTCGATCCCGACCACGCCCCACTACTTCGCCTCGCCCGAAAACCAATGGGGCAGGTACGTCGTGCCCTACCTGCCCGACTGGCTGCTGCCGAGCAACGAGGGGCTCGCCATGACGTGGTTCTTCGAAGGCCTGCCCTTCGGACAGCCCGTGCCGTGGTCGACCCTGCTGCAGGCCTGGGTCTTCCCCCTTGCCATGTGGCTCACCTTCATCGGCGCCCTCTACTTCGCCTGCTTCGTCCTCGTCGTCATCCTGCGCAAGCAATGGGTCGAGCGGGAGCGGCTGGACTTCCCCCTCATGCGGGTGCCGGAGGCGCTGCTGGAGAGGGGGACGGGGTCGTCCCCGGTTCCCGCCCTGCTTCGCAGCCGGGTATTCTGGATCGGTGCCGCCCTCCCGCTGGGCATCATTCTGTGGAACATCTCCGGCTATTTCTACCACTTCATCCCCCAGATTCCCTTCCACTATCAGGTTCAGGTCGCCCGCGGCTTCCCGACCATGGAGTTCAACCTGAACGGCCCCATCATCGGGTTCATGTACTTCGTGAACCTCAACGTGTCGTTCAGCATCTGGTTCTTCTACCTGCTGACGACGGTGGAAGAGGGAATCTTCAATCGCTTCGGCATCGGCGTCACCGAGGGGAATGCCTTCGTCTGGGGGCTGCCTTCGACGTCGTGGCAGAGCTGGGGGGCCTTCGTTTTCATGGTCCTCTGGGGGCTGTGGATGGCCCGGAGCCATCTGCGGGACGTGATTCGCAAGGCCCTGGACTCCCGTCACCCCGTGGACGACCGCGGGGAGCTGCTGCCCTACCGGATCGCCGTGACGGGCTTTGCCGTCGCCCTCCTCTACATGCTGGTGTGGCTCAATCGGGCCGGGATGTCCTGGCCGGTGGCGGGCCTGTTCCTCGCGTGCGTGCTGATCGCCTATCTCGGCATCACCCGCCTGGTGATACAGGGAGGAGTCTACTTCGTGTCTACCCCGGTGGTGGCCCAGGCGATGACGATGGAGACCTTCGGCGCCAACGCGATCTCGCCTCATGGACTGGGGGCTCTCGGGTTGAGCTACTCGTTCTTCGGCGACGTCCAGTCGGTGTTCATGCCGTCGGCCGCCCACGCCGCGCGGCTCCGCGACAGGATGCAGGTCGGGCGAACCGGGCTGTCGGTTGCCATCCTGCTCGCCGTGGTCGTGGGGTTCGCCGCATCCATCGGCTGCATCCTCTACATGGGGTACGACCAGGGGGCTTCCAACTTCAACTCCTGGTTCTACCGGGTCTCCTCCGGCGCCGGTGTGCTGACCTTCAACGACGTCATGGGCAAGGTCAAGAACCCCGCAGGACCGGACGGCTCCAAGCTCGGTTTCTTCGGCGCCGGCGGCTTGCTGATGGGCGCGTTGACTTTCATGCAGTACCGCTTCCCGTGGTGGCCGCTCCATCCCATCGGGCTGACCATCGCATCGGTGTGGATGATCCGGCGCCAGGCCGCCGCCATCTTCCTGGCGTGGTCGGCGAAGACCGTCATCCTGCGCTTCGGCGGCCTCGAGCTCTACCGCCGGGCGGCGCCGTTCTTCATCGGGCTCATCCTGGGGCAGTGGATCGGGGTGGGAATCTCGTTCGTCGTCGATCTCCTGTTCTTCTACGGGGACGGCCATGTCATCATGCATGCGTGAACGCTGCGCAATGCCGCGAAGCAGCTCACCCTGCGGTGCCTCTCGACACGAGGGGGACGCAGATGGATTGCCGGGGCCTCCCGTGCGAGGTCGGGTGGGCGGGAGAGTTGCCGAAAACTCCGCGGCTTTCGGAAGAATTGAGGGGCGGCCCCGCCCGGGAGGTGTCTCATGCCTGACAAACTGATCGGGATGTACGTCCACCAGCACTGGCCGTACAACCACCCCTACGCCGCCCGCACCTGGTCTCTGGAGGACTGGCGCGGATACGCCGACGGCCTCCGCCGGATCGGGTTCAATTCGATAATGATCTGGCCCATGCTCGAGACCATGCCCTCGCCGCTCACCGGGAGCGACAGGGCCTGTCTCGAGAAGGTGGGGGATGTGATCGGGATGCTGAAGGGGGAATTCGGCATGCGGGTAGTCACCGCGCTCTGTCCGAATGTCGCCGCCGTCGATGAGGTGGCGGCCCGGACCTCCTGCAAGGACAGGCACTTCTTCCACTGCGACATCCGCGTGAACCCCGCCGACCCCGTGGCGCTCGACCGGATGCTGCGGTGGCGCGAGGAGATCCTCGCTCCTCTGAGGGAGACCGACGCCATCTCCATCATCGACAGCGACCCCGGGGGGTACCCGGGCTCCACGAACGAGGAGTTCGTTCACCTGCTCGCCGAACACCG
This sequence comes from Candidatus Latescibacterota bacterium, assembly GCA_965243025.1. Lineage (GTDB taxonomy): Bacteria > Latescibacterota > UBA2968 > UBA8231 > UBA8231 > CBDCXV01. Next base: position 6,541,208 of record CBDETY010000003.1, read on the forward strand.
GAAGCTGTTCGACCGACTCCGGCCGGGGATCGAGCTGATCTACTGGGTCCACGCGGGATGGGAGGCCTACAGCCGCTTCTACGAGACCGGGAAGTTCGAGTTCGGCCTCGAGGAGGAGTTCGTCGACACCCTGAAGCGCCTGGCGGAGATCGATCCCGAGCCCTGGGGCATCGCCAACGGCCTCGAGTTCGCCGAGCCGCTGGGTCTCCGGGACCGCGTTCTCGGTTTCAACTACGGGGCCATCGAGGGGGAGCCGACGTTTCCCCTTACGAACTTCACCCCTGAGAGCGCCCGCGAGATCGGAGCCAGGGACATGCCGAGGGGGGTCCTGGGAAACGCCCAGACCCACTGTGTTCAGCTGCCGAACACCTTTGCCTTCGCCCGCGGCGCTCAGGGCAACCCCGTAGAAGACGGTGACGTGCTGGAGTTCGCCGCAGGGCTGCTCCCGGACCACGCCGGGCTGATCCTGAGCTCCTGGAAGGCCATGGAGGCGGGCGAGCCGAAGATGCAGGCCGAACTCTCCGCCAGCCTGGAGGAGATTCAGGGAAACGATCTCAGGTCGGGTGAACTGGGCGGGCTGCTCCTGGGAAGCCCGCGTCGATTTCTCAACGACCTGGTCCTTCAGCTGAGGCTGAAGGCGGCCTGCGGGGACCTGTGCGCGGCGATTCACAGCGGTGCCGGTCACAGGGACGCGCTGCAGCGGTTCGTCTTTGCAGCAGACCTGTGGCAGGCCAAACACGGTTACCGAAACCGCTGGGAGTGGCCGGAGCTCGCGGCCGCCCTCGAGAAACTCGGAAACCGGGAGATCGATCGCGCACTGGATCAGTGGGTCGGTGAAGGCGAGGGTTTCGCCTTCGTGAAATCCCGCTACTTCCGTGAAGAGACTCAAACCCTGACCCTGCTCCAGGCGCTGAAGCGCGCGTTCATCGGAGAGGCGAACCTGGGGGGGCAGGGGGCCTGGGGTGATTAAACCGGTCAGGTTCGTTGCCTCGTCCGTGACGATTGAACCCGAAGCCGACAGATAAGGAACCCGGCCATGCGTTGCTTCCATTTTCTGCTTGCCGCCGCGCTGTTCGCCGCCTGTGACGGAGATCCCCTTTCGGACCGGGGGCTCGGGGGCCTCGCCGCCGGTGCCGCGCCGGCTCCTTCGGGTTGGAGCGGCGAGCCCTGGGCGGAGGAGCGGGGTGTCTACACCTTCGTCCTCGGCACCTACCACGCCCCCTGGGGAAACAGAGATTGGACCTTCGATCAGTGGAGGAGCTACGTCGATTTCCTCGCGTTTCTCGGCCTGAACCACTTTCAGGTGATGCGCGCTCCCTGGTCGGAGCGGCCGGCGGAGACCGCGATGGAAGAGGAGAAGGAAAGGCTCTGGCGCGATGTATTGGCCCACGCCCGGAGCCGGGGCATGCGAACCTCCGTGATCCTGAGCTCGACGTTTCACGGCACGCCGGGAAACCCGTGGCACATTCTGTCCCCCAACAGTCCGGACCATCCCCACTGGCAGACGCTGCTGGCGGATTATGCCTACTTCGCCGAGCGCTATGGCGAGACGGTCGACGAGTGGCACTTCGGCGTCGAAGACCCCGGCGGCTGCCCGCGATGCTCCGGATCGGGTTGGGCCGGTTTCACCCCCACGGAGGAGTGCAATCCCGAAAACCCCGTCTGCACGCAGTCCGACCTCTTCGCCCTGATGCTGGAGGGGCGCCGCCTGGCGCGCCAACACAATCCCGACGCCGAGATCGTGGCCCAGACCTGGGCGGCCGGACACGGGAGCTGGTGGGCGCCCGACCCGGGTCACGGGGACACGGTCGACAACTTCCTGAGACTCGCCCGGGACCTGCCCGAAACGGTCGCGATCGGCACGCACGGTCACGAGCTGGAGCTGACCGAACGTCTCCGGGAGGGATCGGGCCGCGTGCTCGTCGCCTGGCCCTTCTATCTGCTCGACCACGAGTTCAGCGCCGGCATGACGCGGATGCACTTTGCGTGGACGAACGGGTACCTGCGAAGGCTCAAGGAGTCCGGGTTCCGCTCAATAGTGCCGCACGTCACCCATCCCGTCTTCCTCGCGCCCATGCTCTACGTGTACGCGGGATGGCTCCACGACATCGATCGCGATCCCCGGGAGCTCCTGGAGGAGTTTTCAGCCCACCTGGTCGGGGGAAACGGGGACGCCGCCGAGCTGGCGGCAGCGATGTATGAGCTGGGGATGTTCTGGGATCGCATTGTCGGCATCGCCAACTGGGACCCCTCCATCTTCCTCCCCCTCGAAGAAACACCCCCCCACCGCGGCCGCTACACGGAGGAGACGATCGAGCGCATCGACCTGGCCCGCGAGGCGATGCGAGCCGTCGGCCCGGCGCGTCCGGAGAGCGGGATGCCGATGGTGGTGACGCCCGGGGAGTGGGTGGGAATGCTCCGGGACCAGATCGAGATCACCTGGAACTACGCGCACTTCGATCAGCTCCTCGATGCCGCCGCCGCGGCGGATGCGGCGGCCGGGCGCATCGGGGCGGGCGGCGGGACTCTGACCCGTGCAGAGGCGGAGCTGTTTGTCGAAGAGCTGGGAGACGGGCGCTTTCTCGCGCGCGAGGCGTTGCAGGAGGCTCTCGAGTACCAGCACATGTATTGGCCGAACCCGACCCAGTGGGCTTCGCCCTTCGGTCTCATCTACGAGTCCCTCGCCGGGATAACCCACCGCGCCGTGGTATTCGAGGAGAGCTCCCTGAGGATCGAAGGAGGCGCGCTCGTTTTGGATCACCCCGGCGGGGAGACCGTCACCTGGCATATCGCCGAGTGAAGAGGCCGGCCCGAAGCGAAAGCGCAGCAGGAGGCAGGGCCGGCGGCATCGCTGCCCGGGCGGACCGGCTCCGCACAGCTCCCGCTTCGAGGACCTGCGGCATGCGGCTTTGAAGCGAACCGGCCGATGCGGAAAGATGCGATGGCCTGGTCGATGTCAGGGGTGGGCGAAGTGCCCTCCCGTTTCAGAATCCAACCCGCAAGACAGCGAAACCGTCATACCCGATAGGCGAACAGTTTGGCCCCGAGCATGCGCACCCGGATCCCGACCGCCTCGCCCGCGGCCGATATGTCGGAACGGCCCTTCCAGGTCACCACCCGGTCCTCGCAGTCGCCGGTCAGGCGGTCGCACTCCTCGAAGGTGAACCCCGGCAGCGGGTCGGCGTCGGGCTGCATCAGCGACGGCAGCTTTTCGAGCAGCTCTATCTGAATCCATCCGCCAGGCTCGCAGCGGTAGTTGAGGCGCAGCTCGTCGTGGACGCGGAACAGCGAGGGCAGGGAAAAGCCTCCCTCGGTGTCGGCGCGGATCCCGCAGAACCGGTGGGGGCGCCAGCGCGCCCAGCGGATCTGCTGCGGCTGCCGCGACGGGAAGAGCTCGGGAAGCTTCGCCTCCGGGCAGTCGTGGATGACGGAGAAGGAGGCGTAGGGACAGGCCCAGTACCCGTCGGGCAGCTCGACGATGCCGCTGCGCCAGAAGTGGGCCATGCACTCGTCGCCGTCCCCCTCGGCACCCAGCGGCAGGACCGGCCGGCGCTCGGGGCGCGACCAGTAGAGGCCGTCGCGGCTGAAGGCGATCTGGCCGTCGATGGTGCTGGCGATCTGGTGGTACACCGGGATGAGCATGCCGTGCAGGTCGTCGCGGCCCGGGTAGGGGAAGTAGTTGGCGCCGTAGAAGCTGATGTCGGGCGGGTCCCCGGTGTCGGGGTGGTGGACGAGCTTGGGAGCGGGCCAGCTGGTGAAGTCGTCGGTGCGCGAGAAGCCGATGGTGCGGATCTGCATCCCCTGCTCGAGCCGGTTGACGCCGATGCCGTCGGGGAGCCCGGCGGGGTACCCCATCAACTGGATGTAGCAGAAGTAGCCGCCGCGGTGCTCGTCGTACCGGGCGGATATGCCGCCGTTGACGGGCCGCCTCGCCAGCGGCTCGGGCAGCGGCGTCCAGCGCAGGCCGTCGGGCGAGGTCCAGGCGAGCATGTCGCCGGCGATCTCCGCCCTGGGCCCGCTGTAATCGGCCTGCTCCTGCTCCGCCCTGATGCGCCGGGAGGGTTCCTCTCCCGACAGCTCCTCTCCGGTATCCGGGTCCCACCAGTACATGCGCCCCCCCATCGCCTTGAAGCGCTCTTCGGGAGGGGCGCTCGGATCCTCGAAGATTCCGGTGGTTCCCTCGCACGGGCGGGAGACCAGGTTGTTCCGGGTCGAGCCGTTGAACTCGACCTCCCCGAGCTCGGGCCGCGTCCAGCGGTAGGCGTCGTCGCTGACCGCGTAACACTGGCCTGCCGCGCTGCCGTAGAGCATGTGGAGGCGCCCGTCCCGCTTCCAGACGTAGAGCGGCGAGAGGTGGATGCCCTCCCACTCCGTCTCCGCCCGCAGGATCGGCTCCGACTTCAGCGCCTCCTCGATTTCGAAGCGGATCCCCAGCGGGGCGTCGTAGAGCTCGAGCTCGCCATCCCTGCTGGAGCCGCGGTGCCCGGGGAAGACGTCGATCATGTCGACCAGGGGGCTCCAGGCCCCGGAGTTGAGGCGGATGCGCGGCGGGCGCCGTCTGGGGTCAGTGCTGTCGATGGTGCTGTCGGTCATCGGGCGTCTCCATGTGAGGCGTGAAGTTCGAATAACGGAAACTGCGGCGCTGCTGATTGCGGTGAGGGGAGTTGAGGGACGCTTCTGCCGGGCACCCCCTGCCACGATGCCGGCGGTCGATCAGGGAAGTCGCCAACGCTCCCTCGGGATCGGCAGTGCGCGGCATAGGGACCGGCTCCTTGCCCTTTCGGCGAACAACAGGTCGCGGGTCAGCCTCGCCTTGTGCTCCTGCGCCGAAGGCTGCGCCCACAGGTTGTCGACCCCATGGGACCGGTTCGAGGTCGAACAGCTCGCCGTATGCACGGTGGAAATAAACGCTGAGCTTGCAGGGGCTGTCGACTCAGGTCTTCTGGTGGATGGTGTCGGGCTCGTGGCGATTCTCGACGACGGCGTGGTCGCGGGCGGTCTCCCGCTCGCCGTGCCGACACCGCGTGATCGGTCCAGTCATCGAAGCCGGCCCTGGAATACCCGCTGCACGGAGAGACGACGGCTCCCTTGCTGCGGGATCGGCGGCATGCTGGCCTACGGGTTCGTGCGCGCCCGTTGTGAGGACTGCGGGGCGAGCCAAGCCGTTGCCTTTTTCTGCAAGAAGCGGGTGTTCCGGCCAGAAAAAGCCGCCCTCGAGAGGGGGCTCCTTTATTTCATGTACAGCAACAATTTTCGGCCACTTACCTATCAATTTATGGTTGACCATCGGACCCCCACGTCACAGACTTTCCAGGAGGCCGTCACTCGTTGCTACTTGTCGGTTGGGCTCGAGAGGACACTCACCAATGCGCAAAATTCGCGGGACACGGGACCTCCGGCTGCGCGGTCTTGTCCTCGCGGCCTGGTGCGGCGTGGGACCGCTTGCGGACGACGCGCACGCCCAGAGCGGCCACAGCCTCCGCGGCAACGCCGTGGTCGTCGAGGGCGAGTCCCACTGGAATAACTGGAGCTTCCCGGCCGGCACGCTCAAGATAGACGCAGGCGGTGTGCGCCCTCGACTTTGGCGCCGGCACACCAACGCCGTCCGCGACATCGTCGACAACCTCCGCTTCAACCCTCCCGATTATCTGAACAAGAAATCCCCGGATGAAATCGAGCTGCTCGACGCCGTCGACGCGGGCTCGAACAAGGCTGCGGTCGCCAATCTGTTCGACGGCGACATGACGACCTACTGGGAGCCCGAGTTTCCCGAAGGTGTGACTGCGGAGACTCTGGACCAGCACGGCTGGTTTGCCGTGGACCTGGGCCATTTGCTCACCGGGAACCGAATCGTGCTGCGCTTTGTCGACGAGGGTCTCGGCGATCCGTTCCGCCTGTTCGAGGTGATGGTTTCCGACGGTCAGAAGCCGGTGAAGGCGCTGGGGGGCGACGCGCTCGATTACACGCGCACATACCAGACGCTGCACCCCAACCTCGGCGAGCGCGTCACTGAGATCGATCTCGCGAACCTGCCGGTCGCGGAGCGACGCAAGCGGCTCGTGCGGCTCGTCCAGGTCGTAGTCACCGGCTCTGCACTGGCGCGCGGGCGCGAGATCTCACGGGATGAGTACGAACGTTTGAGGACCGAAGCGCCGCAGGACACCGGTATGGTCGAGTACAGCAAGAGCCTCGAGTCCGGAGGTGAGCTCGCGGTAACGAGAGAGCTCTACGATAAACTCGAAGAGGGCCTGCGCGGGCCGATCCGCTATTTCCGCAGGGAGTTGCCGCGCCTCGCCGAGCTCGAAGTCTGGAGCGAGGGCGACGACATCTTCAAGGAGACCCTCTCCCGGGGCGGCCACTTTTCCCATACGACCACCCACATCCTCGGCGCTGCCGAGCTCAATCCTCAACTGCTGCTCGATGGGGAGATCGAGACGTATCAGGCCTTCCAGATGATGGCGTCGGGACTGCCGGACGCCTCGTTCCTCGTCGATCTCGTAGTCGATCTCGGATCGTTTTTCTGGATCGAAGCGGAGCGCATAGTGCTCAATTTCCGCCCCAGCATATTTGCCTTCACGTTCGGTGAGCTTGCTCTCGATTTCTCCGACGGCGCGCGCGAAGCTGACGGATCGCTCAAATGGCACAGGCGTGCCTTCACTGCCGGCATCCCCAGGCGCGCGTCAAGCACCGGCTCGGTGCATCTGTACGCCTTCGACTTCGAACCCGTGAAAGCCCGCTTCTTGCGCATGCAGTACCGGCGTGCGGGAATCAACTCGTACCCGGGGGGGACCACCACCGCCTTCATGGGCGAGATACAGTTGCACGGTCGGGGGTACCAGCCGCAGGTCGAGCTGACCTCCGATCTCGTTCAACTGGGCGGCAGCCGCAATCTCTCCACGATCGAGTGGGTCGCCGACACTCCGCCGGGAACGCGCGTCGAGCTGCAGACCCGCACGGGAAACACCCTCGACACCCTGCTGCACTACTACAAGTCCGACGGCACCGAGATCAGCGAAGCCCAGTACAACAAGATCCGCATCAAGTCGCAGAAGGGTCCCATCGTGCCCGAGGAGGTCGCCGGCTCCGACTGGGAACCCTGGAGCGAGCCGTACGAAATCGCCGGCGGCAGCCAGGTCACGTCACCGTCGCCGCGCAGGCTGCTGAAGATCAGGGCCACGCTGCACTCCGATGATCCAGACGTTCACGCGACCCTCAGGGAGGTGCGCCTCAATTTCTCCGAGCCGGTAGCCGACCGGTTGCTGGGTCGTCTGGTGCCCACGCGCGTCGATTCGCCCGGGGTAGAAGGCGCTTTTTCGCTTTTCGTCGATCTCGAATCCCAGGCCAATCCGTTCGACGAATTCCTGCTGCGCGCACCGCCAGGCATGAAGCTCGCATTCGACCCCTCGCGCGAGCACGTGTTTGCGGGGCCCGCTTCTGCGTTTGGGGATCGCGCCGACCCGAAGGCAGACGGCCCGACCGATCGGACGGTCGGCGACGTTCAGGTCCTGGCGACCGGCGACAGCCTCCAGCTGTCGTTTGCGCCCGTGAGGTCTGGCGTGGAGGTAGTGCGCGTCGATTTCCGGGGCACGCTGTTCTCGAGCGGGGGGCGACTCCAGGCACTGATGCGCAACTCCGACGACGGCGTGTGGCAGCGGGTCGACGAGGAGGTCACGCGCACTTCCCTGCAGCTCGTCGCTCAGCCACGGCGCAAGGTGCTCTTCGGATCGCTGGAGCTCGATCCACCGGCGTTCTCCCCGAACGACGACGGCCTCAACGACGCCGTAAAGTTCAACTTCACGTTGATGCTCGTCGGCATAAGCGCGGCGGTCGAGGTCGAGATCTTCGATCTGACCGGCCGCCGGCTCAGGCGTCTCGAAGAGCAGCGCCCTGTCAGTGCGGGCACATACTCGATCGCCTGGGACGGCCGCGACGAGGCGGGTGTAGTGGTTCCCCCGGGCCTGTACGCCGCCCGAGTTCGTCTCGATTCCGACACGGAAGGAGCGTCGATCGTCAGCCGGGACCTTCTGCGTAATGTAGCGGTGGTCTACTGACGCGCGACAACCATGGGGCGACTGCGCGGCGATTTGCGCCCGGTGAAACGGCGGTAGAGCCTTACGGATAGTGGGGCTGCGCGATAAAGTCTCTGCGGGACCGTTTCCGGCGAGGCCTCCTTCGAGCTGTCGAGGTTTGGCATGAGGATACTGGCGACAACATGCATTGCAGCGCTCGCGCTGATGCTCGCAGGCCGCGACCTTGCTGCTCTGACCATCGTCCGCATCGGCGGCCAGGGGCTACCGGGCCCTGAACGCGCCAACGACGAGGGGGTCAACTTCGTCCAGCTCACCTGGGAAGAGGCCACGGGCGGTGATTTCGGTTCCACGCGCCTGATCACCTTCGACGGCGGCTCGATCTCCCCGGTGTTCGCCCCGAAAGACCACAACCTGACGCCGGGCATCCGCGACAACGGCGGCAGCATTCGCAGCTCGACCGCGACCGGGCACCTGCTGAACGAAGAGCAGCTCGACAACCTGTTCGACGGCGATCCGGAGACGGTGTACTTCGGTCTCACAGGGATGGGCGACGAGGCTGCCCCCGGCGGACGGTTTGCCTACAGCATGTACGATCCCGGCTGCGACTGCTGGCTCGACTACAAGCTCCTGGTCTTCGATCTGGGTGCTCCCTACAACGTTGGTCGCATTCACTTTCACACGCGTCCCGACCGCGCGCTCGATCGCTTCATACCGGCGTTGACTGTGGGTACATCGACAGACAACCCCAGAAAACCCGGTGAGGTCGATGCCAGAGACAGAGACGTGAGGAAGTTCAAACTCGGGGGATCTCGGCGGGAACTCTGGACGGACCTGGACCACATCGAGTTCGACATCTTGTACGAGGATTTCGAGAACACCGGGGCTGCCTTCGACCTCAAAACCGGGGGACCGCTCCAGGGGATCATCCTGTTCGCTCCCCTCGACCACTGGGAAATTGCCGAGTTCGAGATCTACGGTGGTGGGTTCGTGCCGCGCGCGGAATACATCTCGGACATAATCGACCTGGGGCGGCCATCGAGTGTGGACGCCGTGTCGTGGGGCGGTGAGGTAGCGCCCGGAGCCAGAGTCGAGATCAGTGCGCGCAGCGGCGCTGACGAGGACCCGAATCACTATTGGCGCAACACCTTTCTAGGAGACCGGCGGTCTCGTTTCGACGCCGACGGAGAGGAGTTGACCTTCAACACCTACCGCAGGCTCGAGGGCGGCGAGGCGGCCGGTATCTCACCTGACAGCGAGAACTGGGAGTTCTGGACGGCGCCCGCAGACTTTTCCGTGGAGGGACTCGCTCTGACGGCCACGTCGCCGCACGAGTACGCACAGTTCTCCATCGACTTCGAATCCGGCAACGATGCGGGCAGCCGCCTCGACTACATCCAGTTCGAGGTCACCCAGCCGCCGATCGCATCGCGCGTCGTAGGCGAGATTGTCCCGCTGGAGGCGCGCCTCGGAGAGGTCACGGAGTTCACCTACAAGCTGCGGCCCGTCGTTCTCCTGGAAGACTCGGGGTTCGACAGCATCCAGATCCACACTCCCATTGCTCCTGCCGCCATCGATGCCGTGCGCATCGCCTCGCGAACGCTGGGTGAGGAGGAGTACGAAGTCGTTCCCTACAACGGCCGGTTCGTCGTCGTCCGGGTGCCGTTCGTCGACATTCAGGCCTCGGGTGAGCTGATCGAGATCGACTTCCGCGCCGAAGTGTTCCAGGCTTCCACGTTGTTCCCGGGCAGAGTGTTCGACAGCACTCGCCCGCAGGAAGTTCGCCACCGCGTCGAGCCGGGGGACGCAGACCCGCTGGTGGGCGCCGGCAGCCTTACCGTCAGGGCGGAGCGGGGAAGCGGTCGCGCCATCGAGCGCCTGCGCGTGTCCGCCCTGACTCCAAATGGCGATGGGATCAACGACCTGCTGCAGATCGAGTACGACCTGGTCAATCTCGCCGGGAGCGTACCTGTCGCCCTGGAGGTGTTCACACTGGCTGGCATTCCGGTCGCCACCCTGGACACGGATTCAGGTGGGAGCGGGCGTTTCACCAGCTCGTGGGACGGCCGTTCCGGCGCGAGTGAGCGAGTGCCGCCCGGCCTCTACCTTCTGCGCCTTACCGTTCGGGCCGATTCGGGAACCGACCGCGCCGTCGCTGCCGTTCCCCTCGCCTTCTGATCGCCGGGGCCGGATAGCCCGATCGTCGCGGTTTTGCTACGATCGCGAGCGGACTTCAATCTTCCAGCGCTGCGGGATAGTCTGGTCGATCGCAGTTACGTCTGCATTATCTGGATCAGGTTGCCGCAGGTGTCGTCAAAGACCGCAATAGTGACGTTGGCCAATTCTGTTGGCTCCATCGTAAAAGCTACGCCCAGTAACTTCAGTTTCTCATACTCTGCACGGATGTCCATAACGCTGAAGGACGCCGCCGGGATGCCCTGGTCAAATATCCCTTTCTGATATTCCTGTGCTACCGGGTTGTCATTTGGTTCAAGCAGAAGCTCGGTTCCATCCGGGTCATCGGGCGAGACGACGGTAAGCCACTTGAATTCCCCCACAGGCAAGTCATGCTTCTTCACAAAGCCGAGGGTTTCCGTGTAGAACCTCAGAGCTTCGTCCTGGTCACTTACGAAGACGCTGGTGAGTGTAATGCGCATATCCGGCCTCCTTTTCTTTTCATAGTGTCACTTGAGCCATCGGTTCACGGCAGCCCTGAGGGGTTCATCGTCGAAGACAAGCATCCGATACTTGCCACGCTTCTCTGAGCTTACGAGCCCTGCTTGTTCCAGGAGATCAATGTGCTTGGCCAGGGCCTGTCGGGAGATGGCGACTTCATGCCGCATGATCAAGCGCCCCGTGAGCTCGTAAAGCGTCTGCTCCCTGCGCTCAGAGAGCTCGTCCAGCATCAACCTCCGTGTTGGGTCCGCGAGTGCCTTGAAGACCAGGTCTTTGTGCATGCGCGCATACAATACGCAACCACAGGGTTGCATGTCAAGGGGCGATTTCCCAGGCTGGCAGGAACCACATCCCCAGTCATTTGCGGGATTGGGTGAAGTGGGTCGTGCGACCGTACCGCAAGCTGCCGGGCGCGGCACCGAATCAAGCACCTTCCGGTGGCGAGTCCGTCACAATCGTGGACAGAGAGGTAAAAGTACCTTGGGCGGATTTTGCGTTTGCGTGGCGGGTAGAATTCACCTAACGTGCGTTCGCCGATTCGGCCGGAGGCCAAAGCTCCGTTTCTCAGAGCGAGGTCTACCAGTCGTAGTCTCCAAAGTGACTTTCTCTTTCCGGAAAGGAGAACCGTGATGGTGAAGGCTCGAACCCTGTTCAATCCAGCATCCCTGATTCCTGTAGCCGCTCTGCTCGTGCTGGCTGGCGTCTTTTCCAATGCGCCTCCCGCCCTGGCAGATTGTCCACCCCCTCCCGGCGTGACATCCCCTGTGGCACCGAGCGTGACGGCGCAACAGGTGGAAGACGGCAGCGCTGCCCTGAAGGAATTCACGCTGGCCGCGAGGGAACAATTCGTCATGCAGCTCGAGACGGCTGAGAATCTGGGACAAGTGGTATACTATGGATGTCTCTTCCGGCAAGAGGGGAGCTATTGGCATTCCGGTTCCACCTACCTCGTAATAATGAGGGCGGATGGCAGTGTTTTGATCCACGCGAAGAACATGGCATTGTCGAGCAGGCGACTCAACCCCCTTATTTATGCAGAGATCCTTTCTGCCCTGGGAGTACCCTCAACCGTTCTGGCCAACCTGGCATCTCCCGATTCTGCAATTGCCGTCCAGGCTAAGGCCGAAGTGGTTGATATATTGTCGCAAGAACCGGATGCCGCATTCGATGCGACCACCCCTGTACAAGACCTGCGACCTGCCATACCGGGTGCCTCCGGCTATGCCGCCACATATTTGTCGGACTTTTTCAGAGGTCCGCTTGTGATGATAGCCGGTTTCGAGCTCAATGAAACTCATGTAATTGAAGAAGAGATCGATCACATTACCCCGGCCATTACCGCCAGGGACGTGGTAGATCGAGAAACCCTGAAAGCCTTCGTAACGGCAGCAGGGGAGTACTGTCTCGAACTTCGGAAAACCGGAAATTTCCCGGGTGGGATAGCCAGGATCGCACTTCGGGATCCGGACGGGCCCTGGAGACACGGTTCCGTGTACCTCTATGTCCTGGATACTACGAGCAACGTAATCCAAATACACGCTGCGTTTCCGAACAGGTACGAGCTTCGACCTCTGATAGCGACCGTCCGGGACGCGGTTACCGGAGAACTCATACTACCGCAGGTCATCGAAGCGGCGAAAAGTGACCCGGAAGGCGGCTTCGTGGAGTATTACTTCGACGATCCCAATGACGACACCGACAGCGCCGAAATCCCCAAGGTGGGATACGCACGCGAGTTCAAAACGCAAACCGAGTTAGGCGGAAGGGTAGTCCCGTACAACTTCATCATCGGGTCGGGGTTTTATGGGCGTGCGCCCGGTGTCGGGACGGGTCCCGGCACGGTCGTGGAGGCCACGGTGCTGGGCGACGCGGTGGAGGGGCTGGACGTCGGGTTTTCCCGCGCCATCGCCGGCCGTTCCCGCCATTACGCCTGGAAGGCGGTCACCGATGCCGACGGCCAGGCGACCCTGACCATTTCCGGCGGGAGGCAGGTGAGTGGTTTCTATGAGGCCCGTGCCCGCAACGCCGACGGCGAGGTCGTCGGACAGTGGCACAGCATTCCCCTGAATCGCGACAAACGCCAGGTCCTGGAACTGCCTCTGGGCGGCCTCATGAGGGTCGTACGGGTCGAGCCGTTGGCCGCGGCAAAGGCGGTGGCGTCGGCCAGCGGGCTTGCGCCCAATGTGCCCAACCCCTTCAACAGCGAAACGCAGATTGCCTACCGCCTGTCCAATTCCGGCCCGGTGCAGCTGGTGGTCTACAATGTGCTGGGTCAGCCGGTGCGCACCCTGGTGGATGAGTTCCAGGCCGCCGGCTCCTACCAGGTCCAGTGGGATGCCCGCGACCAGCAGGGCGTCTCGCTGTCGTCAGGGATCTATATCACCCGCCTGAGCTACCCCGAGGGGGTGCAGACGCGCAGGCTGCTCTACCTCAAGTAGCGACGGACGGCACGTGGAGTATGAATCCTCCCAGGAAGCGTGGTGGTTACTTTGTCGAAGACCCGGGGCAGGGGTGGAAGAAAGACTGGAAGCCCGGCACACCGGCCGAATACATCCAGCCCGGGATTCCCCACTGCGACATGCCCGCCTACCGTGGGGAGCGATACGAGGCCACGGTGCCGGACACGCTCGATCTGGCCGAACGGGTTCGACTCGCCATTCACGGCATGACGGAAAATACGCATCCCGGCTGCGATCACGACCTGTATTGCGGCGTGGAGTGGCTTCCGTCTCCGCGGATGCTGTCATCCGGGTATTCGAGCGCCGATGTCACGGTGAAGTTGAAAGAAAGCCGTGTGTCTGGCGCGAATCATGTGCGGCAGCGAACAGAACCTGCACGTCGATCGCGTCTGGATGGATGTGTGTCTGAAGCAGCAGGGGGATGACGGTCTGATCTATATCCCGGTCAAAGGCCGTCCTTGGGTGCTCGAAGGCCATCCGGAATATATATCCGGCGGCATTCCGGACATCGATCAGTGGATTTCTCCGTTTATGAACGGCCAGATGCTGCGAAACATGTCCGGCTACGCGGCTCGGGACGGCAGCGTGTTCTGGCCGGATCGAATCCGAAGGATCGTTGATGGACTTACGGCGTTGGCCGTGGACGGGGGTGAGTTCGCCTACTTCTGGCCGGGCGCCCATTCGGCACACGGGCGCCCATTCGGCACAGAAGACTTACCCGCCGAATGTCAGGCCGCGGTTACATTTCTCACAGGTCGAGGTGTCTATGGTGACGCTCGGCTTGACCCTCGCTTACAGGCAGACCGGCTATGAGCCTGCCCTGAATCTGGCCCGTAAACTACACGCCTTCCAGAGACACTGTTTTTTCACGCCTGAAGGCGCCATGCTCACACCCCAGCAAGGGTCGGTGAAAGCGCACCTGCTCGCCCACGTCAGGGGCATGATCTCGATGGCCGACTACGGTCTGATCGCGCAGGATGACGAGCTCCTGCAGTTCGCGGCCAGCACCTATGAATGGGCGCGGACCGGAGCGAACCAGGAGACCGGATACTTCCCGAACCTCCTCCCCTGTCCGGGCTGGAGGATGCCGGAGAGGATTTCCGGCGTGATGGGAAACTGGCCGGAGGGCATCCAAGGCGGGCATTGGACCCTGAGCTCGGCGGAGGATTTCAATCCGTGCGAAGTCGCCGGCCTGGCGGGCATGGTCGGTGTGGCCCTCAAGCTGAGCGATCCGGAAGACGGCATCGCCGATTACTGGGACGATGTGGATCGGTGGGTGCGAAACATGATCGCCGAATCGCAGATGTTGGATACCGATTGGGTCTACTATCTGCCCGGAACCAAAGGGGGTGAAAGCCTCCGGGTCGATGAGCCGGTCCAAGTCGGTCCGAACTGGACGACCGAGCGTGTGCCTGAACGCAACCTGGGCTCCTGGCCGACAGCCGCTCTGCCCAACGACTGGTGCGGGGAAGAGGGGAAAGGCGGCTATTCGTTCAGTCCGTGCGATACGGCCTGGGTCACACGGACCCTCTATTGGGTCTGGAAACAGATGCTGACCTACAGGCACAGAACGCTCTCGGTGCATCTGCTGTTCAACCGGGCTTCGCCCTGGGCGGATATCGACAGCTACGTCCCCTATCAGGGCCGGGTCGATATCAGGGTCAAACAGCCTCTCGATCTGTGCGTGCGGATTCCGGAGTGGGTGTCGCCTCCCGATGTCGGCGTTCGGATCGTCGGTGGCGACCTTCGCGCTCGCGATCGAACCACGGCATTCGACGGTCGATATGTCCGGATCGGCTCTGTGCGACAGGACGATGTGGTAACGGTCGCGTTTCCGATACCCGAGCGGACCGACAGCGTGGACATCCGGATGGGGGGCAGTCACGGACAGTACAGCCTGGTGCGACGGGGCAACGATGTCGTATCGATATTTCCCCGCGGACGGTACTATCCGTTTTACCAGCAGCGAGGCCACTACCGCACCGGCGAGCCGCGTTGGCGAAAGGTGGAGCGGTTTGTTTCGGATGAAAGCGTGGATCAATAGGAGTGGGACCACAAGGTGGACTCGCGTTTCAGAAGGCGGAACCGACGACTGTTGGCAGGGCGAAGAATAAATGAATCGTACCGCGACTGTTGCACTGGTCAGCTACAGCCCGGTTGCGGGCGATGCTCCTGACCGGCTGGCCAAAACCCTCGAGAAAATGGGGATGCACATAACCCAGGCCGCCGCACAAAAGGCCGATCTCGTGGTCTTTCCGGAGATCTGCTCTTATCTGGGTGCGCCCGACGCGTGGGTCTTTGAAGAGCTCGACGGGCCCACGGTTACGGCTATGGCCGCTGCCGCCCGCACCCATTCGGTGTACGTTGTAATTCCGCAGGCCATCATGGAAGGCGGCAAGCGCCGCAACAGTTCCATCCTGATCGACCGGACGGGCGAGATAGTTGGCGTGTATCACAAAAACGTGCCGACCCATCCAGAGCTGGACCTGGGCATCATCCCCGGCACTGAGACGCCTGTTTTTGAAACCGACTTTGGCCGCCTCGCTTTGACCATCTGTTTTGATATCAACTACTGGGAAGTAGGACATGCAACCTGCGCTAACTGCCCCGAGCTGGTCGTCTGGTCATCCATGTGGACGGGCGTGCGGATGATGAGCCGCTGGGCAATTGAGTTTGGTTTTTATATGGCGGGGGTATTTGCCGGCGGCGGCTCGTTTATTGATCCGGCCGGGAGGCTCATTTGCAGTGCGCCGCGCCGGACCAGCGATGCGACCGGCATGGCACCGCTGATCACTGCCAGGCTTGATCTGGATATGCGGGTGGTACATCACGACGGCAACATCCAGCGCGTGCGGTCCTTGTTTGAGCGGTACGGTCCTGGCGCTGCAACGGCGGAGCATCTTGGTGACGAGTGTCTGTTGACGCTGCGCTCTTACTTGCCGCACAAGAGCACCGATGAATTAATCGCGGAGTTCGAGATCGAGCCGATGCGCGATTATCTGGCCAGGGTGCGTCGCGACCGGCAGCGCGCTCTGGACGGAACCTACCCGACTTCCCCCCATAGATGAGCAGGTAAGAATGCATGGATTTCACGAAAAAAGGTGATCGCTGCCTCTTTTTGAATCGCGGTCCTTGTTTCTCATCTTGTTCCGGGCTAAGATGATGGTACTCACAGGCGCGTCCGCGCACCTCGTGACAATCCGCCACGACACAACCCGGCGGCCGCGCCACGTCACCCAGAGGAGGACGCCATGCGCCCAGCCCTTCTTGTCGCCCTGGGTCTGGTCGGCACGCTGCTCGCGACCAACAGCCAAGCCCAGTGGGAAGACACCAAGGTGTACCAGCTCCATAAATTCACCCAACCGCCGGTGCTGGACGGCAACCGCGCCACCGTGTCAGACGAGTGGGCCAACACCTTGGAACTGGAGTGCTCGCCCGAGGTCGTACTCGCAGACGGCGCCGAGTACGGATGGCGGGATGCCGAGTTACATGTAGGTAATATCAGCGCCAACCAGCTGAACCAGAGCGCGGGGGAGGACGGGACCATAGCCCGCACGAGCGACGACCTGTCCAGCGTAATCTGGCACGCCTGGGATGAGGACGCCTTCTATTTCTTCACCGAAGTCCGCGACAACGTTCGCGACGTCGTCGGCGGCGGCGGCGACCCGACAGCGTGGTGGGAGCGCGACAGTTTGACCCTCATCCTCGATCTCCTCAACGAGGATGTCGGCGGGGCCGCTTTCGGGGAAAGAAACAACCAGAACTGGGTCAACTACGTCGCGGCGCCGCAGAACTCCAGCTCTGTGACCCGCACGCTCGGGGTCACCGTACAGACGGCAATTGAGAATACTCAGGACGAGGATCTGCTCGAGGGCCTGGAGTATGGCTTCCGCGACGCCGGCGACGAGTTCGGCGGCGAAGCCGATTACGCGATCGAGGGCAAGATCAGCTGGGAGACGCTGGTGCGGGGCGGGAACCTGCCGCGCGCCCCGTCCGTGGGAGAGGAGATGGGTTTCAGCTGGATTCCCGTCGACCCGGACAACGACGAGGCTTACGGCGGCCAGCTGCAGTGCGAAGGATTCATTCCCAACCAGGCAACTTACTCCACCTGGATCTTTTCCGACATCGCCGCCGGACCGGGTTCTTCTTCTGCCACGGCCGTGGAGGAGGACAGCTGGGCGCGAATCAAGGCCTCTTTCGCGCAATAGTAATCCGGGAGACGCCTCTCCTGAACTTCTACGTGCCCCGGTAGTCGTCTGTGCCGGCTGCCGGGGCATCTCTGTACGCGCCAGCTCCCACGCCCGGGCAGCCGCTGCCCGGTTCCGGGGGATCTCACGGGAATCGCGACAATGCCTGCGCCCGGGCGACCCCCCGCCAATCGGAATGTAGAAGACGCGCGGGGGAGCCACTGGCCGCCCCCGCCTCCCGGGCACTGACGCCTGGCGCCGCCGTCCACGCGGTGGGTGGACTCACCTGACCGAGCTGTATTGAGCGTGTCATTCCCACCGATGCAGCCGGGCGCCGCCGCGGAACGCTCCCCGGACCCGGCGGCCAGATCCCACTCCGGGCTTACCTGGCGCTCTCTGCTCCTGGGGCTCATCCAGGTATTCATAGTCTGCGCCGGCGCTCCGTTTTCGCTGTGGGTGGTGGGTGCGTCGGAGATCACCTGGTCCTACTTCCCCGTCGGCGTGGGCTTTCCCTTCCTGTGCCTGGTTCTCGTCAACAGCCTGTTGAGAACCCTCGGACCCGGCTGGGCTCTGCAGCCGGCCGAGCTCATCACCATCGCCGTCATGGGACTGGTGGTAACGGGCATACCCATCTTCATGGTCGGGTATGTGATGGCCATCCCCACGACTCCCCACTACTTCGCATCCCCCGAGAACCAGTGGGGGGAACACGTCTTGCCGCACCTGCCGTCGTGGCTCGTACCGAGCAACGAGGCCAATGCAATGGCCTGGTTCTTCGAGGGCCTTCCACTGGGCGAGCCGGTGCCGTGGGCGGCTCTCTTCCAGGCCTGGGTCATGCCTCTGTTCTGGTGGTTGACCTTCATCTGGACCCTCTACCTGGTGTCCTTCTGCATGGTCGTAGTCATGCGCAGGCAGTGGGTGGAGCGGGAACGTCTGGCGTTTCCCCTCATGCAGGTGCCTCGAGCCCTGGTGGAAGACCTGGGAGGATTTTCTCGATTCCCTCCTCTCTTGAGCCAGAAGTTGTTCTGGGCCGGGGCATCGATCCCCCTTGCCCTGATCCTGTGGAACGTGGCCGGGTACTTCCTCCACTACCTTCCCGCCATACCCTATCAGTACGTCGTGGACATCGGCCGGGACTTTCCCCCGCTGAACATCAGTCTCAACGGTCCTATCATCGGCATCACATACTTTGCCAACCTCAACGTATCGTTCAGCATCTGGTTCTTCTACCTCCTGACCATGGTCCAGGAGGGCCTGTTCAACCGGTTCGGGATGGGGATTACCGGCACCGACACCTTCGTCTGGGGCCTGCCATCGACATCCTGGCAGAGCTGGGGTGCCTTCGTCGTGATGGTCCTGTGGGGATTGTGGCGGGCGCGCAGCCATCTCGGCGACGTGGCGCGCAAGGCGTGGCGGCCCGATCACGCGGTGGACGATACACGCGAACTGCTGTCCTACCGGACGGCAGCT
This sequence comes from Candidatus Latescibacterota bacterium, assembly GCA_965243025.1. GTDB lineage: Bacteria > Latescibacterota > UBA2968 > UBA8231 > UBA8231 > CBDCXV01. The sequence continues at coordinate 6,560,027 of CBDETY010000003.1, forward strand.
GTGGGCCTGGTGGTCGGGGTGGCCTACATGCTGGCGTGGCTGTGCCGGGCCGGCATGGACTGGCATGTCGCCTCGTTGTTTCTGGCCAGCGTGATCATCGCCTACCTGGGGATCACGCGGCTGGTGATTCAGGCAGGACTCTACTATCTGTCGACGCCCGTGGTGGGGCAGGCGATGACCATGTCCGTTTTCGGGACGGCCTCGATTTCTCCGCATGGCCTGGCGGCACTGGGACTGAGCTACAGTTTCTTCGGCGACGTGCAATCGATTTTCATGCCGTCCGCCGCCCATGCCGCCAAGCTGCAGGACGTGATGGGCTTCGGGCGCCGAGGGCTCAGCCTGGCCATCGCCATGGCGGTACTGGCAGGCTTCGGCGCTGCCATCGGCAGCATTCTGTATGTGGGCTACGAGCGGGGAGCGTCCAATTTCACTTCCTGGTTCTTCCGCGTCTCCTCAGGTGCGGGAGTGATGGCCTTCGACGCGGTGACGGCGCAGATAAAAAACCCGGGTCCGCCCCAGCTCGAGAAACTGGCCTTCTTCGGAATCGGCTCTTTCGTCATGAGCGCGCTGACTTTCATGCAGTACCGCTTTCCCTGGTGGCCCCTGCACCCCATCGGCCTGCCCGTTGCAGCGATCTGGATGATCCGCAGGCAGGCGGCGGCCATTTTCATGGCGTGGCTGGCCAAGTCGCTGATCATCCGCTTCGGGGGCATCGACCTGTATCGGCGGGCGGCCCCTTTCTTCATCGGCCTCATCCTCGGCCAGTTCATCGGAGTGGGGATCTCGTTCGTCGTCGATCTCCTCTTCTTTTACGGCAACGGCCACCTGATCAGGCACGTTTAACCTCGAAAGGAGTTCCATGCCACAGCAGCGACCCCACGTCATCTACATCCTCTCGGATGAGCACCGAGGTCAGGCCATGGGACACGCCGGCGACCCCAACCTTCGCACCCCTGCGATGGACCGGCTGGCCGCCGAAGGGGCCAGCTTCCGCCGGGCGTACGCCAACTGTCCTGTGTGTACTCCTTCGCGAGGCACCATTTTCTCCGGACGCCACGCCCACGCAGGTCCTGTGGCGGGATTCACCGACGCCTACCCGGCCACCGCTCCGAGCACGGCCACCCATCTCCGCCGGCACGGTTACCACACTGCCTATTTCGGCAAATGGCACTGCGGCGTCATTCACGATCAAGTTCCCACGGCGGTTCGAGAAAACCCGGAGGTTTACCCTGGAGGGCGGAGGATTCGCACGCCCGAGCATCTGCGCGCCGGCTTTCAGGACTGGTTCGCTTTCGAGGCCCTCAACAACCCCTTCCACACCTCCATCTACGAAGGCGAAGCAGAGACCCCCACGCCATTGGACGGATACCAGACCGATGCGCTCACCGATCGGGCGATCGAGTACCTGCGCGCTTACGATCAGGACAGTCCCCTGTTCCTGGTGCTCAGCGTCGAGCCTCCCCACTTTCCCCTCGAGGCACCGGAACGCTTCAAGCGCTTCGATCCCGCACAGCTGCAGGTGCGCCCCAACTTCATCGACCGTCCCGACCCCCCGGGTGGCGCCCCGCTGCCCAACCCCTGGGACAAGAGCGATGCCATCCACGACTACAGCAACGACATGCGCCGGCACCTGGCCCTGTATTACGCCATGATCGAGAACCTCGACTGGAACATGGCCCGCCTGCTGGAAGAAACAGCGCGGATTCCGCAGTTCGCCGGAGAGCGGACGCTCGTCGTCTACATCTCCGACCACGGCGACTTCATGGGCAGTCACGGCCTCCACGACCGCAAAGAGCACCCACACGAAGAGCCATCGCGGATCCCCGCCCTTTTCCACCGTCCCGGCCATGTCCTCGCCCAGGGCCCCGTCGACGGACTCTTCGGCCTGGTAGACCTGCTCGCCACCACCTGCGGGCTTGTCGGAATTGACGTGCCTGTCTGGAATCAGGGGACCGATTTTTCGCCCCTGCTCCGGGGAGAGACCTTCACCGGCCCTGAGTACCAACTGCTGGAGATGCTGGCGAACCCGCGCTGGTGCCTGGACTTCATGGACTGGCGGGCGCTGGTGACGGAGCGTTGGAAGTACGCCTATTACGAGACCGGCGCAGAGCTGCTCTTCGATCTGCAGGAGGACCCCTACGAGTTGACCAACCTCGCCGCTGCGCAACCCGAGGCTTGCGCGCAGTGGCGGGAGAAACTGCTCGACGCCCTGCGACGGACTCGGGAACCATTTTTCGACGTGGTCATCGAGCACGGCGTAAAGCCCTGTCCACGGCCTCGAAACGTGTCGGGGGAGAGCTACCCCATCCTCGGAGCGGCCTGGTGATTTTCCCGCAGCAAAAGCTGATGCTGCGGCCCGTCGGCGTGCGTGGGACGAATGCTCGCCCATTTCCGCTGCCCGCCGTCAAGGTTCCGGGCTGATCGTTCAGATCGAAGTGATCCCGCCCCGCCTCCAATAGTGGTCGAGCGAATCCTGCGCCTGCCATTCCAGGATCCGCTTGACCTTTTCGTTTGAGAATTTCTGATGCGGGAGATCGGGGAAGACGAAGAAAACCTCGCAGCGGGATGGGAGTGTTCCCGGTTCGACCTCCAGCGCGCAGCGGAAGGCCTCACCGGTATCTCTCCATGAGGTCGTGTAGGGGGTCATGTCACGTCCGAGGTTTGCAATCGGCGAACCGGATCGGGATCTGTGGGCCTGCGGATCCAGAAGCATGTAAAAGAGCAGATCCATCACGTAGATATCGTGACTCTCCGTGAAAATGCGGCAGATTTCCTGTCCCATCGACTTCGTAATTGCGTACAGATACGTTCCGGGCTGATGAGGGATATCCGGCCCGATCTGGTGGTCGAAGCGTTCATAAGTAGGTCCCGCAACCACGTAGAATGGGCCCGAGTTGACTATTCTGCCGATCCCCTGCTCTACCGCCGCGACCATCATGTTGTAGCAGCCGCGAGCATTTACATCGAAGGCCAGGCGGCGATCGGGGCGCAACACCGACAGATTGATGATGGCATCCATCCCCTCGGCCGCCGATACCACCTGATCGAGATCGGACACGTCGACCTTCAGATATTCGTGTTGCGTATCCAGGTCGTTGATGTCGGTCAGGCGTAACCGGTGTCGCGATTCAAGCGACTTGACGACATGCGGGCCCATCTGCCCGTTTGCGCCGAGAATCAGAACGTTCATCGTGCCTTGCCCCTTCTCCGGGGCGTGTAGCCAAGACTGAACGGCGGGGAGACGTCATCGGCGCTCCACCACTCCTGGCCGGTCAGGAACCGCGCGTTGGTCACCGCCGACTGGATGTGAAAGATGTCCAGCCATCCGGAAAGCTCTGCCGTGAGTGCCTTCTCTACCGCGTCGACCGCATCGTCCATATAGAGAGCCGATGAGGTGGGATCCGAACTCGATTCCGGCGTGATGTCACCCAGTCTCAGGACGACGACGTGGATCTTTCTCTCGCGGGCGAACTCGCGACACACGAATTCGCCAAGGTGAAAACAGAGCACCGGTAATTCCGTTGTCGGGAGCGTCTTCCACCGTTCGGTTACCGCGAGGTCCGGGTCATAGCCCTTCATGAGGAGTAGGGAGCTGAGGTAGACGAATCGCTGAACACCCTCTTCCGCCGCCGCCCACAGGAGGTTGTAGGTGCAGCGCATCTGGAAGTCGAGTTGCTCGGACGCGCTCGCTTCAGGGTCGATCTCTCCGGAGTGAACGATCGCATCGACACCGCGAACCAGCTCGTTGGTTGCCTCTGTGTGATCGAGGGCGGAACGGAGAAACCCGAGGTCGGACGACACCTCTCGAGTGTCCGTCAGCTTGATCTCGTGGCCGCGGCTCAGCGATCCCGCGATTCCTCGCGAGAGTTGCGACGCGGCCGATGTAATCAGGACTTCCATACGAAATCGTCAACGAGCGATTTCAAGGGCGCAATTCATGTCCAATAGCTCTTCTGGCATCCATCGGGTTTTATACTTCTCATACGCATTTGCGCAGTATTCGATGCAAGCCCACCCACGGAAGGGGAGGTCAAGCCTCGGCGGCCTACTCGAGGTAGAGCAACCGCCGCGTCATCAGCCCCCCGGATGGCGCAGGCACGCCAAGATCCCCGCGGCCACCGGGGCACCCTGGTGGTCGCGGGGATCCCAGACGACCTGATACCTGACCACGTCCCACAATCGAACCGTGCCGTCCTCACTGGCACTGGCCAGCAGCGACCCATCCGGTGTGAAAGATACCGAATTCACCCAGTGACCATGGCCTTCGAGAGTGGCTGCTTCCCGGCCGCTGGGCAGCTCGTTTCATTTGCTCTGGATCAATCACAAGATGCTCCAAAGTCCCTGCGCCCGCACTGGTTCATGGGGCTGGGACTGTTCTTCTTCGGGGTCTTCTACCTGGGTCTGGCCGTGCTCGTCTTCTACATCCGGGTGCTGCCGGCCCTGTAGCAGTTCGCGATGCCAGGCGTGAGCGTCCGCGTGCCGGGATCTGCCGAATCTCGATCCGGTTTGGCAAGTTGGGGCTTCCTTCCGGCCGCCGATTGAAGGGCCTGGAGCGGCCTCCTATACTTCCGGGTATGCAATCACCCGTCCGCTTCGACCGCTCTTTCCTTCCCGGGGCCCGCTTCGAATTTGCCGTCATCAGCGATACCCACAACATCCTGGATACTGAGCCCTATGCGGTTGAATTCCGCTCCGTTCGGAATTGGCCGGCGCGAGCCAGATGGGCAGCCGGGATGGCCGCCGATATAGGGGGGGATTTCCTGATTCACCTCGGGGACCTGACCGAAGAAAACGCCTCGAAGAAGGGGCAGCTTGAATCCCGGGAAGAAGCCTGTCAGGCCTATGAAAATGCGGGCTTGAGACTCTACCAGGTCGCCGGCAACGTGGATATCGGCGACAAGCCGGATCCCACCATGTTCGCCGACCGGGTCAGTGCAGAGAGCCTGGCCACATTTGAAGAGCGATTTGGCCGTTCCTTTTACAGCTTCGACTACGACCAAGCCCATTTCGTCGTCCTCAACTCCCAGATAATGGGCGGGCGGCTGCCTCAGGCCGACGAACAGAAGGTGTGGGCGGAGCAAGATCTGGCCAAGAACCGGAACAAACGGATTCTTGTCTTCCTCCACATGCCACCTTTCGTGGTGGCCGAAACGGAACCCGGTCTGGGATTCTACAACGCCCTGAACGAGCCCGCCCGAAGCTGGCTCACCGGGCTGTGCCGCCGCTACCGGGTCGAACTGATGATGTGCGGACACACGCACTTTCGGATGTTCAATCGAATCGGGACCACGCGCCTGATCGTGGCGCCGTCGACGACGACTTCGCGTGCCGGGTTTTACGAGGCCTTCAGCGTGGCCCCGCCGTCGGAACAGGGTCGGAACGATCCACCCAAGCTGGGGATGCTGCTGGTCAGGGTTCTGGACGACGGCGCGCGTGTCCATTTCGTTCCGACCCGCGGCCAGACCGAACCGGACCCCTTGGAAGCGGGGTGGTCCCGCCTGCTCACGAGAACGAGTCAGGATCTTCAGAATTCACCCCTGGGACTCTTCCTCCGGACTCCTTTGGCTGCCGCCAGCGAGGGGGCGCTGGCTTGGCCCAGCGCTCTACGACAGGGAATTCGCGACGACCATCCCTTTCTGGCCTGCCTGGAACTGGGCGCTCGCCACGTTCGTGTCCCCCTGTCCGATCTGGACAGCCCCCTTCAAATGGAACGGCTGTCTCACCTGCGGGAGGAAGGCGTCGAGCTGACGGCCTTCTGCCTCTGGCCCCCCGAAGCGGAAGAAGCGGAAGCGACCGATGCCGACTGTCTGGAATTGCAGATGCCCACCTGTGTCTGTCCCGACGAGGATCAATCGACGTTCTTGAAGCTCGCCCGGCACCCCCCGACGCGGGGAGTCAGCCTGGCGCCTCTGCTGACCCGGGAGTTCTCCAAGACCAAGTATCATCCTCGGATGCGCGTCGGGTATCGACCCGAGGAACTTCCCGAACTCTACCGTTCCCTTGAAGACTCCTCCACCCGTGTCGACCGCATCGTCTGCCATCTGGATGACGCGGAGGATCCTCTCATCGGCCTGCTGGAATTCGAGTTCGATCCGGATCGAGAAGTCGCACCCGACTTCGTGTTGCGCCTGCCCGGCACTGACGAAAGCGAACAGGCACGGCGTCTGTGCCGGGCCCTGTGCGGGGCGGCGGCCAGTCCGGGCTGCCGGCTCTTCGTGGACACCCTGGTCCCGGACCCTACCCTTCTCCTCCAGAGCGACCCGATAGTTTCGGGGTTCGAAAAACAGGATCGTGTTCAAGCACCGGGCCACCTGGAAGGCCGGTCTCGGGTTGGCCAGCCGGTCCAGGAGGCCGAGCTGCAGGCCGGTGCTGAGCTGGGACGACAAGAACTGGACCGACTCACCACTGAAGGAGTCAATGATGAAAATCGCACTGGGCGTTACTCTGGATGAAAATGCCATCCGCTTTGCGCGCCAGCTGGGGGTCCGGCACGTCGTCTGGACTCTCGGCAGCGAGCAGTATCCGGGAGACCGCGTCGATTACGAGGTCTTCGCAAGAGCGAGGGAGACGTTCGACAAGGGCGGGCTCGAGCTGCTGGTGCTGGAGGGATTCCCGCATCACTTCTACGACAAGGCGATGTTCAACCTCCCAGGCCGGGACGATGAGATCGCCGGCGTGTGCGAGAGCATCCGCAACATGGGGCGGGCTGGCATCGGTGTGCTCAGCTACCAGTGGATGCCGCTCGGAGGACTGAGTACCGATGTCGTTCGCGGCCGCGGTGGGGCGCGCGAACGCCGCTTCGACCTCGACAGCGCGCTCGACCATCCGGCTGCCGTCCTCGACTGGCGCGAGCAGGGGCTCTACCAGCTGCCCGACCGGGACATGGGCCGCGAGGAAGTATGGGAAAACCTCACCTACTTCCTCGAGCGCGTGGTGCCGGCTGCCGAAGAGGCCGGTGTCAAACTGGCCATGCATCCGGATGATCCTCCCGTAGAGTCCTTCCTCGGCGTGGAGCGCATCCTCTACAACCTGGACGGGCTGCAGCGTCTCATCGACACGATGCCCAGCCCCAACAACGGCCTCAACTTCTGTCAGGGCTGCGTTTCGGAGATGGCGGGCGTCGACGTCGTGCAAGCCATTCGTCGATTCGGCTCACAGGGGGCAATTCACTTCGCGCATTTCCGCGATACGCGGGGAACGGTACCTCGCTTCGACGAAGTTTTCATGGACGAGGGGGACACCGACATGGTCGCTGCCATGCGCGCGTACGTCGATGCCGGCGTCGACGTCTGCATTCGAGCCGATCACACGCCGGGGATCGTCGGCGACAACGAGCGCGCCGAGCGCGGGTACGGCTTCCAGATCGGCTATATGAAAGGACTGCTCGCTGCCGCAGAACGGGCGCGTTCGGGAGGGAAGACGTGAATCTCGCACTCGCCCTCGACTGCGCGCGGGACGAGGACTTGATCTTTGCGCAGCAGCTCGGCGTCACCCACGTGCTCGCGCAGCTGCCGGACGCAACGGACTGGCGCGCAAGAGACCTCAGGGCCCTGCGCAACCGGGTCGAAAAGGCGGGGCTCGCTCTCGCCGGTATCGAAGAAGCGCCTTTCTCGTTCGGCGAATCTGTGCGTGGCGGCGAATCCGACGAGGCCGAGCTCTGTGATTTGCTGCGGCAGGCCGGCGAGGCGGGAATCGAGACGGTCGGGTATTCGGCGATGCCACGCCCCCCTGCCGGTTCGTCGGGTACGGTGGAGACTCGCGGAGGGGCGGTCGCGCGGACCTGGCCGTCAGCGGATCTCATCGTCGAATCCGCGTACTGGGATTCGTTGAGATCGACGCTGGGGACAATCGTGCCGGTGGCGGAACGGGCTGGCGTCAGGCTGGCCTGTCAGGTCCCCGGGGAGGCGACCGTGTGCGATCGCCTGCTGTCCCTGAGCGAGAGCTCGAAGCACGGTCTCGACCTGCACTGCGGGACCGGTTCGGTAGCGGGCGACCGCGAGGTTGCGCCTCTGATTGCCCGTTCCCGCGACAGGATATTCTCTATCCGTCTGGGCAGCTACTCGCAATCCGGCGGTCTGCACCAGGCTTTTCTCGACGAGGGAGGGAGCGACCAGATGTCGATTCTCGAGAGCTGTCGGGACGCGGGATTCACCGGCACTATCCGTCCCGCGCCTGCACCGCACATGCACGAGGATACGGACTGGGGCCACAAGGGACAGGCCTTCTCAGTGGGGTATCTGCGCGCCCAGCTTCAGGCGCTGGAAAGTCAGAGCTGATGCATAACATCGCCGCGCGTTACGATTTTGGCATGTTCGGCAACTATCCGTTTGCCGCCGGCGTTACCGACGGGGACGGCCGCGCCGAGTTCGCCATGATGAGCCGGGAGGGTGATTACCTCCTCGCCTCGACCACGACGGCAGGTGGAACTGAGTGAACCCTCGCACACTCACCGATTCACCATGCCACAGACCATACTCATAACCGGAATGACCGGGCTCATCGGGGGCGAGGTCCGCAGTCGCCTCGAGGGCCGCTATCAGCTGCGAGCCCTCAACAGAAGGGCGGTGCCCGGGGTCGACTGCCATCAGGCCGACATCGGCGACCTCGAGGCCATTGCGCCCGCCTTCGCCGGCGTCGATGTCGTCGTCCACCTTGCCGCCCTGATCGGCGGCTCCTGGGACGCGTTGCTGGACGCCAACATCGTCGGCACCTACAACGTTTTCGAGGCCGCCCGCCGGAACGACGTCCAGCGCGTCGTGTTTGCCAGCAGTGGCTCGGTCGTCGCCGGGTACGAGCAAGTCTCGCCGTACAGAGAGCTCGCGACCGGAAAGTATGAAGAGGCGCCACCTACCTGGCCGATAATGACCGCGGACACCCCGGTGTGGCCGGCCGGCCTTTACGCCTGCAGCAAAGTCTGGGGCGAGGCGCTCGCTCGACACTACTGCGACGCGCACGGCCTTTCCATCCTCTGCCTGCGCTTCGGGAGGGTTAACCCGGAAAATCGGCCCACCCAGCCGCGCGAGTACTGCGTCTGGTTGAGTCACCGGGACGTGGCCCAAATGATCGAGCGCTGCATCGAGGCGCCCGATCATCTCGGCTACGAAGTGTTTTTCGTCGTCTCTGACAACAAGTGGGGATACCGCGATCTGACATCCCCGCATCGGGCTGTGGGATTCGAACCTCAGGATTCGGCGGACGATTACCGTTGAAGTGGCCGACGACACCTGATGCGGCGCAGAGGTCAATCGAAAACGATGATATTGCGCCGCGCCTCGCCGCTTTCCACCTCCGCGATCGCTTCGTTGATCTGCTCGAGACGGTATCGACCCGACACGAGCTCATCCAGCTTGAGACGGCGGGACCGGTAGAGATCGAAATAACGCGGGATGTGCACTGTGGGAATCGTCGAGCCGTTGTGATTTCCGATGACCCGGCGCTCCGAGATCAATACCGCGTCCAACCCGGCGATGGCGCCGCAGCCCAGTATTTCGGATCACAAGGCCTGTACTGTTTTGACTTCCTGGGCAACCTGAAGTGGAAAAGAGACTTCGGGGACATGACAACGCGGAATAGCTTTGGTGAAGGCAGCTCTCCGGCCATTCAGGGGACTACCCTCGTGGTCAACTGGGATCATGAAGGAGATTCGTTCATCGTCGCGCTCGACACGCGGTCCGGCGAAGAGATTTGGCGCCGGGAGCGAGACGAACCCACCTCCTGGTCTACGCCGTTGATCGTCGAGTTTGACGAAAAGCACCAGGTAATCGTCAGCGCGTCGCGAAAGACGAGGAGCTATGATCTCGAGACGGGAGATCTGATCTGGGAATGTTCCGGTACTGCATTGCAGCCGACTGAGTGACCGCTGGAATCAGGCGGCCATTAAATGTGACACCAATTACCGCTCCGGAAAGTCCTGGTGTGTGACAGCACGCTATGGCTCTTGAAGGAGGAGTCCGCCTCGCCTTCGCGCTTGCGAAAGCGACGGAATTCCAAGGGATAGTGCGTAATCCAACGATTCAGGCAGGACGGGTCCGTGGTCTCCACAGACTCCGCGTTTATCGCCAATACGTTTTTTCGCTCGCTCACCACAAGCCCGGTCGGGTAAAGGACTCTGTCACGGGGCTCACGGATGGATCTCCGGGATCCCCAGCATCCTGCCGGCGGCGGCGGTTGTACGAAGCGATTTCTGTCAAAGGAGACCTCGCGGAGGCGCGGCAATTGTGTCGGCAACTCGCTCCGCTGATGCGGTTTTCTATTTCGGGGCCCATCACTCGAAGGGCGACGGCGCCCATGTTGTCAGCTCGATGAAGGGGCGCTGAACATGGTCGGTCCACCGGTGGGTGATCCGGACCCGCCAATCAACCGCTCCAGGCAGAGCATCGTCGAACACTGACCGCCATGCTCCGCGACCTCGGCCACACTCTCAACGAGGACGCGGTCTGATGAATAGCACGCTCACCTCTCAACCAGGAAGACAGGCAAACAAAATGGTCATCACAGACGTAGAGCTGCGCGTAGTAGAGAAAGCACCGGACCAGGAGGTCGTCGTCATCACGGTCAGGACGGACGCCGGCATCGACGGCCACAGCATGGGGTGGGGCATCAGGGGAGGCGTGCGCCTGGCGGAGGAGATCGCCGCCGTCATCCGTCCCGAGCTGATCGGCGAAGACCCTGTCCGGCGGGAGCATCTATACCATAAGATCATGCGGGCAGACCGGTGGGGAGGGCATCTGCCGATAACCGCCCACGGCCCCGTCGACGTCGCTCTCTGGGACATCACCGCCAAGCAGGCTGGCCTGCCCCTCTACCAGCTGGCCGGCGGTTACCGGGACAAGATCATGGCCTACGCCACGGGTCCCAAGTACCCGACGCCAGAGGAATACGTCGCCGAGGGGCTGCGCGCGGCCGCACAGGGATTCAAGGCCTACAAGCTGCACCCGTACGGGGATGCCGCCCTCGACGTCGAGTGCTGCCGTCAGGTGCGCGAGGTCCTGGGACCGGACTTCATTCTGATGAGCGACCCGGTCGGGGCCTACGATTTCGAGGACGCCATGCGAGTGGGGAGGGCCCTGGAGAAACTCGACTATTTCTGGTACGAAGAGCCGCTATACGATTACGACATCCACAACTACGTGAGGCTCACTCAGGCACTCGACATCCCCATCGCCGGCGTCGAATGGGCGTCCGGCGGTCATCACCTGGCCGCCGAGTATATCACGCGCGGCGCCGTCGACATCGTCCGCAGCGACGTCTCCTGGAAGGGCGGGTTCACCGGTTATCTGAAGACCGCCCACCTGTGCGAGGCCTTCGGACTCAACTGCGAGATCCACCTGGCTGTCCATTCCCTGCTCAACCTGGCGAACCTTCACGCCGCCTGCGGCGTGCGAAATTGCCGCTTTCTCGAGTTGACCGTCGATATCGACAACTTCGCCATCGCGCCGATGACCTTGGACGCGGAAGGCTACGTCCACTGCCCGCAGGAGCCCGGCCTCGGGGGCCAGCTGGATTGGGATCTGCTGGAGGCGAAAACGATCCGCACCGTGTGAGCGCTCCAGAGTGGGGATTTCGGTGAAAATAACCAGCAGTTCCGGAGGAAAGTTACCTCAGGGCGTCCTGCGGGCTCTTCTCGACGAGACCGCAGAGCTCGTCGATTTCGCCCTTCTGGATGATCAGGTGAAATACTCGTCTTGGCGAGCCACGCATCGCGCAGCTTCACGTCCTCGGCGTGTTTCTCCGGAGACGCGATACGCGTGCGCCAGCGAGGCGGACAGCCCGAGTTGTTGCGCCAGCGATTTGATCGTCGGTCTGTTCACCTCAGAAACTCGGTCGCATCTGCTCGAAATGGCACTCGTTCATGCGGCCGCGGACGAGGGCGACTTTCCAGTTCCCCTCGGCACCCGCCGCCGGCCTGCTGTGTGCAGGAACGTAGATCGTGGCCATCCCACAGCGGCGGCGATTCGATCGGTTGGGTCGGCTGCCGTGTACCGTCATGCCGTGGTGGAGGGAGATCTGGCCGGCCTCGAGTTCGTTGTCGACCGCTCGGCTGAGCTCTTGCTCGCTCAACGGCACCTCCTGATTGATGCTCAGGAGGTTACCGGCCTCCTTCGCTTTGCCGTGTTCGCGGAGTCCCCACTCATGCGAACCGGGAATGAACCGCACGCAGCCGTTGTCGGCGTCGGCGTCGTCGATCGCAATCCACGCGTTGACGGCGAAGGGCGGCTCCAGACCCCAATACGTGACGTCCTGGTGCCAGGCGACAAACTCGTCGGAAGGGCCATACTTGCAGAACGTGCGGGTCGCCAGCAGGAGGATGTCGGGTCCCACCAGAGACTCGACGCAGTCCAGCACTTGCGGATTGGTAGCCAGATCCCAGGCGAACGGCTCGTCGAAGTGGAGGTTTCCCAACCCCTCCGAGCACTTCTGGCGGCCGACGCGGGCCTGGAATTCGTCGAAGGCCCGACGGGCGCTGTCCACCTGCTCCTGCCCGGCAATATCGATGCCCGTAAGAAACCCATCGGTTTCGAAGGCCTGGACCTGATCGGCTGTCAGTCTAGTCATCTCGTGCTCCTCTTCAACCGCCGTAGGAATTGGCCGGCACCCCCCTGACGCCGGGGTCGATCCGGATGAGACAGCCCCGCCTGGTCAGGGCAGGCAATGCCAGGGCCGCGGGCGAACTCGGTCAGGTGCCGGCCTTTGGCCATTGCCCCGTCGGGGGCCATCACCTCGGACATCACCGGCGGCAAAGAGCCCGGCCAGCCTGGCAAGCTCCACCGCTCCCTCGGTATGACCCTGGCGGCCGATTATCCCCTCCGGGTGGGCGGCCAGGGGAAGCACGTGCCCGGGGATGACGATATCGGCGGGCCCGGTGTCCGGCTCGATGGCGCGCCGGATGGAGGCCGCCCGGTCATGGGCCGATACGCCGGTGCCGATCCCGCCTCGGCTCGATGCCGGTCTTCACCGGGGGGGGCTCTTTTTTCGGTACATTCGCATGGCCCCGATTCGAGGAGAAACGCAATGATCCATATCGCCGAAGTCCTGCCCCCTGACCCGACGCCGCTCTGGAGGATGGCAAAGCAATGCGGCGTCGACCACGTGGTCGGCACCTTCGCCATCCCAGGGGACCCGGCCGGGGTCCACCCGGAGCAGCGGCCCTGGAGCTACACCAACCTCGTGAGAATGAAGACCGCTTTCAACGACGGCGGTTTCTCCCTCGACGTCATCGAGAGCCGCCCGCCGCTCGACAGGGCGAAGCTGGGCCTCGCCGACAGGGACGAGGAGATCGGGTACGCCTGCGAGCTGATCCGCAACATGGGCAGGCTCGGCATCCCGGTCTGGTGCACGGAGTGGATGCCGGTACTGAACTGGACCCGCACATCGATGGCGGCGCCCGGCCGCGGCGGCGCCATGGTCACCGGCTTCGACAACGAGCTGATGGAGAACGCGCCCCTGACCGACGCCGGGGTCGTCACCGAGGAGCAGCTCTGGGACAACCTGAAGTATTTCCTCGAAAGGGTCGTGCCGGTCGCCGAGGAAGCCGGCGTCAGGCTCGCCATGCACCCCGACGACCCGCCCCTGTCCCCCCTGCGCGGCATGGGGCGGATCATGCGCAGCGTCGAGAACTACCAGAAGCTCCTCGACCTCGCGCCGAGCCCGGCCAACGGCATCTGCCTGTGCCAGGGCAACTTCACCCTGATGACCGGCGACCTGCCCGGAGTCATCCGCCACTTCGGGGAGCGCATCCACTTCGTCCACTTCCGCGACGTGCGCGGCACGCCGGAGAAATTCGTCGAGACCTTCCACGACGAAGGCCAGACCGACATGCGCGCCTGCATGGAAGCCTACCGCGACATCGGCTTCGAGGGGGTTCTGCGGCCCGACCACGTGCCGACGATGGAGGGGGACCAGAACGACAGGCCGGGTTACTCCTCGATCGGACGCCTGTTCGCCATCGGCTACATCAAGGGGTTGCGCGAGGCGGTGTACGCAGGCTGACCCGGGGTTCTTTCTGTCGGGCCCGCGCACGGCACGGCTCAGCCCGGAGGCCGGTCGCCGGGTCCCGGGAAACAAAAAAAAGGCGGCACCGGTCCGTTCGACCGGCGCCGCCCCGTTTGGCCGAAGCTTCTGTACTAGTGGTGCCGGCCCCCGCCGCGCTTGCCCCTGCCCCTGTGCTCGCCCCCGTGTTCGCCCCCCCGCTTGCCGCGGTTGCGGCGCTCTTCCCGCAACTCCTGCATGCGGGCGAACTGCTCGTCGGTCAACACCTCTTTCAGTTTGCCCTCGGTCTCCTCGCGCAGCGCCTGCATCTGCTCCCGGCCCTGGCGTCCGTTTTCGCGCCGAGTCTCGCGGTGCTCGGAGAACAGCTCCCTGCTCTTCTCCTTCCGGGCTTTGAGGATCGCGTCTACCTGCGTCTTCTGTTCGTCGCTCAGGCCGAGCTCCTCGAACAGGGGGGCGTGGTCTTTCCCGCGCCCGGTCTTCTTGTCCCCGGTCTCCGAGTCGGCGGTGGCTGGAAGCGTCCCCAGGATCAGGACGGCGGCAGCGGTGATGGACGTGATGGCCTTCATGGCGTTCCTCCAATCGTGCGGGTTACGGCGCGGCTGATTCCGGGCCGTTGTCGGCTTTCACGCCATTGGACAACGCGGATCCTTCGTTCATTCCCATTTTTTTGGGCGGAGGCAGCGAAGCTGAAAACCTTTAATCTCCATTTCTGGTCCATATTTGGAGTTTTCGTCTCCACGTTGCGCTTTTCAGACCCTTTCGTAGACACCAGAAGCGGCACGCTGCTACTTCACCCGAAAAAGCGATGAAAACGGACCACCCTTCCCGAGGCGCCGCCGGAATCCGCCGCCCCGGCACCGGCGAGGCGGATCACCCCGGATACGTGCGCCCGGCGCGCGCGCTGCTGGCCGGCTCGGCCATGAGCGCCGCGGTCGCCTTCTGGGGCCCTTACAACTGCCTGGTCGTGCGCGGCTCCTACATGACCATCGACTTCACCACCGCCGCGGCCATCTTCCTGCTCTTCGCCGCCGCCCTGTTCGTCAACGCGGCGCTGCGGCGCCTGCTTCCCGGCCTGTCGCTGTCGGCGGGAGAGCTGTCGATCACCTACCTGATGGCGGCCATCGCCTGCTCGATCTGCACCATGGGGCTGACCCTGTACCTGGTCCCGATCCTGCCGGCGATCTCCTACATGGCGACCACCGAGAACGAGTGGTCCCAGGACATCCACCCGCATGTGCCGGACTGGCTGGTGCCGCAGGGGGACGAGGCGATCCGCGCTTTCTACGAGGGGGTGGCCCAGGGCGAGCCCATTCCCTGGATGGTCTGGATCAAGCCTCTCCTCGGGTGGGTCCCCGTGCTCCTCGGGCTCTACCTCGTGATGATCTCCCTGGCGGTGCTGTTCCGCCGCCAGTGGATGGAGCACGAGCGCCTGGCCTATCCCCTGGCCCAGCTGCCCCTGGTGATCTGCTCCCAGGAGCAGGGCCGGGCGCTGAACCGCTTCCTCCGCAACCCGGTGATGTGGGCGGGGTTCGCCATCCCCTTCCTCGTCACCTCGATGAACGGACTGCACGCCTACCTCAACTACATCCCGGGAGTCGACCTGTCGGCGAGGATCCCGGTCCTGCGGGGCCTCGAGCAGCTCTCCGTCAACGTCAGCTTCCCGATGATGGGGTTCGCCTACCTGACCCCCCAGGAGGTGACCCTGAGCATCTGGCTGTTCTACCTGCTCGGGTACGCCCTCAAGGGGTACTTCACCTACATCGGCCTGTCGCGCTCCCTCAACCTCGACATCTACGGGCAGAGCGACGGCGGTCCGATCCTCTCCTACGTGCAGTTCGGCGCCCTGATGGCGCTCACCGGCTACACCCTGTGGACGGCGCGGAAGTACCTGAAGGGGAGCTGGCGGGCGGCGGTCCACGGCGAAGGGAGCGGCAGCGGCGAGTTCTCCATGCGCGGGGTGTACGTGCAGCTGATCCTGGGACTGGCGCTGATGGCGGGGTGGTTCATCGCCGCGGGGGTGCCCTGGTGGGCGGCGGCGACCTTCGTGCTGGTGGCCGCGGCGACCTTCCTCGGCATCACCCGCATCCTCTGCGAGTCGGGCCTGGCGGCGACGCGGGCGCAGCTGATCACGCCCACGGTGGTGCGCACCTTGTACGGCACCTCGGTGCTGGGAGGGTCCGGGGCGGTGGGGGTGCTCGCCCTGGGGCAGGTCTGGATGAGCGACGTGCGCACCTTCGTCATGGCCTCGGCCGCAAACGGCCTCAAGGTGACCGAGGCGGTCGCGCGCAAGGGGGTCGTCCTGTGGAGCATGATCCTGGCGGTTCTGCTCGGGGTGGGGGTGTCGGTCTGGACGACCCTGTACTACGCGTACCAGTCCGGCGCCAACAACGCCAATTCCTGGTTCTTCCTGAACGGCCCGCGCTACACCATCGACTTCGCCGCCCATTACCTGCGCACCCCGGTCGGCCCCGACCTGGCCGGGCTGGGACTGATGGGTCTGGGCGGGGCGATCATGCTCGGCCTCTACTGGGTGCGGGGCCACGTGCTGTCGTTCCCCGTCCACCCCATGGGGCTGGCGGTGTCGCAGATCATGCTGACCCGTCACATGTGGTTCAGCGTCTTTCTGGTCTGGCTCGTCAAGGCGGCGCTGATCCGCTACGGCGGGCCGAACCTGCTGCAGCGGGTGCGTCCCTTCTTCCTCGGCCTGATCCTCGGGCAGTTCGCCGCCATCGCCTTCTGGCTGGCGGTCGACCTGGTGACCGGCGCCCAGGGGCACGGCCTCTACTGGGTGTAGGGGCGGCCATGGGGGGCGGGGCCCCCGGGCAGTAGATTGATCCGAACTCGAGGAGGTGGGAAATGTTCCGACTGTCGGTCTGTGAAGGCACCGTGTTGCGGAGACTGTCGTTTCTGGAGCGGGTACGCTCCATCGCCCGGGCCGGATTCGGGGTCGACCTGTGGGGTTGGGAGGACGGCGACATCGACAGGATTGCAGGCGATCCGGATATCGAAATCTGCGCCATGCCCGGCTGGGTCGGCGGCAGCATGGTTCACCCTGACGGAGTCGAGTCCTACCTCGCCGGGGTGAAGGAGAACCTGGCCGTTGCCGAACGTTTCGGGTGCCGCAACCTGAGCATTACCACCGGCGCGCTCGACGCCCAGGGGCGGATGGCCCACGCCGTCGCCGCGCATCCCGCGGCGATGTGGATCTCCGCCTACAAGTGCCTGTCCCGGGTGGCGGAGCTGGCCGAAAGGCACGGTGTCGTCTACAGCCTGGAACAGCTGAACACCAAGGTGGACCATGCCGGCTACCCCCTGCCTCGCACGGAAGACGTGGTGCGGCTTATCGAACAGGTCGGCAGCCCGCGCATCCGGTTGTTGTGCGACATCTACCACATCCAGGTGGAAGAGGGGAACGTCGTCCAGTCGATCCGCGACTACCGCGGGTACATCGGCTACGTGCACGTGGCGGACGTACCGGGCCGGCATGAGCCGGGCACGGGGGAGATCGACTACCGGCGAATCGCGGCGGTGCTGCGCGAGGTGGGTTACGACGGGGTGATCGGCATGGAGGCGTTTCCCGAAGCCGGCGACCTCGAGGCCATGGAGCGTTTCCGGGCCCTGTTCAGCTGAGACAGTTCCGGGTGAAGCGGGACCTGATGCGCCAGGAATACCTGGTATCCGTGCACTGATCGGCCCCGGGCATTCACGAGCCCCTCTCGACGTGGGGCACTGGCCGTCTCCTTTCAGGCAGGCTGATAGGCGGAGGGCTCCAGCACGACGATGGTGGGGCGGCCCGGCCCCAAAGGAGGCAGGGGAAACGTCACCGTGTGATGACGCGGGTAGATGACGGGATCGCGGGGCCGCCGTTCGAGAAACGCGTCGACCCTGGTCATCCCAGCGGTGAGCGGCGGCAGGTTGTAGTGCATCGGCACGATCCATGCCGGGTTCAGGAAGTCGATCATCGGATCGAGCTCGTCCAGCCGCAGGGTCAGATTCTCACCGACAAGGGCAAGCAGCACGTCGCAGCGGCCGGCGAAGGGGGCGAGTTCGTCTGCTCCGATCCCGTACCCCAGGTCGCCCATGTGCAGGAACCAGAGGCCGCCGGCCCTGAAAGCGTAGAGCGCGTTGTCGTCCGGGCTTTCAGGGTGGTGCGGTGCCTCGGCCGCCTGCACGGCAACCATCGGCTCGCCATTGATGTGCACCCGGCGCCGGCCCCGGGCGATGTCCAGGGCGTCGATCACCCGGGGCTTCCCCTCGACGGCCTGGTAGTGTGAATGCCCCTCGTCCGTCAGCGAGCTGACGATAACCGTATCCGCCTGCAGCCGGAAGTCGAGGACGTCGGGATCGGCTATTCCGCAGGCCGCGGAAACGACCTCGGGATTGTAGGGGTCCATGGCGAGGGTCGGGCCCTCGTCCTGCCTCAGACGAAAGCATGCGAGTCCAACCCACTCAAGATGCACGGCCATGCTGTCAGTCTCCCCCTTTTTGCGTCAGGCCGCCGGCCCGGTCGATGCCGGCTATCTCCCACCACTTGGCCCCGGACGGCTTCTCGATCACCAGCGGCTTGAGGAACGACACCGATTTTCCAAGGCCCTCTTCCACCTCGAAGTACTCGCTTTCCATCTCGACCGAGATCACGTGATCGTAGCCGAGGAGGCGCAGTGTTGAAATGAACTCGCGCCAGGCCGCTTCGTCGTGGCCCCAGCCGGCCAGCGTATAGGTCCAGGAGCGGTCGGCGAACTGCCCGGTGGAGGTGGCGTCCATCATGCCGCGCACCCGGGCGTTGTGCCGGGAGACCAGGATGTCCTTGGCGTGGACGTGCTGGACCAGCGGACCCAGGAAATGCACCGCCTCCACCGGGTCGATTCCCTGGTACCACATGTGCGAGATGTCGAAATTGCAGGCCGCGACCGGGCCGATCTCCTCGCGGAGCCGCTTCAATGTCACCGGGTTGTGGATCATGTCGCCGCCGTGCATTTCGAAGCAGAGCGTCACCCCGTGGTCGGCGGCGATCTTCCCGTGCTCGCGCCAGTACGGGAGCAGGCGCTGTTCCCACTGCCATTCGAGGCTGTCGCGCAGAAAAGGCCAATCGGCGAAGGTCACCCAGTTGGGAGCGGTGTCCCCCTCGGCCCCTTCCGGGAGGCCGGCGAGCAACGTCATGCTCCGGAGGCCGGACAGCTCCATGAGCTCGCAGGTCTGCCGGAACTCGCGCGAGTACTCCGCGGCGACCGCTTTGTCGGGCATGAGCGGCGCCCCGTGTCCCCCGAGGGCGCTGATCTCGAGATCATGGCGGGCGAAGGCGTCCAGCCAGCGCTCGATTTCCCCCCTGTCGGCGAGGAGCTTAGCGAGATCGCAATACCCCCGGCCCCATAGTCCGAAGGCACCCACCTCTACCGCCTGAAATCCCATGTTCCGGGCGTACTGCAGACCTTCCCCGAACTCGAACTGCTCCAGGTTCTGCGAAATCACGCCGAGTTTCATGCCCATCACCTTTCGAGCGACAGCTGACGGATGTTTGTGTCAGGACCGGAATCGACTGAACGCCACCCGGCCGTGTCCATGATCCCACGCCCTGCTCACACCCCCGCCGGTCAGCTGGCCCCGAGCGCCTCCTGAAATCGAGACAGCGTTCCGGTCAGGGCCTGGCGCTTCAGGACGAGGTCGACCCCCACGAAGAAGACCCGGACGCCGAGGTCGCGGTAGTACTCCGCCTCTTCGATGCTGAATGCGCCGGCCGTCGTGATCCTGCCGGCCTCGGCCGCGGCTCTGAGAACCCGCTCGATCTTCGGGGCCTGGCGCGTCCTGGCCTCGTCGCCGAAGAGCCCGAGACCGACTGCCCAGTCCATCGGACCCACAGTGACCATGTCGATGCCTTCGACCGCGAGGATCCCTTCCAGCGCATCGCAGGCCTCGTCGCTCTCGATCATCACCATCAGATGGGTGGAGTCATTGGCCTCGCGCAGTCTCTTCCGCGGGTCGGAACCCATGGTGAAGTCGGTGCCGGCGCTGGAGCTGGAGACGCCGCGCTGCCCCAGGGGCGGGTACTTGCCCAGTTCGACGAAGCGGGCCGCCTCCCCGGCGTTGCGCACGTCGGGTAGCGCCAGCACCTGTATGCCTCCGTCGAGCAGGCGCTGCACCTGGGTGCGCGACAGCTCCGGCATGCGCACGAGCGGCACCATGCCGAGGTGAGTGATGGTACGGCCCAGCCGCAGGGTCTCGGCCGTGGACTGGGGGCCGTGCTCCATGTCGAGCCAGACGACGTGGTAGCCGGCCTGCGCCATCAACTCGATGTCGGTGAGGGTGGCGTCGCGGCAGATCACCCCGTACAGGGTTTCGTGTTCGTCAAGCAATTCTCCGAGGCGGTTGCTCAGGGGCTGAGGCGCGTTCTCCATGGTTTTTCCCTTGATCCAGCGTGGTTGACAAGGTCTGCTTATTGGGCGGCCATCCTGTCATATGCCGCGGATCGCGACGGCCATCCGTGGAAACCGTCAGGGCCCCAGGGCGCGGATGGGGATCACTCCCACGTCCCCGGGTCCGGCGGTACCGTACCCCTTCGGCACGATCACCGCGAGGGCCGATGGCCTGTCGTGGTCGCTTTGCTCCATCCGGCTGGCCAGTCTGCGAAGGTTCCTGGCGCCGTCTTCCACCCAGCGTTCGCCCAGCTTGATCTCGAACGCCGCCCAGCGTCCATCCGCGGCCTCGACAATGGCGTCCACTTCCAGCCCCTCCTTCTCCCGGTAGTGGAACACCTGGGCGTCCGCGGCCTGGGCGTACACTCGCAGGTCGCGGATGACCATGGACTCGAACAGAAGACCGAGGAACTCCAGGTCGGCCGTCAGGCGGGAGGGCGTGGCTCGCATTGCGGCAACCGCCAGCGAGGGATCGACGAAATGTCTGACGGGCGTTTCCCGAAGGGTCGTGCGGGACCGCAGATGAGGGGACCATGCCGGCTGGTTTTCCACCACCATGAGCCGGTCCAGGGCGTCGATGTACGCGGCAACCGTGTCCGCCTTCAGGGGTGCGTTGTTGTCGCCGACCTCGGCGGTCAGCTTCGACATGGCAACGGGCGTGGCGATGTTGCGCGCCAGCGACCGCAGCAGGCGTCCCACCTTGACCGGATCCCGTGTTTTTCCACTGACCGTCGATACATCCGTGCGACGTATCTCGTCGAGGTAGGCGCGGTTCGCGCGCAAGGTCTGCGACAGCGCCTTGCCGATGTTGGCCGGCCAGCCGCCTGCGCAAACAAGCTCGGCGACGGCCGCGATCGACAGCCCGGATTGCTTCGCTCGCTGTTCCGAGCCGTCCAGGAGGCGCTGCAAGGAGATTTCCCCAGTGGAGTGACCGGTCTCGTACAGCGACATCGGGCGCATGCGCAGCCGGGCGAAACGGCCGGCGCCGGTATGGCGGGTGATCTCGTCGGCGGGAACCGCCGAACCGGTGAGTATGAACTGGCCGGGAGCAGCCCGCCGGTCGACGGCCCTGCGCACATGGTTCCAGACGACGGGTTCGAGTTGCCACTCGTCAATCAGTCGCGGCGTGTCTCCGCTCAATACAGCTTCCGGATCTGCGCCGATCATGCGCCGGGCGTTGTCGTCGACGTCCAGCAGAACTTCGCTTCGGGCCGCCTGCATGGCGGTAGCCGTCTTCCCGGATGCCTTGGGCCCTTCTACAAGGACCGCACCGGAGGCTCCAAGCAACTCCGCCAGTTCGGCATCGACGATTCGCGGCAGGTATGTCATGGGTTGGCTGGCAGGCAAGACGTTTGGGTACAGTAGTCCCGACAAGCTTGCAGCGCAACTGCAACGGGTGATTCGGCGCAACTGTAGAGGGTGATTCGGCGGTCTATCAGCGGGTGATTCGGCGGAGGATCAGCGGGTGGTTCGGAGGTGGAGGTGGGAACCGGGAATCACCGGATCCCGGAACCGGCCCTTCCGGTCAAGGTCCGTTCACTTCTGGTTCCAGCATCCACGCGACAAACCTTTCGACGTGGTCGCGAAATGCCGCGAGAGTCTCGGGCAACCCTTTTTCCAGGGAGGCCATCCGCTCCGCTTCCAACACCCCGCCGTAAACATTCCGGAACACGTGCCGAAAACGGAGGTACTCGCCGAGCGTCCGGGCAAGGCCCTGGTCGATAACCGCCGGCCTGACCTCGGGAATGTCGAGCGTCATATCGTCGACCAGGTCCCGGTCCCACTGATCACCTCGCGGAACCCCGCCGTTGAGAACGGGTGCTATGCGTATGAAGACGCGTTCAAAGCCGTTGTAGAAATCGTGCAGAATCGAGCCGCGAGCCCGCAGGGAATAGATGTCGTCCTGTTGTGGGGCATTGGCGAGCTCCTCCCCCAGGGCCGACAGGCTCGCAAGCTCGGATTCGATTTCCGCGGCGAGCCGTCTGGCCAGAACCTCTTCCATCCTCACAGCTCGACTCCGGTATCATTTACGACCCGACGAAGGGAGGCCGTGGCCACTTCCAGGGCGGTCAGGTCAAGCCTGAAATCGGTCATGGCCGCAGCACCGGCAGACACCGAATAGAATTGACCCGGTTCGATTCCCTCGACTACGAGATCGATATCAGAGCGATCGGTGAACGGCCGGGCCGGCTCGAAAACGGATCCGATGCCGACTACCCGGCTGGCGCCCTGCTTGACCAGCCAGGCAGAGATGCGTTGCGCATCTGCCAGCGCCAGCTGCCGGTCGCCGGACTCGAAGTGGGTAGCCCTGATGTGGTTGAGAAGAGTGCTGCGGTCCATACCCTGAATCTACACGATGGCAATCAGGTGGCGACAATTCCACCGGGTAACCGGATTTGGTTATTGCCTTGGAGACGGTCATGCGGAAGACGTCTTTATGAAGGTTTTCATTGACATGGGACGTCTGGACGTCTATTGTGGACCGTCACAGAAAAAAGGAAAGAAGATTTCATGAGATATGCTCCTGGAAAGGTTCGCGATGCCATCCTGCAGGTCTTGGCCACCTCGCCCGAAGGACTGCCTGTCAGCCAGATAGAGAAACGGGTAGCCCAGTCGATCGGGCCGACTCCCGGGTCCTCGATAAGGTCATGCTTGCGGCTCAAAACGCCGGAAACTTTCATCAGGGAGGAACGCGGGGTCTACAGGGTGAGGCCCGAGGTCCTGGCGGACTTTCAGGGCGACCTACAGATCGACGCCGAGCCATGGCGGCAGCCATTTTTCTTCGGCCGAACCGCATTGATCCATGGTGACTGCTTCGCCTGGCTGGAGGAGCGAAAAAACAACAGCATCCATGCCGTCGTCACTGACCCTCCGTACGGACTGCATGAGTACACACCCCAACAACAGCTGAAGATGCGGCAGGGAATGGGGGGCGTGTGGCGGATTCCGCCCTCCTTCGATGGCCATGCGCGCTCCCCGTTGCCCAGGTTCACCGTTCTTTCCGACCAGCAACGCGATCAGCTGGGCCGGTTCTTCACCCTCTGGGGCCGGCTCCTGCTGCCCAAACTCGTTCCCGGGGCGAACGTCGTTGTCGCCTCGAACCCCCTCCTCGTCCATATCGTGGCAGGGGCGCTGGAAGAAGCCGGCATGGAGTGCCGAGGCAGCATCACCAGACTGGTCATGACCATGCGGGGCGGCGACAGGCCGAAGGCCGCTCACGAGGAGTTCAGCGATGTGAGCGTGATGCCGCGTTCGATGTGGGAGCCCTGGATCGTCTTCAGGAGGCCTGTCGAGGGACGAGTGCAGGACAATCTGCGGAAGTGGAAGACCGGCGGTTTCCGGCGCCCATCCGAGGACAAACCGTTCGGGGACGTGATCAAGTCCGCCCCTACCCGGAAGAACGAGCGTGCCCTTGCGCCGCATCCGAGCCTGAAACCGCAAGCCTTTCTCAGGCAACTGGTTCGCGGAGTCCTCCCGCTGAGGGAGGGTGTCGTCCTGGACCCGTTCGCCGGCGCCGGTTCAACTCTCGCAGCGGCCGAAGCGGTCGGGTACGAGAGCATCGGCATCGAGAAGGATCCCCACTATTTCGATGTAGGGGTTCACGCAGTTCCCGCACTCTGCGCCTTCGAACCGAACGGACGGCCTTAGAGTTTGTATATCCAGTTCGAGCGCAGCTTCTTCACCCCATCCTTGTGCAGTGTGGCCGTCCTGGTGCCGAGTTCGCTACGCGGGTTCTTGCGGAAGTCGGTTGTGACCACGTTCCCGAGGTAAACCTCCCTGAACGACATCGCCGCTCGGTCCACGGCAGGTTCCCTCTCGGTATCCACCCCATAGACGAATACGCACATCCACTGCTCCCGCGCCCCGTGGGTGTCTACGGCGCCGCCCGCCTTCCGGGTAGTCTTGATCTCGATGCCGTCTTCCCCCGCCTTAACGGCATTCCCCGGATATCTTCCCTGCACGATCAGGTCGGGGTGGCCGTTGAAAAACCGGTTCTCTGTCAAGGTCCTCGAGTGCTTCGCGAGACTGGCAGTAATCATGTCCGACAGGACCCCGGACATGATCGCGGGGCGCAGCATGTCGTCGAGACGCTGTAGCCCCCTTCCTGCGAGGTGGGAGTTGACGTCGTAGAAGAAGTCGTAGACATCCTGCATCGCCATTTCGAAGTCCTTGAGACGCAGCTCGTATGGCAGGGCTGCCTCCGGGTTGAACCTGCTCGAGTCAACTTCGTTTCGTTCGATCGCCACCTCGTTTGCTCCATCCAAGATATCGTGGGACCACCTGTCCCTGTTCCATCAATGCAATTGCTGGAAAGGTATTCCAAATCAAGCGCTGTAAACCCAAGATGTCACCCCCGACCGTTATCCCTAAACCATGGGGAGAGGTTGATCGCCGTATCCTGCAGGGTCTCGCAGTCAATTTGTCCCTCAAGCGCTGCAAGGACTTCAACCAAGTCCTCTTGGTTGGGTTGACCGAGGGATAACCGGTACCAGAATCGCTGTGTCTGTATCCATTGTAACCAGTGCATCTGCTCACTCGCAGGGACATCAAACACGTAACGTCGAACGCGTCCGTCCGGAAACACCCACCAGGGTGCCAAGCCGGACTCGTCGGCCAAACGTCCTTCGGCCAAGCGCTGGATTGCCACCCAGGGACTTTCTTCAGTTCTGCGTTCGCACCGGATGTCTTCTCCCAGCTTACGCACAATCGCTCGCCGGATGGCGAGTCCGCCGTACCGTTGAATCCGGCCTTCCCTCTGCTCGAGGTCAACAGGGTTTCGGCATAGGTCCCAGTGGACAACTGTGTCACACCAAGCATGGAAGTCGAGTCCTTCTTGACCGACAGATGTCGTCGTGAGCACATAGGGCCAGAATGGAGTATTGAACGCCTTGCGAAGCTCGTCGGTGCGGATCGGCCGCACGAAACTTTCCGTAGCCCTCGTCTCGTGGGCATAGGCCGCCCGCCCCTCGGCAAACGGCATGGCGACATGGCACCGCAATGAAAAGGCATCATCCTTCTTGGCAAGGGGGTGAAGAAAGAAAAGTCCCATCTTGAGGCTCAGCCCATCCCGTAATTCCTCCGCCAGCTGCTGTTCACTCAAACTCCGCAGCTGAGACGTGATCCACAGATGTTCGTCCAGGACCGACTCAAGGTTTCCCTCCAGGACCGCTCTGCGAATCACATCCGGGTACTTTTCCTTCCTGCGGCGCAGTGCCTCAAAGAACCAACGTTGATCTAGGTAGTTACGGAGTCCGCTCCATGCTGCTTCCAAAACGTGCTCATAACCGTGTTCACCAACCGCTCCCATCCAGTGGCGATAAAGTGCGCGGCCGACGACGACGCCCGGTGCTGAGAGGGCGTGGCTAACAAGTGAATCCAATGCGGAAGGCCGGATGCTCTTGTGGAGTTGACCCGATTTCGTGGACACTTCATTTCTTGAAAGAAAGGAGGGTGTCCAACCATGCCGAAATCCCATTCCCCTTATCCGCCCGAATTCCGGCAACAGATGGTGGAACTGGTACGGGCGGGTCGTAGTCCGGAGTCGCTGGCCAAGGAATTCGAGCCGTCCGGGCAGACGATCCGCAACTGGGTGATCCAGGCCGAACGCGATGAGGGGGTGCGCCGCGACGGCCCCTCCCGTCCGGAGCAGGAGGAATTGCGGCGCCTTCGCCGTGAGAACAAGCAACTGCGTATCGAACGGGAGATCCTGGCAAAAGCCACGGCCTGGTTCGCTCGCGAGGCCGACTCGGAGTCCGGCCCGTCTACGAGTTCATGAGAGCGCACCAGGCCGACTTTCCGGTGCTGACGATGTGCCGCGTGCTGAAGGTCTCCCCCAGCGGCTACTACGCCTGGTTGAAACGCCCGCCTTCGGGTCGCGCCCGGGCCGATGCCGTGCTCAAGGCACGTGTCGAGCAGATCCACCAACACTCCCGGGGCACTTATGGAGCGCCGAGGATCCGGGCCGAACTGGCCGAGGAGGGCCAAGCCATCGGTCGCAAGCGCATCGCCCGATTGATGCTTGAGCTCGGGGTGCGCGGGGTATGCGCCCGCCGCCGCCTCTCCACCACCCGTCGCGGCCGGCAGGGCCGGGTCGCCTCCGACCTGGTCAAGCGGGTGTTTTCGGTCTCCGGCCCGAATCGCCTGTGGGTTGCCGATCTCACCTACATTCCCACGAGGTCGGGGTTTTTGTATCTGAGCGTGGTCATGGACGCCTGGAGCCGCCGAGTGGTGGGCTGGGCCATGGCGAACCATATGCGTACGCAGTTGGTGCTGGACGCCCTTGACATGGCCCTGCACCGGCGCCGTCCCAAGAAAGTGATTCACCACTCCGACCACGGCAGTCAGTATACGGCCCTGGCCTTCGGGAAGCGCTGTCGCCAGGCCGGGGTACGTCCGTCGATGGGATCGGTCGGTGACTGCTTCGACAATGCTCTGTGCGAAAGCTTTTTCGCCACCTTGGAAAGGGAGCTGCTGGATCGTCATCGGTTTGCTACCCAGTCGCAAGCCCAGCGTACGGTTTTCGAATACCTGGAAGGCTGGTACAACCCCCATCGGCGGCACTCGGCCCTGGGACAACGATCTCCCATCAACTACGAGAGGTATCATTTATCAAGGGGTATAAATCCAAACGGAAAACTGTCCGTGAAATCGGGGTAACCTCACTTGATCTCCATCTGAGCCTCTTTGTTCCAGTCCGCGAGGAGCTGTGTCAGACCACCATCAGACGTGTCGAATCGGTTCAACTTGCAGTTCATTTCCATCCAGGCTCGCTGCACGTACGGCCAATTGCCAGCGCGAGCTTCCAACCGAGCGATAAGCTTCCAAATCGGAAGATTTGGGCTCCTTGATCCGATACCAACGTCAAGGTCGCGGAGCAACTGGCGCACCTGTTGCCGAAGGTGCCTACGCACACTGGCTCGATTGCGCTCATCTGCAGCCAGGGGCTCTGTTTTTTCTACGAGCAAAGGAGATGGGTGGAACAATGCTAGCAAAGCATGGCGCCCATCGGTCGCGCGTAGCAGCCGGCGCTTCGTTACATCCGGATAGGCTACCCGCTCGCCACGGAGGTGGCTTGTCTCCAGATCGTAACTCAGGATCGATGCCACCGCTTGGGGCACTGCGCGGAACCGACTGAATACCAACGCTTTCGAGGGCTGGGTGCCTTCATGTTTCCACTTACCGCCCAGCTCCCACCAAGGGTTGGATGGCGTAAGCCAAGGGGTCACCGCGGTATCTGGTGAGAAGAGTTGCTTCATCGCCCGTAGCCGTGGATGGGGCCACCGCAACGGGCGTTTGTATCGGTTGCGCATTGCTTCGTCCAACCGGGCAACGCCATCAGCCTGCATGTCTATTGCAGCCTTCCAAGCAACGTAGTGGCTTCCCATCGACTGCATCGGAAGAGGGATCGAAGTCCAGTACGGGACGGCCGAGGAACGGTGGCTATCGCTGAAACATCTGCTCATGTGCTTGAAGATTACGAGATCTTCGGCAGTAATGGGTGATTCCAGGGGACGTGTTGTTTCTTCCGCCCGTCCAAGTGGATGCGACGAGCGCTCTGTTCGGACCATGACTTGGCGGAGCAATTCCTCTGCGCGAAGCCTCGCAGTACGGGCTGCCTCGCTTCCAGGATCACCCCTGCGAAGCTCACTTTCTATAGTAGCGAATGCTTCCTCGCATGATCGACGTTTCTTTTTTGCCTTCGAAGTCCCGCCGAAAAGGAATTCGACGAGCTCGAAGAACTCTGCGTGGTGAGAGCTACCCGATGCCTCTTCGACACGCCGCGAGTAGAGCCGGTAGGGTGTTGCGGACAGCAGGAGCAGAGCTGGCGGAGCCTGCGAATCATCTCCACGCAAGCGGCCCATAACCCGTTGTGCCGCTTCGTCCTGTTCAGAGTCCAAAACGTCTTTGAAACGCTGAAACTCGTCAAAAATAACTAGGTCGGGTTTAAGCTTCTCGATCGCACTTGCGGCAAGTGCATTTCGAAGGTGGGCAATTAAATCGAGCTCATCGAGCTCAAGGCTACGCACACGGGCATCAGCATGCTCACCCTTTCCCAATCCAAACTCCTGGCGGACTGATGTGCGAAAGGCGTTCTGCAGAGCAATGTTTCGTGCAAGCTCGCGTGCGCGTGGGATGTAATAATTCCCCCAGTACTGGCGCGCATTCCGCTTGAACACGCGACGTTTATATGCCTCGAAAAGCCAGGGAAAAGTCCTTTCGACCAAGGCATGAATGAGCGCGCGCTCGTCCTGCCGGCCATCCCGCCTCCTCCCTTTGCGCATTGGGAACGACGTGTCCGGTGTAAGTGAGAACAGACGGAGTGTCGGATGATCCGGCTCGTCGTCAGAGGTATTTAGCAGCGTCAGTCGATCAACATGGCATGTCGCCTTGTCTCGCTCCTCAAGGGGCAAAACCTCAAGCAGCTTTCTCCGATTCTGGGCAGCAATTGAGAGATTGCTGCAAAGGTAGAAGACGACGAAAGGCTTGCTTCGCCGCCGCATCATCCGCCGAATCACCTGCTGGGCGACAATAGTCTTGCCGAGGCCCACCTCGTCGGCGACGAGGAACCGCCGATACCGCCGTCCCGCACGAAAGGCGTGCAACACCGCTTCAACAGTGGCCTCCTGGAAAGGCTTGACAGGCGTCACGGCGTCCGTTCCACAAGCTGGCTTCCTAGCACGTCCCAGATAGAACGGAACTGCTCAAGAATCTCCCGTTCCTTCTCCGCCTGCCCCTCGAGCTGCTCTTGTTCTAGGAAGTCCAGGTAGCGGTGGACCTTGCGGTCCACATCTCCAACTGTAGCGGGGTCGCGTAACCAAGCCTTCAGCACATCCTCCAGCGTGGGCGCCCACCGGTCCGGTGGTCCAGTCGCCAACGTCGACGTCTGGTTTAGCTCGGGTTCCTCATTCCAGTCACCGCCCCCGTCCAAGAGAACGTCGCTTGTCAGGATCGAGCGAATCCAGAGCAGGAAACTTCGAGGATCAAGGTAGCGTGCAAGAGCACGATGATCTCGGTCGGCACTTGGCGGGGGATCCAGGGGGGTACGCTGAAACCAGCGGATACATTTCCCGCCCAATCTCACTTCGCAGTGTACCAGCTCTGTAGTCTCGGCAGGGGAAATTGGCGACAGCTGGAGCGAAGTGGCATTCCGAGGCCAAAGGGTCAATGGCTGTGCGAGAAGGCCCACCCAGAGTTCGGCACTGGGGTCATCTGGATGTGGCAATTTCCTCGCTACGATCAGTGGGCTCTCGTCCATGATCCTCTGGACAGCAGTCCAGCGTGATGTGACCTCCCGGTGCGCCTTTTCTAGCCGCTCGTCCATATCATCTAGCTCGGGTGGCTTGAGCGATTCTAGATCTGCAATTCGTCCGATCTCATCAAGAAAACCATGGAGCCCTGCGCCGACATCGCGTCCGACGGAAAGACGCGCCACAATCTCCACGTTCGGTCCACACCATCCGCGCCGTGTGACGTTTGCGCTACCCAGCCAGAGCGTTCGTCCACCCTGATGTTCTGCGTAGACCAGTTTCGCGTGAAGGCCCCGGGCTTCTGGTTGTTCATCTTCAGAACCCTCGCTAAGGTCGTCTTCCAGAGGCGTAAAACGATCCATTTCGGGGGAAGGGGCTCCCAAATAGAGCACGTCCCTATAGGTAGAAAGCGGCCGTGAAGATTGAGCAGTGAGCTTACCCAACTCGGGAAGCGTCGAAACCAACACCCGGTGGGTCTGCTCATTCCCCCAGTGTCCGAAATAGTTCACCATCGAACCATCTAGGAACGGGCTCACCACCATAAGCTTCCGGATACCGGAAGGAGCCTCCGGGATCGCTCTCTCACTCTCCAGCAATAGCCGAACGTCCTCCACAGTGCACCCTGTGGGCATTTCCCATCGGACAGACTGGAGTTGCTTAAATACATAGTTTTTCCGGACGTCCTTCAGGTCCGCTCTAGCCACGAGTTCGCGTCCTAGCTCAGGCACGCCGGGGATCAGCCTACCAACGGGTCCCTGATGGCCGACCAAGACCAACCCGACATCCCAGGAAGTGTCCTGTGTGAGGTTTCGGCTTCCGAGCCATAGTCTCCACTGAACCCCCTTCCCATCCTCGGCAGTCATTCGGATCAATCCGGCTTTCGGATGCCACGAGCCTTCCGTCTCGTTCATCTCCACCTCACGAATGAATCGGTCAAGGATGCAAAGAATTTTCGGCGTCTTCCCGGATGCTGTGATTCGACCAGCTTGGACCAAGATGCGGATTCGGTCGCGAAGTGTCTCGATTGCGTTTGCGAAATCCACTTTGCTTCCCGAACCCCGCTCGTCGTCGAGTCCGGCTAGAGAGAGAAGCGACGCCACAACCGTAACGAGGTCAGCCGAGTATGTTGTCAGGACAGCAAAATCCGTGCGCCAAGCCGGCTCTGGACGAAGGCCATCCAAATAGGGCAGACTTCCCCATTCCTTCTTTTTCACGGCGCCACCTGTAGATCCAGCAGCAGGCGTCGCACTTGTCGCCATCGGTAGTGAAGTGGCTCGGCTTTTGGATGTTCCTCGGGCAGCCACTCTTGACGCTTCTCTCGGCCTGCGATCGAATGGACGAGTCTTGCCCGACGCCCCTTTCGGCGACGTTCGGCTTCCTCATAGATATGGTGGAGCTCCATAAGAATAGGTTTCGGTTGCTTAAGCCATTCCTGAGTTTCTCGCAGAACAGTCAGGATTCCTTCGTTTATGCCGTTTGGGGCGTCATTTCGCACCGTTGCGACGTCGAGCTTCAGGGCCTCCTCCCGGTGATCCTCCACGACAGCTCTCAAATATCCGCGGTGCAGATTCTCGGTTGGGTGGCCATCCATCTCCCGCATTTCCTCGACCAGCGCTGCGTAGACACCACGTCCCACTGCGGAAAGCGCTGCTACCTGACCCGCATGCCACAGTGCTTTGCGATCTTCCGGCTCGGCCCCGTAGAACACCTTGGGGTCCCACAAATCGGAGCTGTCCCCGAGCGGAACGTTGACGAGACGCGCGAGAAGGGACGGTGCACCTTCCCCGCCTGGACGATGCACGGTGAGAAGCGTGCTTCGTAAGAAACGCGCTTCGTCGTTCCGGAGAGAAAAATCCAATGGCGTACTCGGGTCGTTCCACTCCTTTGGAGGCTTAGGGACTGCTCCGAATACGGAGTCGCTCTCTTCAAGAAACTGGTGATCGTCATCACGGAACCTGACATCGGAAGTCCGCCGCGCGAAGTGCCGATGTACGCTCGACCGGGCAGGGTACGAGCCGCTTGGAAGAGACCTCAGAATTCGCCAAGCACGGAGCGCCGTCCAATAGACCATTGAGGCAGGCTGGCTCGTAGGCTTTGGATAGGATCGGCTCCCGATCACCCCATCTATACCTGAACGTCTAAGCCGCCCAGCGAGCGCAATCTCTTCCTTAACCAAAGCCGCAGTGATTCGTCGTTCACGCTTCTCAAAAAGCCTGTTATAGAGCCACGGTACGAATAGCGCATACCTTAGGCGCGTGTGGAGAACCGAGGTGCCAGGAAAGAACCGATCCGCATAGGCTTGATGGAGTGAAAGAAAGCCTACTTCATCTCGAACCCCTTGGAGATCATCCCGAAGCTGCGTCTCTGCGCGCTTTAGAGCCTCTCGCGACAACAAGGTCCACCCCAGTGCTGACTTAACCACGTCCTGTCAATCGCGTGTATGAATGAAAATCAAAATCAATCCTGGAGCTTCTTCATGACACTACTACTGTACTGTGGCAGAGAATCAGTTATTGACTGCCAGGCGGTCTTCTAGCAGATGAAGGGACACCTGTGCCCCATGGGACGACAACACAAACCACACATCGTTCCTCCGGTGCCTCTGGCATGGAGCAGACCCGAATCCTGTTTGATAGCGGAAGCAAGGCCGCCTCGCTACTCGGACAATAGCCGACAACAACGAACAATACCCGTGAGCAGAGGGACAGACTGTAGCGTCTAGCCTGCCATGCGTATTGGGAGCAGGCGTCGAAAGGGTTCTGAATCTTTTCCTTCAGGACTTTATTTTCGACTACGATCCGATTGTACAGGATGAGGTCGGCTTCTCCACCCCCGAGTTTTGAGCCTTCTTCAACAATAGAATTACGTGAATGAAGATGTTCGCGCAGCTTCCCTTGCAATTGAGATTCGGAGAGATCCTCAAAAGAGGTCCAAGCCCCGGTTTTCTCAATCATGTCAACGAAGGAGGCGAGGTCCCGGAGTGTGTCCGAGACGGCCTTGTGAAACGAAGCCGGTAGTCCAGTTGGGAGACGTGAATTCAATCCCATGGCGATACAATTATTAACGTCGTGATCTTCAGACAACCAATCTTGAGGCAAGGTTAAGTCATCTTTCTGAAACGTGACAAGCGGTGGTCGGCCCCTTTGGAGAACTTCCGCACATTCAAGACTACAGAGGCCATTTTTTCTTGCTATCTCCACCCATTCATCGCAAAGGATGTCGGTTACTTTTGCAGCACGGTCTGCTTGCTCGTCCATGACAAGATGGAAGGTCTCGAAGAACACGATCCGAGATGCCAACGCCACCAATGCCACTCGATTACGTGGCGTAAACACGAAACCGCATTGCTTCTGGTGCTCATATGCCTGGGACCACCGTTCGGGATCGAAAAAAAGGTTAGGGGTGCCAACGTGGCCACCATCCGTCCTTGTGAGAATATCGCCGCCTCGAACAACGACCTTGTTAAACGGAAGATCCACGAGGACTTCTTCATGCCTTAGGTTAGCCCCGCATTCGGCCAAATCTGGTATTACGCTCGCTAGTTCGACTGCTTTGACATGTATCTTTCCTTCGGTATCCCGGCAGCCCTGATCTGTCGAGAGTGCCTTAAGTAACTTCCGCCATTTTAGGGCCCGGGTATCTCGTTTGTCTTCGTCTGGGAGATTCTCAAGGCCCGCGATAAAGCGCGCGGCGAACGCATACGCCCTATAGTAGACACGTCGTTCCTGGATCGCTTGAGCGATCTTCAGTGAATGTTCCCCACCACACTTCAAGGTTGTCGACCTTAACTCTCCACCGATGACACCAATGAAGATGTCGTCGGAGATTCCCGAAAACAGATCCGCGATCGAATAACTCGCACTATGTTCCTCCTCGGCGAGCCGGACCAATCGTTGCAGCATGGCTTCAGCTGCCCGGACTTTGTGGTGGTAGTAAAGCCGATCATGGAGAAGGACGCGAGCGATAATCAATTGCTCGTAGGAGCCGAGGCCAGCCTGGGAGATTCCCATATCGTAGAAGCGGCCTTCTTGACTCTGTTCAGCACGGTCTCGCAGCTCTTGATTTGGTGCTGCATCCGGCGATACGACGACCACTTCGAGCTTGCTTATCAGCCTCGTCAGGTCGATTCCGAGTGGAAGTCCAGAGTGATGGCAGTCGCGAGCGATGTAGTCGAGCTTGTCGGCGTCCACTGGGCCGCTGATTATCCCCGAGAGGTAGCTCGCATGCAGACAGCTCCGGGAGCCCAAAATCCGCGCCGCGATAGCTTCAGGTAGTTGAGTAGACCTGGTGGCGGCAGTTAAATTCGAATGTGTAAGGATTTTTTCCATCGCACCACTGAGAACAATTAGCGCAGCGATAGTCTCCCCGGGGGCAATCGACGTT
Organism: Candidatus Latescibacterota bacterium; assembly: GCA_965243025.1. Taxonomy (GTDB): domain Bacteria; phylum Latescibacterota; class UBA2968; order UBA8231; family UBA8231; genus CBDCXV01. The sequence goes on from CBDETY010000003.1 coordinate 6,594,057, forward strand.
ACTCCTTCGAAGGAACTCCGGAGCACGTTGGCTGCGCTAAGGAACTCGTTCTCGTACCGTTCTTCGATCAGTCGCTCGGTCGCGTGGCTGAAAGGGCCATGCCCGATATCGTGCAGAAGAGCCGCAAGCCTAGTGGCGTAGCGATCCTCTTCGCTCACCGACGGTACGTTCTCGTCCCTGTCCTTTCCAAAGATTCGTCTATGAGAAGCGTTCCTCTCAAGAGCTTGAATCATGCGCTCCGCAGCTTCTACAACCCCCCGCGTGTGTTCCAAACGGTCATGTCCGGCCCCTGGATAGACAAGATGCGCCATTCCGAGCTGTCGTACTCCTCGCAGCCGCTGGAGTAACGGAGAGTCCAAAAGCACCGTTTCCCAAGGCAGGAGTTCTACGACGCCCCACACAGGGTCGTTAAATGTCTTCGGATACGCAGCGTGTGGCGCCGTGGAGTTCAATCTCTCCAGCGCGGGCTCTGTCCACTGTTCAGCCAGACTACCAAGCTCACGCCATAGAATTGGGGCTGCGCTCTCTAGATCGGAACGAAGCTTCGAAGGATCGATCAGAGTCGAGTCTCCATGTCTCTCACCAGCCTGAGTTCGACTTAAGTGCCACCTTTAAAACTACTGGAATCGAACGGATTAGTACTCTTCTATGGCTGGCTCAGGGAAAGCGCTCATCGAGCTACTCGCTTCATCGACAGCGCTCTGGAGAAGCTCCCCCCACTTAACGGCTTCCTCTTCTGATACTGCAAGATCTGACAATATCTGCCGAGCCGCATTGCGGCTGATTTGTACTTGTGTCGATTGGTAAGATGGATTAGGTGCGGTCGTGAGCTGGGCACGCTGCGCCCAGTCCAGTAATGCGGGTAACTCCACACATTGAAGCCCAATTCGGGAGTCCACAAAGTGAAGCTGGTCGCGGACCCAATTCGGGCATGACTCGTGCTCCACGGCCGTTTTGAGTGCCCGATCTAGGATTCCGTGCGAAGTCGGTATTCGGTCCCCACCACCGCCCAAAATCCAACTGGCGACAAGCAATTCCGTGGTGTCGAGAAGATGGCGCATCGTCAGTTTCTCCGAAGTGTCAAAACAAATGGGGTTTCCTGGCGCTTTTTTGGCTTCTGATCCGTTCGGTTTCCAATCCGTTCGTTGATTTGCTCGATAATCCTTCGAGACCACCAATTTGGGAGGTCGTCCTCTCTGGCAAAGAATGCACATTCGTGCACTATATGTCAAGAAAATGTGTCAATCTACGCATTCTATCCTTGAAATACAGTAGGACAATCGGTCCCATAACAATTGTCTTCCCGAATATCCCCTGGGCCTCTCGGGAATTGCAGATGCTTCTGAGTTGGCTCTGAAATGCGTTTGCCTTTGCCCACGCGGTTTCCAGTTCCTTGGTCAACTAACTTGCCCGCAGACTAGTGCCGCTTCCCCCGGTGATGGCGCCGCCCCCCGCGTCTCACAAACCGCTTGTGCCGTTCGAGGTGGCGATTCAGCCGCCGCCGCTGATCCTCCGTAAGCAGAGGCTCCAGCGCCGCCCTTGCGGAATCGAGGTGTGCCCGGCGCTCCCGGTTCCTGGCGGTCCGGGTGGCGCGCATGCGCTCGTCGATGCGGCGCAGAACGGCGGCTATTTCCGCCCGCCGTGTCTCCTCGATCGGGGCGATGGCCCGGCGGATTCCTGCGGTGAAGTGGGCGGGCCGCGCCAGGCTCAGGGCGTCGCGGAAACGGTGGCGCTGGAAGGCGCTGAATCCGAGCGCCCCCAGCACCATCCCGATCACGAGGGTGGCGATGAGTATGGCGGCGCTCCTGGTACCGGAGGACACGGTCACATCTCCATGATTTCGGCGGTTTCCACCGAGACCGGCGGCACGGCGAAGGTGACCTCGAGGAAGGAAGAATCCTCGGACATCAGGTCGCGGTCGCGCCAGTTCAGGACGGCCAGGAAAACAGCCGCGGCGAGTGTGACCGGCACCAGGGGGCGGAAGGCGCGCATCAGCCCGTCGGCGAAGCTGCCCGGCTCGCCGCGCTCGCCGCGCAGGCGCGCCATGACGCGGGTGGAGAAGAACGGGTCGAAGCGCTCGGCACGCGTCCCGGAAACCAGGTCCCCGACCTGGCGCATCTGCTCCCACTCGGCCCGGAAGCTTTCATCCGACGACAGCAGGTGCTCGAAACGGGCTTTCTCCGTTTCTCCGAGCTCGCCGCCTAAGGCGAGAGCCAGCAGGCGTTCGCGTTCACTCTTGGTCATGGTCCAGCCTCCCCTGCATGATCCCCTTCAAGTTCGCCATGCCGCGCGACAGGCGCGACAGCACCGTTCCTTCGGGTATGTCGAGGGCCTCGGCGGTCTCCCGGGTCGAGTACTCCCGGATCATGCGCAGCACCACGACGGCGCGGTGATCCGGTTTGAGCTGTTGCAGCGCCGCCTGCACCTCGGCCCTCGTGTCGGCCTGGTCCCTGAGCGCCGCTCCGTCAGTGGCCGGGGCGGGAGCCGGGTCTTCCTCGCTGTCCAGGCTCCAGAACCGCCACCGGGACCGCTGCCGGCTCTTCGAGGCGTTGAGCGACAGGTTGATGGCGATCCGGGTAAGATAGGTGCCGAGGGCCGACTCGCCGCGAAAGCGGCCGAGAGCGGCGTGGAAGCGGATGAACGTCTCCTGGCCGACGTCCTCGGCATCCGGTCCCGGTCCCAGCATGCCCACCGCGGTGGCGGCGACCAGCGATTCGTAGCGCTCGACCAGCATGCGAAAGGCATCGTCGTCTCCGTCGCGCGCGCGCCTCGTCAGGTCGAGGTCAGACGGCAGTTCCACACCCATTGGACAACCGAAGTCCCCGCTTCATTCCATCACTCCACCGATTCCTGGATTTTCCGGACCGCCGCGAGGACGTCCCCGGGCAGCGGCCCTTTCAGGCCGGCCCGGAAATTGGCCTCCATTTCTGCGGGGGTCTGCGCTCCGGGAATGACGGTGTGGATGGCGGGATTGGAGAGGATGTAGCGCAGGCCGAGTTCGTTCATCGGGATGCCGGTCTCGTCGCTGAACCGGTAGAAGCGGCCGATCAGCTCCAGGGCGCGCGCGTCGAGCAGGCTGCCGGGGACCCCGGGGTTTTTCTTCAGCTCTTCGAGGCGGCCGCGCTGCACCGCGGACAGCATGCCGTCGCAGAAGGGGCCTCCCGCGACGATGCCGATGTCGTGGGCGCGCGCCGCCGGCAGCAGCCGCTCCGCTATCGGCTGCTGCAGCAGGGTGTAGCCGTTGGCGATCTCGACGACGTCGAAGCGCCCGGTCCCGGCGAGGCGCGCCGGAAACGGCGCCCGGTTGCTGCCGATGCCGATGGCGCCGACGACCCCTTCCTCCCGGAGATCCTCCAGCACCCGGAGCACGGGCGCCTCGGGGTTGTCGTCCCACCCCCAGGCCTCCTCCTCCGGCTCGTGGATGAACAGCATGTCGAGGCGGTCCCTGCGCAGCAGCCAGAGGGTGTGGTCGACGACGCGGCGGATGCAGTCCTCGCTGCGGTACGCCTCGGCCCCGAGGTAGGGGACGATGGACCGCCGCAGCTGCCCGATCTTCGAGCTGATGAAGACGCGGCTGTCCGGGCGGCTGGCGAGCACCCGGCCGATCAGCTCCTCGCTTTCGCCGCAGCCGTAGGACGGGGCGGTGTCCATGTAGTTGATGCCGAGGTCCACGGCGCGCTCGAGCAGGGCCAGGGCGTCGGTGCGCGGCACGCCGAACTCGCTGGTGAACCGGTAGGTGCCCAGGGCGATGCGCGTGACCTCGTACCCGGTGCGTCCCAGGATCCGTTTTTCCATCTCTTTCGCCTCCTCAGGCGCTCACAACCTCGGGTCGACCGCTCTGCCTGAAAGATGCGGTCCCGCGAGTTGCTGTCGACCTCCCGATCACTGAAGTTGATCCCCGCGACCGATGAAGAGGTGAGGAACTGATCAAGCTTCCGCGCTTTCCCGCACCCGTTTCCGCAACCGACCCGGAGGCCGACCATGCCGAAAATCCTGAGTGAAGCCGCCATCGCCCAGTACAGGCGAGAGGGGTATTACTTGCCCGTGCGCATACTCGACGACGGCGAAGTGGCCGCCAACCGGCGGAAGCTCGAGACCTTCGAGGCTTCCCAGGGCCACCCGATCGAAGGGGCGCAGCGAAGCAAGTCCCATCTCCTGTTCACCTGGATCGACGACCTGATGCGGAACGACCGCATCCTCGATGCCGTCGAGGACCTGATAGGTCCCGACATCCTGTGCTGGAACACCTTCTTCTGGATCAAGGAACCCCGGAGCGAAACCTTCGTCTCGTGGCACCAGGACCTCCGTTACTGGGGCCTCGACAGCGGCGACCTGGTGACCGCCTGGCTGGCTCTTTCACCGGCGACGCCGGAAACCGGCTGCATGCGCGTCCTGCCCGGCAGCCACGTCGGCGACCTCCTGCCCCACAGCGACGAGTACCAGCGGAACAACATGCTGACCCGGGGTCAGGAGATTTCCGTCGTCGTGGACGAAGACAAGGCGGTCGCCATGCCGCTGCAGCCGGGTGAAATCTCGCTCCACAACGTCCGCCTCGCGCACGCGTCGAGTCCCAACCGGTCGCAGGACCGCCGCATCGGCCTGTCGCTGCATTACATGCCGACCAGCACCCGGCAGATCGTCGGCGAATGGGACAGCGCCGCGCTCGTTCGCGGCAGCGACCGGTACGGTCACTTCAAACATACGCCGCGGCCCGGGACCGACTACGATCCGGTCGCTGTAGAGTTTCACGAGCAGGCGACCAGCGCCGTGCGGGAAATCCTGTTCAAGGACGCCGAGAAGGTCCGTCCGACGCTCTGATCCCGTGCGGGTGCGGAACGCCGCCACGCGCGAACGGGTGTGAGGCTCGCCGGGTTTCGCGTTCAACCAATCCCCCGGCGAGTTCGCCGGGCAGGATTTCAGCGGCCGGACAGGCTCGGGGCATGCAGCGCGTCACAGCCTCGGGTCGACCGGCTCGCTCTCCAGGGCGAGGACCCCGAAGACGCACTCGTGCACGCGGTACAGCGGCTCCCCCCCGACGAAGCGGTGCAGGGCTTCCATGCCGAGGGCGAACTCCCGCAGCGCCAGGGAGCGCTTGGTCGACAGGCGGCGCTGGCGCAGGCGCTCGATCTGCCCGGGCAGGGTGTACTCCGGACCGTAGATGATGCGCAGGTACTCCCGCCCCCGGCACTTGAGCGCCGGCTGCGCCGGGCCCCGCCGGCCCCGGGCGAGCCAGTCCAGCGGCTTGACCACCATGCCCTCGCCGCCGCTTTCGGTGAGCTCCCGCCACCAGCGCGTCCCCTGCTCCTCGCTGTCGGGATCGGCGGCGTCGACGGGGAGATACCGCGTCTCGTGCAGCAGCTCCGCGTCGGCCCGGCACAGCTCGGCGAGGGTCTCCATGTGCCAGAGGTGGTCCTCGCCGGTGTGGACCCGGCCCTCGGTAGCCAGCAGGTGGAAGGGGGCGATCCTGAGATCGGAGATTCCGGCGACCGGCCAGCAGTAGCGCCGGTAGGCCTCCACGTAGCGGGAGATGCAGCCCTGCCGCTGCCGCAGGTGGGCGGCCAGCTCCTCGCTGCCGCCCCCTCTTTCGGCGGCCTGGTCCAGGGCGGGGAGGGCGGCCTCGAAGGCGGCCGCTGCCGCCGCCCCGGCCGGGGCGTACTGGGTGCGCAGCAGCTCCTGCGCTTTCTCCGACCAGGGCATGATCTCGGCGTCGAGGCAGATCCAGTCGCTGTCGAACCGCTGCCAGAACCCGGCGCGCTCGACCGCGGCGCACAGCCGCGCGACAACCCCGGCGCCGCGGTCCGGGTCGCTGAAGAAGGGGCGCCCGGTGCGGGTGTACACCACCCCCGCCTCGCCGCGGCCGGCTCCGAACCTCCGCTTCGCCGCGGCTTCGTCCCGGCAGAGCAGGATCACCGCCCGCGACCCCATGTGCTTCTCCTGGCAGATCAGCCGCGGGATTCCCCGGCCCCGGTAATGGGCGAAGGTCTCGGCCGGGTGCTCGAGGAACTCCCCCTCGGCGGCGGTGTCGGACGGCGCCATGGTCGGCGGCAGGTAGACGAGCCAGCGCGGGTCGACGGCGAAGCGGCTCATCACCTCGAGGGCGGCCGCGGCGTTCTCCCGGCGGATGGAGACGCCGCGGTGCAGGCGGGTGGAGACGACCCGCTTGCCGAGCACGTCGCCGATGTCGAGCAGGTCCCCGCCGGGCCGCGCCGCATCCTCCTCCCCGGAGGAAGGGAGCGGCCGCACCGGCTCGCACCAGACCTGCCGCGCCGGGACCTGGACGATCTCCCTTTCCGGGTAGCGCAGCGCCGTCAGCCTGCCCCCGAAGACGCAGCCGGTGTCGATGTTGATGGTGCGGTTCACCCACTCCGGCTCCGGCACCGGGGTGTGGCCGTACACCACCGTCGCCCGGCCGCGGTAGGCGGCCGCCCAGTCGCAGCGCACCGGCAGCCCGAACTCGTCGGTCTCGCCGGTGGTCTCGCCGTAGAGGGCGAACTCCCGCACCCGTCCCGAAGCCCGTCCCTGGAGGGCCTCCTCGAGGCCGGCGTGGGCGACGACGAGCTCGCCGCCGTCGAGCACGTAATGGCTGACCAGGCTGCCGATGAAGGCCGCGGCCTCGTCGGCGAACCCCGCCGGCTCGCGCTCGAGCTGCTCCAGGGTCTCGGCGAGGCCGTGGGAGACCTTCACGTCCCGCCCCTGCAGCTTGCGCAGCAGCTTGACGTCGTGGTTGCCGGGGACGCAGAGAGCGGTTCCCGCCTCGACCATCTCCATGACCAGGCGCAGCACCTCCGGGGAGCGGGGGCCGCGGTCGACGAGGTCCCCGAGGAAGACGGCCTTGCGCCCTTCCGGGTGGCGCGCCGCCGGGCCCCCGGCGCCGGAGCCGACCGCCCAGCCGAGGGAGCCGAGCAGGCCGGCGAGTTCGTCGAAGCAGCCGTGGACGTCGCCGATGATGTCGAAGGGGCCGCGCTCGCCGCGCCGGTCCGGCCACAGCGGCTGGCGCTCGATGACCGCGGCGTCCGCTTCTTCCGGGGTGGCGAACACGGTGACGGAGTGGAACCCCTCCCGCCTGAGGCCGCGCAGGGAGCGGCGCAGGGCCCCGCTCTGCCGGCGCACCGCGTGGGGTCCGATGTCGCGGTCGCTGCGCTCCTCGTTGCGCTGCAGGCAGAGCTGCGGCGGCAGGTCGAAGACAATGGCCGCGGCGAGGAGGTGGAACTCGCGGGCCAGGGCGATCAGTCCGGCGCGGTCCTCCGGCTTGACGCTGGTCGCGTCGACCACGGTGAGCCTGCGCCCGGCGAGCCGTTTCGAGGCGATGTAGCGGAGGAGGTCGAAGGCGTCGCCGGTGGCGGACAGGTCGTTCTCGTCGTCGGCGACGAGGCCGCGGCAGTAATCGGAGGAGATCACCTCGGTCGGCCTGAAGTGCCGGCGCGCGAAGGTCGACTTGCCGCTCCCCGAGGGGCCGGCGAGCACGACGAGCGAAGGCTCGGGAACGGTGATCTTCATCGCGAGAACACCGCCATCTGGGTGGGCGGGCCGAGCTCGGGGTCCTCCTCGCCGACCGGCAGGAAGCGGACCGTGTACCCGAAGCGGCCGGCCGCGGCCTGCGCCCAGTCCCGGAACTGCTCCCGCGTCCACTCGAAGCGGTGGTCGCGGTGGCGGAAGCGGCCGGCGGGAAGGAACTCGAAGCGGCTGTTGTACTCGGCGTTCGGGGTGGTCGCGATCACCGTGGCAGGCTGCGCGAACTCGAAGAGGACGCGCTCGAACGCCGGCAGCCGCTGCGGATCGATATGCTCGATCACCTCGACGGCGCAGGCGGCGTCGTACCCGGAGAGGCGCTCGTCCCGGTAGGTGAGGGAGCCCTGGAACAGCTCGAGGCGCTGCCGCTGCGTCGCCGGCAGGCGCTCGAGGCCGAGGCGCTCCCCGGCGATCCGGAGGGCGCGGGAGGAGACGTCCATGCCGGCGATGCGGGGGCAATCCCCGTCGAGCAGGGCCTTGAGGAGCTTGCCCTCGCCGCAGCCGAGATCGATGACGCTGCGCGCCCCCGCTTCCCCGAGCGCCATTCTTACCGCGGCGGTACGCCGGTCGTTCAGGCTGAGGGGGCGCTCGAGGCTATCCTCCTCCTGCTCATGCTCCGGTTCGGCCTCGACACCCGGGTCTTCCTCGGCGACGAGCCGGGCCAGGGCCTCGCGCGCCAGGCGGCGCTGGTGCTTGAGGTAGCGGCGGGCGATCACCTCCCGCTCCGGGTGCGAGGGGAGCCAGCCTTCCCCGCGGGCGAGCAGCTTGTCCAGCTCCTCCTGGCCGACCCAGTAATGCTTGTCGTCGTCGAGCACCGGAAGCAGGACGTAGAGGTGGGAGAGCAGGTCGCGGAGCCGGCAGGTCCCGGCCAGGTGCACCCGGTAGTAGGGGCTCTCTCCCCATTCGGGGAAGTGCCCGTCGAGGGGCAGGGGACGGGCCTCGACCGAGTAACCCAGCGGCTCGAAGAGGCGGCGCAGGAACGGCTCTCCCCCGCGGCAGGGGAGCACGGCGACCTCGGCCTCGAGGGGGAGCGGCGTCGCCGCGAGCCCGGGCCGGTCCTTGCTGCTCCCCTTGAGGGCCGAGCCGAAGACGCGGGCGATGGCGACGCTGAGGAAGGAGGAGGCGACGTAGGGGCGGTCGTTGACGTACTGCTTCAGGGCCCCGCCGTCGCCGGGGTTGGCGCCCCGGGGGCCGCGCACCAGGCCGACCGGATCGAGGTCGAGGAGCAGCGCCGCCTGGCAGCGGTCCTCGCGGGCCACCGGGTAGAAGACGTGCGCCTGTCCGAAAGGCAGGGGGAAGGACTGGCAGCGGGCGGGGTTTTTGACCAGCAGGTACCCGAGGTCGGTCGCCGGCCTTGCAGTGGTGGCGATGGTCAGCAGCATCGGTCAGGCCGGAGACGTCGGCTATCCGGAAGCTGTCCGCCGGTTGCAGGTCGTCGAAGCGCGATTCGGGGATGCGACAAATTCATGATTCCAAAACCGGGAATGCCGCCGAATGTCCCGCGGGAGAGTCAGGTGAAGAGGGGAAATGCACCTTTTCGAGTTTCACGGTTTCTCCGCACAGGTGCAACGCGTCCGCCGGTACGGTTCGTCCCCGAATCGTACCGCTGGCCGGTAGCCAAGCCGGGAGCTCTTCAGGCCCGGGGCCCGCCGGCCGCGAGGGGAAGCCAGCCGACGACCCGTATCCGCACATACCAGAGGCGGTCGACCTGAGCAAAGAGGAGGAGGGACCGCGAAAAGGGATGTGGAGCGTCGTCCGGCCGCAGCTCCTCTCAATCCTCCTGCGCCGGGAAAACTGAAGCCAGGGCTTCTCGCCGCCTCCCCCGAATCAGTGAAACAGCAGCTCCGCGGGAATCGGCTGCCGCTCGATTCCGGGGCCGGCGATCTCGAGTTTCGGGACCTCCCCGGTCCAGTAGCGCTCGATCAGCCCGGGAACGTTCACGCCGTCGTACCTGAACTGCATGTATTCGAGGTACCCCCCGGGGCGGATGTCGGCGAAATAGATCTCGATCGGGTGGTACCCCTCCTTCAGGTGGATCGACCAGTTTCCGAGGGCGTGCCGCCGCGTGCCCGGATACCAATGCTGCAGGGGGGACCCGGGCCCGGCCTCCGCCTTTGAACCGTTCACCCACCGGTTCTCGTACCCGAGGCGGACGTCGAGATCGTACCCGGCCAGGGGGGCGTAGCGGATGAACTCTTCCGGGGGGAACAGGGTGTAGATCCCCTCCTCGGGGGCCCTGAGGAACCCCTCGTAGCGGAAGGCGAAGGCCTGCTTCTCCCGCCCCGAGCGCGGGCCGGTGTCGAAGGCGGAAGCGACCGTCCCGGTTCTTTCCGCCCGGGTCAGCGGAGCGCCGAACAGCAGCTTCGGCCACTGGTCTTCGTAGTACCTGTACCTGAGGCCGGGCTCGAGGCTTTCCGCCAGTGAATCCGGCAGGGGCTCTTGCGGCGGCTCCCGGACGTAAACGGCCCGGTAGACGCGGCTCATCAACGTGTTTCCCGCCCGGTTCGCCGGCATCTCCGTAACCCAGTTCCTGAAGGCGCGCGCCTTCAGGGTCACCGGTTCCGAAAAGGTGAGCCCTCCCCTGTACAGGTCGGACTCGAGGGTGGGGTCGCTGCCGTCGGTGGTGTAGCGGATGTCGACGTCCCGGTCCGGGGAGGCGACGGTCACGGTCACTTCCCCGGCGAAGGCGGATATGTCCGGGCTGATCGCCAGCTCGCCGATGGCGCGCAGGATGGGGAAGCGCTCCTCGGCATGCCCGTCCCGCGCGAACTCGTAGCTCTCCCTTTCTCCCAGCACCAGGCCGCGTTGGGTTTCCTCCCCCGCCTTGCGCACGGTCAGGCTCGACTCGAGGCCGTCGGCGGCGAAATCGATGCGGTCGCCGTTCTCGAAGAACACGGAAACTCCCCTGCCGCCCCGGCTGCGCTCGACCCGCAGCTCCTTTTCCGACTGCCCCCGCGGCCGCGGGTGGATGACGGTGATGAGCTGGCTTCTGCCGGGGCCGCTTTGCCAGTCGGCGGCCAGGTGCAGGAACTCCTTTCCCTGCCGCCTGTCGGCGCGGTACCCCTCGTACCACTCCTCCTGCAGGATGTAGGTCTTCACCGGGTTGTAGCTGAGGGTCTGCCTCTCCCCCGTCTCCAGGAGCACGGGGCCGGCGTGATACATCGACAGGTTCGCTTTCTCCGCGGCGTGCGAGTAGAACATGCCTCTACCGGGATCGGCCGAGACCCACCCTTCCTCGTACCCCTCGGGGAGGATCTCCGTCAGCTTCGGCATCCACCACTGCTGCCGGTAGCGGCGCGCCCGGTCCGCCTCCATGACGTCGAGGACGAACCAGACTCCCTGCTCCTTGGCGAACTTGACGATGCGGTGGTGGGAGATCTCCCCTTCGAGGGCGTTGGCGAGGATCTCGAGGTTGACGTCGAAGTGGTAGAGCATCGGCTCGTGGTCGGGAGAGTCGCTGTAGATCCCGTCGTACCTGCCCTCGGCGAGGTCGAAGGAGGCGCTGTGGTGGGTGCGCCAGGGAGACAGCGGCGCCAGCCCCGGCTGGTGCTCCCCCTTGCGCCCGTGCCCGGTGATGCCGGCGCGGGCGAACTGGTCCTGGCCGTCGACCTGAATGGGGCTGCGCACGTAGTGGTAGGCGTAGGGAATGCCCTGGACGAGCAGCGTCTGGTCGAAGGCGCTCAGGGTGAGGGAGTTGCAGTTCTTTGCCCGCAGGAACAGGCCGCCCTCGAGGCCGCGGCCGCTCGAGTGCAGGAACAGGCCGGCCTGGTCCCGCCGCGCGTCCCACCCGGAGCGCATGATGCTGATGTGGTTGTAGGGGAAGCTGATCGAGGTGTAGGGGGGAGGCCCGGCGGCGAGCAGGCCCCCTTTCAGCAGCGGATTCTCCTCATCGGTCCAGGCGGTTCCCCGCCAGTCGGGAGCGGTCTGGTTTCTCAGGATGGTCGCGGCGATCGCCTGCAGGGAGGGGTCCATCAGGGCCCGCGGCTGGAAGCGGGCGACGAGGTTCACCCTGGCGCTGAAGTCGGCGTTGCGGCGGTCGGTCGATACGCCGTTGAGCACCTCGCCGCCCGCCTCGAAGAGGTTGAGGTACCAGAACACCCGTTCGGCGAGGCGGTCCCCGTACTCCAGCTCCAGGCCCGGGGTGAGCCACCCGGGGTCGGCGTCCCTGATCCTTTCGAGGTAGATGGAGTTCTCTGTGAGCTCGTGGCGGCTGTACCCGGCCATGCGCGAGTACATGGAGCCGTCCGGCAGGTCGACGAGGGCGTTGTAGATCTCGAACTGCCGGCGCGACTCGTTCTCGAGCAGCCGGGAGATCCGGAAGTCGTGGAGGAAGGCGCCGAGGAACTGCTGCACGTGGACGGCGCCGCAGGAGTGGTTGCCGCTCTGCTCGCGGTTGTAGTAGAGCGACTGCGGCAGCAGCACCGTCAGCTGCCGGACCAGGATGCGCGCCAGTGTGGTCGAGGGGAAACCCTCCCCTCCGGGAGGCAGCACCCGTGCGATCTCCGAGAGGGCGTGGATGAAGTGCTCGACGTTGTAGTGCCCCTGCTTGCCGTAGTCGAGGTTGAGGGGGTTGAGGTTCTCCTGGACCCGGCAGTTCATAGTGTAGTCGTCGTAATACTCGAGGTACTTGTCGAGGTACCTGCGGTCCCAGGTGTCGACGAACTTCCACCAGAGGGCGCGGAAGTTGTGCTCTGAGGCGAAGTACTCGAACACCAGCGGGGTGTACCAGGGGTTCTGCAGACCTTCGGGCTGCCAGTCCCAGCGCAGGGCTCCCATCTCCCCGAGGTGCACGGTCTCCTTGGTGGTGCGCGCCTGGTAGGTGTTCTCCATCAGCAGGGCGGCGTTGTCCTCGTAGTTCCGGGTCGCCCAGTCGCGGGCGAAGCGCCTTTCGAAATCCCTCGACACCAGGCCCTTCTCGTCGTTCCACAGCAGCAGCACCTTGGCGAAGAAGTAGGCGCGGAAGGCGTCGAGGGCTTCCTGGTACTTCCCCTGGTCGTAGAGCTCGATCACCGCGGCCTTGCGCGCGTCGAGTCGCCGCGTGACCGGCAGGGGGCTGCTGCGTTGCTGCTCGCGGTCCCAGAGGGCGAACAGCTGGCGGGCGAGCCGCTCGGCCTGTTCCGGGGAGTGGCGGTCGGCGAACGCCTCCCGGCGCGCCCCGGCGTCCGCGGGGGGCGGCAGCCGGATCACCGGGGCGTCGAGGTGAACGGTCATCATCTCGAGATAGGTGTTGCCGCGGGCTTCCCGCGGGAACGCCGCGATGGCGGCGAGCGCGGCAGCGATCAGAAGGCGGCGGCGGAAGAGCGGCGGCATGGTTGCGATTCCTGGGAAGTCGGGAGGATGTGCAGGGCCGACGGCAATATCGAGGACGGCGTTGGCGATCTAAGTGACCCGCGCCAAGGTACTGCAGAAAGAACCGGCCTTCGAGGCGGCAGCCGGCATTCAGCGGCGGGTGTGCGAGACCCATGCTCCGTTCGTTCGGAAGATTCCCGCCAACGAGGCAATGTCCGCATCGCGCCTTCGGATGGGCGGCCCGCCGTTCTTTTCGTTTCGGATAACTCCGGCCTTCGGGGCCATCCCCCGAGGCAGGTTGCGTACCGGGCCCGGTGCCCGATATTTCACCCTTCTGTCACACGCCGCACCACCCCCCCTTCCATGGCCGTCACTTCGACCGGATCATCTCCCAAGGCGATCTGCCTGCGCATCAACGAAAGCTCTCCCCGCGGAGGGCTTTTCGAGGGCGACAGGTCGAAGCTGCATCCCGACAGCAGGCTGCCGTGGCGCATCTCGCCGGAGCCGTTCTGGCTCACCGGGGGCCAGCTCGAGTTCCTCGAGTCGCTCGGCCCCCTGCTCCTGAAGTTCCAGAAAGCCTGCAACCTGCTGTATCACCAGAGCGTCAGGGGTTTGCAGCCGTCCTGGCTGCACCGTTACCTCGACCGCGGCAAGCCGGAGCGGGTCGTCGACTTCGGCCGCATGAACCGCTCCCGCACGCAGCTGCCGGTCGTAATGCGCCCGGATCTCGTCCTCACCGCGGACGGGGTGCGCATAACCGAGCTCGACTCCGTCCCCGGCGGCATCGGCTTCACCGGGCAGATCCACGCCCTCTACTCCGAGGCGGGGTACGATCTCATAGGAGGCGCCGGCGGCCTGATCGAGGGGTTCCACGAGGCGGTCGCGGCGGCGTCGGAACGGGAGGATCCCGTTATCGCGATCGTCGTGTCGGACGAGTCGGAGGAGTACCGCGAGGAGATGTGCTTCCTCGCCGAGTCGCTGGAGCGCTCCGGCAGGCCGGTATACTGCTGCCATCCGCGGGAGCTTTCCGTCGACGACGAGGGGCTGCTGCTGCCGCGAGCGGGCGGCGGCCTCCGCGTCGATGTCGTCTACCGGTTCTTCGAGCTGTTCGACCTTCCCAACATTCCCAGGGCGGAGCTGATCACCTACCACGGCAAGAGGAACGCCGTGCGCATCACCCCGCCTCTGAAGGCCTTCCTCGAGGAGAAGATGTGGTTGGCCTTCCTGCACTATCCCGGGCTCGAGGGGTTCTGGTCCCGCGAGCTCGGCGGCGACCACGACACCCTGCGGGAGCTGGTTCCCCGCACCTGGATCCTCGATCCGGCGCCGGTTCCGCCGCACGCCTCGGTCTCCGGCCTGCAGGTCGGGGGGCGCCGGGTCGGAAGCTGGGAAGAGCTGAAGACGCTGACCAAGAAGGAGCGCGAGCTGGTCGTCAAACCGTCCGGCTTTTCCCTCGACGCCTACGGCAGCCGCGGCGTTTCCATCGGCCACGACCTGCCCGAAGAGGAGTGGTCGGCGGCGGTGGCCGCGGCGCTCGGGCGCTTCGACACGAGCCCGTGCATCCTGCAGGAGTTCCACAAGGGGGCGCGGCTCGAGGCGAGCTACTACGACTTCTTCAGCGGCGACATCCGCCGCATGCACGGCCGCGTGCTGCTGCGCCCCTACTACTACGTCACCGGCGGGGAAGAGACGAAGCTGGCCGGCATCCAGGCCCTGGTCTGCCCGGCCGACAAGAAGGTCCTGCACGGCATGGTCGACGCGGTGCTGGTGCCGTGCGCGGTGCGCGAGGGCTAAGCGATGGAAAGGGGCGGTCCTGCCGCGTCATCGCTGGCCGCGTTGCCCCGCTTGCCGCGCAATGCGACTTTTCCCGCAGCGCGCAGCGGCCGCTGACGATCCGATGAATTCGTCATGATCGAAATAGAAAACCCCCGCACCATCGAGCAGAAGCAGGAAGCTCTGGAGGCGGTCCTGCGCCCCTACGGGCGCGTGCTGGTCGGCTATTCCGGCGGCGTTGACAGCGCCGTTCTCGCGGTCGCCGCTCACCGCGTCCTGGGGTCCAACGCCATCGCGGTAACCGCCGACTCGGAGAGCTACGCCAGCGGAGAGCTAGAAGCGGCCAGCGAGCTGATGCGCGGCTTCGGCATCCGCCACGAGGTGGTGCGCACCGCCGAACTGCAGAATCCCGACTACGCCAGCAACCCGGTCAACCGCTGTTACTTCTGCAAGCAGGAGCTCTTCACCCACATGCAGCGCATGGCCGCCGAGCTCGAGGCCGACGCCATTCTCTACGGGCAGAACCGCGACGACGCCGGCGACTTCCGCCCCGGCGCCCAGGCGGCGCGGGAGTACGGGGTGCGGGCCCCGCTGCAGGAGGCGGGCCTCGGCAAGCAGGACGTCCGCGACCTCGCCAGGGAATGGGGGCTGCCGGTCTGGAACCGGCCGGCCATGGCCTGCCTTTCCTCCCGCTTTCCCTACGGCACCCCGGTTACCGCCGAGGGCCTGCGCATGGTCGACCGCGCCGAGGCCTTTCTGCGCGGGCTCGGTTTCGAGCAGTTGCGGGTGCGCCACCACACCGACGCCGCCCGCATCGAGCTGCCCGCGGCCGACCTCGACCGGCTGCTCGCCGACGCGGGGCTGCGCCGCAGGATTCATGGCGCCCTCACCGAAATCGGGTACCGGTTCGCCGCCGCCGACCTGCGCGGCTTCCGTTCCGGCAGCCTCAACGAGGTGTTGAAGAAGAAGGGGAGCGCCGCCGCCGCCCCGAACGGGGCCCTGGCCGAAGCGGCGCGGACGGCCCTGACGCAGGCCGGTATCGGGGCGGGGCAGGTGGAAGAGCACCGGGAGGTCACCCTGGTGCGCGTGAGCGCCTCCGGGGCCGGCCGCTTCGCCGCGGAAGAAACGCGCGCCGCCCTTGTCGAGCCGCTCGAGGCAGCCGGGGCCCGCTACGTCTCCGTCGACCTCGATTCCCACCCATAGTGTCCTGTCCCGTCGATATCCTGCCGTTCTTCTGCAGATTCGTCCCGGCTCGCGGCCGATTATTTCAATCTGGGTCCGGGACAGGACACTCGTGAACCGCGAGATCGTCAAGTACGGCGCCAAGGTCCTGCGCCGCGTCGCCGCCCCGGTAGCCGCGGTCGACAGCGAGGTCGCCGGCCTTGTCGAGGACCTGTTCGACTCGCTTGCCGAAGCGGAAGGGGTCGGGCTCGCGGCCCCGCAGATCGGGGTGTCGAGGCGGGTGATCGTCGTCGACGTCTCCGCGGTGGAGGCGGACAAGCCCCCCCTGGCCCTGATCAACCCCGCTGTCGTCAAGGCATCCGGCGAGGCGGTCGCCGAGGAGGGGTGCCTGAGCATACCCGAGCTCTACGGCGACGTTTCACGTTACACCGGGATCGAGGTCGACAGCACCGACGTGTACGGCGAGCCCTACCGGTTCGAGGCGGAAGGGTTCTACGCCCGCGTGCTGCAACACGAGATAGACCACCTCGACGGCAGGCTGTTCATCGACTACCTGCCGGCGCTCAAGCGCAACCTGATGCGCGGGGCCCTGAAGCGGATCAGGAAGGAGGGGGAGGCGTGGGACAGGGAGCACGCGGGAGGGGGTTGAGGGAGATTGACAACCTCCGACCCCTCCCGTAGGTTTCGGAGGTCGCGCAAGACAACGGGATCGTAGTTCAGTTTGGTTCAGAACGCCGGCCTGTCACGCCGGAGGTCGCGGGTTCGAGTCCCGTCGGTCCCGCCAGTTTTCGAGGAGGCCCTTTCGAGGGCCTCCTTTCTTTTTGTACCCGACCAACCCACGCGCCGGGCCCACAAGAGTCAGGGCTGGAGCGAAGCCTTGATGCGCCCCCAGGTGACGGACTCCACGGCGCTTCCTGCCCATCCACCAACGGGGACAAGAAGGCCGTCGGCGAACTCCACCGGCCCCGGTGTGGGGGAATCGGGGTCAATGGGCGGAATAGTGAAGGTTGCCTCCTTATTCCGAGCCGGAGGGTTATCGTCATCGCTGACCACTAACAACAACCCAATTATACCCCCAGGCCGAAGTTCCGAAACCACCGTTTCCTCAGCGCTGTCCGGAACCAACCGGTCGAAAGGGGTAGCGTACATCTCCGTCATCCAGACAGTCGGGTTTTCGCCATAAGTGGCCCCGCCCACGTCGGCGAAGGGGGGCACTTGAAACCAACAGGTGGTCTCAGGGCTTCCAATTTTACAGTACTCAGGGCCTGGGACATGTCGTTCCGCCCAATAGCCCATGGGTCCCCCGACAAAGCCCTGGACACTCTGCCACAGGCTCTCGTCTCCATCTTTGAAAGCGTAAACCCCCCCGGAATGATCGCCGTCGATTTCCAATATGATCACCCCGTCCCAGTACAATTCATCATCATCATCCGGCTCGACCAGGACATCATCGACTCCTTCGGCCGCTGCATAGATCCGGTTGAGTCCTCGATGCCAGGCCAGCCATATGCGGAAGTCGAGGTCGCTTGGATCATACTCTTCCCCAGGGGCATTGGTGATTCCCTTGTTGGGATCCGCGATTAGTGCGGTCAGATCGAGGCCTGTCAGGGAAGGTTCGCCAATCACGGTGAGCCAGTCCTCTATGTCTCCGTCATGGATGTCGATCTCGGAGAACGACTCCTCCGGGATCTCGAATATGGGCACCACGCGGTCCCCGACATGTGCTGAACACAGAAAGGCAGTAACTGCAATCAGAGTGATTGTGCGCCAGGTATTCCGCATGGTGAACACCTCCCAGGTTTCTTATGGCAATGCGATACGCTGAAGTAACTTACCCGTCATGGCTCAAATCGCCGCCTCCCCGCAGGGAATTTGAAACTGGCTTGTTGAGGGAGCCTGCTCAAACGGCCGAACATCCCGTCTTTTCCGGAGAATCCGCATGAACATCGGCGTTGTCGGGGCGGAGACGCACACCGCCCAGCTCTGCGAGATTATAAACCTGCAGCGGAGGATCCGCGGCGTCCGGGTAAGCCACGTATGCGGGAGGACGCCGTCGGCAGGGCGGGCGGCCGCGGCTGACGGCCGCATTCCCCATATCGCCAGAAAGCCCGAGGACTTGATCGGGGCCGTGGACGCAGTCGTGGTCGACCACATTCACGGCAGGCACCACCTGCCTGCGGCAAAACCTCTTCTCGAAGCCGGGTTGCCCATCTTCTTCGACAAGCCGTTCTGCTGCAGCAGATCCGAGGGCAGGCGCTTCCTGGTGCGGGCCGCCGAGCTGGGAGTTCCGGTCTGCTCCTTTTCGGTCATGCCAATGCAGTCCGCGTTCGTGTCCTTGAAGAAGCAGGTGCGCAGGCTGGGTGAGATCCACGCCGCGGTCTGCACCGGACCCTGCAACGTCGCCTCGAGGCACGGAGGGATGTTTTTCTACGGAATACACCAGGTGGAGATGATCCTGCGGCTGCTCGGTTACGAGGTCGGCCATGCCCAGGTCGTGAAGGGGTCCCGGAAAAACCACCTTGCCACGCTGACCTTCAAGGACGGCAGGATGGCTGCAATGCACCTGATGGGGGAGGGGGGAGGCACCTTTCACCTGAGCGTCATCGGGGCCAGGGGCCGTATCGACCAGTCCATCGGCTACGACGAGGATTTCTTTTACCCCGGGGTTCGCTCCTTCGTGCGGATGTTCCGGACCGGCAGGACGGAGGAGACCATGGAAAGCATGCTGGTTCCGGTCGCGGTCCTGGAAGCGCTGGAGAAATCCCTGGCAACCGGGGGCAGGGTCAGGGTTTCGTGATTGACAGCCTGGCGGATGCGCGCTTTGGGATAACTTGCTTGTTTTAGCATACCGCCGGGCAGCCTCTCTTCCGGCTTAAATTCCAGACGATCAGAGGAACACCTGCATGGAGCTCATCGCGGTCGCGCTGGCGCTGGCGTCGGCGTTTCTCCACGCCCTGCGCAACCTCCTGGTGAAGCGGGCGATCGACAAGCAGGCCTTCGCCCTGCTGGGGCTGCTCGTCGGTCTGACGCTTTACCTTCCGGCCGCCGCGTACGTAACGATAAGCGCCGAGGTAGACGTCGCGGCGATCCTCCTGTACGGCTTTCTCTCCGGTTTCATCCACTTCTTCTACGTCATCTTCTACACCAAGTCGTACGAAGGGGGCGACTTCTCCCAGGTCTACCCGATCATGCGCTCGGCCCCGGCCCTCGTCCTGGTGGTCGCCATTCTCTTCCTCGGGGAGTACGTCTCTTTCCGGGGAGGTCTCGGCATCGCCCTGGTTGTTCTGGGGGCGTACTCCATCAACCTGAAGGGGATCGGTCCGTCCGCTTTCATCGAGCCCGTTGCCGCCCACTGGAAGGAGAGGCATCTGCAGCTGGCGGTTCTGACGATGCTGACCGTCGCCGCCTATTCCATCGTCGACAAGCTCGCCGTGGCCTTGATCCACCCGGTGCTATTCCTCTGGAGCTACACCCTGGTCACAGTCCTGATGCTGGGCGGGTACCTCGCCCTCACCAGGGACCGCAGCGCCATCGAAAAAGAGTGGCGGGATAACCGGCGGGCGGTGCTTCTCAACGGCGTTTTCGGCCTGACGAGCTACGTGCTCATCCTCTACGCCTTTCAGCTCGAGCGGGTCAGTTACATCGCGGGCCTGAGACAGATCAGCGTGGTGATGGCGGTTATCATGGGCGGGCAGCTGCTCGGCGAGGGTTTCCAGGGCATCCGCCTGGCGGCGTCGATCCTCATCTTCGCCGGCGCCATGCTGATCGCCACGGCGCAGTAGCGCTCGCCGGCTTGATGCCCCGGTAACCGGGCCCGTTTATCTGCAGCCGTACCGGATCCGATCGATATGCCGTCAGACAAACCATCCGCGACGCTCGTTCTCGACGTGGGCAAGACCAACGTCAAGCTCCTGGCGATGGCGGGGAACGGAGAGATCCTCGCGGTGGAGCGGCTCGACAACCGCAGTCTCGGAGGCCCGCCCTATCTCCATCTCGACACCGAGAGGGTCTGGAACTGGCTGTTGCAGGCCGCGGGGGAGTTATCGGCGAGCTGGGCGGTCGAGGCCGTCGTGCCGACGACCCACGGCTGCACCGCCGCCCTGATGAGCGGCGACCGGCTCGCCCTGCCCGTCCTCGACTACGAGGCCGAGCCGCCGCCGGAGACCGCCGAGGCCTTCGCCGAGGCCGCTCCCGCCTTCGCCGAGACCTGCTGCCCCACCCTGCCGGCGGGGATGAACCTCGGCCGCCAGCTGTTCTGGCTGCAGCGCGACTTCCCGGATGATTTCGCCCGCGCCGACCGCGTCCTCACCTACCCGCAGTACTGGTCCTGGCGGCTGTCCGGGGTTTCGGCGGGGGAGCTGACCTCGATCGGCTGCCACGGCCACCTGTGGAATCCCCGGGAGCGGCGCTTTTCATCCCTGGTGCGGCGGCAGGGATGGGAGCGGCTGTTCCCGCCCGTCTTGCCCGCGCACGCCGCCCTGGGGCCGATTCGCCCTGAGGTCGCGCGGCGCACCGGGTTGCCCGCGCACTGCCGGGTACACTGCGGCATCCACGACAGCAACGCCGCGTACAGCCTGTACCTGCGCGGCCATCCCCGGCCGTTCAGCCTGGTCTCGACCGGAACCTGGGTGGTGGTGTTCAGCCCGCGCCTGCCCCTCGACAGGCTGGACGAAAGGCGCGACACCCTCGCCTTCGTCGACCTGACGGGGCGCCCGGTGCCGGCTGCCCGCTACATGGGGGGGCGCGAGTTCGAGATCCTTACCGCGGAAGCCGGGAGCAGGGCCTGCACCGAGTCCGACCTGCGCAGGGTGCTCGCCGGGGAAAGTTTCCTGCTGCCCTCGTTCGCGCCGGGAGGCCCATTCATGGGGCGCGCCGGTTCGGCCTCGGGTCCGGAGCCGCAGACGGACGGCGAGACCGTCGCCCGGGCGACCCTGTACGCGGCGCTGATGACGGTGACCAGCCTGCGCCTGCTCGAGGCGGACGGAGACCTCGTGATCGACGGGGGCTTCGTCAACAACGAGCTCTACTGCCGGCTGCTGGCCGCCATGGCCGGCTGCGATCGCTGCTTCGCCAACCACCAGACCGAGGGGACCGCGGTCGGCGCCGGAATGCTGGCTGTCCGGGAGGGGGAATCCGCGGAGTGGCCGCTGAGCCTGGTCGGCGTCGAACCCTTCGACGATCCTGCCCTGAAGCAGTACGCCGAGCGCTGGAACGCCCTTGTCGGGGAGTCGGCAGCGGGCGGATAACAGGCCGCCTGGCGCGGAGCCTTCGCCGGAATTCACCGGCTTGGATCTGTACCCTGCAGTTTGTCGGCAAGTACCCCTGCGGAGAAGGCCGCGGGGGTTCGGTGTCAACGAATGCTGCGGACGCTAAAGGACGGTAAAGCGAAAAGACGTCGCCCGACGTGGGAGGTGCCGCTGCTGTTGGTTGGCCGCCCTGCGCCGGTCTGCAGAACGTCGACTCGAAGGAGGCCCGGTCCGGGGGAAGGTTGCGGCGGCAGCTATCTGCGCCGGCCCCGGCGGCGGAAACCCTTCTTGCCCCCCGGTTTATGCGCCTCAGCCACCTCGATGTCGAAGCCGAGCAGGGTTTGACCGTTGAGACCGGAGATCGCTTCCCTGCCGGCGGATTTGCTCGGCATCTCGACAAAGGCCCGTCCCTGGGTCTGGCGGATCTCCACCGAGGATACGCGGCCGAAAATCTCGAAGAGGGTGCGCAGGTCCTCTTCGTTCGCCTCGGAAGCGAGATTGTTGACGGTTATCCGCATTCAGGTTTCCTGCATTGGCAGAGGGTTGGGGGTGCGTGAAGCCGCCAATATAGACAGGGCTCGGGTACCGGCCAAACGGCGAGCCCCGGATCGGCCAGGCGGCGGCTGTACACAAAAAAAGGCCCCGAAGGATATCGGAGCCTTCCAAATCGTGCTTTTCAATATACTGTCAAAGCGGGAACATTGTCAAGAAAAAAGTTCGTAACTTGTTGTCATTTAACACGTTATGGAATTTTTTCGTTGACAGTGTTACACCTTGCCCGGTAGAGTAGCCGCAGCCTCGGAAAAACGTTTGTCCCAAGAGCCAGGGAGGTAACGCGGCATGCAGAGTCCGGATACCCTTGCAGTCAGCGAAGGCCGGGTCGTGGTCGGCGATTGGTCCGCCGACGTCGGGGAGGTTGTCGCCGTGTCGGCGCGCCTGCGAGGCCTGCTCCGGGAGGGCCGCGTCCCGGAAGCCCGGGAGATGCTGAGCTCCCTGTGCCGGGAGGAACAGGCGGCCGTGGTGGCGGTCGACGCGGACCCTGAGGAGATCCTGTCGCTGACCGGGATGGATGAAGCCGGGCGCCCCGGGTACCTCGCGGAGGTGGTGGAAAGACTTCCCTCATCCCTGCTGACCGAGCTGCTCGTTCCCCGGGGCGCCAGATGGGACCGGTTCAATACAGGGCTGCTGGCGTCGATGTCGGAGCGGACCTTCCGGCGAACGGTGGCCGACACCCTGGATCCCGTCTACTTCCACGGCCGCCGCGGCGCCGTTTCCTGGGAATGGCTCGAGATCGTCGCCGCCCTGCAGGACGTCGACCGGATCGCCTCCCTGCTTCAGGCCGTTGACGAGGAGGTCCTCGAGGACGCGCTGATTCCCCAC
Organism: Candidatus Latescibacterota bacterium; assembly: GCA_965243025.1. Classification (GTDB taxonomy): domain Bacteria; phylum Latescibacterota; class UBA2968; order UBA8231; family UBA8231; genus CBDCXV01. The sequence goes on from CBDETY010000003.1 coordinate 6,616,436, forward strand.
ATCGACCGCTTTGCCATGAACGAGACGGTTTTTCCCGGGGTCTCCGCTTTCAGGACCGTCTCCGAATCGGGCGGTGGTCTGATGCTGCCGCCGCTGGACGACCCGGAAAGGGAGGAGGTGATTCACGCTCTCCACGCCGCCGCGCCGGAGCTGCTGGCCCGCGTCATCCGCAACGCCTGGGAGCGGGCCGGGGGGATGCAGCCATGACCGGGCTCGCCCACCCCGACCTCGACGCCCTGCTCAGGGACCGCAGCTGTTTCGCCGCCCGCGCCATCGAGCTCGGGTTGCGGTTCGGCCGGCTTCCGGAGGGATTCGCCGATACCCTCGCCGCCTTCCTGCGCCTGCGCAGCCTGGAGTTCGCGGCGCGCCACCGCACCGGCATATCCATCGGCCGGGAGGGGATCCGCGGCGGAATCGAGCACGCCTTCACCTGCTTCGACCTCGGGCTGGAGCAGGAGTCCGGCGGCGGCGTCGAGCGGGCCGTCGAGCTGCTCGCAAACCCCGACCTGCCGGCGCTCTGCCGCAAGGGGTACGAGACCGCCTTCCAGCGGTTGGGGGAGATGCGGCGGGAGTCCAAGAGCCTGCACCGCCATCCCCTTGCGGCCCTGCTTCCCGAGTTGGCGGCCCGGCTCGAGACCTGGAAACGGATCACCCCGGAAACCTTTGACGCCGCAGGGACGGACGGGCGTTCCGCAGCGGTCGACCCGCGCGGCGACTACGCCCTCTTCGAGGAAACCGCGGCCCGCCTGCGGTTCGTCTGCTCGCTGCCGAAAACCGCCCTGCAGTCGGCGGAGTCGCAAGGACTCGCCGGGTTCGAACCGATCCTCAGGCGGCTGGTGGCGGCTGTCGCCATGTCCGCGGAAACGCTGGATATGGACAGGACGGCGCTGCGGCGTTTCCGCATGCTCCACTTCTCCGGGGGGGAAATGCTGGCCGGGTCCCGGCTCCGGGTGGAGCGGGAAATCGGGGCCCACCTCGAGCGCCACGTCCCCGGCGGGCGCGGATTCCTGCAGCGCGAGGTGGATGCAGTCGTCGCCGAGCTCGGGGCCGCGTCCGGAGACGAGGAACGGTTCGCAGCCGCGGTCAGCGGCGACCTGACGCCGGAGTCGAAACTGGCAGCGCAATCGGCGCTCGCGGACATCGCGGCCGCCGACGATGCTGCTTAACCGCATTGGATGGAACGGAGCATGAAGCCAGTAAGTGTCGAGGACCTCGAGCGGGTGGCGCGTCTGTACAAGTCCAACAAGGAGGCGAGCGCCGCGCTGGGAATCCATCCGCGCTCCTTCGCCCGTCTGTGCCGCCAGCACGGCATCTCGACCCCCTACGTCCGCAGGAGAAGGGCCCGGGCCGACTGCCGCGGCGGCTGATGGGCAACCACTCCGGCGGAACCGCAAGGGATTTCCCGGGACGCGACACTACACCCGCCGGGCGGCGTACTCCCCGGCGAAGCGGCCGGCCGGCTCCCCCCGGCAGCGGATGTCGGCGGTCAGGTCGATGCGCCCCTTGCCCTCTTCGGCCAGCACCGCGAGGAAGCGGTCCCAGCTCTCCTTTTCGGGGGCATGGGCGAAGGCTTCGAAATCGGCGGGCAGGGGGGCGAAGTACTCCACCGAGTTGCGCCTGATCACCAGCGCCGTCTCGAAGGGGAGTCTGCGCAGCCGCAGGTGGATGAGCGTCCAGCAGGCGATCATCGCCAGGCCGGAGGCGCTGCCGCCGAACACGGTGCCGCGGTGATTGACGTTGGGGGCCAGCGGCGCCGCCAGGAGCACACCGGTCCCGTCGACCGAAACGACCGAGACCTGCATGCTCTTCGACAGTGGAATCCTGTCGTGCAGGTAGCGCTCGGTCTCCCGCGGAGGGGAATCCCCGCCAGTCTGGCGCTCAACTTCCATTTCCACTCATAAGGAACCCCTGGTCTGTCCCTTGCTGGATCCGGCCCCGGGCGCCCCGGGGCCGGCGGCCCTAATCCTCCTTGACGATCAGTCCTACCAGGAGGCCGGCGGCGATGAATTCGACCAGGGTTCCGAGGAACCAGCCCAGGGCCAGGGCGTAGGGCAGGGGCATGACGGCGTAGGTGCCGTACCCCATGCCGACGCCCCACGCCAGGCCGAAGAAGAAGCCGTACCTGAGCCCGGTTCCCAGGTTCTTCTCAGCGAAAAAGCGGGCGTACACGTAGACGAAGACGACCGCGGAAATCGCCGTCGCCAGGTGTATGAGGGAGAACTTCATCTCTTCCCGGGGACGCCAGAGGTTCGCCGTCGAGGCGTAGGCATCCATGAGGATGAGATTGTGGATGATGAAGTCGAGCACGGTCCAGGCCGCGAACACGGAGACCATGGCGATCAGGGCGCGTTTGTCCATCCTGCTTTCTTCCTCCTGGTGAGAGTGCCGTCCAGTTCCCGGTCAGCCTGCCGGCCCCCCCGAGCCGATCGGTCGGACCGAAGGTAGGGGATCGGAAAAGCAGCGGACAGCGGGAGCGCGTTGAGATCGCCAACTGCCTGGGATATATTCGGCGCCCTCGTGAAACAGCCCGCCTTGCACATCCCGCAATCGAAAATGCTGCTGTTCCTGCTCGTCTGGGCCGCTGCTTCCGCCTGGGGCCAGGAGCCGGAGCCGATCCGGATCGGGGCGCTCTACCCGACCTCGGGCAGCGCCGCGGTGTTCGGCTCGCCGGCCCTGGCAGGCCACGAGATGGCCGTGGAGGAGATCAACGCGGCCGGGGGAGTGCTCGGCCGCCGGCTCGAAACCGAGGCTCGCGACACCAAGCTGAAGCCGGCGTCGGCGGTGGCCGCGGCCAAGGAGCTCATCACCAAGGAAGGGGTCGTCATTCTCCTCGGTTCCCTGAGCTCGGCCGTCGGGCTGGCCCTGGCCGAGGTCGCCCGCCGGGAGAAGGTGATCTTCGTCGCCACCATCGCCAAGACCATCCAGCTGTCGACCACGAGGAAGCACGACTACGTCTTCCGCACCGCGGCCAACACCGACAGCGAGGGGCGCGGCATCGCCCGCGTGCTAGGCATGGTGGGAGCCCGGCGTGTCTGTCACCTGCAGTTCGACTACGCCTACGGCCACGACCTCGGGGACGGGGTCAAAAAGGCGCTTCCGACGGAAGCTCCCGGCGCCGACATCGTCCTCGATCTCAAGATCAAGCTGGGGACCACCGACTTCAATTCCTACATCGCCCAGGTGATCGGTTCCGGGTGCGACTGCGTCGCCAGCGGGCTGTGGGGGTCGGCATTCATCAACATCGCGCAGCAGGGCAGGCCGTTCGGACTGTTCGAGCAGGTGAAGTACGTGTCGGGCGGCGAGATCGCCTCCCCGGAGATCGCCGCCGAGCTGAAAGGAGGCTATCCCGACAACGTCTGGAGCAACGCCTACGAGCTGTGGTACCACCACAACTCGCCCCTGCACGAGCCCTACCAGCGCAAGCTCGCCGAGCGCTTCGGCACCCCGCACACACCGAGCTGGCCCGCTCTCGGGTACGTCGGCGTCCAGTTCGCCGCCGCGGCCATCGAAAAGGCGGGCTCGACCGATGCCGACGCTCTGTCGGCGGCGTTCAAGGGGCTCGCCATCGATACGCCGGTGGGACCCCGCCGCATCGATCCGGAGACCCACCAGGCCGACACCGGGCAGTTCTGGGGCCCGATGAAGAAATCGGAGCACGGTTTCCGGATGATGGACCCGGTCACCTACATCCCGGGCGACTGACCGCGATAGCTGCCGGGATGCTGTTCAACCCCGCCTTCCTGCTGATCCAGCTCCTCAACTCCCTGTCCCTGGGGATGAACCTGTTCATCATCGCCTCGGGACTGTCGCTGATCTTCGGGGTGCTGCGGATCGTCAACTTCGCCCACGGCGCCTTCTTCATGGTCGGGGCCTACGCCTGCTACGCGGTAGTCGCGCAGACCGCCTCGACCCCGGGGGCCTTCTGGATCGGGGTCGCCGCGGCGGCCGCCCTGCTGGCGCTGCTGGCGGTTGCCATCGAACGCCTGCTGCTGCGCCATCTCTACGGCCGCGAGCCGCTGATGCAGCTGCTGTTCACCTTCGCCCTCGTGCTGCTGGCCGGCGACGCCGTAAAGATGATCTGGGGCCCCGACCAGCACAGCGTGCCGTATCCGCCAGGCCTGGACGGGGCCGTAAACCTCGGCATCACCCGCTATCCGTCGTACCTGCTCTTCCTGTGCGCCGCGGGGCCTGTGGTGGCGGCGATGCTGTGGCTGCTGGTCGAGCGCAGCCCCTGGGGCCGGCTGATCAAGGCGGCGGCGCACGACCGCGAAATGCTGTCGGCTCTCGGGGTCAACGTTCCCCTCGTTTACACCCTGGTGTTCGCCGCCGGCTCGGCGCTGGCCGGAATCGGCGGCGCCCTCGCCGCCCCCCGGATCGCCGTCGCCCCGGGCATGGATGCGACCCTGATCGTCGAGTGCTTCATCATCGTCATCATCGGCGGACTGGGGTCGCTCAGGGGCAGCTTCATCGGCGCCCTCGTCCTCGGTTTCGTCATCACCTTCGGGTCCGTGGTCGCCCCCGAGGTCGAGCTGGTTCTCCCGTACGTGCTGATGCTGGGGATCCTGCTGTGGCGGCCGTACGGGCTCTTCGGCAGGCCGGAGGAAGCCAAATGAGGCCTGCACACCTGCTAGCCGCGGGGGCGCTGGTTCTCGCCGGCGTTCCCCTGACCGGGTCGGACTACCTGGTCGACCTGACGACGGAAATCGCCATTTACGTCCTCTTCGCCACCAGCCTCAACGTTCTCGTGGGGTACGCCGGCAACGTCTCCTTCGGCCACGCCGCCTACTTCGCCATCGGCGGGTACGGCTGCGCCATCCTTCTGACCACCTGTGACTGGCCCCTCTACGCCAGCCTCCCGGCCGCGGTTCTGTTCAGCGCCGTGTGCGCCGCGGCGGTCGGTTTCTTCTGCGTGCGGCTCACAGACATCTACTTCGCCATGCTGACCCTGGCCTTCGCCATGCTGGTCTGGTCGGTCGCCTTCAAGTGGCGCTCGCTGACCGGGGGGGACGACGGCTTCGTCGGGGTCACCCTGCCGCAGGCGCTGACCTCGCGGGCGCTCTTCTACTACTTCTGCCAGGCTCTGGTCTGGGGATCGGTCGCCGCCCTGTGGCGGATCTGCCGCTCGCCCTTCGGGAGGGTGCTGACGGCGATCCGGGAGAACCCCGGCCGCGCGGAGTTCCTCGGCGTCGACACCCGCCTGATGAGATGGGCGGCCTTCGTCGTGGCCGGGACCTTCGCCGGCCTGGCCGGCGCCCTGTTCGCCATGTACAACCGCGGTGTGTACGTCGAATCGGCGTTCTGGCCGGAGTCGGCCCAGGTACTGATCATGGTGCTGCTCGGGGGCATGTACTCCTTCCTGGGCCCGGCGCTCGGGGCCGCGGTCCTCTACCTGCTCGAGCAGCTCGCCAACCAGGTCACCGAGTACTGGCCCGGGGTTCTGGGGGTCATTCTGATCGCCGTCGTGCTCGCCGCCCCCGAGGGGCTCGCCGGGCTGGCGCGCCGCTGGCGCCGCCGCGGAGACTGAAGCGGTGCTCGAGATCGAGAACCTCAACAAGAGCTTCGACGGCTTCACCGCGGTCGGGGAGGTCAGCCTGACGGTGGCGCGGGGGGAAACGCACGCCGTCATCGGACCCAACGGCGCCGGCAAGACGACGCTGTTCAACCTCGTCACCGGCCACCTGCAACCGGACCGGGGCAGGGTGAGTTTCTTCGGGCACCCCCTCACCGGGTTGCCCCCCCACGAGATCGTGCGCCTCGGCGTCGTCCGGTCGTTCCAGAGCATCAACATATTCCCGCGGCTGACGGTCGCCGCCAACGTCGAGGCCGCGGTGATCGCGCAGCAGGGCAGGCAGCTGCGCCTTTTCGGGAGCACGGGTAAAGCCTGGAGCCTTGCGAAGGAGCTGCTGTCGGTGGTGGGACTGGGGGGAGAAGGGGGGCGGGTCGCCGGCGAGCTCGCCTACGGACAGCAGAAGCAGCTCGAGCTGGCCCTCGCCCTCGCCCTGGAACCGCACATGCTGCTGCTCGACGAGCCGACGGCCGGCATGTCCGCGGAAGAGACGAGGCAGACCATCGGGCTGATCAAGCGCATCGTCGAGGCGCGCGGGCTCAGCCTGCTGTTCACCGAGCACGACATGGAGGTGGTGTTCGGCATAGCCGACCGCATATCCGTGCTGCACCACGGCGAGCTGATCGCCTCGGGAGAGCCGCAGGAGATCCGCGCCGACCCGAAGGTCAGGGCCGTGTACCTGGGAGAAGAGGAATGGCCCGGCTCGCAGTAACCGGTCTCCATGTCTCCTACGGCCTCAGCCGCGTCCTGTCCGGGGTGAGCTTCGAAGTCGGGGAGGGGGAGGTGGTGGGCCTGATGGGGCGCAACGGCGCCGGCAAGACCACGACCTTGCGCAGCATCATGGGCCTGACCCCCGCCCACCGCGGGCGGGTCGAGTGGAACGGCAGGGACGTCACCGCGGCCGCGACTCACAGGATCGCCCGCCTGGGGATCGGCTACGTGCCGGAGGAGCGGAGGATTTTCCCGGGACTGAGCCTGGAGGAGAACCTGCAGATCGCCAGAAGGCCCGGGAAAAAGCAGCGGGACCCGGATTCGGTGTACGAGCTGTTTCCCGATCTGCGCGACCTCGCCGGGCGGCCGGGCGGAGTTCTCAGCGGCGGGCAGCAGCAACTGCTGGCGATCGCCCGCAGCCTCGTCGGAAGCCCGAAGCTTCTGCTGCTCGACGAGCCGTCGGAGGGGTTGGCGCCGATGGTGGTCAGGTCGATTCAGGAGCAGCTCGCCAATCTGAGGGAGACCGGGCTTTCCATACTGCTGGCGGAGCAGAACCCGCAGTTCGCGCTCGCCCTGAGCGACCGGGTGCACGTGATGGAACGGGGCGAGATCCGCTATTCGGCGACAGCGGCGGAACTGAAGGAAGACGACTCCCGGTTGAGGGAGTACCTGGCGGTTTAGGGTTCGAGTGAGGCCTTGATGCGAGCCCACGAGACGGACTCCACGGCGCTCCCTGCCGATCCACCAACAGGAATGAGAAGCCCATCGGCGAACTGGTCCGGCCCCTGCTTGACCTCCCGGTTTAAAGGCGGGATAACGAAAACTCCCGTGTCGTTGCTGTCGATATCAAAGACAACCACTACCAGCCCGATTATCCCTTCGGGCCGCAATTCCGAGATCGCGGTTTCCTCCCTGCTTTCGGGAACCAGGCGGTCGAAAGGGGTGACGTACATCTCCGTCATCCAGACAAATGGGCTATCCCCATAGATTGCCCCGCCCACGTCCGCGAAGGGGGGCTCGCTGAACCAGCAACATTCCTCCGGTGGAACTTCGGAAAGCATACTTACCGCGGGTTCTCTACCGTAGCTCAAGGGTCCGCCATCGAACAACTGGACACCCTGCCACAGGGTATCAAACCCTTCTTCTCCTTTTACGAAGGAAGTGAAAACTCCGCCGGAATGATCGCCGTCGATCTCCAACCTGACATAGCCGTCCGAAAACCCATCACCCAAGTCGACAAAATCATCGTCCACTCCTTCTGCAGCAATGTAGACCCGGTTGAGCCTTTGGTGCCATGCCAGCCATATGCGGAAGTCGAGGTCGGAGGGATTATACTCCTCACCAAACGTGGAGCCGAAATCCGGCGTCAGATCAAGACCTGTCAGAGAAGGTTCACCAATTACGGTAAGCCAGTCGCCTATCTCTCCGTCATGGATATCGATCTCGGAGAGCAGTTCGTCCGGTATCTCGAATATGGGCACCACGCGTTCGCCCACATGACCTGAGCATAAGGAAGCAGTAACTGCAAGCAGGGTAATTGTCCGAAAGATATCCCGCATTGTTATCCGGCTGCCCAAGACATTCGGTCAGGGTTGGAGTGAGGCTTTTATGCGTCCCCATGAGATTGACTGTACCGAGCTTGCCACTGTTTCATCAGCAGGCACGAGTAGCCCATCAGCAAAATAGTCCGGGCCAAGGGGGTCAGCCGATGGAAATGAAAACCGTGAATCGGTCGTTGAGTTGGGGGGAGTTGTCTTTGGGGCGTCGTCGTCCAGAACTCCCAGCCTGAACCCTATCACATTGCCTGGAGAGAGCAACGATCTTTCTGTTTTCTCCTGGCTCGCGGGAATCAATCGGTCGAATGGAGTGACATACATTTCCGTTATCCAGATTGCTGGATTTTCACCAGCTACTGAACCGGCCCCATCAGCAAAGGGAGGTTCCCCGAACCAACAACACTCTTCTTCAAACGTTAACTTGGTCCACCCAACAAAAACGGGGGGATCTTCCAGGCTGCTGTAGGGGTTTGCGCTGAAAAACTGGTTTTCCTCAGACAAGCTCGCGAGGTCTTCTTTATCGGGGCCGGGCGGTCCGTAGATTCCGCCGGAATGATCAGCGTCTATCTCCAGGTTTGTTGCACCATCGAGCGCAACCTCACCGTCAGCGGGTACAACATGAACTTCATCGGCACCCTGCACGGCGAGGTATACATGGCTGGTTCTCCTGTGCCAAGCCAACCATAATCGGAAGTCGAAATCAGGGGGATTGTATGGCTGCCCAAGAAAAACCACAAAGTCGAGTGCCGTAAGCGTAGGCTCCCCGACAACCTCGACCCAGTCTTCAATGGATCCATCATGTATATCAATCTGTTCAACCATTTCGTCAGTTAGTTCGAATATGGGTACTATTCGCGTGCCAAAGTGGCCCCGACATATCGATGCAGATGCGGTGATTACAACCAGTAGAATTAGGGGTCTGAAAGTCGAAGTCATTTTCGTTTCACCTTAACCCGAACGTCCTTGGGTTGATCCTGCTGTTCTCCGAGAGGAGTGCCTTTTCTTGAGCGGGAGCAACACGCCGTTTAGAAACCGGTCGTCGGCCTGGGGCCGACGTCGACGGAGAGGGCGAGCCGGTTGAAGCTGGCGAGCATCAGCTCCGCCTTGACGCCGGCGAGCCGCGGGTCGTCCCAGCGGTTGTCGAACTCTCCCGGATCCTCCTGCAGGTCGTAGAGGCGTCCGGTGTTGCGGTTGTGGTGGACGATCAGCTTGTAGCGCCGGTCGCGGATCATGGTTGCATAGCTGCCCTCGAAGGTGGGGCGCAGGTGCGGGGACAGGGTCTGGTCGCGGAAGTACTCGCAGTGCACCCGGTCGCGGTGCTCGTCGGCGGTCCCCTCGAGCAGCCCGTTCAGCGAGGTCCCCTGCATTCGGGGAGGCCGCTCCACTCCGGCGTGCTCGAGCAGGGTAGGAGCCAGGTCGATCAGCTCGACCAGGGCGTCGCTCACCCGGCCGCCGTGGAAGCGCCCCGGCCATGACAGGATCAGCGGCACGCGCACCGAGGCTTCGAAGAAGGCGCACCCCTTGTTGGTGTGAAACCCGTGGTCGCCGAGCAGCTCGCCGTGGTCGGAGGTGAAGATGACGATGGTGTCGTCGCGCTGGCCCGCCTCCTCCAGGGCGTCGAGCAGGCGCCCGACGTTGTGGTCGATCAGCTCGATCATGGCGTAGTAGGCAGCCTTTATCCGCCGGCCTCCAAGCTCTGCGGGCGGCAGCGGCGGTTCGGCGAAGCCGTCCACCCCGGCGAACGGCCGGTGGGCGTCGACGTCGGAATCCCGCCACAGCGGCCCGGGCAGGCTGTCGGGATCGTAGCGGCGCAGGTACTCCCCCGGAGGGTCGAACGGCGGGTGGGGGTCGAAGGGGTTGACGCTGAACATCCACGGCCCGTCCCGCTCTTCCCGGATGAAATCGATCGCCCTGTCGGCGCACCAGGACGTCTGGTGCAGCTCCGGAGGCATGGTCTCCGGTGCCTCGTTGAAGGCGCCGAGGTCGTGACCCTGCCCTTTCAGCCAGTCGGCGTACTCGTGGCCCTCCTCCCAGCGGTCGATGGAGTCGTGGCTCCAGTGGAACACGCGGTAGCCGTCGTCGCCGCGGGGCTCGATGCGCCCCTGGGCCCCGGCGAGGTGGAGCTTTCCAGAAAGGCCGCAGTCGTAGCCGGCGTCGGCGAGCAGCCTGGGGAGAAGCGGCGCGGCCCCTGCCCAGTAGTCGTTGCCGTTCATGCAGGCGCGCACGCTTCCCGGGTACATGCCGGTGAGAAAGCTGGCGCGGCTCGGCGTGCAGACCGGGCATTGGGCGAAGGCGTGGGTGAAAGCGACTCCCTCGGCGGCCAGGCGGTCGATGTTGGGGGTGTCGATCCTGTCGTTGCCGAGGCAGCCGATGGTGTCCCAGCGCTGCTGGTCGGTGCAGATCCAGAGGATGTTGGGTCGGTCCGGCATGAGGGTTGACTCCGGGATTTCGAGGGCTTTTCGGGTTCCTGGCCGACTGCTTTGCAGTCCCACTCCGCTCCGGTTCAGACAAGGTCTCGACAGGGCGACGCGAATGACCGGGTGCGAAACAGGCTTGCAGGACGGTCGGCGTTTGCGATACTCGAAGGATCGCCTGAAATTCGCCCGAAGCAGACTTCCCGCAGCCGGATGGGAAGCGGATCCCCGGACTGGGAATCCCCGGACGAACCTGCTTTACCCCACCCGGTCCGACCGATTCTGCCGCCGCCGCGAAGCCATGGCCTGAGCGGGCTGTAAAGCGGGCAGGTCAACCTAACGATCATACCCCGGAGAGAGAAATGGCCACCTCGAAATCCCGCAGCAAGGGAAAGAAACCGCTGCTGATCCTGTTGTCCCCGGCCAAGTCGCTCGACTTCGAGACCCCGGCTCCCGCCGGGAAGGCCGGAGTCCCGCGCTTCCTGAAGCAGCAGACCGCGGAGCTCGCCGGCGTACTCAAGGAGAAAACCGCGGTCGAGCTCGCCGGCCTGATGAGCCTGAGCGGAAGGCTGGCGGACCTGAACTTCCGGCGCAACCAGAGCTTCGATGCGGCCGTCATCGAGAAGCAGGCCGGGCGGAAAGCCGGCCCCGCCGCAACCCCGCTTCCGGCAAAGCAGGCCCTTTGGGCCTTCACCGGGGACGTGTACCAGGGGTTCGACGCCGGGTCCCTGAAGGCCGGGGGAATCGACCGCGCCCAGGAGAGGGTCCGCATCCTGTCCGGTCTGTACGGGTTTCTCAAACCCCTCGACCTGATGCTGCCCTACCGGCTGGAGATGGGCACGAAGCTCGAGAATCCGAGAGGCAGGGACCTCTACCAGTTCTGGGGCAGCGCCATCACCGAGGGGCTCGCCGAGGAGAATCCTGCCTGGGTCTGCAACCTCGCCAGCCAGGAGTACTACCGGTCGGTGCGCGAGAAGGAGCTGCCCTGTCCGGTGGTGCACCCGGTCTTCAAGGACGAGTCGAAGGGAGAGTTCAAGGTCCTGGGGATGTTCGCCAAGTACGCGCGCGGACTGATGGCGCGCTGGCTCGTCGACAACGACCTCAGGGAAGCGGAGGGTCTGCGCGGCTTCCACGCCGGCGGGTACGAGTTCAGCGAGCCGGAGTCGACCCCTGCCAAGCCGGTGTTCAAACGCCCGGCTGCGGCGAGGTGAGGGCGAACGGTGGACCTGCCGACCCTCGACGGCGCGGCGATCCCGTTCCCCCGAACGCGGTTTCCGCAGCCACCCCAGGCCCGGGATGAACCTCGATGACGGAAATCCCTGCAGGGGATGTCGTCGGAGTCCCTCCATACCGAACTGCAGAAACCGGCGCGAGCCGTTGGCGCGATGAAATGACAGGAGGGTTGCAGGGATGACCGAAGCGATCGGGAAACCGGATCCGGGATACCGCTACGAGTTCTCCACCGGGGAGCTCGACCCGATGTCGGCCTGCCTCGAAGCGCACGGCTACGCGATCGTCAAGGATGTGCTGCCGGACCACATCGTCGCCGGACTCAGGAAGGCGGTGTGGGACGGCACGGACCCGGACCGCACCCTGGGGCCGGGGGAGTCGCGGACGCGCCACGCCTGGATCGAGTCGGGGCCGGGGGCCTGGTCGCTGCTCGAGTACGAGCCCTTCATGGAGATCCACCGGCACCTGATCGGCACGGACGAGCTGACCGTTCACCGCTCCGCGGCCATCATCCGCATGCCCGGGTCGGAGCCGGTCCGCTGGCACACCGACTGGTGCGGGTTCTCCGAGGGGCCGCCGAAGAACTCCGGCGACGTCCTCAACCGCGGCCTGTGGCCCTCGGGAAAGTGGTTCTACATCACCGGGTCGCGTCCGGTCCACGGAGGTCTCTGCGTCGTCGAGGATTCCCACCTCGAGGGCTGGGAGGGCCCGGAAGGGTTCGCGCTGACCCGCGACCGCCGCTCGTTCTTTCCCGAGGGGGAAGAGGAAGCGAGCTACGACGGCTTCGAGATCCCGGGGCTCATTCCCCTTTTCACCGACCCGGGCGACATGATCGTCTTCGCTCACCGCACCTTTCACGGGGCCTTTGCCAACAACCTCGACGAGGTCCGGCTGTCCTGCGCCATCGGCTTTCGCGACCGCAATCACCGCATCGAGGTTCCCTGGGAGATACCGGAGAGCGGTCAGCGGTTCCTGGCCGGGTTGCCGGCGCACCTGCAGCGGTACGTCGACGGGTACACCAGCATCGATCTCGCCTGGAGGGGGGCGTAGGCTCTACTCCCCGGGTCAGGCAGGCCGGCTGCGGGGATGGCTTCAGAACGCCGCCGCGGCGGTTCTGACCACTTCGAAGGCGCCGCGGCCGGTGGTGGCCGTGACCCGGCACAGGTACAGCCCCGGAGGCACCCGGCGCCCCGCTTCGTCGCCGCCGTCCCATACCGCCTCGTTCGGCCCGGCGCGCTGCCCGGGCAGCACCAGGCGCCGCACCGGCCGGCCCGCCAGGTTGTAGAAGACGATCTCCACGTCCGCCTCCATCACCCCGAACAGCGAATAGGCCACCATCAGGCGGTCGTTGACGCCGTCGCCGTCGGGGGTGAACACCGGCGGCCGCAGCTCGACGCCGCCGACGGTCCGCGGCACCGCCTCCGTCGCGGCGACGACCCTGAGCCGGTCGCTGCCGATCTCCCCGGTGGCGTTCCCCTCCGGGATCAGCTGGCGCACCCCGGGGCGCCGGCGGTCGAACACCTGTCCTTTCAGCCGGGTCGACACCGTGAAGAAGGTGGTCGTCAGGTCGAGCCGCAGCTCCGCATCCTCCTCGATCCGTTGCGGCAGGTACACCGTCAGGCCCCCGGCGTCGGCTGCGACGCTGTCGGGCCGCACCTCGACCAGCGGGTCGCCGATGCGCAGGCGGCGCAGCAGCGGCGGCGACGGCGTCGAGATGGAAAGGGCGTCGAAGCCGCCGGCGCGCTCCGGGAACCGGGCCCGGACCGCGCAGGTCAGGTCCACCGGCTCGCCCAGGGGCACCCGGGCGAGCCGGGCGGAAGCCAGGTCGCCGGTCACCCCGACCTCGGCCGCCAGGTCGGGCACCAGCAGGGGCGCGATCGCGAACGCCAGCGAGTCCAGGCGCGCCCCTTCTTCCGGGACCGGGGTGGTGAACTCGACCTCGAACTGCAGGTAGCGGCCGCCGGGCATCTCCAGCGCCGTCTCCGGTTCCGACAGGGGGCTCGACCAGGGGGTCCAGTGCTCGAGGTCGTCGCCGACCGGCCCCTTCCAGCCGACGAACTTCTCGGTCAGCGGTCCGTCGCGGGGTTTGAGGGCCTGGTGTCCGGCGCGGTCGATCTCGACGACCTCCCTCTGGTCGTTCCAGGTGAAGTAGGAGCGCGGGTCCGGGTCGGTGCCGGTGCGGATGCGGACCCCGGCCCTTGCGCGGGCGTCCGCCGCGGGCTCAAGCCGCCCTTCCCGGCGGCGCCACTTGCTGGCGTGGAAAACCACCCGGGCGGCGGTCGCCGGCTCCCCGAGATCGATGACGCGGCTGCGGTACCTCGCCTCCGCGGCGAAGCCGCTGCCGTAGGCCTCGAACTCGGCGTAGGTCCAGTGGTCTTCGTACCCCCAGTCGAGCCCGGGGATGCCGGCGTTGTAGCTGCGCCAGCGCAGGTAGCGCAGGTAGCGCCGCGGGAAGGTCAGCTCTATGGGGGCATGGATGTTCTGCGACACCCGCCCCAGCAGGAACCGCAAAGGCTGGTAGTTGAAGCGTTCCAGCTGGGGCAGGAGGTGGCCCTCGGTGCTGATCTCGGCCTCGTCGGGGCTGCCCGACAGCTCGCCGTCGGGGGGGATCTCCCGCGCCAGGGGGGTGCCGTCGCGGTAGGTGACCGAGTCGGGCGGGGCCTGGATGACGAAGCGCTGCAGCGGCACCCGGGCCCCCAGGTCGAGAGTGTACCACTCGGAGAACTCCCAGCGCTTCAGCTTGCTGGAATAGGTCGCGCGATCCCCGTCGAAGAAGTCCTCCGGCCGGAAGGCGTAGACGCCGTGGGTGTTGTGATTGCGGTTCCAGCGCCACATGCGGGGGATGCCGTCCTCCCAGAAGACGTCGACCGGCTCCTGGAAGATGCGCCAGGTGTGGCTGTTGAAGAGCTCGTGCAGGAGGTTCCGGCCGGGCAGCAGCTCGCGCGGCTGGAGAGCGCCGGCAACGGCGGCGTGATCGGCCATGACGTTCAGGTCCACCCAGTCGCCCCAGGATTCCCCGGTGCGTCCGCCGAAGGTCAGGGTGCGCAGGTCGTCGGCGGCCATCCGGCAGGGGAGCAGCGCGCAGGCGACGGCCGCAACCACGGCGACAGGGTGGTTCCGGGCGGGTGGTCCGCGGCGATTCAAGGTGGCGAACGGATGGAAGGTCGGTGCCAGGCCCTCAAATGGCTCGGGGGAAGAACGGCAGGGAAATGCCGGACCGGGCCACTAAGTCTCCGATCTTCCGGCCTGGTAGGAGTAGTTCTCCGCCCCGGTAACGGTGCCGTCGGGGTTGAAGGTGCGCGCCTCGATCGCGGGAGTCTCCCCTTTCGAGATCCGCTCCAGCACCCCGGTCACGCGGGGCACCACGATCTCGATGGCGCGACGCCCCTTCTCCGCGGTGGCGAGCCTGGTGTCGGCGTCGTCGATATCCTCGACGTGGACGCGCTCCGGGAAGGCGGCGAGGGCAAACGAGGTTTCGAACTCGTTGGCATGTCCGGGAAGGCGCTTGCTGTCCATGAGCGAGTGGGCCTCCTCTTGCGTGTACAGGTCCCAGTAGGAGATGCAGACCACGTTGGCTCTGAGGAGCTGGCGGTAGCGGATCATCTCCTTGCCGAGGGCGTGTATGTGGCCGCCGTGGCCGTTGAGGACGAGAATGTTGCCGATGCCGGCGCGGGTAATGCTTTCGCAGATGTCGAATACGTAGTCGAGAAAGGTGCCGACGCGGGTCGTCAGGGTCCCCGGGTGGGGCATGTGGTGCTCGGACACTCCGACCTGCACCGTCGGCGCCACCACCACCCTCGGGTGCAGGGCCAGGGCGGCCTGGTGCGCCACGTGGGTGACCGCGGCGCTGTCGTGGCACATTTCGAGATGCTCGAGGTGCTGCTCGATGGTGCCGGTCGGCACCACCGCGGCCTCGATGGTGCCGGCTGCCAGCATCTCCCTGAACTCCTTGCGGGTGAAATCTCCAATAAGGATGCGCTTCTCTCGCATTGTTGTCTCCTCTCGAACTGCTGTCCCCTCGGCGGGACCAGGGGAAGCAATGGTTGGGTAAGGTGGCCGGGCAGGCAGCCGGTATTCCGGGAAGTGTCCGGGGTTTTGAAATGGCGCGCCTTGTACCCGTGCGACTTGGGGAAAGGATCGGGGCGCAGGCTGTAGAATAGGCCATCCCTCTTGGGCCAACCAGAATACCGGATCACCTGACGCCGCCCCCGGGTCAGCCCCGGGTCGCCGCTGCGCCTGACGACGCTGCGCGAGAAGGGGCGCCGGCTGCGGCACATGCTCCCGCGACAGGTGCAGACCGGGGTGCCGTCGGCCGCCCGGGCGATGCCGGCGAAGGCCTCGTTGATACCGTCGTTTCGGGAGAGGGTTTATTTCTCCATAGTTTGGTCGCCATCCGGAAGGGTGTGGAAGCGGGGCAGGCCGGGGGATCGGATTCGTCTCCCGGATCCCCGCGCAGAAGGGAGGGACAAGATGGCATGCGGTCCCGCCCGGGGGCAACGGGCGGGATTCCCTGCCGAAAAGGACTCGGGAACCATGGCAAAACCGCGCATCATGTTCGACCACGACGGGCGGCATCCCCTCATCTACATGTACGAGCCCCCGATACGGAGAGAGGAGCTGGAGGCCGCCGTGGACGAGCTGGTCGGCACTCCCGTGGAGGCGCTGATGCTGACCCTGGGGGACATCCGCAGCCTTCTCTACGATTCCCGGGCCGGTGAGCTCTGGGGCCGGGACGTCGAGAAGTGGCCCCACCTGATCTGGCGGAGGGCCAACCAGAACTTCAGATCCCTTGTCGCCGGGGGGAACGACCCTCTGCGGGTGCTGTGCGAGCGGGCCCACGCCAAGGGGATGCAGCTCTACGCCACCCTGCTGGCCCAGCAGGGGCCGAGGGAGCGCATGCTGAAAAGCTGGGAGGAGGAGGATTTCTCCGCCGACGACTGGCGGTTCAGGCTGCACCCGCTCGACATAGGCTCCAGGGGCGGGGTGGAGCGCGACTGGCCGGGTTACCGCTGCCCCGACTTCGCCCACCCGGAGGTGCGGGCACGCACCCTGGCCGTTGTCGAGGAGGTCGTGGCCAACTACCCGGTTGACGGCTTCGAGCTGCAGCTGAACTACACCCCCTGGTATTTCCACCCCGACGAAACGGAAGCGGGAAGGCCGATCATGACCGAGTGGATCGGACAGGTGCGCGAGGCGGTCAAGGCCCGGGGCGGCGGACGGGAGCTTGCCGTGCACGTGCCCGCCGACGTCGAAGGGGGGCTGGCGGTCGGCCTCGAGCCGCTGGAGTGGATGCGGCGGGGAATCGTCGACGCGGTGATCCCGGAGGCCTCCGGCATGGCGGACCCGTCGGCCGATTTCACTCCCTTCGTCGAGGCGGCGCGCGGCACCTCATGCCGGGTGATCGCCGCCATCCAGAACCGGGTCAACTCCGACCGCATCGGGGAGGGGACCATCGAGATGATGAGGGCGGGGGCCTGCAACTTCTGGGCGCAGGGGATCGACGGCCTCTACCTCGCGCACTGGTTCGGGAGCTGGCCGTACGGGGCGGAATTCTACGAGAAGCTGCGCGAAATCGCAGACCCGGAGGTGATGGCGGCGAAGGACAAGTTCTACCGCGTGCCGACTGCGACGGAAGCGCCGCCGAAACCGGTGGTGCCGCCGCAGAAGCCCGACCCGCTGCCCGCGCCGCTGCAGGAAGGGGCGGCGGTGCGCCTGGAGTTCGCCGTCAGCGACGACCTGCCGTGCCGGGACCGCGCCGGCAGGGTGCACGAGGTGCTCCTGCGGGTGCGGCTGGCCGAGGTCACGGAGCTGGACCGCATCGAGTTCGCGCTCAACGGCAGGGTCCTGCCGGAGCGTCTGCTGCGCCGGCTCAACCAGATGTACGTCATGTCGGCGCCGAGGTTCCGGGTTTTCGGGTACTGGTTCATTTTCCGGCTCGACCGGGAGCACTGGCCTGCCCGCGGCGGCAACGTCCTGGAGGTGACCCTGGTGCGCAGGGATCCGGCGGTGATTCCGGAGGCGAGCGTCCGCGACGTCGAGATCGAGGTCAGGTACCTGAAGGGGAAGAGCTTCCACCGGGACTTCGTCGACCCCGACCTCGGCCCCTGGGAGCGCAAGGGCTCGTGAAAGGACTCGGGCTGTCCGGGCCGGTTCGCCGGGGGTGTTCTCGGGGACGGCTCGGCTGTCCGCCGGCAGCCGCGGGAGCCGTGCTGTGCTCGTGGAAGGCCTCAAACTCCCGGCGGCGGCGACAGGAGAACAGAAGGAAATAAGGAGGGTCGACCATGAAGCTGTGGATGGATGTAATGCGGGATCTCGAGAGCGTGATGAACGATCACGAGCGCATACTCGACGCCTGGGCGGGGGGGGGCGTCGACGGCGTCGTGTTCGGTCCGCTCGTGTTCGGCACTTCGAAACTGTCGAAGAACGCGCAGGCCGCCCCGGCCGGCGACACCGTGGCCGAGGCGTACGATCCGAACCCGTCCGTGTATGCGCGGCTCGGGGTAGAGCCGCCGCCGCCGCCGGAGCACAAGCTGCCCGGGAAACGGGCCCTGCTCGAAAAGACGATGAACGCCGCCAGGGATCGGGGCATGCAGGTTTACTGCATGTACGCCGACGGCGGCGCCGGTCCGGGCGGGCAGGGCCACCACCTGCACGACGACAGGACGCTGGCATCGCGGGTGGCGCGCATGGTCGACACCCTGGAGCACTTCCCGATGGCGGACGGCGCCGTGATGGACGGGCCGGAGTGGGGGTACGAAATCGCCCCCCATCACATGGACCACCGCTCCTTCTTCTTTCACGACCTGCCGGAATCCGCAGCGCCGATGGCCGCGGATCTGGGGTACGACTACGAGGCTATGGTGGCGGCCAAAGACAGGCTCCTTTCCCTGTTCCACAACCTCGACCCGGTGCGCATCCGCGGACACGCCCGCGGCGGCCTGGTCGGAGCCTACCGCATGCTCGGGGCCGATCCCGACCTGATGGCCTGGATGTCGTTCCGGGCCGACTCGCTGACCCGCTATTTCCGCCGCATCCGCGAAGGCGTCGCCGCCGAGCTGGAGCGCCCGGTGCGCCTGGGATGCGGCCCGCGCTCGGCCGCCTTCGCCCCATTGTGCGGGTACGACTTTGCCGACCTGGGCCGGTTCATGGATTTCCTGATGCCGAAGCACTACTTCTTTCAGCGCGGCTTCGACGGTTTCCTCGGCACGGTCTACCGCTATTCGCAGACGCTCCTGGAGTGGAATCCGGGGATCAGCGTGGCCGACACCCTCGATGTCGTGGAAGCTCTCTTCGGCGTCGTCCTGCCGGGCGTGGGGGACGACATGCTCGATTTCGAGAGCGCCCTCAGTCCGGAGTTTTTCGAGGAGGTGGTAACGCAGGAGACGCGGCGGGCCCTGGCCTCGGTCGACGATCCGGAACGCATCGTGCCCTGGCTCGACACCGGCCGCTTTCCCCACGACGGCGACCCGATGTCGGCGCGCGACCTCAAGATGCTGCTCGACGCCGCCGAGGCCGCCGGGCTCAGGCGTTTCAACTACCACCACCAGGGCAACCTCAGCCCGGGTGAATGGGTGGTCATCAGCGACAAATGCGGAACCCGCTGGGACCCGCGCAAGAGCGACTACGAGCCGCCGGACGAACTGGTGCTGTAGGAGCCCCTACTGCTCCCCGGGCCCGATGACGCGGCGGGCCCGGTCGCTCAATCGCTGCGGAGTCCACCTGGGCTCGCGGACGAGGCGTACTTCGACCTCTCCGACGCCGCTCAGGCGGGCGCGGAGCCGCTCCTCGATGCCGTCGGAAAACCAGTCGAACCAAGTCTCGCGGCCTGCGTACGGCATGACGATGTCGACGCGGATGTCACTGCCCTCGATGGCGACCTCCTGAACGATGCCGATATCGACGAAGCTGAGCTGGCGCTGCCCCCAGGGCGACCCCTCGACGTAGAGCTCGAATTCGTTCGTTGCCCGCAGCGCGTCCATTGCATTGTCGAGGCTGACCGGCCTGGGAACCGGGTGGGCTTCCCCCTGGGTGACCGGGTTGAGAAGGCGCTCCTGGTGGCCGACGAGGTCGGCGAGGCCGCGGTGTTCTCCCCCTTCTTCGTACCGGTGCAGGACGTAGGCGTTCTTCTCGTACACGTGCTCGCCGGCGCGCATCGCCGCGTGCTGCACCGGATAGCGGACCCAGGTGCCGGTGTGCGAGAATCCGGCGTGGGCCGGCTGCGGCCAGCCGGGGTTGGTGTTTTCGAATTCGAGGTGAATGCTGCCGAATCCTTCGCCGGTTTCGCGGTTGAAATGGGTCACCCAGCGAGGGTCCTCCCGCTTCCAGCCGCGGGCGCCGAAACCGATCTCTCCATCCTGCCCCATCCAGGCTCGTTCGGGCAGCTGTTCGCCGATGACGAACTCGTCGTTGCGGCAGTCGCGGAAACGCACGTCCTCGAGAACATCGAGCTTCGATTCCATGATGACGTACGGCTGACCGGCCCAGAAGCTGTAGGTCACGGCAGCCATGACCTTGTGAGGCCGGCCGACCCGGGGGCCGATCGACAGGATCGGGTGCCCCCAGCGGCGGATGCGCACGCAGACCGGTCCCCTGATCACTTCGTAGTCGAACAGGGGCGGGCCGTCCCAGTTGGTGAGCCGGTAGCGGCCGACGCGCTCGTCGCTCCAGTCCGGCCCCCAGTGAATGGTGCCTTCGACGCCGTGGCCGTGCCGGTTTACGAGTTCTGCCGGGCCCCTTTTCGAGTAGTGATCCTTCCAGTTGCCGTTCATCTTCCCGAGGACCGCGCGGTAATGCTCGTTTTCCACCTCGAGGGCGTACCCCTCACCCGAGACCTCGAGGCCGGTGTCGTAGCAGGGGGCGGGCGCCTCCGGGTTGCCGTACAGCAGGAGGTAGGTCGCCGAACCCCCGGCCGCCGCATCGGCGAGGAAGAACAACCGGCAGCGCAGCAACCCGTCCTCGCGGTCCACGAGGTGAACCTGGCTCGGGACTACTTCTACAGGACCGGTTTCGCCGTGGAGACGGGCGACGCGGATCTCGCGGCCGAGGTCGGTAATCTGGCCGGCGTGAATGTCCACGTCCGCTTCGACCGGTTCTCCCCGGCGCTCGTGCGCCGTGTCGTTCACCAGCACCATGCGCTTGGCGTACTTCCACCCGGGGGGCGGTGGGCCCCAGGATTGCGGCAGGGATGCGGTCGCGTCCCAGTCGCAGGCGGGAATGTAGATGGGAGAGTCCTTCATAATGGGAGAGTCCTTCATATGGGATTGGACGCTTCCGGTCCTGAAAGCCATCAACGCGACCGCCTGCCGCTCGCCGGTTCCCCTTCCGACAACCGCTCCGCCTTGTCGAGGGCGGCGCGGGCGCGCCCGGTCTGCCCGCGCCGGGAGTAGAGCGCCGCCAGGTTCCGGTGCGCCACAGCCGACGTGGAATCGTGGCGGATCGACTGCAGGAGGGCGGCCTCGGCAGCTTCCGGATCGCCGCGCAGGAGGTAGAGCACACCGAGGTTGCGCAACGCCGGGGCGAAGGTGGAATCCAGCTCCACCGCCTGTTCGAGGGCCCGGACCTGGGACCCTGCATCCCCGAGCTTCCCCCTGGCGTTCGAGAGCCCGTAGTAGGCGTTGGGGTCCCGCCGGTGCTCGAGGGCGCGTTCGAAAGCCCGGGCGGCCTCGCCGAACTGCTCCTCCTGCATATAAGCGTCGCCGAGGGCGAGGTTCCCCTGGTACCGGGGTATCGGCCGCAGGTCGATTGCCAGCCCCTGTTTGAGCGCGGCGATCGCTTCCCGGCGCCGGCCGAGCCGGAGGTACAGGGCCCCGAGGTTGAATCGCGGCTGCGCGTAATCCTCCGCGAGGGCGATGGCCCTTTCGAAGGCGTCCTCCGCGTCGCCGTGACGGCCCTGGGCTGCGCAGGCGGTTCCCAGGCCGTTCCAGAGGTCGGGGTCGTCGGGATTCTCCGCCAGCCCGTTTGCGTAGGCTGTTTCCGCGGCGGCCGGATCCCCGCTCCTGAAATGAACCATCCCCATGAGAAAGGCGGGCCGGACGTGGTCCACCTGCCTGGCGTCGACGCCGGTGTGAACGAGGGCGGCGGCGGCGGCGAGCACGGCGGCCAAGCCCGCGGTCCGGCGCCAGTCCCCGGCGCGCAGAAAGGCCGCGAGAAGCGAGAATCCGTGGGCGGCGAGGATGATGAGGAACGGGGCGGCGGGGACGCGGTAGCGGGCGCTGACAGTGAACAGCATCCCGGTGGCGAGGGATACCAGCACGAAGGTCCACAACAGGAGGTAACGGTCATCGCGGCGCCCCCCCGGAAACAGGCCGGCGACAGCCAGGGGGGCGACGACGCCGAAGTTGACGAGGAGTATCCGGTACAGGATCGAATGTTCCCGGTAATACGACAGGTCGCTGCTCACCGGTATCTCGAAGGCGTTCCAGAAGAGCCGGAACTTGCGATAGAGCAGATGCAGGTACTGGGAGGGGTTTTCCGCGGCGAAACCGACCCCGGAGCGCAGGTAGTAGAAGCCCCGTGAAACCGGTTCGACGAATCCGGCCCGCAGCGGCAGCAGCTCGTGGCGCTGCCACTGCAGCCCCTGGCGGACGTACGGCGTGCCGTCCGCTTCGGGGTTGGCCCCCATGTAGAAACTCCACGCCCCCTGGAACGGCAGCGGCCCCCCCTGCACGATGTGGTTGCGCAGCGCCAGCGGTGAAAGGGTCAGCACGAGGGCAATCGCGAAGGAGGGCCACAGGCGCCGCCGGCCGCCGTCGTGAGCCGCGCGGGGGCGGCGGCAGATCCACCAGAAGACCACGGGGATTGCCAGCAGGGCGTTGGCGCGGGTCGCGACGAGCAGGCCCAGGAGAACTCCCGCTGCCGCGCCAGTACCGTGGCCGGGGCGCCCGTCGAAGCGGAGCAGCGTGTCTACCAGCAGCAGCTGTATGAAAATGAAGAGGGTGGTCGCGAACAGTTCGCCGCCGAAGAACAGGAAAGGCCAGTAGGCCGCCGCGGCCGTACCGGCGATCGCGGCCGCGCCGCGGTCGAAGACATTGCGGGCGATGCGGTAGACGAGGACGCACGAAAGCGCCCCCAGGAACGCCTGCCACAGCCGGAAGTCGGCCGCTCCGAAGCCGGGGATCTTGAGGGCGGCCAGGAACGCGGGATACCCCAGGCCGTGGACGTAGGTCTGCTTTTCGTCGAGCCGCCAGTTCCCGCGCCTCAGTTCCCCGGCGAGGTGGTCGTATTCCTCGGCGTCGAGGATGAGGGTGTCGAAGTAGGGTGACCCGGAGACGTCGGCGAGGTAACCCAGACGCAGCAGAAGGGCGAGCAGGAAGATCGCGAGGACCGGGGTCCGGTTTGCCATGTGAAATCGGTTCTGTATCCTTAACAACCCGCCACAGCCAGCCCCTGCCGCAACGGTTTCACAACCGGGAAAACAGAGGAAACAAAGGAAGGATGATCAGCATTCGCAGCAAAGACGGATGTACCGCGACCCTGGCAGGCGGCCGCGGCCCGGGGTCCTCCCGGCCGCGTCCTGCCTGGTTGGTCCTTGTCCTGGCGGCCTGCTCGGCGCCGCCGGACGAAAAGGCGCCGGTGCCTGTTCCGTCGGGAGATGAGGCGCCGGCAGCTGTCGAGACTGCTCCCGACCGGGATGCGGTAGTTGCCAGGGTCGGGGATATGGAGATCACCGCGGCCGACCTGCGGGAATTCAGCGGCAGAATGCCCGAGCAGCTGCGAGGGGAAACGGCCGGAATCGAAAGGGCGAAAAACCACCTGCGGACGATGACGGACAGGGAGATTCTGCGGCTCGAGGCGCAGGCGCGAGGTCTCGATCAGAGCCGCGGTTTCCTCAAGAAGCTGAGCAAGGCCAGAAGGGAAAGGATCGTCGGCCTTTTTCAGGCGCGTGAAATCGAAATCGAGACGAACCCGGAGGAGTTCGAGGAGTTCGTCGCCAGGGAGGAGCACGACCGGGCGATCCGGTTCAGCGAGATCATTGTCGAATCGAAGGCGGCGGCGGAGCGCGCCCGCGCCGAAATCGACGGCGGCAGGAGTTTCGAAGAGGTCGCCCGGGAAATGTCGCTGAGCAGGGCCACCGCGGAGCACGGGGGAGACAGGGGGCGTGCTTCCGTCAAGGTGGAGATCGATCCGGTCTTCCGCGACGCCCTGTTTTCTCTCGAGGTGGGCGAAGTCTCCCGGCCGATCAGATTCCCCGGGAGACTTTGGGCGGTCGTCGAGGTTACGGACGAGACCAGTGTGAAGCTGGGGCCGATGGCGTTGCAGGAAGTGGTGAAGGAATTCCAGAGTCTCAAGTTCCGGGAGGCGCGCGACAAGCTGGCGGAGGAGCTGGCGCGGGAGTACCGGCTCGAGCTGAATCGCGGCGGGGTCGACCGCTTCCTTTCCCGGGCGCGCATCGACAAGCCCTTCTCCCCGGAGGAGGAGGACTCGATCGTCCTCTACACCTTCACCGGCGGAAGCATCACTGCGGGGGATCTGATCGAAGCCCTGAAGGTCCGGCGCCAACGGCCGGATTCCATGGAGAAGGCTGACGACGTCATCGACGCGGCCACCCGCTTTCTGGTGCCGGACGCGGTGTTCATGGAGGCCGCGGTGCGCTCCGGGATACACGAGGAACCCGCGGTAGTCGCCTGGCTCGAAAGGCAGCGCCGGTGGCTGCTGATCGTCGAACTGCGCGCCTCCGTTCTCGAGGGAAGGCTGGAGGTCTCCAGGGACGAAGCGCGCCGGTATTTCGAGGACCACGCCGCCGTGTTCGCCGATCCCGAGCTGATCGTCATGGACGAGATCCTCGTCGCCACCGAAGAGGAGGCGCTCGGCCTGAGAAAGCAGATCGAAAAAGGGGCGGCGTTCGCCGAGCTGGCGGCGCGCTCGGAGCGGGCTCTCGATCACCGGGACGAAAACGGCAGGGTCGAGCTGTATGCATTCGAGAAAGCGGCCTGGGGCGGCCTCGAAGCGGCGGCCAGGACCGCTCCCATCGGTGAGTTGATGGGTCCGCTGGAGGTGGCTGAGGGGTACTCCGTCTTCCGGGTTCTGTCCAGGGACCGCCGGCAGGTCACCTTCGAGGAGGTCGAGCGCCGCGTCGTCGCCACCGTCAGGTGGCTGCGGAAGCAGCGGCTGTTCGAAAGCGAAGTGGAAAGAATTCGGGAGAAGTACGCCTCCGAGGTGGAGATCCGCGAGGATGCCCTGGCGTCGGCCCTGTAGCGGGGTGCCGCCCGGACACCTCGCATGCAAGCGCGCAACCGGCAGAGGGTGAGCACGCGGGCATCCGGATCTTCCCGGCTCGCCGCCAGATACTGGTTCTGGCTGCTCGGGGGGACGGTGCTCCTCTCGCTGTGGCTGCGCTGGCCGCTCCCGGCCCCGGAATGGTCCCACTTCGACGAGGAATCCCTGGTCCTGATACCGCTGGGGTTCTGGAGCGGCGATCTCAACCCCCACTTCTTCAACTATCCCACGCTCCAGTTCTACCTGGCATCCCTCCTTTATTTCGTAAGGTTCGCCCTGGCCGACAGCGGCCCCCTGGAACAGTTCGTCGCCTACCGGTACTTCGTCGACGGCAGCGATCTGTTGTCCCTTGCCCGGGGCTTCGGCACCGTGATGGCGGCGGCGACAGTGGCGGTCACGGGCTTTCTCGGGCGTCTCCTCTACGGCGCTGCCGGGGGGCTCCTGGCCGCCCTGTTCCTGGCGCTGATGCCCCTGTCGGTGCGCTTCGCCCATCTCGCCAACACCGACACCCCGGCGGTGCTGTGGGTCAGTCTCGCCCTGGTGTTCGCGGTGCGCATGCGCCAACGAGGGACCAGCGTCGACGCGCTCGCCGCCGGGCTCTTCGTCGGGCTGGCAGGGGCGACCAAGTACCCCGCGGCCCTGGCGGCGGTGCCGGTTGCGGCCGCGGCCTTGCTCAGGACCCCTTCCCTGAGGCAACCCGGCATCTGGTGCGCCGGCGCCGCGGCAGTTCTGGCCTTCTGTGCGGCGTCGCCGTACGTATGGCTCGACGCGGCGGCTTTCTGGAGCGATTTCTCCGAGATGGGACGCGATCATCTGATCCCGGATGCAGCAGCGGAACGGCCCCTTTTCTTTCACCTGCGCTACACCCTGCGTTTCGGACTCGGCCTGGGGGGTGCGGCACTCCTGTTTCTGGCACTGGCGCGCAAGCCGGGGGGCCTGAGCCGGGACGAAGTCGTGCTGCTTTCGGGGCTGGGTGCCTTCGCGATTCTGCTGGCGGCAGCCGGGTCGGTTTTCATGCGCTACGCGCTGCCCCTCACCCCGGTCGTGTCGGTGCTGATGGTGCGCCCCCTGCTTGGGTTGCGCCGCAGCCCGGCGCTTCTGGCCGGGGCCCTGGCCGTACTGCTGGCGGAGCCGGCCTGGACCTCGCTGCGCACCCGGGCCCTGCTGTCCGGCAGCGATACCCGCGAGCAGGCCGTCTCCTGGATGGGAAACCACTTCCCCGACCGCAGGCGGCTGGTGCACCTCCCCGACAAATGCGGGAACATCCAGGTGCTGACGCCGCACCGGGTCCTCGTCAGGCAGACGCATTTCCTTCGCAGTTTTGGCGAGGACAGGTTGATTGCGGCGTACGACTGGCTGCGCCAGCGCCATCGTCTGCCGCGGCTATATCTCGAACCGGGTCCGGCTTCTGTTCTCGACAGGGCGAGGCAGGAACCCGCGGCGGGTCCGGGGGTGATCCTGTTGGACTATCTACACCCCCTCTGCGCCGATGCCGAGGTGTCGCCAAAGGCCGCAGAACTCGTCCCTTCAGCTTCCTGGCGGCAGACATTTTCTCCGGGAAAAAGGGTGGCTGCGGCCGATTTCGATCCCATGGACTGGTTTTTCCTTCCGCTTTCGGGGTTCGCCGGACTGGAGCAAACCGGGCCCACGATCCGGCTGGGAACACTGGGGTCCGACACGGAGGTGCCCGAACCCGGAGCCGCTACCCTGTTCGATGTGCTCCTCAACGCGCGGATCGGGCATCTGGCGATGCGGGACTCCGACTGGGACCAGGCAGTGCAGGCATTCGAGCGGGCCCTGAGGGTACCGCAATTGTCCGATTTGCTTCCCGATGCCTATGCCTGCCGCCTGTTGGGAAACGCGGGAGTCGCCCATGGACAACTGGGCGCCCACGATCGCGCCCGTCCCTTGTTGAGGGCGGCGGTGGACCTGGTTCCCGACGATCCGGAATACTACAACGACCTGGCGGTCGCCTGCGCCGGCAGCGGCCGGATCGGGGAAGCGATCGAGGTTTGGGAGCGGCTTCTCGTCCTCGCCCCCGACCACCCCACCGCCTGCTTCAACCTCGCAAAAGCGCTCTACAACACCGGTCAGTACCACCGCGCATACGAGGTTGCCCTGAAGGGTCTCGGGCCGGATCACCCCTTTGCCGCCTCGGTGCGGCGTTTCCTCGGAAGGGATGAATGAAGGGGCCGTCGCCGGGAACCGGGAGTTGTTGTTTGGAGCAAATGTTCACCGATGTCCAATTGTTCCCCTTCGGCTGTTTTACTCTTGCCTTGCGGCACCGGCTGTGATTACATTGAATGAATCCGCTGTCCGAAAACAGTCCGTGGGACCACTGAATTTCAATGGGCTGAGGCAGCTTACTGACATTCCCCCACAAGCGATCCAGTGACGGTTGCCTGTCAACCGGCTTCCATGCAACGACACAGAGTGTGGCGATTGCATTTCTTCAACCCCTTCAGTTCGTGAGGAGAGTCAAAGCAATGAAAACCATGAAGGGCCTTCTTTCGCTCAGTCTCATCCTGGGCCTCAGCGCCGCCTCGGCGCACGAGCCTCCGGGTGTGACGTACTTCGCGGTCGCGTTCCCGACCCACGCCATCCCGGCCATCGATGGCGATCTCAGCGATTGGGACATGGTTCCGGAGTCGTACTGGGTGACTCGCGAGAATGACTTCGAAGAGACGGTGATCGGAAACGATACCGAAGTCAGGCTCGACGATTTCAACGTCAAGCACATCCTCGGCTGGAACGAGGAGACCAACCGTCTCTACGTGACCGCCGACGTGTTCGACGACTACTTCAAGAGGGACAAGGAAGATCCCTCGGGCGTCGACTGGGATGACGGTTTCGACTTCATCGTCGATGCCGACCACAGCGGCGGCGACCTGTGGAACGGTGACTGGCACGCAGAGGAACACGACGACCAGATCGACCTGATCTTCGTCTCGGGCCAGAACTACCGCTACTACACCCCGCCCCTCGACGGCTACTACATCTTCATGCTCGGCCGCGGTTTTGTCGGAAACGACAACTTCCTGACCACCGGTCGCGAGATCCTGACTCCCCAGTACCTCGAGGTGGGTTGGACGGTCAATGCCGAGCTCTACGAATCCGGCAGCCGCACCTACGAGATGATGGTCACCCCGTGGGAGAACCTGTACCGCGGTGAAGACGGCGAAGCCCGCAGCACGATCGTCGATCTGGAAGTGGGGCGTATCCTCGGCATCGCCTACATGTTCAAGGACTTCGACGTACCCGTCGAAGGCGAGCGCTACTCGGCTTCGTACGATTTCCCGCCGTTGCACGACACCTGGCGCAACAGCAGCCTGCTCGCCGACTTCGAGTTGCTCGAAATCGAAAGTGACCTGTGGCCCACCGCTGTCGAGACCGACACCTGGGGTCGTATCAAGTCCGATTTCCTCATCGAGGAGTAATCTCGAGGGGGTAATGAGGTAACGAGTAGAGGACGCAGTAACTTGCAGGGGGGGCTCTGACGATTGGGGCCCCCCCTGTTCTCTTTATGCAGGCATTGCCGTTCAACATGGAAATGTGTCATTCGCGCCTGAATCGGATCAGACCGGACGGGGGTGCGAGAAACGCAGGACTGACGATCGCCTCCAGGGCGCAGTTCGTACGTCCTTTTTCTTTCGCCGCTGCCCTGGCTGTCATTGCATCGTTTGCGGGCGAGCTTTCCGCCCAGCTCGGATACAGCATCCGGGGAAACGAAATCGTCGTTGACCGCAGCTCCCACTGGGAGCAGTGGGCCGTCGCCGGAGGCACTGCGGAAATAACCGGGGATGGCTCGGTCGGACCTCGTTTCATGCGGAAGGAAATCAACGCTGCCCTGAATGCCACGGAGTTCGAGAACGAGGCCCAGGGAGCGGCCTTCGACGATGGACCGGGAGGGGTCAGCGCGGGATCCAACGGCAGCGAGGCCCGGTTCCTGATCGACGGCGACCCGGCGACGACCTGGGGGCCCGATACGGACAGGCCCTTGTCCGAATGGTGGGCGGAGGTGAACCTCGGGCGCATAGTAGTCGCCAACAGAGTGGTGGTGCGCTTCGCGGAGGAAGGGGAAGGGGATCCGTTCCTGCAGTTCAAGGTCCTGGCCTGGCGCCACGCTCCTCCCAGGGGGGCCCCCGAGCTCTGGCTTAACGGTGCTCCGGACATACCCAAGTACTGGGAGCTGGGAAGGACAGACAAGCCGAACAAAAGCCGGAAGGTGTTCGAGTTTGTTCCGGACCCCGAGGCCAACAACACTTTCCGGCCCCCGGAGTCCCTGATTCGGGCCAGCAGCAACTTCGCCGGGGATGCCATAGACAGGATCCAGGTCATCGCCACCGACAGCGATTTCGACAGGGCTTCCGAGGTGTTGCCCGAAGGAGGGATGACCGCAGAGGAAAGGTATCTCGCCCTCCCGGACCACGAGCGGGGTGCAGTCGATCACTACCGGCGCGAACCATCAGGTCGCGAGACCTTGATCTCCCCCGGCGAGTACGAAAACATCCGGGCGGAACGCCGGGGCTCGATCAGGTATTTCAGGAGAGAGCGCCCGCGAGTCGCCGAGATCGAGGTCTGGACCTCGGGCGACAACCTGGCGCTTGGAATGGCGGAACGGGGCGGCAGCGTCAACATCGAGTTTCCGAGTCCCGGCCTGGGCTGGAAGGACATCACCGCGGTCGCGGTAGACGGCAGGCATTCGACGGCGCACACCGTAACCTTGTTCAGGCACTTCGGTCCGGCCGACTTCGTCGTCGACCTGGGTGCTCTCTACTGGATCGACACCATGCAGTTCCTGATGGACGGCAAGGACGCGATCGACGAGATGGCCGTGGATGTGTCGGACGGCAGCCGCGCTCCTGACGGCAGCATCAAATGGAACCGGGCGGCGGGTGAAGTGACCGGATTGGGGGTGGGAGGAGTGGGATCCCATTTCGGGTACTCCTGCGATCACTGCGCCGGTGAGGGAGCGCAGAAATTCCGCCAGTACGATATCGAGCCTACCCGGGTGCGCTATCTCAGGGGCACGATCGGCACCCTCAAATCAAACCCGGGAGGAGGCGGGGTTCTGGGAACGTTCACCGCTTTCGCCGAAATGCTGTTGTACGGGGAAGGTTTCGTTCCGGAACTGGTGATGGATTCCGATCTCATCGAGCTGGGCGGGAGCAAGAACCTCAGCACGATTTCCTGGGAAGCGGACCTTCCCGGGGGGACCCGCATCGAGATCCAGACCCGTTCCGGGAACGAGTTGATCGAGAATTTCCTCTATTTCGATTCCAACGGGAATCCCGTGGAACCGGTCGACGATCCCGCGGCGGCAAAGTCGAAATACGACCGCCTTCCGAAGTCGAAGAAAGGGGAGGTAAAAAGCTTTTTTACACCCGGAGGAGACTGGTCTGCCTGGAGTCCGCCGTACCAGTTCAAGGGGGCCGACATCACCTCCCCGAGCCCCAGGGAGTTCATGCAGATCCGCGCTACCCTGTTCTCCGCAAGTGCCGACGCGGGTGCCTCCCTGCATTCGATCGCGGTGGATTTTTCCGATCCGGTCGCCGATCGCATGGTCGGCGAAGTGTTTCCCAGCCAGGTCGTGGATCTGGGAAAACCACTGGATCTGTCCTTCTTCATACGACCCTCGTTTTCCAGCTCCAGACAGCGGTTCGACGAGCTGAGGATAGAGGCGACCGGGGGGGCCACGATGGAGTTGGTCGAGGCGCTCGTCGGCAGCGACGAAGATTTCGCCGGCGACGCGGCAAAAATTTATCCGGCAGCCGAGTTGGAGGTGATCGATTCGGCGGACAGCACGTTGTGGTTCCGGTTGCCGGAACCTGTGGAAAGGGGAACCGACCTCGTCGAGGTGCGCTTCAGGCCGACGATTTTCTCGACGAGTACTTCGTTCAAGGTGGCCGGACAGAATTCTGAGGAGCCCGGTTTCTGGCAGCGCGTCGACGCCGGCGACGCCACCGAACTGGTCAACAGCCAGACTACAGCGGTCCTCGCTCTTTCCGGAAACGAGGTTATCAGCAATCTCTCGACAGGTTCGGGGGTTATCACTCCCAACGGCGACGGCATCAACGACATTATGACCTTCCACTTCACGGTCTCGCGCATCAACAGCGAGCGCGAGGTTACGTTGACGATTTTCGACCTCGGAGGCAGTGTCGTCCGTCAGAAAATGGAAAAGAGGGTGGATCCGCGTGGTTCCTACGCGGTCTCCTGGCTCGGCGACGACGATTCGCAGTCCCTGGTGCCACCGGGGATCTACATCGCCAGAATCCGGATCGATGTCGATTCCGCGTCGGCAACCTCGACATCCGCCCATCGGCTGATCCACGTGGCATACTGAATGGGACCGTCTCTTTTGTCCCTGCCGGCCTGGGAGTGGAACCGGGAGTTCCAATCTGCGGCTCCCGTCGCCGCCACCCATATGCGGCGGTATGCCATGACAACCGCATTTCGATTCCCAGAATCGATATTCCCCCGTCAGTCGGGGGAAGGATTCCGACTGTCTCATGAATGCTGAACGAACCGGGCGCGGGGAACCGGCTCGCCGCTCGAGAAACGAGCCTCTTCTGGGGCTGCTTGCGGGGGTACTGATTGTCGCTTTCTCGGGGGGTGCGGCGAACGGGCGCACGATAGTCTTCGGCGGGGAGAGCGGCATCGAGTGGAGCGGCGGCGGCGACGGCATCACGCCGGTCTACATCATAGGGTCGCAGGCGATCGAGTCGGGAAACACTCCCGGCGGAGTGATCGACTTCGGCACCAGGGAAGGCTGGATGTCGCCGGAACTGGCCGACGAGTCAGAGAATATCGCCCTTGGCCTGCTCCAGCGGGGGGGTGTGATTACGGCGCCGAGCGTGCTGGAGAATCTCGATACGGTCCTGCCCCTTATGGTCGACGACGACGGCGAGACCGCCTTCGAGAGAAAGGACTCCCCCGGGAGGCAGGTGAACACCCTCGGGGTCGTACTGCAGTTCGACCTCGGCTCGCAGTTCGGCGTCAGCAGGTTCAAGTTCTTCCCCAGGAACGCCGACCAGGCCTACGCGACCGAGGCGTTTCCGTTCGAAGACGATTTCCTGCGGGCGTTCGAGCTGTTTCTCAACGACGGCTCCGACGAAACCCAGATCAGCGGCCGGCCGATATTCGGCCCCGGAGTCCTGCTCGAGCTGCAGAACGACAAGCCGGTCGTCGAGCTGGAGATCGAGCCCCAGCTCGTTCGCCACATCCAGCTGAAATCGCATACCACCGTCGATTTCGAAATCGCCGAGTTCCAGGTTTTCGGGGCCGGGTTCGTGCCCCGGGCGCAGTACCTGACCAACATTCTCGATTTCGGCGAAAACCTCGCCCTCTGGGGCCGGATCCGCTGGGAAGAGGAGAGCATCGGCGATTCTCTGCGCTCGCGCGTCGAGATCCGCACGCGGACCGGCATCGACGATACTCCGGTAGTCTTCAACCGCCGCCGCCCTGACGAGGCGCAGGTTCCCTGGGCGGAGGCCGGGGAGTTCGACGAGGGTTCCCGGGAGAGGGAGATCGTCGAGATTCTCGATGCCGAAGACCTCGATCCGCGGGCGGCCCTGCGGCTGTACAACGAGTTGCCGCTCGATCAGCGGAACGCCATCGCATTGAGTGAAGGGGAGTACGGCCGCCTCAAGTCGGGGGTGAAGGGCCTCGTGCGGGACGACGTGGACAACTGGAGCACCTGGTCGCCGCCGTACTCCTCGGCGGGGGTCGGAACTGCTTCCCAGATTGCCGCCGGAGAAGGCGGGGTTCCGATCGTTTCTCCCGGGCCGGCGCGCTATTTCCAGGTGAGGATCGATTTCGAGAACGACGACCTGTTCTCCGCCAGGAGGGTCGGAGCCCTTTCGATCGACGTTTCCGGTCCCTCTCTGGCTGAGCGGATCGTGGCTGAAATCAGCCCCCGGGAAGCGGACCTGGGACGCGCCCGGGAGTTCTCCTACACCGTGATACCCGATCTGCGTCCCGGGATCGACCTCGGCTTCAGCGCCCTGGAGATTTCGACGCCGGTGCGCGTCCTGTCCATCGGCGAGATCACCTATACACGGCCGGATGGCAGCACCTCCGCGGAGGAATTCGGGGACGCAGACCTCGAAGCCCTTCCGATCCGCCGCGGAGATCTCAGCATCGACCTGATCGAGGAGACGCGGTTCCGCATCGGTTTTCCCACCGTGGAATCCAGCCGCATCGAGGATGGGGAGATGACCGTAATAAAGGTCACTTTCACCTGCCCCGTGCTGAGGGCCGCGACCGCTTTCTCAGGCAGGGCGCTTCCCGACGCGGCGGAGGGCCTGCCGCAGGAGTTGAGCGGCGGCAACGCCGCCGACATCGCCTCCGCCTCCGGGGGGAAGGTGGTGCGCAACGCCGCCAACATTGTCGTCCAGGTCCCGATAAAAGGAGCCCTGTTGATCAACGCGGGCGCCACTCCGAAGGTCTTTACTCCGAACGGCGACGGTTTCAACGAAGCCACGGTCCTCGACTACGACGTGACGAGCCTGATCGGGAGCGCGGATGTAAAGACGCGGATTTACGACCTTTCCGGCCGCCTGGTGCGGGAGGTATACACCGGCACCGACAAAAGCGGCAGATACTCGCGGAGCTGGGACGGAACCGATGCCTACGGAAACGCAGTGCCGCCCGGCTCCTACCTGTTCAGGATATCCGTGGACGCCGACTCCGGGAACGAAGAAACGAGTGGGATAGTAGTCGTGGCGTACTGACGAGCGCCGCTTCTGGAAAAAAGGGAGAGTTCCTATATGACCGGGATTTTCATGAGGGGGTACGCGCGCCTGCTGATCCCCGTCCTCGCAGCGGCAGTACTGGCGACAACGGTCCTGGCGCAGGACTACGGCGCCCGCCTGGGGACGAGGCGCGGAGGTACGGTCACCTTCGAACCGCGGGGAGCCGGGGTGCTCTTCGACGCCCTCGACCCGGCGGTAAAGAGGTGGTACGTCCCCCAGGAGCTCTACAACGAGTACCGCTGGAAGTCCTGGGAGTATTCGAACTACGCCAGGGTTCCCTACCAGCGCTACGTCAACACTGCCCTCGAAGGCGACTACTTCTACGACGTGTACGGGAACTACGTCACCAGGGGGTGGCTGATCTACGACTGGAGGCAGGAGGCCAACACCCCGCAGGGCAGCTCGATCTATCAGGACGCCAACTACCGCAACTGGTTCAGCAGCCTGGTCGTGGCCTCCGACTCGAAGGGGTCGGTATTCTACTCTCTCACGGTCGGCGATGACATCCGCACGACACTGACG
Source organism: Candidatus Latescibacterota bacterium (assembly GCA_965243025.1). GTDB lineage: Bacteria > Latescibacterota > UBA2968 > UBA8231 > UBA8231 > CBDCXV01. The sequence continues at coordinate 6,650,406 of CBDETY010000003.1, forward strand.
CCGCTGACTTTCTCGAAGCCTCGCTACAACGGGATTCAGCTCGATGCGGCGACCGACAAGTACGCGGGAACGCTGTTGCTTTCGCGCGCCAACAGCCCGATAAACGGATCGGTCACGGTGCCGGATCGCCGCACCAGCTCGACCAATCTGATCGCCGGCCGGGTGACCGCCCAGGTCGGCGACTTCGTCACCGTCGGCGGCACTCTCGTCAACGCCCACAACTCGCGCTCCAGCCTCGGTGCATTCAGCGGCAATTCCTTCAACGGCACGCTGGCAGAAGGGCAGGGGAGTTCGCCGGTGACGGCCATCGCCCTGATCCTCAGCGACGATTCACCGGAGGACGGGGAGGCGGGAGCCGCCCTGTTTTCCCACGACGTCAGGGTCGTCCGCCAGGATTTCCAGAGCGGGGCCAGAACCACCCTGCGGCTCGCGGACCTGACCAGCGACCCGACCCGTTGGCCGATAATCGAAGGGGGTTTCTTCGAAGAGGGATTCCTTTCGGCCAATGGCCGGCAGCGAATGGTCATCAACTACGACTTTACCGATCCGGCCTACATCGGACCCGACCCGAGCGAGATCGTCGAAGTCGCTTTCGAGCTGATACTGGCAAACGACTTCAGGGTCCAGGTCTGGTCCGACCGGCAGACAGGTCAATCGGTCGTGCCGAACGCGCCCCTGACCATCGCCGCCCTCGACAACGAGAACCCCGCCCTGCTCGAGGTCGCGCAGGCCTCGGGCAACGTCAAGGACGGCTCCAACCGCCAGCGCGTGGCCTTCGATTACGGGCTTCCGACGGCGAACCAGATAGCCGGCTTCACCATCGAGCTCACCGACGTCAAGGGGCTCGACGTGTACGCCGAGTACGACGTCAACCACCGCTTCCGGCAGTACCCCAACGCCGCCCGCTTCAACGACAACAAAACCTTTTCGACCGCCTCCTCCAGCTCCGAAGCGTGGATGGTGAACGCCTCGTACAAATCCTTTCCGTGGTTCTTTTTCGGCGAGGCGTTCTCGATGGAGCGCGACTACTCGACGAGCACCTACATCGTCAACATACTCGGCGACGTCGTTTACGACCGGCCCTCGAGCTCCTTCTACGAATTCGTCGACGACAACGACGACCAGGACCGCTATCCCGACTGGCAGCGGCCGAACCAGGGGGGGCGCGACCTGGAGATTTTCCCGGGCTGGGACGAGAACAACGACTTCGTCTCCGACTTCAACCAGAACGACAACCGCTCGATCAGCAACCGCCTTCCCGACTACGAGGAACCCTTCCTCAGGTACACCGTCGACCGCCCGGAATTCCTGTTCGGCATCGACCTGAACAACAACGGCTGGATCGACCGCTTCGAGAACGACGACGAGCCCGACTACCCCTACAAGCGGGATCACAGCGGCTACAACGCCTACGGGGGTGTAAATCTCACCGCTTACGGGCGGGTGACCGTGGGGCAGACCCGGCAGGAGCTGTTGTCGTCGAACCGGAGGAACAACACGACCTACGGTCTGGCGAGCTTCGACAGGGATTACTCGGCCCTGGGGCGTCTGCGGATATTCAACATGCTCAAAAGGGTCGAGGACAACATTCCCGACGACCGCTTCGAGCCGCAGGCGTTTCTGCTGGCCGGGGCCCCGCGCAACGTCCCCGACATCGTGCCGGCGCCCGACACCTGGGTCAACTCCCTGTGGCTGGGGTTCGATTACCGGCGAATCTCCAATCTCAACGTGGTCAACAAGGTCAAGCTCGAGACCTATCTGCAGCAGGATGACGATCCGCGGGCCCTGGACGGGAGCCAGCTCAACAGCGAGTCCGCCTTTTTCGGTGTGGTCAACCGGGCCGATTACACCTACGCGATCGGCGCCTTCATCCTGCAGCCGCGGGTCAAGAGCGAGTACCTGCGCCAGACCGCGTTCCTGAAGCGCAGCCAGGACCGCAAGGAATGGCGCCGCCTGATCTCTCTGACGGGCAAGACCCCGATCCTGCGGAACTCGCAGTTGGAGCTGGGGCTGGAGCTGATGCAGCTCGCCGATTTCGAGCTCGACGAGCAGGAGCTTCTCGACCAGAACACGATCGGTCCCACCGGAGACCTCACCGAGACGAACCTGGCCCTGCAGTGGTCGACGCGAACCGACTACCAGGGGTACAAGCTGTTGCTGCAGACCGGGTTCAGGCTGACGCGGGCGGCGATCGAGACGATCGAGATCCGGGAACTGGAAACGGTGAAGAGGGAGGAATCAGAAACTACGGGCACCACTTTCCTGACCATTTACGCCGGTCTGGAATGATGGAGGCCCTGGCAGCATGAACGAGCTCATGCCGACAATCAGACGCCGGGCAAGCCGCATCGGTTTTGCCTGTCTGCTGGCCGCCCTGGCAGGTCAGCCGCAAACCGGAGAAGCGCAGCCGGAGTACGGCAACCGCCTGGGTGAGCGGGGACCCACCGGGGTGGTGTTCCGGCCCTACGGCCCCGGAGTGGACACCGGGCTCCTCGACCCGATGCTGAGAAAACAGTACCTGCCGCAGGAGATTCGCCACGAGCACCGGTGGCGAACATGGCAGACCACCAACTACGCCGTCGACTCCTTCAAGCGCTACCTGTCTCCCCGTCTGCAGGGAGAATACCACTACGACAACTTCGGGAACTACCTCACGAGAGGGTGGCTGGTCTACGACTGGACCGAAGACCGCCCGAGAACCTCCGAAGGCAGCCGCATCCTCAGGACCGACAACTACGCCTCCTTCTTCTCCAACCTGATCATCGCCGCGGACCAGAAGGGGCAGTACTCCTACGCGGTGACCATCGGCGACGAGATCCGAACGACCTTGACGCCGATGACCTTCCGCAAAGCCGTCTTCAACGGAACCAAACTCGACTTCGCCTCGGACCGGTTGTCGATCACCGGGCTGATGTCGCGGATAAGCGCCCCCGGCTTCACGACCGACCCGAATCCGGCGGCGCTCAACAACGCCGTCAACATGCAGGCGGGCAGGGCGGAGTTCAGCATCGGCGACCACGTCATCCTCGGGGGCACTTTCGTGAACGCCCACAGCACGCGAGGAACCCTGGAAAGCTTCAAGGGCAACCCCCTGAAAGGAGCCCTGTCGACGAGCCAGGTGCAGAACCAGGTCAACACCATAACCATCAGGCTGAGCGACGATTCACCCGGTGATTCGCGGGGAGGGGCGGTGCTCCTTTTCGACGACATCGAGGTTGCGACCGCCATCGGCGGAGTCGACACCGTGCTTTCGGGCAACAGCATCGGCTTTACTCCCGACAGGGAGGGGGGGACGCTGAGGGAAGGAGTGCTGGTCGCCGACGGGAGCGAGCAGATCCTGCTGCGTTACGAGCTCGCCAAACTGGGGGAGATCATTAGCGACAGGGACCTCGTCAAGAACATCACGGCGGTCCGCTCCCGCCTCATCCTGGTCAACGACTACAAGGTCGAGGTAACCTCCGACCGCCAGACCAACCTCGAAGGACAGCCGGTCTTTCTGACCGTGGCCCAGGCCGAGGGCAACATTCAGGACGGGTCCAACCGGCGCGAGGTCGCTTTCAACTACGGCCTGCCCACGGCCAACCAGATCTTCGGGTTCACTCTCGAGACGAATGAAATCCTCGGCTTCAGGTTGTTCACCGAGTTCGACGTCAACCACCGGTACCGGCAGTACCCCAACAACCAGCTGCAGAAACACCAGGCGTATTCGGGGATCGAGGGAGACGAGACCGCCTACGCCTGGATGATGAACCTGTCGAAATCGGACTACCCCTGGTATTTCCTCGCTGAAGGCTTCTACATGGACGAAGACTACAGCACGAGCTCCTACATCCTCGACGGGATCGGCAGGGTCGACTACGAGGACGACACGCGAAGCCTGTACGATTTCGTCGACGACAACGACGACGACGACAGGCTGCCGGATCAGAAGCGGCTCTACCAGGATCCCAGGCAGGGACACCAACGGCAGAACCAGAGCCGCTCATCGGCGGGTTTCGCCGACGACGCCATCTTTCCGGGGTGGGACGAGAACGGGGATTTCGTCTCCGACTTCAACCAGAACAGCAACCGGCTTCAGGAGAACGTCTTTCCCGACTACGACGAGCCCTTCCTGCGCTACTCCTCGGACCGTCCCGAGTTCCTGTTCGGCATCGACCTGAACAACAACGGCTGGATCGACCGCTTCGAGAACGACGACGCACCGGACTATCCCTACAAACGGAACCAGAAGGGGTACAACCTGTTCCTGCGCCGCTACCTGTCTCCCGAGCTGCGGCTGCAGGGGGGGCGGACGCGGCAGGAGCTGATATCCGACGACCGCAGGAACCGGACGACTTACGGGATGGTGGCCTACGAGCGGGATTTTGCGGGTGCGGGGAAGTTCCGCTTCTACAACCTGCTCAAGAAAGCCGAAGACGACATCCAGGACGATCTGGTCCAGTGGGTGCAGGCTCCGGGGTCGACGGGCTCGCTGACGCCCGTAGCCGACCCCCTGGCCGCCCTCGACACCTGGATCAACACCGCCTGGCTCGGCCTGGAACGGCGTGCCAACCTGGGAATCAACTTCGCCCACAAGCTCAAATACGAAACCCTGAGACAAGGTTCGGGCGAGAGCGGGCACAAGAAGAGCACCCGCTTCCTGGGGGTCGTCAACAAGGCGGCGTACCTGATCGACGCCGGCAACCTTCAGATCAGGCCCCGGTTGAAAAGCGAGCTCCTGAGAGACAATACCCCCTATGCCCTCGGGGGGGAGGAGCGGCAGGAGTGGACCGGCACGCTCGATGTTTCGGTGCGCTTCCCCTTCCTCAACAAGAGCCAGGTCGAGCTGGGGGTCGAGCAGCTGTTCTTCGAGGAGCTGATCGTCGACGACGAGGAGGTGGAGGAGGGGGAATTCACCGGCGATTTCCGCAACACCGTGCTGGCGGCCCAGGTGACCAACATCGGAGAGTACGGGGGCTACCGGTTGATAACCCAGTTCGGCTACAGCCTCAACAGGAGGAGCTTCGAAAGATCGGACCGGGAGCGGCAGTCCGAGACGGGCGGTCTGTCGTTCGCGACGGTGTACGCCAGTCTGCGGTGATTTCGAAGTCCAGAACAGATGATTCGCCGCCGGGAGGCTTGCCCGTTCCCCGCATGCGGTGCTATATTCCGATGTCTTGTAACATCTTATAAATTCTGAATTTGTCCAATGGCGCCGCTTTCTTCGGCGGCTCCGGCCGCGCCCGTCCCCAAGGGCGTCGAACTTTCCCTCCCGCAACTTCACGGACCCTGGCTCCCCTGCCACGGCTGCGCCGGCGTTTCGCTCGCCGCGCACCGTGACGTCAGGCGGAAAGGACCCGTCCTGCGGCGGCTATGCGCCTGACGCAGGCAGGTTCTGCCTGCGCACCGGGGGGTCCGGTGATGAGCGAACCACTGCCCCACCGGTTGGAAAGCGGAATCCGGCAAAAATGCAGCTGAGAGACCGGCCATGATACTGGATATACGCCATTTGCAATGGCCCGAAGAGGACGAGGATCAGGCGGACGCCGTCGGAAAGGAAAAAGCCGAACCGCAGGCGCCGGAAGAACCCGATGTCCCCGAGTTAACCGGCAGCCCGGATCTGGAGGATCTTCTGAGCTCGGCATGCAGCGATGACCCCGATGAGCGGGCGGCTGCAATGGAGCAGTTGCGGGCCCTTCTTCCCAGCAGGGAAGGGACCGACTTCCTGGCCGGGATCGTCGAGGACCCGGCCGACCGGCGCCGGCTTGCCGCAGCGGAGTTGCTCGGGTTACACCGCGGTTGGCTGGCTGCCCGGTCAGGGGTGGAGCGGCTGATCCTGTGGGTCCGCAAGGAAACCGACCCCGAGGTGGGAAGCGCCCTGGTCGGGGCTCTGCGCGGCAGGAGCGAGGCGAGCGGTTTTCTCCTCCACCCCATCCCGGCCGTTGCCCGTGAGGCGGCGCGGGGATTGCGGGTCGGCAAGGAGACGGCTCCTGCCCTGGTCAAGGCCATCCTGGGCGGCTGCGACAGCGAGGTCGGGACTGTCCTGATGGAAAAGCTGAGGACGGCACCCGGCTCACTGGCCGCCAGGATCGGGGAACTGGTCGTCGAATGGGTGGGATCGGCCGGCGATGAGGCGATCTCTCAATTGGTCGCCCGCCTTCCGCAGGTCGAGTTGTTCGAGCATTTCGTCGAAAAACGAGGGTTGCCCGCCTTCGATCCCCGGGCCGGCGAAGAGGTGACCGACAGGCAGCGAAGGTGGTATCGACTGGCCAGGATGGTCGAGACGGGAATGCTGGAGGAGCCCTCGGCAGAGCTGGTGCGCCACCTTGTCGGGCGCTGCGCCGGTGACGACGCCTTTGCCCGCAGACACGCTTCGTTTCTGACCGCGGCGATCGCCAACACCGGGGCGACCTTCGGCAGCGAGCTGCTCAGGGATCTCGAACGCCTGGCGATCGCGGCGAGCGAGGAGCGCCTGGTGAAAATGGCGGCGATGCTGCTCGAGCTGAAGACCCGGCTCGACAGGGGGGCGGAACCGGCCGCTGAAGAGCTGCTCGAGGGGTGGAAGGGAAGATCGCCGGCGCTCAAGCTCAAGATCTACCACATGCAGCAGGGTCTCGACCAGTAGCGACCGGGCCAGCTCCGGCCCGGTTTCCCCAGCGGTCGAAGCGGCCTGAACCACCCTCGGCGGCTCCGGAGAAGTGCATCCCGGGCCGTTTCCGATTTACGAGTGCGCCCTCTTCAACAGAGCCAGGCCCATGAGTCCGAAGAGGAGATTGGCCGCCCAGGCACCCTGCCAGGGAGAGATGATCTCGTTCCAGCCGAGGGCCTGTCCCGCCTTTACGCAGGTGTAGAGCAGGAAACAGATCAGGACTCCGAGCCCGAAGCTGGCCGCGCGCCCGGAGCGCCGGGTGTTGGCCGCCAGCGGCGCCGTGACCAGGACGATTGCGAAGCAGGCGAAGGGAAAGGCGATTTTCAGGTGCAGGTCGACGAGGTGCCGGGTGGCGTCCTCGCCGTTGGCGCGGGCGCGGTCGACGTAGGATCGCAGCTCCGCGAAGTTCATCTCCTCCGGCTTTTTCTGCTGGCGTGAAAAATCGCCCGGCTCGAGGGTCAGGGTGGAAAGGGTCAGAGTGTCGAAGGAGCTGACCTCGAAGCGGTCGCCGGCCAGGGCGTAGCGGGTGCCGGCGACCGCCACCCAGCCCTTCTCCTTCCATTCAATCCGCTTGGCGGTGGCGCGCTCGACGGTTCGGTCGGCGGGACGCCTCTCCCAAAGTACCTGCTGGGCCCGTTGCCGGGTGTGGTCGTACGAACGGGCGAACACCAGCTGACCGCCGACGTCCTGAAGCAGCACCTGCCGCCGGGACCCGTCGCTGCGGCTGTACGAACGGATGTCGTCCCGGGTCGTGTTGTAGCGGAACGTCGCCGGAGGAACGACGTACTCCGTGAAAAGCATGGCGCCGAGGCTGAACAGCAAGGCGCAGGCAAGCACCGGAACCAGGATGCGTTGGAGACTGACCCCGGCCGCCTTCATCGCCGCGATCTCACCGCGGTGCGCAAACCCCGTCAGGGAGAACAGGGTGGCGAGCATTCCCGCCGCCGGAAGAATCAGCACGATCCAGTAGGGGCTCCGGTAAAGGTAGTATCTCAGGATCTGGCCCGGCCGGGCGGCGTGGTCGATGAAGGTGTCGATGCTCTCGATCAGGTCGACGATTGCGGCGATCACCCACAGGGCGACGACGCTGATGGCGAGCCAGAGGGCGAAACGCCGCAGGATGTAGCAATCGAGAATCACCGCGCGCGGGCTCCCGGGCGGTAATAGGCCAGGGCAGTCAGCAGCCTCTGGCCGAGGCGGCCGCCGGTCGGCTGATCGAGGGCGACAACCCTCAGCAGCAGGACTCCGAGGCCCCCGAAGCAGAGATTGGGGGCCCACATCGCCAGCGCGGGGGGAACGTAGCCGCGGTCCGCCAGGCCCTCCCCCCCGATCAGGAACATCCAGTACACGAAGAAGAAGACCAGACTGAGGACGACGGCTGTCGCCGCCCCCCGGGTGCGCACGAGGGCGCCCGCCGGCGCCCCGACGAGCACGAATACGATGCATGCCGCGGCGATCGAGAACTTCTTGTGAATCTCCACGAGATAGGCGTTGGCGCGGCGCTCGCGGTTCTGGTTGAGGCGCCTCTTCCTGTGCAGCTGTTTGGCGATTTCCTCGGCTCGCGCCTGGAGGGGGGAATCGGACAGCCCCTGTCCGGCTCCGGCCTCGTCCGCGGCCCTGGTCGCAGCCTGGCGGGCTGTCACCGTGTCGAGGAAGGCGTGCACCGTCGAATCCATCGCCGCTGCTTCCCGGGCCTGCTCGTCACGATAATCCGCGACTTCGGCCATCATCGCACCGATATCCATCTCGCGGTCGCTGCGATAGGAGGAAGACGGGAAGTTCTGCACCTTGCGGTCGCGGTCGGTTATGTGAATCACCTGGCGCTCGAAGCGGCCCTCGACGAACTGCCCGGGATCGTCGGCATCGATGCGGTGGAATTCGCCGTCGAGCAGGGTCAGGCGCATGTACCCGCCGTCGTCGAAGATCCGCACCTCGGCGGCCTCGGCGTGCAGTGTCTGCGGGGGGCCGCTGCGGCCGCCGTCGACGAGGGTCACTCCGTACAGCCGGTTCGCCTCCTCGTCGACGCGGCGGATCAGCAGGCTGTAGCCGCCCAGATCGCGGATGAATATCCCTTCCTTCTGCTTGAGAACGAGGGCGGCCTTGCGCCGCTTGAGATCGGCCTGGATGCTGCGGGCCTTGTGGTTCCAGTCAGGGAGAACGCGGTCGTTGAACAGAACCATAAGAGCGGTCAGAACCGCGGCGGCGGCGAGGACCGGCTTCATCACCTGAGGCAGACTGATGCCGCTAGATTTCATGGCGAGGATTTCGCTGTCGGCGGAGAGTCTGCCGAACGCCATCAGCACCGCCACGAGCACCGCCATCGGCACGGCGAGGGCGACTATCCAGCCGAGGTTGTAGAAGAACAGCTGACCCGCAGCGGAAAACGACAATCCCCGGCTCAGCACCCGGTCCATCATCTGCAGCACCACGTCGATGACCAGCACGAACACGATCAGCGAACAGGCGAACAGAAACGGGCCCAGATGCTGTGCGAGGACGTAGCGTGAAAGTGGATTCAAGGGGAACCGCCAGACTTTCGGCGCGTGTATCTTAAGGGACAGGCACGTGTAGCAGCGGAAACGCCGTCTCGTTGTGCATAGGTGCAGCGAAGAAAGGATCCCCCGGACCCGGGATGGTTCCCCCCGACCGTTCGGACTCGGGAAAAAGCGCCGGTGAATTCCCGAAGCAGGCCGGAGGGCGGGCCCGGACCGCAGCGCCGAATCGGTTTTCCGGCAGCATGGTCTTCGCTTTCTTGAAAGGTCCTCCCTGCTTGATGAAATCCAAGACTATATTCTATGTTAATTCGAGATTTACCCCACTCCACGGCCCCCGTGGAAGACTTCCCGATGACCGTGTCCCCAACTGATCCCACCCACCTCCGGAGTCCGCTTATCGCTTCATAGCGAATGTCTGCAGGATCCCCGCTCAGCGGCTCTCATGCCCTGCAGCGGGGACATGCTCCAGTACTTCAGGAGCCTGTCGGGCGATCCGTTCGGCGGGTCCGGGCCCCGGCGGCCTCACCCGCACACACGGGCGGGTTATGCGGACAAGCCCAGGCTATCACCGGTTTGTAAAGGGATAGCATACTCAAACCGGAAGGACCATGCGCGACTTTCGCGGTACGATGGTTGCTGTACATCCGTGCCGTGAACGGAATTCGTTTTGATCGTCAGATCTCGATTCGACGCGAAGCGGGCCCGATTCGGGTTCCTGGGCTTCTTCGCGTGCGCCCTGTGTGCCCAGGCGTCAGCAACCGAAATCGGGTTGCGTCCCCATCCCCTGGTCGGACCCGTGGCGCAGCTGTACCACCAGCCTCTCGAATACGGCGATATCACTCGCCCGGGCCAGCCCCTGCTGCGCTGGCGCTGGAAAAGGCCGATGGTGGAATCGGCGATGTCCTTTGCCATGAAAGAGGTCACCGTCGACTCCAACGGGGTCCATTATACCCCGGTGACCGCCGGCTTTCCAAGCGGCCCCCCGGTGACCCTGAAACTCGGCGACTACCTCGATCTGGGGTACGACCACACCCTGAGAAGCCAGTGGCGGGAGACAGTGCGTCGCGACCAGAAGGTGACCGCCGCCCGCCAGGCCGGGAAGCGGGGCCGCTTCGAGTGGAGGGTTCCATTTCCGGCGCCGGCGCCGGTGCGCCGCTTCATCGGCGACGAGGGCAGCCTGAGGATCAACGGCAGTCATACCGCCACCCTGGGGGGAAAAAGCCAGTGGACTGCGGGGGAGGTGAGAACCAGGGCGGGAGGGCCGTCGAAGTTTCCGTCCCTGTCGATGGAGCAGGAATCGAAATTCTCCGTGGAAGGCAGCGTCGGAGAGGCGATCAACATCCGCATCGATCAGGACACGCAGCAGCTCGGCCAGGGAATTGCCGCCGGCTTCAAGGACAAGCTCGCCAACGAGATCAAGCTCGACTACAAGGGGGACGAGGACGACATCTTCCAGGAGATCGTCGCCGGCAACACCACCCTCGCCCTGCCGCAGACCCGCTTCGTGACCTTCAACCAGCAGCACAAGGGTCTGTTCGGAATTCGCGCCAAGGGGCGCCTGGGACCGATGGCGTTCACGACCATCGCGAGCCATGAGAAAAGCGAGAGCAACCGGCGCACCTTTCGGGGCGGAGCGCAGGTCGACACGTTTTCCGTGAGGGACCACGACTACATCCGGAACAGCTACTTCTTCCTGGGGATGCGCTATCGCGACCGGCTCGGGGACTTTCGCGAGGTGGCTTCCTCCCAGCCGCGGGGCCTCGTCCAGGCCGACATCATCGACGAGGCCAGCCTCGAAGTCTACATAAACGACTTCAACACCAACAACGACGCCGAGCTGCTGGCCAAGCAGGGAGTTGCGACCGTCGACGCCCAGGATGCGCAACTGGCGGCGGCCGGAGGCTCGGACATAGAGTGCTTCGACGCCAGCGGCGGTCCCATCGACCGCACCGGGTGCCGGGAAGAGGGAACCTGGCACAGGCTCGATCCCGACAACGACTACTCCCTGGTGCGGGAGTTCGGGTTCATAATCCTCAACCGCCCCGTCCAGGATCGCTACGCCCTGGCGGTGAAGTACCGCACTGTCGGCGGCGAGGAGTTCGGCGCCGGCGGCGACCAGTTGCGGCTCAGGCTGATCAAGGCGCGCAACGCCCGTCCCGACTTCCCGACCTGGAACCTCGAGTGGAAGAACGTCTACCGCATCGTTCGAGGCTTCTCCCGAGGTCGCCAGTTCGAAAGGGACAAGATCCGCGTCGAAATCCTCGAAGAGGTGCCGGGGCGCGAACCCTCCCCGTCCCAGGGCAGGAAGTCGCTGCTGCAGATCATGGGCCTCGACACGCACGGTCAGGACGCCGGGACTCCCCCCGACCAGCTGATCGACGCCGACTACATCGGTCTCGACGAGAGCCGGGGGGTGCTGATCTTTCCCGACCTGACCCCGTTCGCCCCGAGCGACACGCGCTTCGCAGGACTCGAGAATCCGGTTCCCAAGATCTACGACTCGCACCAGCGCCGGGACCAGGAAGAGGTGAGCCGCTTCCTCATCCAGGTCGTCAACAGCTCCGGCGAGCAGCGCATCAGCCTGACCCAGGGACGCCTTGCGGGAATCGACACCGAGTCGGTGCAGGTGCGCCTCAACGGCAAGAGGCTGACGCGGGACGTCGATTACACCGTGTCCTTCACCGGGGACGTAACCTTCCTCGGAGATGTGCAGAACATCGTCTCCGACCCCGGTGCCGAACTGGAAATCAGCTACGAGTCGCAGGACCTGCTCGGCCTCGGCAGCCAGCAGAAAACCCTGCTGGGCACGCGCGGGGAGTACGAGTTCATGGGCGGGGACGCGACCGTGGGGGGCACGGTCCTGTACAACAACGTGCGCAGCGTCGATCCCCGCGTGCGCGTCGGCGCCGAGCCGGCGCGCACGGTGGTCTGGGACCTCGACCTCAAGGCGAAGTTCGACGCTCCGCTGCTGACCCGGGCGGTCGACGCCCTGCCGCTGCTGAAGACCGCGGCCAGGTCCGACCTGTCCTTCCACGCCGAGGTGGCCCAGAGCCGTCCCAACCTCAACACCAAGGGGCGCGGCTACATCGACGACTTCGAGGGCAGCGAACAGCCGGACATCCTCAGCATTTTCCGCAACCGCTGGACACCGGCCAGCCGCCCCCTTGCCTTCGACGCGGACCACCGCGGCAGGATGATCTGGTACAACCCTTACAACAGGATCGCCCGCACGGAGATCTGGCCGCGGCAGGAGGAGCAGATCGAAGCCAGCCAGAACAAGACCGACGTGCTGGTCATGGAGCTGACGCCCCTCGAGGAGGGTCCCGAGTCATGGGGCGGCCTGATGTCGACCTGGTCGACGGGGGTGCGCGACTTCTCGCAGAGCAAGTTCCTCGAGGTCTGGGTGCGCGGCACCGAGGGGGTGCTTCACATCGACCTGGGATCGATCGACGAGGACTGGATCGAGAACGGCGTTATCGACACCGAGGACATCCCGTACGCCGGAAGCAGAACCGGGGACAACGTGGTCTCGCCGGAAGAGGACGTCGGCATCGACCGCCGCGACGACGCGGCTGAGCTCGCCTTCTATCTCGCCGACGCCGGGGTGGGTACGGAAGGACTCTCGGTGGACGAGATGCGGGCGCGGTTCAGGGACCTGCCCCAGTACGAAGACCGCGACCCGAGCGATCCGGAGGGAGACAACTGGCACTACGACTCGAGCCGGAACCGCAACGACTACAGCCGCATAAACGGCACCGAGGGCAACCGCAACACCGAGGCCGGCACCCGTCCCGACACCGAGGACCTCAACAACGACGGCATTCTCAACCGCAGCAACGACTACTACCACCACGTCATCGACCTTTCCGACGGCGGCCACGTGCCCGGTTCGGAAAGCCCGGCCGGTTGGCGTCTCTACAGAAGGCGGCTGTTCGACGAGAGGGTCGAACGTGTCGGCTCGCCGGATTCGAGCCGCGTCGAGTACGGACGCCTGACCCTGGCGGGAGGCTTCCCCGCCCCCGGAGAAACCGCCATCAAGGTGGAAATCGCCCAGATCGAGATCATCCGCAACAACTGGCAGGAACAGGAGATCTCGGTGCTGCCGGGCGGCATGCCGCTCGAAGCGGACAGCGAGGAGAGCTTCAACGTCACCGTGATCGGAACCGACAAGAGCCTGACCTACAAGCCTCCTCCGGGGGTCAAGGTCAGGCGCCTGCGCAACTCGAGAGCGCGGGAACGGGAGCAATCCCTCGTGCTGGAGTACGGCGACCTCGAAGCCGGACACCAGGCCATGGCTACCAAGGTGCTGCCCGGCAAGGCGGACTACACGAAGTACACGCGCCTGAAAATGTTCGCCCACGGGGACTCCACGGGGAACTATCTCGTCGACGTCGATTCGAGCGAGATCGAGCTGTTCGTGCGCTTCGGACGGGACGGCTCAAACTTCTACGAGTTCGCCACCCCGATCTTCCCGGGTTGGGACGAGCGCAACGAGGTCGAAGTCGACCTGCTGCAGATGGCGCAACTGAAAGCGCTGCTGGAGGAAGGCCGCACCGACGACCTGGGCAATCCGGTTGCCGAGATCGACACGGTGATCGCCGATCCGGACCTCCGCGACGGCACCCCGGCGACTTACCGGGTTCGCGGAAGTCCGTCGATGCAGCAGATCAGGCAACTGGCCATCGGGGTGCGCAACCGCAGCGCCCTGCGCAGCTATTCCGGGCGCCTGTTCACCGACGAGCTGCGCCTTGACGAGGCGCGCAACGACCCCGGGCTGGCGGCCTATGCCCGCGTCAACAGCTCGCTTGCCGACCTGGTCAACGTCGACGCTTCGGTCGACTGGCAGGGGGAGAACTTTCGCACCATCACCAACACGGGCCGCAAGCAATCGGACTTCCGGACGTCTTTGAACACCACGACCAACCTGCACAAGTTCCTGCCGGGCAGCTGGGGTTTCTCCATCCCCGTCAAAGCGACCTACACGCGCGACCAGAGCCTGCCACGCTTCGGTCCCAACTCCGACGTCGAGCTCGACCCGCTGGAGAAGCAGGAGCAGAAATCGCAGAGGATCAAGGAGCTCTACGAGATCTCGATCAGCAAACGCTCGAGCAAGAACTGGATCACCCGCTGGTCTTTCGACCAGATGAACTTCCGCATGTCGCAGACCCGGGAGCGCGGTTTCTCCCCGATCCGTCCGCTCGAAAACAGGGACAACCAGAACATGAGCTTCAGCTACAAGATGCCCCTCCCGAAACCGACCCTCAGGTTTCTCGGCTGGCTGCCCGGTTTCGCCCCGGAATCCTGGTCGAAGACCGAGCTGCGTTTCCTGCCGACAACCGCCAACTATTCGATGACCGTCAACCGCCGGGAGTCGGCGACGCTGCAGCGCTCGAACATCGATACGACCTTTCAGCAAGAGTTCGGGATGAGGGAAACCTACACCGCCAAAGCCAACCCGATAAAAGCGCTGTCAGGCGATTACAGCCTCCAGATCAATCGCGACCTGCGCAAGAAATACGACCTCGGGAAGCTGAGCTTCGGCCGTGAGGTAAGGCGCAACCAGAAGGCGGACATCAAGCTGACGCTCAGGTTTCTGAAATGGCTCGACCAGAGCTATACCTTCCTGGCCAACTACGAGGAGATCAGCGATCCGAGGCGAAGGCAGTCCAAGGCGGTCATCGACTCGGTCACCGGACTGCCGGCGAAGACCATCGACATAACGACAAAGAACAATCTTTCGGGCCGGGTGAACCTGCGCCTCGGGCAGCTGATGAAAGCGGTCGGCAAGCCGGGGGTGAAGCGGAGCAGGAGCTCCCGGAGAGACCGGGAAGGGGAGGCGAACGAAAACTCACCCGAAACGGGGTCGCCCCGGACTGACGGACCGCGCCAGCCGTTCTTCCTGCGCCGGTTCCTGTACTTTGCCGGGGGCCGCGTCGACCCCTTGAGCGCAAACTGGCGCCGCAGCGGGGAAGGGCGGAACTACAACCTCCTCGGGCGCCCGGCTGTCTCCTACCAGCTCGGGCTCGCCGACAGCCTCGAGATCCGGCGCGCTGCAGCGGGGTTGACCAGGCAGGATCAGCACAGCCTCAACCAAAACCTCGACCTGTCGACCGGCGCCAAGCTGCCGATGGGGTTCAGCGTCAAGACCAACTACAAGGACCAGACCTCGCGCCGCAGCGGCAGCACCCGCAACCGGCTGCGGATCCGCCGCGAGGAAACCTTCCCGAGCGTCACCGTCAGCTGGGGCCGGGCCGACCGTATTCCCTACGTCAGGAGGTTCCTGAACAGCGCCAAGGTGACCGCCTCGATCGATGGCGGGGTTACCGACGAGGGGAACAACACCCTGCTTCCGCAGGACCTGCTGAGCGAGGAAACCACGGACGAGATGCGCCTGTCGTGGACGGGACAATGGCGCTGGGGTCCGAGCACCCGGATAGGAGTGACTCGTTCGAGTTCCGACGAAACCAACTACGAGCTCACCGCCGAGAATGCCGAGGCGGGCGGGAGACCCCCTGTGCGTGGGAGGGGGACGAGCGAGCGAAGCTCGACCAGCCTCGAGGTGAAGTACCGGCTGAGGCCGCGGGAACTGCCGCTCCTCGGGAAACTGAAGAGCGAGGTGGACCTCGCCTTCGAGATCGAGCGGGGGGCGAAGAAACGGTGGAGCGCTACCGGCCTTGAAGAACCTGTCCCTCTCGAGTCGAAGGATGAATGGAAAGCGGAACTGAAGGGGACCTACCGCTTCAGCGACACCTTCCGGGGCAACGGCCTCGTGCGCATGGACTACAGCCGCGACAACCGCAGGGCACAGCTTCGGAAAGTGCACGAGGTCAAGGTCTCCGGAATGCTGACTTTCCGCTGACGGCGACGATGACCACGGGCACGCGGAACGGTTTGACCCGGCTTGTGCATCAGGTATCTTCGATGTTCAACCGGCAGGAACAGACCGCGCTGCTGTTCCTCTCGGCTGCGCTCCTGCTGGGCACCGGCATAGCCGTCGTCGACCGCTACGATCCCGAGGCGATGGAGGAGTTCCACGTGATCGAGGCCGCGGTCGAAGCGCCCTCCGGCGCGGTTGCCGCGGATCGCCGCCCGCCTCCCCTTCCCGAACCGGCGGCCCCGGTGGGGGTGAACTCGGCGACCTCCGCGCAGCTGCAGACCCTTCCCTCGATAGGTCCGAAGACGGCCGCGCGAATCATCGGCTTCCGGGAGCGGAACGGGCCTTTCTCCAGGCTGGAGGATCTCCTCGAGGTGAAAGGCATCGGACCGGCAACACTCGAAAAGATCCGTCCGGCAGTCACCTTGAACTGAAGACATGCTGCGGTCACGCCAGAAGCGAGCCACCGGCATCCACTTCGATGACCGGGGGTTGTACGCCGTCGAGTTGGCCCGGGCGCGCGGCAGAACGGTGCTGGCCGGAAGCGCCCGCGTCGACCTGGAGGTATCGGCAGGAGTCGACCGTTCCACGGACTCCTCGCTGAGGACGGGGTTCACCGCCGCCCTCAAGAAGGCTCGCGGCCACCGCGGCATGCGCTTCGAGAATCCGTATGCGACTCTGCAGTCCGGGGCTGTGCACCTCAAGCAGAGGCCGCCTTTTTTCGTCGGGAACGCAAAACGTCGGGGCCAGCTCGAATGGGAGGCTCGGCAGTTCCTTCCCGACGACCTCCGCTCCTACGCACTCGACTGCTTCACGACGACGAGAGCCGTTTTCGTGGTGGCCGCACGGCGCGAGGGAATTGAAGAGGTGACGGCCATCTGCCGGGGCGCCGGGATCCCCCGGCCCAGGGTGGATGCCGCCCCCCTGGCGTTGTGCAACGCCGCCGAGTCGAGCGGAGCATCGGCGCCGGTCGGGATCGACCTGGTTCTGGATTTCGCCGGGGACCGGGCCACCATGATTCTGCTCGACCGCGGAGAGGTGGCGGCGGTCGAGTTCTGCAACTGGAACGGCCGCTACGCTCCGTATGCGCAAGGGGCCGTCGACATTCAGGAGGACGGGGAGGCGGCGGCTGCCGCGGCCGACCCGGCCAGGGGGGAGCAGTTGTCGCGATCGTTGCGCAGGCTGATGGATCTGGAGCTGGGTGGAGAGAACCCGGACCGGGTCTGGCTCTCGGGCAGGGAAGCTCTGGACGGGTGGCCGCAGGAGGTCGAGACCAGGCTGTCCCTCGGGAGCAGGACCCTCAACCCCTTTGCCGACGTCGATACCGCAGGGGCGGAGGACGTGGCCGACCCGTTCGCTTTCGCAACCGCCGCCGGCCTGGCCTTCAGAGGTCTGTCGGAAGCGTAGTGCCCCGGCATGATACGCGTGGATCTGCGCCAATCCCATCGCCTGCGCTGGTTGCTGATCTCCGTCCTGGCGGCGGTCGGCGCCGGCATGGGGGTGCTCGCGCTTCCGGCGGCCTGGGACCTCCCGTTGCCGCCCGTAGAGGATCTGCAGGCGATCTTGCCGAAGTGGGGCACGCCGCCGCCGGCTGCGAACGAGCTCCCGCCCGAAGAGGCGCCTGTCCCCGAATCCCCGGAAATCCCTCGGGGGAGTACCGCCTGTCTGCGTATCCTGCGCCTGGGGAATCAGCTTTCTCCTCCCCTTAGGTTGACCTCGCTGGCGGCCGACGGAAGCGGCGGATATCACCTCGAAGGGTCGTGCCGGGGCGACCAGGTGGAGAGCTTGCAGGGCATTCTCGATTCCCTGAAGAGACTGCCGGCGAAGGCGAGCCTGTCGTACTGGCGCGACCCGAATGCGGTGGAGGACCAGTACCGGTTCGCCTTCCGGGGAAAACTGAGCGGGTTCGGCGGAATGCCGCTGCCGCCGGTGACCGCGGCGGAAGGGGCGCAGCTGTTCGAGCAGGTGGTGGAGCGGGCGCGGGACGCCGGACTGCGCGGCGTCAATGCCGACGCCGTGGCACAGCGGCCGCTCGGCGAATCCCTTCTGCGCAAAAGGGGAAAGTTCTGGGGGTCTGGTTCCCGTTCCCAGATAACGGCTTTCGCGCGCGCGATCGGCTTGCCGACGAAACGGCGGGCACTGGTCGAGCTGCTCGTCGTTCCGGGCTATCCCGGTGAGAACGCGGACTGGGAGAGCGCCCAGATGTTCGCGACCGTCGACGTTGTGGTGAAGGCCGGGAAAAACCGAAACGGAGATTTGTGATGAAGACCGCCCTGTATCCGGGGAGCTTCGACCCGATCACTCTGGGGCACATCAACATAATCGAGCGCGCCCTGGACATCTTCGATCAGCTGACCGTGCTCATCGCCGTCAACCCCTCGAAAAAATCGCTGTTCACGCTGGAGGAGAAGGTCGAGATGATCCGCGGGGCGACGGAACAGTGGCCGCAGGTGAAGGTCGACCATACCTCAGGTCTGCTGGTGGAGTACGCCCGCGCCAACGGGATCACCCACGCCCTGCGCGGATTGCGCGCCCTGACCGATTTCGACATCGAATTTTCCATGGCCCTGACCAACCGCGAGCTCTGGACGGAATTCGACACCGTGTTCCTGATGACGAGCCAGGAGTACATGTACCTCCACTCCTCCGTCGTGCGTCAGGTGGCCGAGATGGGCGGCGACGTCAGCCGCTTCGTGCCGCCCGGGGTCGCCGCCAGGCTGAAGAGCCGCTTCGGCCGCTGACGCGCCTGAAGGGGCAGCCTTGTTCATCGACGAGGTCAGGCTCACTCTGCGCTCCGGCGACGGCGGCAATGGCTGCAGCAGCTTCCGGCGGGAGAAGTACCGGCCGCGGGGAGGCCCCGACGGCGGCGACGGCGGCGACGGCGGCAGCGTGATTTTCCGCGTCGACGACAGCCTCGACACCCTTCTCGACTACCGCTACCGGCCGCTGATTTCGGCGGGGCGGGGAACCCATGGCCGGGGCGGGAACATGACGGGGTCCCGCGGCGAGGACGCGGTGATCAGGGTGCCCCCGGGAACGGTGGTCCGCACCGAGGAAGGGTCGACCATCGTCGACCTGGTCGAGGCGGGGCAGGAGTTCCACTTCCTGAAGGGGGGGCGCGGTGGACGGGGAAACGCGCGCTTCGCAACCTCCCGCAACCAGGCCCCCACGCGTGCCGACCAGGGCCTCCCCGGGGAGGCGGCAGCGGTCCTTCTCGAGCTCAGGCTGCTGGCCGAGGTAGGGCTCGTCGGCCTCCCCAATGCCGGCAAGTCGACGCTGTTGTCCCGCCTGTCCGCGGCGCGTCCCAAGATCGCCGGCTATCCCTTCACCACCCTCGAACCCCACCTCGGAATCGTGCGCTGGAGCGAGTACGAGACCTTCCTGATGGCCGATCTCCCCGGTTTGATCGAAGGGGCCCATCAGGGCAGGGGGCTCGGGACGCGGTTTCTGCGCCACATCGAGCGCACGCGCCTTCTGTT
This sequence comes from Candidatus Latescibacterota bacterium, assembly GCA_965243025.1. GTDB lineage: Bacteria > Latescibacterota > UBA2968 > UBA8231 > UBA8231 > CBDCXV01. The sequence goes on from CBDETY010000003.1 coordinate 6,669,882, forward strand.
GTTCACCATCGACAGCGCCAGCCCCCATCCGGAAAGGGACCTCGAGCTGCTTCGACACGAACTTCGCCAGAGCAATCCCACCCTGCTCGACAAGCCGCACGCCGTCGCCTTGACGAAGGCGGATCTTTTCGAGGTTCCGGACCGGGCGCTTCCCGCTTCGTGGAGCGATCCGGCCCCCCGCTTCGCCGTTTCGGCGGTCAGCGGACACGGACTCGGCCCCCTCGTCGCCTTCCTCGGGAACCGGGTCAGGGAGATTCGGGAGGAGGACCGGCCATGACCGGCGCCGGGGAAGCGGGAGCGGCCCTCGAGTTGCGGCGGCTTCCCCGCATCGGGGACGGCCGCGCCTGCCGGCTGATTCGGGAATTCGGCTCGGCGCGCGCCGCCCTGGCGCAGCGCGGGGAGGACTGGGTGAGAATCGTCGGCGAAGCAGCCGCCCGGGAGGCGGTTTCCGTGGAGCCGGACAGCGGGTGGGCGGAATCGCAGATCGCGGCGGCGCGCGCCGCCGGAGTGGAGATCGCACCGTTCGCGAGCGCAAACTATCCCGCCCCGGTCGCGCAGCTCTGCCCGCCGCCGGCGGTTCTCTACGTCGCAGGACGTCTCGGGGACCGCCGCGTCGCAATCGTCGGGACGCGCCGGTGCAGCGAAAGCGGGCGCCGCCTCGCCCGCAAGATGGCGGGAGAGCTGGCCGCCGCCGGGATCTGCGTCGTCAGCGGCCTTGCCGACGGCATCGACGCGGCGGCTCACGAGGGCGCACTCGAGGCCGGCGGCGCCACCGCCGCGGTTCTGGGCAGCGGCCTCGACCTGCCCTCCCCGGCGGGGAACCGCGCCCTGTACCGGAGAATACTGGAGACAGGCGCGGCAGTTTCGGAGCAGCCGATGGGCGTTCCGGCCTCGGCCGGCACCTTTCCCAGGCGCAACCGCATCATCAGCGCCCTGTGCACTGCGGTAGTCGTCGCCGAGGCCCCGGGGCGCAGCGGCGCCCTGATCACCGCGCGCATAGCCGGCGACCTCGGCCGCCCCCTGTTCGCGGTGCCGGGAGAGGTCGCCGGCGGCAGGAGCTCCGGATGCCACGGGCTGATCCGCCGCGGCGAGGCCGGGCTGGTCGAAAGGGCCGCGGACGTGCTGGAGTCCCTCGGACTCGCGGCTGCGACGCGTCCCGGGCCGCAGCCGTCCCGGCCGGCGGACGACGGTTCGCCCGAGGGAGCGGTCGCCGCTCTGCTCGACGAGACCCGCCACGTCGACGAGCTGAGCGAGCTCAGCGGCCTGGGGCCGGCGCGGACCCTCGATCTGCTGCTGCGGATGGAGATGGCGGGCAGGGTGGTTCAGCTGCCGGGCAAGCGGTTCTGCCGGCCTTAGTGTCCAGTCCCATGAAAACGCAGTGCGCGTCCCCCTATCGCCGCATCGAGGTCCAACCGCTCTCCGGTGCCGTCGGAGCCGAGATCAAGGGGGCCGACCTTTCCCGCCCCCTCGACCCCGACCTCCTGGCCGAGGTCCGCCGCGCCTTCCTCGACCACCTGGTCGTCTGCTTCCGCGGTCAGGAGCTCACCCCGGCGGAAGAGCTCGCCTTCGCCCGGCAGATGGGGGAGCCGGTTCCCTACCCGCAGCTCGAGGGGCTGCGGGGATTCCCCCTGATCACGGAGGTCGTCAAACGGGAGAACGAGTGGGTGAACTTCGGCGGCGTCTGGCATTCGGATACCGCCTACCTCGACTCCCCGCCGAAGGCGAGCCAGCTGTACGCCGTCGAGGTCCCTCCTTTAGGCGGCGACACGATCTTCGCCAACCAGTACGTCGCCTGGGAAACTCTTTCGGAGGGGTTGAAGAAGACCCTTGCCGGCCTTGCCGCGGTCAACATCTCCTCCAAACCGGAGATCTCGAGGACAAGGGACGATCGCCTGCGGGAAAAGGGGGAGGCCCTGAAGGTGCTGAGCGCGGTGCATCCGGTCGTGCGCACCCACCCCGAGACCGGGGGCAAGGCGCTGTACGTCAACCGCGCCCATACGGTCCGCTTCGAAGGTTGGACGGAGCCGGAGAGCCGGCCATTGCTCGACTACCTGTTCGAGCACCAGGTGCGCCCCGAGTTCACCTGCCGCATCCGCTGGGAAAAGGGAACCCTCACCCTGTGGGACAACCGCTGCGCCCAGCACCTGCCGCTGAACGATTACCAGGGATACCGCCGCCTCATGCACAGGGTGACGCTGGCCTGAGCGGACGTAAACCAGGGCCCTGGCGGTGTCCGAATTTCCTGTCTGCTGAAAAGGGACAGCGAGGAAACCTCCCGGACCCGGGAGTACCGGGATTCCCGGAACCGCCTCCCCCCGGCCAGGGAGGGCCGGGAGGTTGCACCGGGGGCCGATGGGAGAATAAGCCCGGGCGGCCTTCAGTTGCGGCCGGGCGGGTCGATCTCGACAAGGGAGGAGGGTGAGTCGGGGCCTTGCCCCTTCTCCTTCTTCCCGTTCCCGCGGCGGCGGGCGAACGGCCCCAGAACTCGCACCGCCACCCAGCCGGCGCAGAACCCGGCGACGAGAAGCGCCGCCCAGGTCTGCCAGTTCTCTGTCGGGAAGCCGGCCACGGTTGCTCTCCTGGCGCGTTACCCCAACCCCAGCCACAGGGCGCCGCGGTAGGTGGCCAGGGCGCCGGCGTAGGCGAGAAGGGTCATGTAGGCGAAAGTCAGCAGCGGCCACCCCCAGGATCCGGACTCCCGCTTGATCACCGCCAGCGTCGACATGCATTGGGCGCAGAGGGCGAAGAAGACCATGATCGACAGGGCTGCGGGGATTCCGATCGCCGGGCGTCCGTCCGGGCGCCTTGCCGCCTGAAGGGCGTGGCTCAGGTCTTGGGAGGTTTCGTCCTGGTCTCCTCCGAGGCTGTAGATCGTTCCCAGCACCGATACGATCACCTCCCGGGCCGGGAAGGAGGCGAGCGTCGCCATTCCTATGCGCCAGTCCCACCCCAGGGGGGCGACGAGCGGCTCGACGAACTTGCCGGCCTGTCCGAGATAGCTGACTTCCAGCAGGTGGGCGGCCTCGCGGCGTTCGATGTCGGCGAGCTCCCCGGCCGCGGCCTGGCGCTCCGTTTCGTACTGCTGCACCACCTCGACGGGCCGCGGGAAGTAGGCCAGCGCCCACATGACGATGGTGGTAGCGAGAATGATGCTGCCGGCGCGCAGGACGAAGGCCTTGCTGCTGTGGTATACCCGCAGGGCGACTGTGCGCGGCGCCGGCAATTTGTACGACGGCATCTCGAGCAGAAAGGGGGGCGGGTCCCCCTTGAGGAGGATCCTCTTGAGCAGCCAGGCGACCGGTACGGCAACCGCGGCCCCGACGCAGTACATGGCGAAAAGGGTCAGTCCCTGCAGGCCGACCCAGCTGCCGAGGAGGGCGCGGTCGGGGATGAAGGCGCCAATGAAGAGGACGTACACCGGCAGCCGCGCCGAGCAGCTCATCAGCGGCGCCACCATCATCGTCGTCAGGCGGTCGCGCCGGTCCTCCACGGTGCGCGTCGCCATCACCCCTGGAACGGCGCAGGCGAAGCTGGAGAGCAGCGGCAGGAAGGACTTTCCCGACAGCCCGCAGCGGCTCAGCAGCCGGTCCATGAGCAGGGCGGCGCGCGCCATGTAACCGCAGTCCTCGAGCACGGAGATGAACAGGAAGAGGATGGCTATCTGGGGCAGAAAGATCACCACCCCGCCGACTCCGGCTACGACCCCGTCGACGATCAGGCTGTGAAAGGGGCCGGGGGCCATCACCGCGGAGGCCGCCGCCCCCAGGGCGGAGAACAGCGCGTCGATGGCGTCCATGACCGGCACCGCCCAGGCGAAGATCGCCTGGAACACCAGCGCGCTGAGGAGGGCGAATACCGCCACTCCGGCGACCCGGTGCATCAGGAGGCGGTCGATCCTGTCGGAACGGCTCGGGAGCAACGGGTCTCCCTGAACCACCGAGTCCTCGAGCACTCGCTCGATCCAGGCATAGCGGACCTCGGTCTCGAGCGCGGCCAGCGGGCCCGGGGAACCGACCTCGCCCCGCATCCGCTCCAGGCGGGTGTTGATGGCGGTTCCCAGGGAGGCGCCGAGGCGTTGTTCGATGACCCCGCCCGCGTCGACGAGGGCGCGAAACGCCTCGACCCGGGACAGGCTCCTCTCGCGGCCGCCTGCGGCCACCGCCATGCCCTCCAGCGCCTGTGCCTGCTCGCGCAGGGGCTCGGGAAACTGCGGCAGGTTCGGGTGCGGTTGTTCTCCTGAATGCAGCACCGCCTCGATGGCCTGTTTCAGCGTCCTCAGGCCAAGGCGCCGTCTCGCGGAGACCGGAACGACCGGCACCCCGAGACGCGCGGACAGGATGCTGGCGTTGACCTCGACCCCGCGGCGCCGGGCGATGTCGGTCATGTTGAGGGCGACGACGACCGGGGTGCCGACTTCGAGCAGCTGGGAGACCAGGTAGAGGTTGCGGCGCAGGTTGCTGGCATCGACGATGGCGAGAACGAGGTCGACCTCGGGAGCCCCGGCCTGCTGGCCGAGAAGGAGGTCGACGGCGATGAGCTGGTCGGGGGCGTGGGCGGCGAGGCTGTAGGTTCCCGGCAGGTCGATCAGCTCGGCGGTTCCGCCCCCGCTCAGGGAGAGGGTGCCGCTCATGTGCTCGACGGTCACCCCGGGGTAGTTGCCGACGTGCTGCGAGAGCCCGGTGAGGGCGTTGAAAAGAGTGGTCTTGCCGGTGTTGGGGTTGCCGATCAGGGCGATCGACGGCGCCGGCTGGCGCCCGGGTGACGCTGCGGTCATGCCCTGATTCGCCGCGCGGATTCCGGTATGCTACGTCGCCGCCGGCGGGTGGGAGCCGCCCGCTGAAAACGTCCGGTCGAGAGCCCGCACGCGAATGGTGGAGGCGTCTTGCCGGCGCATGGCGACCCGCCCCTCTCCTACCTGGAGGACGATCCGGCTGCCGCTTCGGATGACGCGGACGCGCACCCCCGGAACCAGGCCGATTTCGCGAAGCCGCGTCTCGACGGAGGTATTGCAGGGAGCTTCGACGACCTCGGCATCGACATCGAGGCCGCACTCGGACAGATTGGTAACCGGGGCGTTCTGCCCGTTCCCGGAGGTTCCGCTGGTGTTCATTCGATTCCTGCCGTTATCGAGCCGTTACCTGCCGTATGCATGGCAAACAATCTGTTTGGCATGACAAACAGATGATTGATATGCCAAAGATAGATGCCTCCGTCAGCGTACGTCAATCGGCTTTTTGCCGGGTTCGGCCGTTGTATCCGGCATCGCTGCGCGTCCGGCCGGCGGCGCCGGACTCCGCCCGAAAACGCCGGTCCCCAGGGCAGCAACGAGCCGGACACCCTGCCGGGATTTTTCGAGAGGAGCCGGACGGGGTGCGATGGAAGGGAGGAAAGGACCGTTTCGAGGGGGGCTTCAGCGGGTGGGGATCTCCTTGCCCTGGGGGTCGAGGGCACGCTCGGCCACCTGCCGGTCGATCTCGCGTTCGAGGCGCTCGTCGATGTAGTGCTCGAGGATGTCGGCCGGATCGTGCACGTGGTCGGGCCGTATCCCCAGCTCGTTGAGATAGGTCTCCCACAGCCGGTGGCCGCGCAGCAGGCGCAGCCCCTCGCTGTGGCCCAGTTCAGTCAGCCGCAGCCCGGTCGCGGTCTGCCGGAGCAGGGCGCGGCGGCGCAGGCGGAGCAGGGCGAGGCGGGCGAGCAGGGGATTTACCGAGGCCTTTCCGCGCAGCTCCGGGGCCGGCCAGCGCCGGTTCTCGTCGACCTCGGCGGCCCGCACCATGGAGAGCAGCAGGTGGTCCTGGGCGATTCTGACCGACAGCTGGGTCCGCTGCCAGAGCCGCGCCAGCAGCCCCTGCCGCGGCGCGAGGGTAACCGACAGGGCGAAGATCCCGCCGAGGAGAACGACGATCGCCCCGGCGATCGAGCTGTTCCACAGGCCGGCGGCGTAGTAGCCCCCCAGGGCGGCGGCGACCCCGAACAGGACCGCAGCGGTCAGCACCATCGGCAGGCGGTCGCTCCACAGACAGGCCGCGGCCCCGGGGACGATAAGCAGGGCGACCACGAGAATGGCCCCTACCGACTCGAAGCTCGCCACGGTGGTCACCGATACCGCTCCCATCAGCAGGTAATGGACGACGGTGGCGTTGATGCCGACGGACAGCGCCATGGCCGGGTCGAACGAGGCGATCACCAGCTCCTTGTAGAGCAACCCGACGAACAGCAGGTTGAGGAGGAGGACCGGGCCGAGGATCCACAGGGGCCGCGGACCGAGGTCGGTATCCCCCCAGACCAGGACGTCCCACGGGGTGTAGGCGATTTCGCCGTAGAGGACGCACTCCTGGTCGAGGTCGACCTGTCCTGCGTAAGCGGAAATCAACACCACCCCGAAGGCGAACAGGGAGGTGAAGACGATGCCGATCGAGGCGTCTTCGGGGACCTGCCAGCGGCGGTGGAAGGCTTCGACGAGAAGCGCGGTGACCAGCCCGAAGGCGGCGGCGCCGGCGAACATCGGAAGAATGGCCCGGCTCTCGGAGAAGAGGAAGGCGATGGCGATTCCGGGAAGCACCGCGTGGCTGAGGGCGTCGCCGAGCAGGGACATCCTGCGCAGCACGAGGAAGGTGCCGAGAAGGGCGCAGGAAGCCGCCGCGAGCGCCGCGGTCAGAAGAATGGACCACTCCCCCTGGACCGCGGTCACGAGGCCGCCCTGTCTTCGCCGCCGGCTCCGTAGCGGCTGCCGGTCTGGTGGATGTTGATCACCCTGGCCGGGTCGAGCCCGTGTTCGCGCTCGAGGATTTCCTCGAGGCGGGCGATGATTTCGGGCGTCAGCAGGTGCTCGACCTCGTCGGCCGCCCGGTCGACGTGGTCGGGGGCGAGGATGTCGCGGTAGACGAGGAAATGTTCCCACAGGCGGTGCGACTTGACTACGAAGGTCGCCTCGGACATCCCCGCCACTGTCAGCTCGATGCCGCCGTTCCCGGCCCCGGCGAGGCCGGCGCGCCCCAGCCCCTTCGCCTCGGCTCGTACGCGGTCCGTATCCCAGCCCAGCTCGGCGGCGATCTCGCCGACGGAAAACCGCTGGCGGCCGGGATGCGCCTCGAGCAGCTCGATCACTGCCCGCAGGAAATGGTGGCGCCGCTCGCGGCGCTCGTTGGCGCGCCGCCGGCGCAGCCGCGCCAGGATTCCGCGCCGGGGGCCGAAAACTGCCGAAAACAGGAAGAACCCGGTCGCCACCATGACCATCACCGGCCCGGTCGGCAGGCGCGGGGCCATGGCGCTCAGGCAGGTACCGGCGATACCGGAAAGACCTCCGAAGAGGGCGGCGGTCAGCACCATCCGGTGCAGGCGCTCGGTCCAGAAGCGGGCGGCCACTGCCGGGGTGATCAGCATGGCGGCGATCAGCACCACTCCGACCGCCTGCAGTCCGACCATGACCGTCATCACGATCAGGCCCATCAGGGCGAGGTCGACGGCGCGCACCGGAAAACCGAGGGACTGCAGGAAGCCCGGGTCGAAGATCAGGGCCTTGAACTCCTTGTAGAGCGACAGCAGGACGGCGATGATGGCGAGGCTCATCGCGGCCATGACGAGGATGTCCTCCCTGACGATGGCCGCGGCCTGGCCGAACAGGAACTTGTCGAGGCCGCTCTGGTTGCCGACGCGGCTGCGCTGGATGTGGGTGAGCAGGACGATGCCGCCCCCGAAAAAGACCGAGAGCACGATGCCGATGGCGGAGTCGGCCTTGAGGCGCGTGTGGTGGACGACGAAATGGATGACCAGCATGCCGGCCACCCCGGTGGCGGTGGCCCCGGCGATCAGCACCGGCAGCGACTTGCTGCCTGTCAACATGAAGGCGAGGGCGACGCCGGGAAGAGCGGCGTGCGCCAGGGCGTCACCCATCAGGCTGCGGCGCCGGAGGACGGCGAAGGTCCCCAGCATGCCGCCGGTGGCGCCGATGAGCAGAGAGCCGGCGAGGACGAAGCGCACGTTGGCGTCGGCGAGCGCGAGGACTTCCCAGGGTGCGGTCATCCTCCCGGATCACCCGCGGTAGTCCTGGACCGCCTCGGCCGCCTGCGACAGCACGGTGAGGCGGCCGCCGTAGGTCTTGTGGAGGTTCTCCTCGGAGAACACCTCGGCCGTGGGTCCGCTGGCGACGACGCGCATGTTCAGCATGATGACCCAGTCGAAGTAGCGGGTCACGGTCTGCAGGTCGTGATGCACGCAGAGGATGGTCCTGCCGAGGGCGCGCAGCTCCATCAGGATGTCGATGATCGCCTGCTCGGTGGTCGCGTCGACCCCGGCGAACGGCTCGTCCATCAGGTAGATGCGGGTGTCCTGGGCCAGGGCGCGCGCCAGGAAGACGCGCTGCTGCTGCCCCCCGGACAGCTGGCTGATCTGGCGGCCGGCGAAATCCCCCATGCCGACCTTGTCGAGCGCCTCCTCGGCGACGCGGCGGTCCTCCCTGCCGGGCCTGCGCATCCACCCGAGGAGGCCGTAGCGCCCCATGGTCACCACCTCGAGGGCGCTGACCGGAAAGTCCCAGTCGACGGACTCCCGCTGCGGCACGTACCCGACCGACCTGCGCATGCGCTCGTACGGCTCGCCGTAGATGCGCACCCACCCCGAGGCCTTGGGGAGGAGATCCATTATCGCCGTGATCATGGTGCTCTTGCCGGCGCCGTTGGGGCCGATGATGCCGACCAGCTGGCCTTCCGGCACGTCGAGGTCGACGTCCCAGAGCACCGGCTTGCGGTGGTAGGCGATGGTCATGTCGTGTATCTGGATCGGGATCTCGCTGGGGTCGACCCCGTCCAGCAGCCGTACCGCCGGGTTGCGGACCGTGGTCATTCAAGGGCCTCGACGATGGTGTCGACGTTGGACCGCACCATGCCGGCGTAGGTGTCGGCGCCGCTGCCCGACCCCCCCATGGCGTCGGAGTAGAGGGTGCCGCCGATGACGACCTCGTGGCCGCGGGCGAGACAGCCCTCGCGCACGGCGTTGATCGAACGCTCGGGCACGCTGCTTTCGACGAAGATCGCCGGCACGCGGCGGGCGACGATGAGGTCGACGAGGTGGCGCACGTCGGCGACTCCGTACTCGGCCACGGTCGAGATCCCCTGCAGCCCGACGACGTCGATTCCGTAGGCGCGGCCGAAATAGCCGAAAGCATCGTGGGCGGTGACCAGCATCCGCCGTTCCTCCGGGATCTGCCCCAGGCGCTCGCGAACCCAGGCATCCAGCCCGGCGAGCTCGGAGCCGTACCTGGCCCCGTTGGCCGCGAACAGGGAGGCCCCCTCGGGGTCGGCTTTCGACAGGGCGGCGACGACGACGCCGATCGTCGACCGCCACATGTCGACGTCGAACCAGATGTGGGGGTCGTAGCTGCCGTCGAACCCGGTGGGCTTGCGCAGCTGCTCCTCGGGAACGGCGCTCGAGACGGCGATCACCGTCCCGGTGCGGGCCATCTTGCGGAAGATCTCGTCGAGCTTGCCCTCGAGGAAGAGGCCGTTGTAGAAGATGACGCGCGCCGCGGTCAGGTGTTCGAGGTCCCCCCGGGTCGCCTTGTAGTAGTGGGGATCGACGCCGGGTCCCATCAGGCCGGTCACCTCGACCCGCGAGCCGCCGACCTCGGCGACCAGGTCGGCGATCATCCCGGTCGTCGCCACCACCTTGAGGCGTCCCGGTCCGGACTGCCCGGTTTCGACCCGGGAATCGCCGCATCCGGCAAGGCAGGCGGCGGCGATGGCGGCAACGGCGATTGCCGCCATGGTCCTGAAAGGTTGCATGCCCCTTTTCTTCCAGTCTGTTGCGAGTGAAAGCATCGCGACAATTTAGTCTCGGCTAAATTTAAAGTCAATGACCAGCTAGTGATTTCCCGATCCTCGAGACGGATCGCGGAATCCGGTCGCCCGGCCGGGTCCGGGGGGGGCCGCAGAGGGCTCTCTCCCGTGCCGGAATCCGGCGCCGCCCCTATCTTGCGAGACCGGTACCGCAAGGAGAAGCCGGCCGCAGAGGCCGTTACGTGGAGATGAGAGGATGAACCGACTGTACGCGATCGCCGCAGCCCTGGCGGCCATGTCGCCCGCTGCCGCGCAGGATTTCTACGCGCACTGGGGGGACGGACGCGCCGAGCTCTCGAGCTACCGCATCGAGCAGCCCCGCTACGGAGAGTCGAGAGAGGCGTACGGGGTCATGATCTTCGTCACCGAAGACCTGAACGCCGGCACCGGGATCAAGGTGGAGTCGCCGGCGCCGGCGGCCGACCGCGTCTACGTCCTCAAGCTCAACAACGTGCTGAAGTTCACGACCGGTATCTACGACTACTCGGTGATGACGTCGGTGTTCAGCGCCGTGGAGCCGCGTACCGGCACGGAACCGTTCGAGCCGTGGAAGGTCAGCATGAGCTCGCAGGAGTGGTGCGGGCACGTGTTCGAGGAGGTGCGCGTCGGCGCCGATTCCCTGCGGGGGGACCTCAACAGCTACTTCGAGCGCGACGGCAGACAGCGGTGGAACATGGAAACCCCGGCGGCTTTCGAAAGCGAGGACAACCTGCTGATCCGCGTCCGCGAGCTGAAGGGGGAGTGGATGAAAACGGGGGAAGCGCGCCAGCTCGGCCTGCTTCCGGGCCTGTGGAAGATCCGCGCCGGCGAAGCGCCGCGAAAGCTGGTGCACGCCACCCTGACCAAGGGGGCCGTCGAAGAGATCGAGGCCGGCGGGGTCAGCGCCGCCGCGGTGCGCTGGACCTGGGGGTACGGCCACGGACAGACCGTGGTCTGGGTCGAGCAGGCCTCCCCCCGGCGCATTCTGGCGTGGCGGGACTCGGGCGGCAGCTCCGGGCAGCTGCTGCGCACCCTCCGCGTCCCCTACTGGGAGCTGCAGGCCAACGGCGAGGAGACCTACCGCGAGCAGCTGGGGATTCCCAACTGACCCCCCGTCTGCCCGGCCCCGATCCGATTGCCCCCCGCGGCCCCATGGGATAGGTTGAAGGCCCTGACCCTCATCCCGACAGACGGAGCCGCAATTTCATGGCCGAAACGCCCGCCCGCGACCTGCTCGAGAAGCTCCGCAGGTTCGACACCCCCTCGATTACCAACGTCGTCGCCACCTACCCGAACAACCCGCTCTGCCTCGGCCTCTACCATCCCTGGACCGAGAACTGGTACACCGACCAGCGCGTCCGCTGCATGTTTCCCGAGCTGGGAGCCGTCGCCGGGTACGCGGTGACCTGCGTCTTCGGCATGCCCGACCCCAGCTTCAACCGCCTGTCCTTCATGGACGTGCTCGAGGCCATGGAGGCTTCGCCGCAACCGACGATTCTCGCCTTCGAGCAGAAATTCCCGCGCCGGCTCGCCGGCAAGGTGGGGTTGGCCGGGGGCAACATGGTTACGGCGATGAAGGCGGTCGGCTGCGTCGGCGCGGTTTCCAACGGCCCCTCCCGCGACGTCGAGGAGATCCGGCCGATGAAGTTCCAGTACCTGCTGAGCGGGGTCACCCCCGGCCACGGGGAGATGCAGCTCCACGCCGTCAACGTGCCGGTGTCGATCTCGGGGATGGACGTCAGCCCGGGGGAGATAATCCACATGGACGAGCACGGGGCCTGCAAGTTCCCCGCCGGGCACGTGCGGGCGGTGCACGACAACGTCGCCGCCCTGCTGGCTCAGGAAGCCGAGCAGCAGGCGCGGATGCGGAAGGCGACGTCCGCGGCCGAGCTGCGCGCCATTTTCCAGGGTCACGCCTACGGCGACCAGGACAAGGCCGGGAAGCGCAAAGCCGCCAAAAAGAAAAAGAAGAAGTAGCTGGCCCCCCGGCCCCCCGCCATGACGGAAAGGGAGCTCATCACCCGCTCCTACGACGACGGGGCGCAGCGGGAGTACGGGCGCTTGCTGCAGTCCCCCCTGCAGGAAGCGGAGTGGGAGCTGACGGTCGAGCTGATCGACGAGTACGTCGCCGAGGGGTCGGCGGTCGTCGACATAGGAGCCGGACCGGGGCGTTACTCCGAGCACCTGCTGAAGCGCAGGGGGTGCGAGGTCGGCCTGGTCGATCTGTCCGAGAGCTGCCTGGCCCTGTTCAACAGCCGCGTCGGCGAAGCCCACCGCGGCCGCGTCCGGTTCACCTGGAAATCCTGCGCCACCGACCTGAGCTGGATCCCGGGGGAGCAGTTCGACGCCGCCCTGCTGATGGGGCCCCTCTACCACCTGCTCGAGGAAGGGGAACGGCGCCGGGCGATCGCCGAAGCCGTCCGCGTCCTCAAGCCGGGCGGAATCGCCGTCGCTTCGTTCATCAGCCGCTACCCGGTTTTTTCGCGCATCCTCACGCACGACCCCTCCCGGATGCACGACCAGACCTTCCTCGAGGACCTGTTCGAACGCGGGCTGGTCCGGGCGCGGCACGGAATCACCTCGATGACCGACCACTTCCGCTGCTGGCCGCAGGAGGCGAAGGGGATGATGGAAGCCGGCGGCTTCGAGACCCTGCGCATGCGCAACCTCGAAGGGGTCGGGGCTTTCTTCCAGGCCCGACAGGAGAAGGTGCTGGCGGAACAGCGGGACAAGAAGGCCTGGTTCGACATCCTGCGCAGGACCTGCGAGCTCCCCGACCTCCTGGGGGCCACACTGCATTTCCTTTACGTCGGCAGAAAGATCCGGGGCGATGCCTGAGCTGCCCGACGTCGCCCTCTACATCGACGCCCTCGGCCGCGAGATCGGGGGCCGGACCATCGACCGGACGGAGCTGCGGAGCCCCTTCTTCGTGCGTTCCTTCGACCCGGGGCTCGAGGCGGCACACGGCAGGGAGGTGCGCGGGTTCCGCCGCATCGGCAAGAGGATCGTCTGGGAGCTCGAGGGGAAGCTGTTTCTCGTCTTCCACCTGATGATCGCCGGCCGCTACCACTGGAGGAAGCCCGGCTCGAAGCCGAGGGGCAGGATCGACCTGGCGGCGTTCCATTTCGACAAGGGGGTCCTGATGGTTACCGAGGCGGGATCGAAGAAGCGGGCCTCCCTGCACCTCGTTCAGGGGGAGGCGGGCCTTGCCGATCACGACCCGGGCGGGCTCGAGGTGCTCGACGCCGGCGAGGAGGAGTTCCGGCAGGCGCTGCTGTGCGAGAACCACACCCTCAAACGCTCACTCACCGATCCCCGCCTGTTCAGCGGCATAGGCAACGCCTACTCCGACGAAATCCTGCACGCGGCCCGCCTCTCTCCCGTCAAGTGGACGAGCCGGCTGACCGGGGAGGAGATCGCGCGTCTCCACGAGGCGGCGCGCTCGGTCCTGGCGCTGTGGGTCGAGCGGCTGCGCGGCGAATGCCGGGAGGGCTTTCCCGGGAAGGTCACCGCCTTCCGCCCGGGGATGGCGGCCCACGGCCGCTACGGGGAGCCCTGCCCGGTCTGCGGGACCCGGATTCAGCGCATCGAGTACGCCGCCAACGAGACCAACTACTGCCCGCGCTGCCAGACCGGGGGGAAGATCCTCGCCGACCGTCAGCTGTCGAAGCTGCTGAAGGAGGACTGGCCGGGAACCATCGACGAACTCGAGGGCCGCAGGGGGTTCGGGGTCTGACCCGCGGGCGCATAACCGCCGGTTCCGGCGATTGCCACCGACCCCGGAGCGCATTAATTTTCAACGCCTTACGTCAATATTTACAGGAATTTCCCAACCTCCCCCGAAACAGTAATGATCGACTCTCGAGGATACCGGATCGCCGATCCCGACGGCATCGAAACGCCCGCCATGGTCCTGTTCGAGGCCATGGTGGACCACAACATAGCGGCGATGGCGGAAGAGGCGGGCGAGGCCGCGCGCCTGATGCCGCACGTAAAGACCCACAAGTCCCAGGCGGTGGTTCGCAAGCAGCTCGAGTCCGGGGTCAGCGGTTTCAAGTGCGCGACCCTCAGGGAGCTGCAGATGGTGCTCGAGGCCGGCGCCGGGGAGGCGATCCTGTCGTACCCCCTGGTGCAGCGTTCCAAGGTCGGGCGCCTCGCGGACCTGGCCGCCGCACATCCGGGCGCCCTCGTCCACGCCATAGTCAGCAGCGATTGCCACGTCGATGTCCTCGCCTCGGTGGGGCGGGAGAGATCCTGGACCCTGCACGCCATGCTCGACCTCGACGCCGGCCAGCACCGGACCGGGGTGGCCTTCGGGGAGCCGGCGATGGCCCTGTACCGGCGACTGGCGCGCGAAGACCACCTCGAGGCGAGCGGCCTTCACATCTACGACGGGCACGAGCACTTCAGCGACCGCACCCTGCGGGAAGCGGCGGCCAACCGCCACATCGGGGAGGCGAGAAAGCTCACCGCAGCCCTCGAGGCCGAGGGGATGGAGGCGGGCCGCATCGTCGGCGGCAGCACCTTCTCCTATCCGTTCTACGCCCGCGCCGAAGGGATGCTCGGTTCCCCGGGGGCCTGCATCTACTGGGACGCCGGGTACCAGTCCGGGATGCCGGACACCCCCTTCCGGTTCGCCGCCCTGGTGCTGACCCAGGTCGTCGACCGCCACCCCGACCAGAAGACCTTCACGACCGATCTCGGGTACAAGGCGATCGCCGGCGATCCGCCGCTGTCGAGGAGGGCCAGCCTGCTCGGAACGGGGGGCGCCAACCTGGCGAAGCAGAACGAGGAGCACGGCGTCTTCGCCTGCGACGGAGACATTCCAGGCATAGGGACCTACCTGCTCGCCGTTCCAGGGCACGTCTGCCCGACGACGGTCCGCTATCCGGGCAGCTACGTTATCGGCGGCGAGGGGCAGGTCGTCGACTACTACCCGCACTCCGCCCGCGACCGTTCCTAGTGCCCCGTCGCAGAAATATCTCGACATTGGGATGCCGATCCATCCCGGCTCACGGCGTTGCCTTCGCTCGCCGTACACCCTCGGTACGACTCGCTCAGGCGCCTTGTGAGCCGGGCGCCTCGGCATCCCAATTTTGTCAATCTATCTCTGCGACGGGACACTAGCCAAGCTCGGTCGAGCCCCGCCCCATGAAGCCGCAGCCGCGCTCACCCTTCTCGGTGAACTGGCTGGTCCACAGCATCAACCGGCGCTGCGTCGAGGACGCGGTCGGCCGGTGCGCCCGGGGCCGCATCCTCGACGTCGGCTGCGGCGAGCAGCCGTTCGCCCCCCTGCTGGCCGACGCGGGGGAGGCACTGACCCACCTCGAGTTCGACCGCGGCCGCTTCGCCGCCACCCCTCCGGACGTTTGGGGGGACGCCCTCGCCCTGCCGTTCCGCGGGGGGAGCTTCCAGACCGTCGTCTCCTTCCAGGTCCTCGAACACGTGCCGCGTCCGGCGCTGATGGTCGAGGAGATGGCGCGGGTGCTGGCCCCGGGCGGCCGCCTGATCCTCACCGCCCCCCACATGTGGGGAGTCCACGAGGAGCCCCGGGACTACTTCCGCTTCACCGGCTTCGGCCTGCGCCAGCTCGCCGGGGACGCCGGCCTCGAGGTGGCTGACGTGAAGGCCATGGCGGGCTACTGGGTCACCGCGGCAGCGCGCGCCTGCCAGTACCTGCAGCAGTTCGAGAAGATCGGTCTCTTCTGGGTGACGCGGCCGCTCTACGCGCTGATCCAGCTCGCCGGCCTCCTCCTCGACAGGCTCCACCGCGTCGAGGGGGACGCGTGGAACTTCCTGCTGATCGCCGAGCGTCCGGCACGGGGAGGGACGGCGTGACAGCTGTCCGGGCGCGGCCTCTGTTCGACACCGGCGACAGCCGCCTGACCGCGGCGGCGCGCTCCGGGGCGGACCCCGCCCCGGCACCCGGATCAGCGCATGCAGCTTCTTGAGGAGATCGCGGCCAAGCCAAGCCGCCTCGTCGTCGGGCTGATGACGGGGACCTCGGCCGACGGCGTCGACGCCGTGCTGGCGAGGATCTCCGGGTCCGGGTCCGCCACCCGGTTCGAGCTGCTCGCCCACGCCACCAGAGACATTCCGCCCGCCCTGCGGGAGGGGCTGTTCGACCTCTTCAAGCCGGACGCCGCCGTCGACGACCTGACCGGACTGAACTTCGAGCTCGGCGAGACGCTCGCCGCCGCCGCTCTCGAGGTGATCGGCAAGGGAGGCGCCGGCCCCGGGGAGGTCGACCTGGTCGGCTCCCACGGGCAGACGGTGCGCCATTTCCCCCGGGACGGCACCCCCTCGACCCTGCAGATCGGGGAGCCCGCGGTGATCGCCCAGCGCACCGGAATCACCACGGTGGCCGACTTCCGGCCCGCCGACGTCGCCCTCGGCGGCCAGGGGGCGCCGCTGGTGCCGCTGGTCGACCTGCTGCTGTTCGGCCATCCCGGGCGGGGGCGCCTGATGCTGAACATCGGCGGCATCGCCAACGTCACCGTGCTGCCCCCCGGGGCCGGACCGGACGACGTCGCCGCCTTCGATCTGGGTCCCGGCAACATGCTCGTCGACGCCGCCGTCTCGTTCCTGACCGGGGGCAGCGAGCGCTTCGACCGCGACGGCCGCCGCGCCGCGGCGGGAGCTGTCGACGAGGAGTGGCTGGGGCGCCTGCTCGAGCACGAGTTCCTGCACCGGCCGCCGCCCAAATCGACGGGCAGGGAGGAGTTCGGCGCCGAGTACCTGTTCGAGGTGATGGCCTCCAGCGGGCTCGCCGGGGACGCCCTGATCGCCACCCTGACGGCGTTCACCGCAGGCGCCGTCGTTCAGGGCATCGGCCGCTTCGCCCTCGCCGGCGGCGGGATGGAGGAGTTATGGGTCAGCGGCGGCGGCGTGCACAACCGGTGCCTGATGGAGCAGATCGCCCGCGGCCTCCCCGAGCTGCGCGTCGCGCCTACCGACGAGATAGGGGTGCCCGCCGACGCCAAGGAGGCCCTGGCCTTTGCCGTGCTCGCCAACGAGACCCTGGCCGGCAACAGCGGCAACCTGCCGGCGGCCACCGGGGCGGAACGGGCGGCGGTGCTGGGGAAAATCTGCCCGGGCCGGAAGGGATGAAGGCTCCCTGCTGCAAGCCGGCGGCCGGGCCGCGGAAACGGGCGCGCAGGCAAACTTCGATTCAAAAACTTTCACCATTCACTCAGGACAAAACGGGACCACGGAACCATGAGCCATGAATTCGAGCTGATCGAAGAGCGCGACATCTCCGAGCTCGATACCGGCGGCCGCCTCTACCGCCACCGCACCGGAGCCGAGCTGCTGTCGCTTTCCAACGACGACGAGAACAAGGTCTTCGGCATAACCTTCCGGACGCCGCCGGAGGACTCGACCGGGGTGGCCCACATCCTCGAGCACTCGGTGCTGTGCGGCTCGCGCAAGTACCCGGTAAAGGAGCCGTTCGTCGAGCTGCTCAAGGGTTCCCTCAAGACCTTCCTCAACGCCTTCACCTACCCGGACAAGACCTGCTATCCCGTCGCCAGCCAGAACCTCCAGGATTTCTACAACCTGATCGACGTCTACCTCGACGCCGTCTTCCATCCCCGACTGACGCCGCAGGTCCTGCAGCAGGAGGGCTGGCACTACGAGGTCGAAGAGGCCGGCGGCCCCCTGGTTTTCAAGGGAGTGGTTTTCAACGAGATGAAGGGGGCCAACTCCTCTCCGGACCGGGTGATGGCCGAGTACGTGCAGCACTCGCTGTTCCCCGGCAACACCTACGGCGTCGATTCCGGGGGCCACCCGCGCGAGATACCGGACCTCACCTACGAGCAGTTCGAAAGCTTCCACCGCGACTACTACCACCCGGCCAACGCGCGCATCTACTTCTACGGCGACGACCCGGCCGAGCGACGCTTGGAGCTGCTCGAGGAGTACCTGGGGGATTACGAGCCCGCCGGGATCCGGTCCGCCGTCGCCTGGCAGCCACCCTTCTCCGGTCCGCGGAAAGTCGAACGCACCTACGCCGCGGGTGAGGAGGGAGAGGAGGGGGGCCGCGCCAGAAGCATGGTCACCGTCAACTGGCTGATGCACGAGGAGATCGACCCGGTGACCGGTCTCGGGCTGCAGATACTGGACCACGTGCTGCTGGGGACGCCGGCGTCGCCGCTGCGCAAGGCGCTGATCGAGTCCGGCCTCGGTGAGGACCTCTCGGGCATCGGCATGGAGACCGAGCTGCAGCAGTTCTTCTTCTCGATCGGACTGAAGGGGGTGGCCCGCGAGGACGAGGAGCAGGTCGTCGAGCTGGTGCTGCGGACCCTGGAATCGCTGGCCGGGGAAGGGATCGACAGGGAGACGGTGACCGCCGCCCTGAACACCTCGGAGTTCCGCCTGCGGGAGAACAACACCGGCTCCTACCCGCGCGGTCTGGCGCTGATGCTCAGGGCGCTGACGACGTGGCTCTACGACCGCGACCCGTTCGCCCCCCTCGCGTACGCCGAACCCCTGGCGGAGGTCAGGCGGAGGGGGGAAGCCGGCGGCTGGTTCGAGCAGCTGATCAGGCGCCACCTGCTCGACAACAGCCACCGCACCGCGCTCTACCTGCGCGCCGACGAGGAACAGGCGCGGAGGGAGGAGCGGGAGGAAGAAGAGCGGCTGAGCCGGGCGCGGGAGGGTATGAGCGACGGACAGCTGCGGGAGATAGCCGCGGAGGCGGAAGAGCTGGCGCGGCGCCAGCAGCTGCCGGACGATCCCGCCGATCTGGCCAGGCTGCCGCGCCTGACCCTGGAGGACCTGGAACCGCAGATCCGCACCATACCGC
Source organism: Candidatus Latescibacterota bacterium (assembly GCA_965243025.1). Taxonomy (GTDB): domain Bacteria; phylum Latescibacterota; class UBA2968; order UBA8231; family UBA8231; genus CBDCXV01. The sequence continues at coordinate 6,688,500 of CBDETY010000003.1, forward strand.
TCGACAGGGGAGAGGTCGCGGGCGCTCCCGCCCTGTTCCACGACCTGTTCACCAACGGCATCGTCTACGCCGACGTCGGTTTCTCGGTGCGCGCGGTGCCGGAGCGGCTGCTTCCCTGCCTGCCGCTGTTCGGGCGCGCCCTCCTCGAGATGGGCACGGAAAAGGAGGATTTCGTCCAGCTCGCGCAGCGCATCGGCGCGCGCACCGGGGGCGTCTGGCCGCATACCCTGGTATCGTCCCGGCGCGGCTCGAAAGAGGCTGCGGCGCGGTTCTTTCTGCGCGGCAAGGCAATGGTCGGCCAGGTCGGCGACCTCGTCGAAATCATGGGGGACATCCTCAACACGGTGAACCTCGACAACCGGGAGCGGTTCCTGCAGATGGCGCTCGAGGAGCGCGCCGAGCAGGAGGCGGGCCTGGTGCCGGGGGGGCACGGGGTGGTCGCCCTGCGCCTGCGGGCGCAGCTCGACGAGGCGGCGTGGGTGTCGGAGCAGATGGAGGGGGTCAGCTACCTCTTCTTCCTGCGGCAGCTGGTCGCCGACATCGAAAACGACTGGCCCGGGGTGCTCGCCCGGCTCGAGGAGCTGCGCAGCCTGCTGGTGAACCGGCGCACCCTGCTGTGCAACGCCACCCTGCCGGACAGCGACCGCCCCGGCTTCGAGAGGCAGCTCGCCAGGCTGGTGGAAGCGCTTCCCGATGCCCCCGCGCAAGAGGCGGCCTGGGAGCCGCGCTACGAGCGCAGGTGCGAGGGGCTGGTGATACCGGCGCAGGTCAACTACGTCGGCAAGGCCGCGAACCTCTACGAGCTCGGGTACGAGCTGCACGGCTCGGTCGCGGTGATCACCCGCTACCTCCGCAACACCTGGCTGTGGGACCGGGTCCGCGTCCAGGGCGGGGCCTACGGGGCTTTCTGCTCGTTCGACCCCTTCTCCGGGATCCTCGCCTTCGCCTCGTACCGCGACCCCAACCTCGGCGGGACCCTCGCCAACTTCGACAACTCCGGGCGCTTCCTGCGCGAGGCCGATCTCTCCGAGGAGGAGCTGACCAAGGCGGTCATCGGGACCATCGGCGACCTCGACGCCTACCAGCTGCCCGACGCGAGGGGGCACACCTCGATGGTGAGGGAGCTGACCGGACTGGACGACGGCTTCCGCCAGCAGATGCGGGACGCGGTGCTGGCGACCACGGCCGCGGATTTCCGGGCCTTCGCGGACGTGCTCGACGAGGCGGGAAGGAGCGGCCGCATCGCGGTGCTGGGGTCGCGCGACGCCCTGGAGGCGGCCAACGCAGGCGGGCAGGCCCTGGAGCTGGTGCCGGTGCTTTAGACCCCTCCGGTTCGGTCAGGCACTCGGAAGGGGTGGCGGCGGTTCCCGACCGGGCATGATTCGCCTGCGGACCCCGCGGTCCCCGAATCTCATTCTGCAAGGCCGGCCTTGATGCGGCCCCAGGAGCCGCTTTCCACGGCGGTTTCGTCGTACGGGCTGCTGAGAAGAACACCCCGGGCCCACAGATCGGTGTGCACCTGATCCCGCTCCGCATCCACCCCCTGTCCGAAAAGGCCGAAGGAACCGTCCTCCTCCCCCTGGTCGACATCCACCATCAACAGGTTGAAGGTGATCTCCTTGCCGGGGTAGAGGTCCGAGACGGCGGATTCCTTCGGATCGTCCCGGAGGAACCGGGGCCATTCCCCGATCCCCTCCGATCTGCGGGATGCCTGGATCCGGAGACTACAGAGCGGACTGGGCGCGGGCGACGAAATCCCTGGCGCCGGCCGCCAGCCAGGCCCCCACCGAGGTCAGGACCACCCGCGCGCCGCGGCCGACGTAGTCGGCGACCTGGTCGTTGTTGGTTGTGAAACCGGCTACCCGCCCGGCGGCGTTGATGCGCGCGAGGGCGTCGGTGATCGTGTCCTGGACCTCGGGATGAGCGGTGTCGGCGTTGTGCCCCATCGACTGGGCGAGGTCGGTGGGGGCCACGAAGAAGACGTCGATGTGATCGACCGTGAGGATCTCGTCGAGATTCCCGATCGCCTCGATGTCCTCGATCAGCACGATCAGCAGCGACTGCTCGTTGGCCTCGGCGAAGAAGTCGTCGACCCCGTACCCCTGGCGGCTGGTGTACATGCCGCGCTTGCCGGCAGGGGCGAACTTGCCGCCGTCGACGACGTTCTGCGCCTCCTCCCTGGTGTCGACGTGGGGGACGCAGATGCCGGTGGCGCCGCAGTCTAGGGTGCGGTAGATCAGGGCCTGGTCGTTCCGGTTGACGCGCACCACCGAGGTCATTCCCCAGATGTCGCAGGCGCGCGTCAGGTCCCCGAGCCGCGAGGCGTCGGCCGGGCCGTGTTCCCCCTCGAGCCAGACGCCGTCGAAGCCGTTGGGCCCGAAGGCGTCGATGCCGTCGGGGTCGGACAGGCCGCTGACGATGCAGGCGACGCCTCCGTCGGCGAGCTTCTGCTTGATCCGGTTCGGTCTGATTTTCATCTCGGTGTTCTCTCCCGGTATATGGTGGTATTTCAGCGGATCTCGATCTTCCGCCCCGTATCCGCGCTGTCGTAGAGGGCGTCGAGGATCTTCATGAACAGGTGGGCCTCCGGGGCGGCGACCTCCGGCTCCGTTTCCCCGGCCACCGCCATGGCGAAGCGCTCGATCTCGTGGTAGAACGGGGACGCCCCCTCCGGCGCCTCGGTATGCTCGACATCGGATTCCTGCGGGATCTCCTCGCGGCGGTACCCGTCCCCGGTCCGGCGGAACACCGCCTCGTTCGGCGGCGAACCGGGGGCGCGGCCCAGCCCGCAGCGGGCATTTCCGGCGATGGCCCCCTCGGTGCCGTGCAGCTCGCAGGTCCGCGGCGTGTCGCAATGGCTGGAGTTGCTGCAGTCGATCTGGATCGTCCTGCCGCCGGCGCAGCCGAGCAGGCCGCTGAAGTAATCTTCCGAGGGGCCCTCCGGGCCGTCGTACAGGGGGTGCAGGTGGTGCTTGGCGGCGAAGGCCCACTCCGGCTGCGGACAGCCCATCCACCACCACAGCAGGTTGAGGTCGTGCGACATGTGCTGGGCGAGCACGCCCCCCTTCTGCCCGTACACGTGCAGCCAGCGGTTGGCCCCGGTGATCGTCCGGGGCGGGCTCGCGTTCTTGCTGAAATAGCGGCCGTGGTAGGGCTCGCCGATCGTCCCTGAGTCCACCGCGAGGCGCACGGCGCGGTTGTGGGGATAGTGGCGCAGGTAATAGCAGAACTGGAGGACCCTGCCGGCCTCCTGCGCCGCCGCCTCCATCTCGAGGATCTCGCCGGCCCGGGTCGCGTGCGGCTTCTGCACCAGGACGTGCCTGCCCGCGGCGAGGCTGTCGATGACCATCGGCGTGCGGATGTCGGGCGGGACGCCGAGATAGACCGCCTCGACGCTCCCGTCGCTCAACAGCTCGCGGTAGTCGGAGCAGCGGCCGGGGATGGCGAACTCGTCGGCCAGCGGATCGCGGCGCCCGCTGTCGGGATCGGCGATCGCCGCGCTCTCTACCCGCTCCATCTGCGACGCCGAGAGCGCCGCCTGCCTGCCGGTGAACCCCGCCCCGGCGATGCCGAGCCGAAGCGGCCGGCTCACGGGGGTTGCCTGTCCGCCGGAGCCGCCATCAACAGATCGTCCCCCGGTGATGCCCGATGCCGTTTCCCGGCGGCGGGTCGCCGACCCAGCGGCTGTCGATCGGCTCGGAGGCGAGCTGGTAGCGGGAGTCGGTGGAGATGCGCAGGCGGTCGGTCTGGTTGTCGTGGGCGGCGTGCATGGTGTGCATGGTGAAGACGAGCAGGTCGCCCATCCTGTAGTCGGCGGTCAGCCAGCGGCCTCCGAGGTCGGCGCGGGCGTCGATCGGGTCCTTGCCGTAGGGGCCGAGAGTGGTCCACTGAATGCGGTTCCTCTCTTCGCCGGTCAGCTCGCGGTTCTCCGCCTTCGCGGCGGCGATGATTTCGGCCGCCTCCCCGGAGTTCTCGCAGAACAGGTTGACGTCCGCCTGGCCGTAGGTCGCCTTGAGTTCCTCCTGCAGGTGCGAGCCCTCGAGCAGCATCAGCCCGCCCATTTCGAACGGGATGTCGTCGAGGGGGGTCCAGGAGGTGTAGAGGTTCCTGGTGCCGCGCGACATGAACACGATGTCGCAATGCGGCTCGGTGGCGACCGCCTCTCCCTGCGTCTTTGCCCGGAACCAGGTGTAGTCGAAGTGCGCCACCGGGCCGCCGAGGAAGAGCTCGTAGAACTCGATCATGCGGCCGGAGTAGAGCAGCCTGTCGATCTCGGGGTTGTCGACCGGCACGTCCTGGGCCGAGCGCATCCGCGTTCCCGGCTTGAACCGGCCCTCCTCGAGGGGGGTTCCCTCCTCGAAGGTGCCCGAGGCGGCGAGCCGCCTCAGGGCGCTCATGCGCGCCGCGACGACCTCGCCGCGGTCGAGGTACCCGGGAAGGAAGAGATAGCCGTCGGCGGCCATGCGGCGGTGCAGCTCGCCGCGGTCTCCGGCGACGTCGATGGAGCTGCGCAGGAGGCCGACCCCGGACATGTCGAGGGAACGGCCGCTGAAGGTGAACTGGGGCAGTGTTTCGGTCGTCATCGGAACCTGTTTCGATTGCGATTGCGGAGGCGGGGTTGGAGTGCGGAAAGATAGACCGGAGCCCGGGGAACTGCGAGCGGCGCCGGGGATGGAAACCGGATCTTCAGGCCCCTCGGGGACCGGTGGCTTTGCGGGAGAGGGCTGGGCGGCCGAAGCTTCCCCGGAGTCGGGCGGGTCCGCGGCGGGGGGGAGGTGGAGGATCAGCTCGTCGACGCTCTCGCATCCCAGGGCGCGGTAGATGCGGTCGAGGGTGTCGAGGTCGATGCGCTTGATCCCGCCGTTGACCAGGCGGTTCACCTGCTGCCGCGGCATCCCGATTCTGCGGGCGAGCTCGGACTGCGTGGGGGCTCCCTCCCTTTCGAGCAGCTCCCTGAGGCGGAACTTCATCATGGATCGTGTCCTCCCCTTCCGGATGCGGAACCTGGTCGCGGGCAATCAAGCAAAAAAGGGATTGGGTTTCCGTCAACAGAAATGTTCACAGAAGATGGCCCTGCGGAATCCACCCGAAAACGTCCGTATCGAGAATCGGCGAGGTCGTCGTTTCAACCGGGGCAACTCACTGTTCGGGGATTGCCTGCCGTCGCCCGGGGGGCGACCTTCAACCCGGGCCCCTTTCCAAAACCGACAACCGGTTGTCCGGGGCGTCCTGTCCGGCGGCGGAAACTCCCCGGGGCTGCGAGAAGGAAATTGTGAACAACCAGGCTCGTCATCTGGCGGGCGGCATCCGGTCGCCGAGGAGGAATGGAACGCCCGTCCCCCGTGCGCCGGCCCTCCCCCGCGTCTGCGGCGGCCTCCTCTGTCTCGTCACCCTCGGCGCCACCGCCTGCTCCGGGCCCTCCCCCGAGGCGCTGGCGCATTTCGCCGACTGCGAGCTGGAGTCCGGGCAGGGGCAGCTGCTCGACGCCGTGAAGACCTGCGGGAAGGCACTCGAGGCGGATCCGGAGCACCTCGAGGCGAGGCTGCTGCTGGGGCGGCTCCTGCTGAAGCTCGGAGAGATACGGCCGGCGGTTCAGCAGACCCGGAGAGCGGTCGAGCTCGCCCCCGGAAACGTCGATGCCCGCGTCGCCCTCGGCGACGCGCTCCTGAGGTTGCGGGCGACGGAAGACGCCGGGGCGGCCTACGAGGAGGCGGAACGGCTCGACCCGTCCCGCGCGGAGATCCCGCGCAAGTTGTCGATCGTGTACAGCGACCAGAACATGTACGCGAAGGCGGTCGCCGCCCTGACCCGGGCGCTCGGCCTCGAACCACAGCACGCGCCCACCCGTTACAGCCTCGCCCTCGTGTACGAACGGCAGGGCCGCTACGACAAGGCGGTCGCCGAGCTCGAGCGCGCCACCGCGCTCGATACCACCCACCTCGACGCGCTGACCCGCCTGGCGCAGATCCAGGTCAGGCTCGGAAGGTACGGAGATGGCGAGAAGCGCCTGCGGGAGGCCCTGCGCCGGCGTCCGGGCGATTCCGGGGCGCTTGCCGCCCTGGGAGGGGTCATGCTCCAGCAGGGCCGGCTCGCCGAAGCGGAGAGGGCATTCCAGGCGGCGATCACCCTCGATCCGTTCGACCAGGAGTCCCTGCATCGCCTGGGGACGATGTACGTCAGGCAGGGGAGGGCGGCCGAAGGGAAGAGACTGCTCGATTCCTTCGAGCGCCTCTCCGCCGTCAACGAGCAGATCGTCCACTACCGCTACCTCCTGCAGCTGTACGAGGACGACGCCAGCGCCCACTACAACCTCGGCGTGCTCTACGCCGGGCAGGGGCACCTGAAGGCGGCGGCCAGACAATACGAGCGCGCCCTGGAGATCAACCCGGCGAACTTGAGCGCCCGCAACAATCTGGCGAACATTCACCTGCGCCGCCGCGACGGCCGGGCGGCAATCGAGGAGCTCGAGAAAATCATCGCCCTCGATCCCCGCTACGCCCGCGGCTACAACAACCTGGGATCGGCTTACCTGATGGTGGGGGAGGAGGCCATGGCGACCCGTCTTTTCCAGAAGGCGATCCGGATCGAACCGGACCTCGCGGACGCCCACTACAACCTCGCCCAGGTGTATCTTCAGAAGGGCCTGGAAATGGATGCCCGGAAGGAGCTGGAGGTCTACAGGCGCCTGCGGGAAAAGCCCGGGCAGAAAAAGGATCTCGGCGGATGATTCTGCGCATGTGCGGCACCGAAATGGAGATGGGGGGGAAGTACCTGGGTGAGCTGCGCGAGACCCGCCGATCCCCGGACGATCCCGGTGCTCTCCGCGACCGCCTCGAAGAGGACGGCTACCTCCTGTTGCGCGGGCTTCACTCGCGGGACCGCGTGCTGGCCGCGAGACGCCGGATCCTCGAGGCGATGGATGCCGCCGGCAGGCTCGACCGCACCCGCCCGCTGATGGAAGGCGCGGTCGCCGACCCGCCCCTGGAAGGGGAGCCGTACGATGCGCGGGGAGTCACGCGGTCCGTGGAGATGCTGGGACTGGTCGAGTCGCCGGAGATCATCGGTTTTTTCGAAGGGATTCTCGGCGGCGAGGTGTGCACCTTCGACTACAAGTGGGTGCGCGTGGTCCCTCCCGGGACCAACACCGCCGCCCACTACGACGTCGTCTACATGGGACTGGGTACGAGGGACCTGTTCACCTGCTGGACGCCGATCGGGGACGTCACCCCGGAGATGGGTTCCCTCGCCGTTCTCGCCGGCTCCCACAGGATCGAGAAAATCAGGGAGACCTACGGCCGCATGGATGTCGACCGGGACCGGATCGAGGGCCTGTTCTCGAAAGACCCGCTCGAGATGGTCGACCGTTACGGAGGCCGCTGGCTGACCACCGGTTTCGCCCCGGGGGACGCTCTGATCTTCGGCATGTACACGATGCACGCCTCCCTCGACAACATCTCCGACAGGTTCCGCCTCTGTGCGGACACGCGCTACCAGCTGGCCTCCGAACCGGTGGACGGCCGCTTCATGGGAGGAGAACCGTTCATCCGGGAAACCCCGGTTCACACCATCGAGGAGATGCGGGAGAAATGGGGGGTGTGAGGAGGGGGCCGTGCAGGGGCCGCCTGTTTCGGCAAACACACCCATGCCCGCTTACCCGGAGACGGGTGCCGGGCGTGCGTCGCCGCGGCGCTGACCGGCGGAAAGGCTCGATGCCGCGGGCGTTGCTGAAAGGAGTTCTCGCTGCGGCCCTGGTTCTGCCGGGGGGGGAATCCGCGGCGGAAGTCCAGGTCTGGCAATTCGGGGGAGGAAACGGCAGGCCCTGGGGTGAAATCACCGATCTCAACGTCCTCGTGGACCTCTCCGACCCGGGGGTGCTTCAGCCTCGCGAGCTCGACCCCGGCGAGAACCTGCTGCCGCATCTGCACCCCTGGCACGACGCCAGAAATCCGGAGGACATCCACTATCAGAACGGCGAGCCCCGCATCTGGCGCGGCGGCGAACACGATCGCTCCAAACTGCTCAAGATGCTGCCCCTGCTGTTCATCGACGGCGATTTCGAGACCGCCTCGGTGAAGCAGGATTTCGGGCCCGGCGGGAACAAGATGCACGACGAGTACTACACGATCGACGTCGGCGCACCCGTACCGGCCGAGCGTTTCGCCGTGTTTCCCCCGGAGGGAATCGACCACGTCACCGGCGAGCCGTACGGGAACTTCACCCCGCGGCAGTTCGAGTTGTCCGCGGGCAACGACGCCGAGGCCATCGCCCTGGAAGAGGCCACCGGGGCACCGGTTCCCGGCGGTTCGAACCTCTACACGACCTGGTGCGAGGATGCGGTCTCGGTCCGTCTCGAGTGCGACTACAAACCGCTCGAAGTGCTCCTGCACACCACCACGCAGAATTTCGAAGACCTCATCGACGTCACCTTTCCCGTTCAGTACCTGCGCTTCTTCCGCATACGGCCGTTCCACGACGAGTACTGGAGAGGGCACACCGCCTACGGGGTCGACTACCGGCTCGCGTACGCCGAGTTCGCGGTCTACGGACGCGGCTTCGTTCCCGAGGCCAGGTGGGAGTCGCAGGTGGTCGATCTCGGGGCGGAGTACAACTTCGGCCGCCTTGATTTCGGGACCAGCTCCCTGCGCAAGGGGGAGGACGGAGTTGTCGAGGAGATCGATGCCCGGACCGACGTCGAGATAGAGCTGAGAACCGGGGACGACGAAACCCCGGTGGCCTTCTTCGGCTTCAACAGCCGCGGGGCGCACGTCGAGGTCCCGGCGGAGGAGTACGAGGACCTCAGGTTCAACATCCGCCAGCCGCTGGCCAACGAACAGCATATCGGCTGGCGCGGCCCGGTCGGACACGACAACGCCAACTGGGGCTTCTGGTCGGCCCCGGTACGGGAGTCGGGAGCAAGGCCGCGGGTCGGCAAGGCGCGCTACTTCCAGGTCCGGGTGAAGCTGCGGACCGATGAGCTGTGGGAGTTTGACCGCCTCGATTCCCTCGGGGTGGAAATCTCCCCGCTCCTGGCCCGCGAGGTCCTCGGCGAGGTCGCGGTGCTCGAGGACCTGCGCCCGGAGGGCAACCTCGCCAGGGTGCGGGCGGGGGAGATCGCGGAGTTCGCGTACGACATTGGCGCCGTGTTTCTCGGAGAGGAAGCCGGTTTCGACGCGGTGCGCCTGATGACCCCGGCGTCGGCGGAGTTTCTCGGCCTGGAGATGGGCGAGCCACCCGTGGAGGTGACTCCCGACGCCGTCTTCGAGGAGACCTCGGGTTTCACCGTGCACCTGCCGCGCCGGGTCGAAGCGGGGGATCCGCGGCTTCGCATCCGGCTGGCGAGCGCCCTGTACGGCGCTTCGGCAACCTTTGCCGGCGAGGTGTTCGAGCGCGCCGGAGAGGGGTTGCCCCAGGCGATCGAGCCTGGTGACGTCAGTGACGAGATGGGAACGAACCGGCTGCAGGTGGTGGCGATTGCGTCATCCCTGGGGAACGTCCTCGGGCGGGTCGAGATCGAGCCGCCGGTTTTCACGCCGCAGGGGGACGGGGTCAACGACCGGGTGCGCATTCTCTACTCGATGCTGCGCCTGCACGAGGGAGCCGGCGTCGAGGTCGGGGTGTACTCGCTGGGCGGCGAGCGGGTGCGAAGACTGGATTCCAGGACTCGGGGGGCGGGACTTCACGCCGCCGAGTGGGACGGACGCGACGCCCGCGGTGAGCCGGTGCCTCCGGGGCTCTACCTGGCACGGGTCGAGGTCGAGACAAGCCAGGGGAGTTTCGAGCGCCTGCTGAGGATCGCCGTGGCCTACTGACGGCTCGGCGGCATGGTGGCCCGGTGATGAACCGTCTGCTCACAGCGATAACGGTCGGCTGCGCCGCCGGCCTCGGGCAGGTTGCCGCCGAGGTGGAGGTCTGGCAGCTGGGCGGCGAGGGCGGCCGCCCCTGGAGCGGGTTCACCAACGAGAACGTCCTCGCCGACGACTTCACGAACCCCGCGGTTCTGCAGCCCCGCGAGCTCCTCCCGGACGTCAACATCCTGCCGCAGCTGGGACCGTGGCACACCGTCAAGCACCCCCCCGATTTCCGCTATCGCGACGGCCAGCCGCGCATCTGGAGGGGGATCAACTACGTCTTCAAGAGGCTGTTCTTCCCCGGCAAGTACGTCGACGGCGATCCCAACACCGCAGACGTGAGCAACGACCTCGCTCCCTGGAGGATCGACTGGGAGTTCTACACCATCGACGTCGGCGGGCGCATACCCGCCGAGCGTTTCCGCTTCTATCCCCCCGAGGGCATCGACCACGTCAGCGACGTGCCGTACCGCCCGAATTTCAATCCGGTCGGGTTCCAGCTGTCGGCGACCAACGACCCGGAGACGCTTTTCCTGGAGACCACCGCAACCAACGAGGGGAAACCGGGCGACTACATGCCGCTCGACGCGGTGCTGTTCACGACGAGACAGCACTACGAGCCCACGGGCGTCATCGACATCGACTTTCCGCTGCAGTTCTTCCGTTTCTTTCGCATTCGCGCCTTTCCCGACGATCCCGAGATCTGCCCCCCGAGCCACGGCGGCAGGTGCATCCGCAGACTGGCCTGGGCGGAGATGGAGATCTACGGCCGCGGCTTCGTCCCCGAGGCGATGTGGGAATCGCAGGTGGTCGACCTCGGAGGGGATTTCAATTTCGGCCGGGTGATTTACGGGGTCGGGAAGTGGCGCCGGGACAGGCAGGGAGAGCTGGTCCCCGCCCCGGAAAGCACCGCCAAAGTCGAGGTCGAGCTGCGCACCGGCGGCGACGTCAACCCGATAGCCTACTTCGGATTCAACAGCCGCGGGGGACACGTCCAGGTGACCCCGGAGGAGTACGAAGCCCTTAGAGTCGTGCGGCCGGAGCGCGACCCCGAGCTGATCGGCTGGCGTGGCCCGGTCACCCACGACAGCGAAAACTGGAGCTTCTGGTCCTCCCCGCTGCGGGAGTCCGGGGTGAGGCCGCGGACCGGGAAGGGCCGTTACTTCCAGCTCAGGGTGCGGCTGCAATCGGACGAGGTCTGGGAGTTCCTGCGGCTGGATTCACTGGCCGTGGAGATCTCGCCCCTGCTCGCCGACGAGGTGGTCGGTGAGATCGCCGCCCTGGACAACCTGCGTCCGGAGGGAAACCTTACCAGGGTGCAGGCCGGAGTCGCGACCGAGTTTCTCTACGACATCGGCGCCGAGTTCTCCGGGGGCAAACCCGGTTTCGACGCCGTGCGGCTCATCACTCCTTCCGAGGCGGACTTTCTCGGCCTGGAGATGGGAGACCCGCTGGCCGAGGTGGAGCCCGAGGAGGTGATCGCCGAGCCGGGCGGCTTCACCGTGTACCTGCCGCGCAGGGTCAGCGATTCCGGACAGCCCCTCCGCATCCGGCTGGAGAGCGCGCTGTACGGCGCCTCCGGCACCTTTGCAGGGGAGGTTTTCGACCGCCGGAGCGGGGACCTGCCGCAGACAATCCAGTCAGGCGACGTCAGCGAGGAGATCGGAACGGACCGGCTGCAGGTAGTGGCGGTTTCCGGTTCGTTCGGCGGGGTCCTGGGACCGGTGGCGGTCGAGCCTCAGACCTTCACCCCGCAGGGGGACGGAATCAACGACAGGGTGCGGATAGGCTACACCATGCTGCGCGTCCAGGGGGAGGTCGAGGTCGAGGTCGACATTTTCGCCCTGGGAGGTGAACGTGTCTGGCGCCGGGACTCCCTGACCCAGAGGGCGGGCCGTCACGCCATCGAGTGGGACGGCCGCGACGGGCGGGATGAGCTGGTGGCCCCGGGGCTCTACCTCACCCGGATCAGGGTTTCGACCAGTGAAGGGGATTTCGAGCGCCAGCGACTGGTCGCCGTCGCCTATTGAAGGCCGCCATCGCGCAAGGAGTCGACACCATGAGAAAGATGCGGATGCCAATTGTCCTGTCCGGCGCGTTCGCCGCCCTCCTGCAGGCCGGGGATACCCACGCCAAGGTACAGGCCTGGCAGTTCGGCGGGGCAGGCGGCGAGGTCTGGAGCGAGTTCGCCGACTCGATCGGAATCGTCCTTGCGGACGACTTCACGAATCCGTCGGCCCTGCAGCCGCGGGAGCTCGACCCGGAAGTCAACATCGTGCCGCAACTGAGACCCTGGCACGGCTACAAATACCCGCAGGGACACCTGTACCGGGACGGCCAGCCGCGCATATGGCGGGGGGTCAACAACACCTGGAGGTGGCTGTTCTTTCCCCTGACTTTCGTCGATGGCGATCCCGGTACTGCCAATGTCTTCAATCCCCTGATCAGGACCAATCAGGAGTACTACACCCTCGATCTCGGGGGGCGCGTACCCGCCGAGCGCTTCCGCTTCTATCCCCCCGACGGTATCGACCACATAACCGACGTGCCGTACCGGCCGAATTACGTCCCCGTCGGCTTCGAGCTGTCGGCGACCAGCGATGCGGAATGGATCGCCGAGGAGGGCATCGCCGAGACCGGTTACAACCGCCTGGAACACCTGCTGTTCACCACCAGGCAGCACTACGAGCCCTCCGGCGTCGTCGACATCGAGTTCCCGCTGCAGTACCAGAGGTTCTTCCGCATCAGGGCGTTTCCGGAATCGGTCGATATCTGCATCCACAGCGGCATCCACGAGCACTGGAGAGGGGAGTGCATCCGCCGGCTCGCCTGGGCGGAGATGGAGGTCTACGGCCGCGGGTTCGTTCCGGAAGCCATCTGGGAATCCCGGGTGGTCGATCTCGAGGGGGAGTTCAGCTTCGGCCGGGTGCAGCTGTGGACGAGCAGGTGGCGGCGCAACGAGGAGGGGCTGCTCGAGCCGGCTCCGGGGAGTCCTGCCCGCGCCGAGGTGGAGCTGCGGACCGGAAACGACGAGGATCCGACCGCCTGGTTCGGGTACAACAGCCGCGGCGGGCACGTCCAGGTGACGGCGGAGGAGTTCGAGGGGCTGCGGGTCAACCGGCCGGAGATCGATCCCAAGGAGATCGGCTGGCGCGGACCGGTGGCCCACGACCACGAGAACTGGAGCTTCTGGTCGTCGCCGATCGCCGGTTCGGGATCGCGCCCGCGGGTCGGAACCGGCCGCTATTTCCAGACCCGGGTCAGGCTGTACACCGACAGTGTGTGGGAGTTCGCGCGTCTCGACTCGCTGGCGATCGAGTATTCCCCGCTGCTTGCCGACCGCATAATCGCCGAGATCGCCGGCATCGACAACCTGCGACCCGACGGCAACCTCACCAAGGTCCTTGCCGGAGAGAGAACGGAGTTCGTCTACGACCTGGTCGCCGAATTTTCCGGGGAGAAACCCGGCTTCGACGCGGTGCGCCTGTTCACCCCCTCCGAGGCGGAGTTCCTCTCTCTGCAGATGGGGGATCCCCTGGCGGAGACAGCGCCGGACGAGGTGGTCGAGGAGGGAGCGGGATTCACCCTGTACCTGCCGAGAAGGGTGGCGGCGGGAGAGCCGCCGATACGAATCGAGCTGGCCACGGCGCTCTACGGCGCCTCGGGAACGTTCGGCGGCGAGGTGTTCGAGCGCGGCGGCGAGGGGCTGCCGCAGACCATCGAGGCCGGGGACGTCAGCGACGCCGTCGGCACCAACCGGATGCAGGTGGTCGCCTTCACCTCCTCGCTCGGGGGGGTCGTCGGAGCGGTGGAGGTCGATCCCCCGGTTTTCACGCCCCAGGGGGACGGCGTCAACGACCGCGTGCGGATCGGCTACTCGATGATGCGTGTGCAGGGTGAGGTCGAGGTCGAAGTCGGGTTGTTCTCGTTGAGCGGGGAGCGGGTCTGGCACCGGCGGTCGGGCACCGGGGCGGGGCGGCATTCGGTGTCATGGGAAGGCCTGGACGACCAGGGGCGCCCGGTGCCCCCGGGGCTGTACCTCGCCCGCGTGAAAGTCGCCACAAGCGAAGGGGACTTCGAGCGCCTGCAGCGCGTCGCCGTGGTCTATTAGGAAGGTTTCAGGCGTTTCCGGCTTTCATCGACCCGGGTCGGTCTCGACCGATGGGGACCTGCTGGCCCGGAGAGGAACGGCAGCGTCCCTCCGGGGCGACGGCGCGGAAGGACGGATCGCCGTCACAACGGCTCCCCGGCGGCGGGGTTTCCCTCGATCACGTGCTGGATGCGGGCGTAGCGCTGCATGATGGCGAGGACCTTCTCCTCGAGCTCCCCGAGCAGGTTGGCCGGTGTGTCCTCCTGCTGGTTGGCCGAGTAGATCGTCGACTGGAGCAGGGCCGTGACCTCGGGCCAGGTGTAGTGCATGTACACCGGCGGGATTTCGTGGCGCAGCTCGGCGAACAGCTGCAGCAGCTTCTGTCCCCCCAGGTAGTCGAAGCGGTCGTTCAGCAGGCGCGGGTCCTGGTAGGCCTCGTGCAGGGCCGGCACCATCCTCGTCTTCAGCACGTCCTGCACCGCCAGCTCGGGGTTGAGGAACAGGTACTTGGCGAACTCCCAGGCCATCTCCTTGTTCTTCGCCTGCTTGGGAATCAGGTTGGTCGTGCCCCCGAGGGTCGAGGTGCGCCGGCCTCCCTCGCGCCACACCGGCATCGGCATCGCCCTCCACTTGCCCGCCTGTTCCGGAACGTTCTGACTGAGAAACCGCAAGAACCAGTCGGTGGCGAGAAAGGTCAGTATTTCGTCCCGCTTGACCGCACCCCAGAAGGAAGCGGTGTCGCGAATCGGATAGGCGACCCGGTGCTCGTTGAACATGTCGCTGTAGAACTCCAGCACCTGGCGCCCGGCGGGGCTGTTGATGGCGAAACGGCGGGGGCCGTCATCGCCGCGGGTATAAAGGGCCCCGTCGTTCTGCAGCAGGAGCTGGATGAATTCCCAGCCTGCGGAAAGTCGCAGGGCGATCCCGTAGCGCGGGTTTTCCGGATCGACCTCGCGGGGGCGGGACACTTCCCTGGCGACCCGCACCATGTCCTCCCAGGTCTCGACCACGGCAGGCAGGTCCGGGTAGCCGAGCGACTCGAGCAGGTCCCGGCGGTAGAGGAGCACGACCGGGCACAGGTCCTGGGGCATGCCGAAGACCTTGCCGCCGTACGAATAGGGGGCGAGACGGGCGGCGACCACCCGGTCGAGCCACGGTTCGTCCCCGAGCCGGACCGCCAGCTCCGAGAGATCCTCGAAAGGGACCTCCTCGGGGTCCCCCTTGAAAAAGCGGTTGACCGAGGTGATCTCGATGTCGACCATGTCCGGCGCGCCGTACCCGCGCACGAAGGCGGCGGTCAGCCGGTTCATCAGGGAACTGAACGAGAGCAGCTTGACTTCGACCCTCCATCCCGGATGCGCCGCTTCGAAGTCGACCTTGGCCTCTTCGTAGTCCTCGTAATGAACCCGTTCGAAAGTCCAGTAGGTCAGCGTCTGTCCCCCCTCCCTTCTCGCCAGGGTGAGGGTCGCGGCGGAAACCGCCAGCAGGAGGAACATGACGACCGGCGTACGGCCGAGGGGAAGGGAATCGAGGATTTGGGAGAGGCGGCTCATTTGTCTGGAGGCGGTGGTCAGAGATCCGTGCATCGGGCCTCCGCAGATCAAACTGTCGAAAACCGACCCCCGCGGCAATCCGGAAAAGACCGATGGCGACGAGAACCGCGGTGACAGGAGCCGGCGTCATGGGCAGGCAGCATCTCAGGGCCCTGGCGGCGATACCGGAGGCGCACGTCGTCGCCCTGGTCGATCCCGCGGACGGGCCGCGCGAGGAAACGGCCCGGGAGTTCGGTGTGGCGGCGGCCTACGCAGATGTGCAGACCATGCTGCGCGAACAGAGCCCGGACTACGTGGTGGTTTCCTCTCCGCCTCTTTTCCACGCGGAACAGACGGTCGCGGCGTTCGGGGCCGGAGCCCACGTGCTCTGCGAGAAGCCGTTGTGCATGAGCGTCGCAGAGGCTGAAACCATGATCGGCGCCGCCGTGCGCAGCGGCCGGTTGTTCACCGTCGGCTACCACCACCGCCAGCGCCCCCGCTACCGGGCGATGAGGCGCTTCGTGGCCGAGGGCAGGCTGGGACGGGTATACCACACCCGCGTCTGGGGCGGGCAGGTCATGAGCTACCCGTGGGGGCGCTACCATCACAGGAAGGAGTTTTCCCTCGGCGGCGTGGTCGCGGCGACCACCATCCATCTCCTCGACGCGGCCATGTGGGTCGTCGGCGCCCGGGACCCGGTGACGGTCAGCGCCAGCACCTTCCGGCGCATCGACAAGATGCGCGACCCCCCGGTCGCTTTCGAGGGCGCTCCCGCCGACGTCAGCGTCGAGGACTTCGCCCATGCGCACGTCCGTTTCGGCGACGGTTCCTCGATGTCGGTGGAGGGCAACTGGCTCGATCATCCCGGGACCCGCACCCTCGGGTTCGAGGTCCACGGCGTCCTGGGAATGATCCGGGACGACGCCGGCGCGGTCGAGCTGGAGCGCGGCGGCGAGATCGAGGAAGAGCCGCTGGAATTCCCGAAGGAGCCGGGCAACCTCTACCAGGCCGAGCACGAGGAGTTCCTCGCCGCCATGGGCGGACGCGGCGAGCCGCTGGTGCGCTTCTGGGAAGCGCTGGCCATGCAGAAGATCCTGACGGGGATCTACGAGTCCGCCGAGGCCGGAGCCGAGGTGCGTCTCGATTGAGCTTCGGGGCGCGGCCCGTCTCCTGCGCGCGAAGGCGCTATTGCACCGGCCGCAGCCGGTGCATCACCAGGTTCCAGGCCTCCCAGCAGGGATACGGGGCGACGTAGGGATCCGCCGCCGAAGGCCACCCGGTCCAGTAAGTGTTGTTGAACACGACGACATGCACCTCCTCGAGGGTCATGATCTCAGGCATGTCCCTGAGGAAGATGTCCAGGGCGCGGGCGGCGAGATCCATGTAGACCGGATCGTCGGGGGAAGCGACCATGCCCTCCATCGCGTCGAGGAGGGAGTCGAGCCCGGCGTCGGCGTACCCCGAGCCGGCGAGGAAGTTCGGCGACGACTGCGTGTGTACCGGGGCGTACCTGGAGTGGAAGTCCCTGAGGGTCTCGTACGGTTCCGTCAGGCTGCCGCAGTGATTGAGGAAGAACATCTCGAAGTTGCCGGACCTCAGGTCGTCGACCCAGAGGGTCGAGCCGCCCGGCTCGATGACCTGCAGGGCGTCGAAACCGGCGTCCCTGAACTGCTGGGTCATCGGCGGCGCAATGGGCGCGAGCCACTCGGGACCGCGAACCGTCAGCTTCATGCGCTCGCCCCCGCGGGACCAGAAACCGCCGGCATCGCGGCGGTAACCGGCCGCGGTCATGTGCCTGTCGACGAGGGCCTGGTCGGGCCGGTCGCGGTCCCACTTGTCGATCACCCCCTGGAGTCTGCCCGGGAGGTAGCGCTGGATGGCCCCGTACCCCGAGAAGGGCGCGACGCGGGGGAAATTGGCGCTTTCGTACCCGAGGATCGACAGCCTAGAGCGGTCGATAGCGTAGTTCAGGGCCAGGCGGACGTCGCGGTTCGACATCGGCTCCTTCCTGGTGTTGAGAACGATGTTGTAGATGCAGCCGTCGGGGGCTCCCCACACCGGGCCCTGCGCAAACCAGGAGGAGAGCTTGTCGTTGCGGCTCCTGACCGCCTCGTAGGTCCCCGGCTGCAGGGGATTGCCGCTGTCGATCAGGTTGCGGAGATACAGCTGGGCCATGGCCTCGTCGCTGGCGGCGGGAATGATGATCAGCCGCTCGACCTGCGGCATCGGCATGAATCCGGTTTCGGCGCCCCACCATTCGTCGCGGCGGTCGTAGATCATCTGATGCGGACTGGTGTACACGAGCTTGTAGGCGCCGGTGCCCACGGGCCAGCCGGCCTGGATGTCGAGGTTGGTGAACGTGAGGGGGTCGACGTCCCGCCAGATATGCTCCGGCATCATCACCTGGTGGTTCTCGTGCCCGAGCGCCAGGTTTTCGACGAACCAGCGCGGCCCCGGCCTGGTGAGACGGATCACCACCGTGAGGTCGTCGATGATGTCGACTCCCTTCACCCACTCCTCGTAGATGGTCGAATACCTGAGCTCGGGGGCGGCGGCCGCGAGCATCTCGATCGTGTACTTCACGTCGCGCGCCGTGAACGGCTCGCCGTCGGCCCATTCGACTCCCGGCCGCAGGCGGACGGTGACGGCGGTGTAGTCGGCGTTGTACTCGAACCCGGTCGCCTGCCAGGGAATCAGCTCCCCGGTGTTGACGTTGGTGTAGAACAGCGCCTCGTAGATCGTCTTGTTGCCGCTCTCGCGCTGGTGGCCGACCCCGGTCTGGTAGATGTTGTAGCTTTCGGCGGCGTTGGGCAGGTGGTTGTCGAGTCCCCAGGGGGTGATGAGGAGAGTGCGGTTGCGGGGCACCTCTGCGAGCCCGGCTCCGACGCTCGCCGGGCCGGTGTCGACGCCGCAGCCGGCGGCGGCCGCCAGCAGGAACGCGGCAGCGGCCCCTTTCAACGGGGGATGCGGGCGCATGAAGAAACGGGTCAACCGGAACTCCTTACATTGTGGCCGGCGTTGCCCGGTGCCCGGGCGCGAAATCAAGCGCCCGAATGCAGGCGGGATTTCGCGGGCAGGCACTGGCAACAGGTAGCGGGAGCTAACGATACACAATAATCGGGAACGGGGAGTGACACTCCGCTACATCACCGCGCGTTTCGGGCAGCTGTTGCTGATCGTGTTCCTGGCGGTCAGCGTCAACTTCGCGATCCCGCGGCTGATCCCGGGCGACCCGATCGAATCGGCGCTGGCGACGAAAATGGCCATGACCGGAACCGAGGCCGGTGACATCGCCGCCATCGCCGCCGCATACCGCGCCAAGTTCGGACTCGATCAGCCGCTGTGGAGGCAGTACCTCAACTACTGGGGCGACATACTGCGCGGCGACCTCGGGGTGTCGCTCGTCAGCTTTCCACAGACGGTCTGGTCCAAAATCCGCGACGCGCTTCCCTGGACTCTCGGACTCCTCGTCACCTCCACCCTGATTGCTTTCGCGGTCGGCTCGCTGATGGGGGCTTTCCTCGCCTGGCCGAAGGCCCCGTCGTGGTTGAAGGCATTCGTGCCGCCGCTGATGCTGCTCTCCGCCGTACCCTACTACCTGCTCGCCGTCATCCTGGTGTTCCTGTTCGCCCTGACCTGGCCGCTGCTGCCGGCTTCGGGCGGGTTCAGCCCGATCTCGGTGCCGGGGTACGACTGGAGATCCGCCCTCGACATCCTCTCCCACTCGCTGCTTCCCGGGCTCTCGATCGCCCTCGGGGGGATCGGGTTCTGGGCCCTGGGAATGCGCGCCCTGATGGTTTCGGTTCTCGGTGAGGACTACATCACCTTCGCCGAGGCCAAGGGGCTGCCGGCGAGGCGCATCTTCTTTCGCTACGCCATGCGCAACGCCATCCTGCCGCAGGTCACCGCCCTGGCCCTGGCCATGGGTTTCGTGCTCTCCGGATCGGTGCTGGTCGAGGTGGTATTCAGCTACCCCGGCCTGGGAAAACTCCTGTTCGGGGCGATCGCGGGAAAGGACTACTTCGCGATCCAGGGGATCGTCCTGTTTCTCATCCTGACGCTCGCAGGGGCCCTGTTCGCGGTGGACCTCGTGTACCCGCTGATAGACCCCCGGATCAAGTACGGCGAATGAACGCGGCCGCCGCAGTCGGAAAACTGGTCCGCAGCCCGCGCATGAGCGGAAGCCTCGTGGCCGGCGCAGCGATCATGGGGACCGTCGTCGCCTTCAGCCTGCTCGGGCCGCTTCTCGTCGACCTGGAGAATGCGGACGTCGGGGCGGCGAACCCGAGGATGCCCCCCTCGGGGGAGCACTGGCTCGGCTCGGACGTGCACGGCCGCGACCTGTTCACCACCCTTGTCCTCGGCACGCCCCAGACGTTGAAGATCGGCCTGATCGCCGGGGCGGCGGGGACCGGCCTCGGCCTCGTGCTGGGTCTGCTGGCCGGATACTTCGGCGGCCTCGTCGACAGCGCGATCCGCGTCGTCTCCGACTCTTTGCTGACGGTTCCCACGCTGGCGATTCTTATCGTCATCGCCGCCAGCGTCAGCGAGATGTCGGTCGAGCTGATGGGCCTCACGGTGGCGGCCCTCGCCTGGATGTGGCCGACGCGCACGATCCGCTCGCAGCTTCTCAGCATCCGCGAGCGCCCCTACGTCGAGGTTGCCCGGGTCAACGGCCAGGGGGAGCTCGAGATCCTCTTCCGGGAGGTCATGCCCAACCTGCTTCCCTACATCGCCGCCAGCTTCGTCGGCGCCGTGGGCTCCGGCATCCTCGCCGCCATCGGCCTGGAGGCGCTCGGACTGGGGCCCAATCACCTGTTCACTCTCGGCACCTCGATCTACTGGTCGCAGAAGTTCACCGCGGTCCTGCGCGGGCTCTGGTGGTGGTGGGCGCCCCCGATCGCGATGATCGCCCTGATCTTCGTCGGGCTGATGCTGCTTTCGGCCGGTCTCGACCGGATCGCCAATCCGCGCTTGCGCACGAGGACATGAACGGCCCCGGGACAGCCGCTGCGCGGCAGGTGCTGCGGGTCGCAGACCTCAGCGTCCACTACGATACCCCGGAGGGTCCGGTCAAGGCGGTGCAGGAGGTATCCTTCACCCTGAACGCCGGAGAGCGGCTCGCCCTGGTGGGAGAGTCGGGCTCGGGCAAGACGACCCTGGCGACGGCGCTGCTCAACCTGACCAGACCGCCGGGGCGGGTGGTATCCGGGGAGATCCTGCTCGACGGCCGCGGCCTCACCGGCATGGGCGAACGCGAGATGCGCGCCCTGCGGCTGTCGCAGATCGCGCTCATTCCCCAGGGTGCGATGAACGCCCTCAACCCGGTGATGCGGATCGGGGAGCAGATCCTCGACGGCATCACCGCCCACGAGGGCAGGCAGGCCGGCGGGGAAGCCTCCGCCCGCGTCGATTCGCTGCTGCGCAGCGTCGGGCTGCACCCGGAAGTCGCCTCGCACTTTCCCCACGAGCTCAGCGGCGGCATGAAACAGCGGGTGGTGATCGCCATCGCCACCGCCCTGGAGCCGAAGGTGATCCTGGCGGACGAGCCCACGAGCGCCCTCGACGTCGTCGTGCAACGGCAGGTCGTCGAAACCCTGGTGGCGGTACAGGAGCGGATCGGGGCCGCGGTGATCCTGATCGGCCACGACATGGGGCTGGTGGCCCAGTTCGCCCAACGCGTCGGCCTGATGTACGCCGGCCGCCTGATCGAGATGGGAGGGGTGGAAGAGCTTTACCGGGAACCGCGCCACCCGTACACCCGCATGCTGATCGAAAGTCTGCCGAGCCTCGAATCGAAGCGGGAGTTCACGGGTATTCCCGGGCTCCCCCCGGAGCTGCTCGACCAGCCCCCCGGGTGCGCCTTTCGACCGCGCTGCCCGCACGCATTCGAGCCCTGCGGCGTCGAGACTCCGGCGTTCGCGGAGGTCGGACCGGGCCGCTCGGCCGCCTGCCACCTGAACCCCGGCAGCGGCCCGCTGCCGGCCCCCCCGGCCTCCGGGGAGGGAAAGCGGTGACCCCGCTGCTCGAGCTGCGGAACGTCGCCAAGCGGTACGGCGGCGGCCTTCTGGGGGGCAGGGAGACGACCGCGGTCGAGGACCTCTCGCTGAAGATCGCCGCGGCCCCCCCCTCCATTACCGCGGTCGCCGGGGAGAGCGGCAGCGGCAAGACCACGCTGGCGCGCCTCCTGCTCGGGTTCGTCCGGCCGAGCCGCGGCGAGGTCCTCTACCGGGGCCGCGACCTCGCCGGGATGACGAAGCAGGAGCGGCGCCGGTTCCGCCGCGAGGTGCAGCCGATCTTCCAGGATCCGTACGAGGTGTTCAACCCGTTCTACCGGGTCGATCACGTGCTCGAGACGCCGGTGGCGCGCTTCGGCCTGGCCGCCTCGCGGCAGGAGGCCCGCCGGCTTGTTGGCGAGGCCCTCGAGATGGTGGGGTTGCGTCCCGCCGAAACGCTGGGGCGGTTTCCCCACCAGCTCAGCGGCGGCCAGCGGCAGCGGATAATGGTGGCGCGCGCGCTGCTGCTCGAGCCGCAACTGATTCTCGCCGACGAGCCGGTGTCGATGGTGGACGCCTCCCTGCGCGCCACGATCCTCGGCAGCCTGCGCAAGCTCAACCGCGAGCTCGGAATTTCGGTCGTCTACATCACCCACGACCTCACCACCGCCTACCAGATCAGCGAGAACATCGCCGTGATGTACCGGGGCAGCATCGTCGAGGCGGGCCCGGTCGAGCGCGTCATCGGCGACCCCCTGCACCCGTACACGCAGCTGCTCGTCGGTTCGATTCCGGTGCCCGACCCTGGCAGGCGCTGGTCGGACAGCACCCTCGAGCTCCGCAAGGAGGAGGGATCGGAGCTCGCCGGGGCCGGGCGTTCGAGCGCCGGTTGCCGTTTCGCCGATCGCTGCCCGGCGGCGATGGAGGCCTGCTGGAACGAGGTCCCTCCTCATTACCGCACCAAGGGCCGCGCCGCGGCCTGCTTTCTCTTTCGCGACGATCCCGTTCTGGAAAGCGGCGTTGCCAGCCTGTTCGAGGCCTCCGATGGGTAAGCGGAACTCCGGCGGCGGCCCCCGCATGCAGCTGGCCCCCTACGTTTTCATTTCTCCATTCTACATCCTGTATGCCACCTTCATGCTCTACCCGCTGGTCTCGTCTATGTGGACGAGCCTCCACTTCCAGCGCACCCTGGAATCGAGCATTTACGTCGGCCTCTTCAACTACGAGGTGCTGCTGACCGATCCGGCGTTCTGGCAGGCCCTGTTCAACACCTTCTGCTTCACCTTCGGAATACTCGTCGTCCAGATCCCCGTGGCCCTGGCGATGGCGCTGGTCGTCAACGCCGCCTTCCTGCGGGGGCGCAACTTCTTCCGCCTCTGCTTCTTCTCGCCGACCCTCGTCGGGGGGGTGTTCGTCGCCATCATCTTCCGCCAGGTCTACCACGCCGACAACGGCCTGCTGGCGATGCTGTTCGGCCGCGAGATCCCCTGGCTCGAGCACAAGTACCTGATCATGCCTTCGATCATCCTGACCAGTGTCTGGAAATCGGCCGGGTTCATAATGCTGTATTTCCTCGCCGGGCTTCAGGCGATCCGGCGAGAGCTGTACGAAGCCGCGCAGGTCGACGGGGCCGGCTGGTGGCAGAGCCTGTTCAACGTCACCCTGCCCTCCCTGAGACCGATCCTCATTTTCGTCATCGTCATCTCGGTGATCGACTCGCTGCAGCTGTTCGACATCCCCTACGTGCTCCTGACGCCGCCCGAGGGGCCGGGAGGTTACGGCCGCACCATCGTGATGTACCTCTACCAGAAGTTCGAGACCTCCGAGCTGGGGCTGGCCTGCGCAACGGGGTGGAGCCTTGCGGTCCTGATCTTCCTCGTTACCCTGGCGCAGCTGCGCCTGCTCGGCGCCTTCCGGGAGGAGCGGCAATGAACCGGTCCGGGCTCCTCGAGACCGCGGCTTACGCCCTGCTTGCCTGTATCGCCCTGGCGATCATCACGCCTCTCGCATGGACGTTCATGTCCTCCTTCAGGCCGATAGGGGACATCTTCTCGCAGCGGCTCCCGGCTTCCTTCGACGAGTTCACGCTGGAAAACTACCGGGCCCTGTTCGAGCCGCTGGTGCGCGAGATCGCCGGCAAGGACAAGATCTTTCCACCGATTCCCTACGCGCGCTACTTCCTCAACAGCGTTTTCGTATCGACGGCGTTCACCCTGCTCGCCCTGTTCTTCGGCTCCCTGGGAGGCTTCGGTTTCTCGAAGTACGAGTTCCGGGGGAAGCGGGGGCTGTTCCTCGTGCTCATGGGCTCGATGATGATCCCCTTCCACGTCGGCCTGATCCCCCTCTACAGCCTGATCGCGCGCTTCGGATGGATCGACACCTACCAGGCGGTCATCATCCCCGGGTCGGCGAGCGCCTTCTCCATCTTTCTGATGCGCCAGTACATGGCCGGGGTCCCGGACAGCCTGATCGACTCGGCCCGCATCGACGGGAGCTCGGAGTTCGGCATCTACTGGCGCGTGGCCCTGCCGCTGCTCAGGCCGGCTCTCGGAGCCCTTACCATCCTGCTTTTCGTCGCCGGGTGGAACAACTTCCTGTGGCCCTCGATGGTGCTGCTCGACGAGCAGCGGTACACCCTTCCGGTCGGGCTCAACTCACTGAGGGGCACGTACTGGGAGGAATACGGGGTCCTGCTCGCCGGCACCGCCCTCGCGGTCGTGCCGGTGATCCTTCTGTTCCTGTGGATGCAGAGGGAGTTCGTCGAGGGTATTACCCTGGGGGCGGTGAAAGAGTAGGATCCGGTGCAGCTTCTTGACCGGCAGCCGGGTCGTGGCGACCGTTGGGATGTTGCCGCTTGAGAATCGAGGTGCCCATGAGACATTGCCAGACCTTCCGCGCGTTCGCCGCCGCGGCAATCTGCCTCCACCTCACCCTCGGGGCCGCCGGGAGCCAGGTGGATGTCTGGCAGTTCGGGGGAGCCGGGGGCTCGGCATGGGGGGACTTCACCCGCCTGAACGTCCTCGCCGACGACTTCAGCGATCCGCGCAGGCTCCAGCCCCGCGAGCTCGATCCCGAGGTGAACCTGCTGCCGCAGCTGTCCCCCTGGCATGGCCTGAAGCAGCCGATCGAGTTCGGTTACATGGAAGGCCAGCCGCGTATCTGGCGGGGCGTCAACTACCGCAAGGCGCGGCTCTTCTTTCCCCTCGACTTCATCGACGGGGATGTCGAAACCTACGTGGTGAACCGCGACTCCCCCTGGATCTGGTGGGAATACTACACGATCGACGTCGGGGCGCGGATACCGGCCGAGCGCTTCCGCTTCTACCCGCCCGACGGCATCGATCACATCACCGATCAGCCCTACCGCCCGGGTTACACGCCCCAGCACTTCGAGCTGACGGCGAGCAACAACGCCGAGGCAATAGCGCGGGAAGGGGAGGATTTCGGAACCCCGGAGCGGCCCACCGGGGTCAGCGAGATTCACGACGTCGCGCCGAGCCTCGACGACTACCGTCCCCTCGAAACGCTGCTGTTCGAGTCCGCGCAGTACTTCTCCCCGGACGGGATCGTAAACCTCACCTTCCCCCTCGGCCACTACCGCTTCTTCCGCCTGCGCTCCTTCCCGACCGAGGAAAACTGTTTCGAAGGCTGGACAGAGAGAAGCTGTTTCGAGACGATCGGGTTCGCGGAGATGGAGATTTACGGCCGCGGCTTCGTGCCGGAGGCTACCTGGCTGTCGACGGTGGTGGACCTCGGGGAGAGCGTCAACTTCGGAAGAGTGGTGTTCTCCGGAACCCGGCTGCGCCGCGAAAACGGCGGCCTGGTTCCCGCCCCGGAGGCCCCGGCGGTCGTCGAGGTCGAGGTCCGGGTCGGCGACGACGACACCCCGGTGGCGTATTACGGGTACAACAAGCGGGGGGCCCCGACCGAAGTCACCAGGGACGAATACGAGAAACTCAGGGTAAACCGCCCCGAGCTCGATCCCCGCATCATCGGCTGGCGCGGGCCCCTCGGACACGACAGCGAGCGCTGGAGCTTCTGGTCGGCGCCCGCCAGGGAATCGGGAATCCGTCCCGTGGCGCGCAAGGGCCGCTATTTCCAGCTGCGGGTGCGGCTGAAGACGGACCGACTCTGGGAGTTCGTCCGCCTCGACTCGCTGGGGGTCGAGTTTTCTCCGCTGCTCGCCGACCGCGTCGTGGGGGAAATAGCTGCGGCCGACGACCTGCATCCGGCGGGAAACCTGACCAAGGTGCGGGCCGGGGAAACGGGGGAGTTCGCCTATGATCTCAGGGCGGAGTTCTCCGGCGAAGACAGGACGGGCTTCGACGCAGTGCGCGTTACCGCTCCGGCCGAGGCGGAGTTCCGCGGCCTCGAGATGGGAGATCCGCCCGCGGCAGTCGAGCCCGACGGGGTCATCCCCGAGGGTTCGGGCTTCAGTCTGCTGCTCCCGCGTCCGGTAACCGAAGGGGAGCCGCCCCTCCGCATCCGCCTGGCAACCGCCCTGTACGGGGCCTCGGGAACCTTCGGCGGTGAAGTCTACCAGCGCGACGTCGACATCCTGCCGCAGCCGATAGAGGCGGGGGACGCCAGCGAGGCCGTGGGGACGAACCGGCTGCAGCTGGTGGCCTACCCGGCTTCGCTCGGAGAGGTGCTCGGCAGCGTCGCCGTCGAGCCCCGGATCCTGACGCCGCAGGGTGACGGCGTCAACGACAAGGTGCTGATCTCCTACTCGATGCTGCGGATTCAGGAGGGAGCCGACGTCGAGGTGACCGTCTACGGGCTGAGCGGGGAGCCGGTCCGGACCATGCGGTCCCCGCAGCAGGTCGCCGGCCGGCACTCCGTCGAGTGGGACGGCCGCGACGACCGCGGCCGCCTCGTGCCTCCGGGCACTTACGTCGCCAGCATCAGGGTAGCGACCAGCGAAGGGGATTTCGGGAGCATCCACCCGGTGGCGGTCGCCTACTGAGTCCCCCCCGCGAATGACACCCCGGGCCCTGGTCTTAGGGCTGCTGCTCTCCTTCCTCGTCGGGGCGGCGGTTTTTTTCGAGATCTACGTCCGCGGATCGAACGCCGGCGGGGTCTTTTTCCACAGTCCCGTCGCCCTCTTCACCTTCTTTCTCCTCACCGGGGCAGGCAACGTCCTCCTCGGCGCCCTGCGCCCCGCATGGGCGCTCCGGCGCGGGGAGCTGGTCGCCGTCTTCGTCATGATGACGCTGGCCAACGCCGCCCACAACCCCGTCCACTACTGGCTGGGGGCGATCACCGGCCCTTTCTACTACGCCACGGGAGAAAACAACTGGGCCGAAGTCCTGCACCCCTACATCCCCGACTGGATCGCACCCCGCAGCATGGCGGCCCTGCGGGCGTTCTACGAAGGCAGCGAGGGGTACTCCGGCGGGATCGACTGGAAGGTGTGGATTGGCCCCATCCTGTACTGGCTTCCCCTTATGGCGGGGTTTCACGTCGCCTGCCTGTGCCTGATGGTGGCGCTGCGCCGCCAGTGGATGGACCGGGAGCGGCTGATATACCCACTCGTCCAGGTGCCCCTGGCGATGGTGCAGGAGGACGGCCGCAGCGGCCTCGTCAGCCCGTTCTTCCGCAGCCGGGTGATGTGGATCGGATTCTCCGTGCCGGTGGCGGTCGGGGCGGTCAGGGGCCTTCACAGCCACCTGCCGTACATCCCGACGATCGAGCTCAGCACCTCGTTCGCGCTGCTCCACGACAGCCTGACGGTGCCGGTTCACATCAGCTTCGCCACCATCGGTTTCTTCTTCTTCATCAAGCGGGAGATATCCTTCGGCCTCTGGGTGTTCTACCTGCTCAACCTCCTGCAGGAATGGGTTTACGGAGTCCTCGGGGCGGGCCTGGAAAAAGAGCCTGCGATCAGCGTCTTCAGCTACGGCGTCCACAGTCTCGTGCACCAGTCGATGGGGGCGATGATCGTGCTCGTCCTCGGCGGCCTGTTCGTCGCCAGGGGGCACCTGAAGGACGTCTTCCGCAAGGCTTTCACCGGCGCTCCCGACGTCGACGACAGCGACGAGATCATCTCCTACCGCGGCGCGGTCCTCGGCCTCTCGGCCGGGTTCGCGGTGATGATCCTGTGGCTGTGGCAATCGGGCATTCCCCTGCCGGGAGTTTTCGTCTTCCTGTTCTTCGCCTTCGTCGTCTTCACCGGTCTGACGAGGCTGGTCGCCGAGGGCGGGGTCGCCGTGATCTACACGCCGCTGGTTTCCGCGGATGCGGCCGCCTCGGCCATGGGCACCTCGTTTTTCGGTTCTTCGGGCATGACCGGCCTGATGTTCACCCGCGTCTGGTCGGGAGACATACTCAATTTCGCGATGCCGCACTGCGCCAACGGCCTCAAGCTCGGGGAGCGCGTCGCCCGCCGCAGGCGCTGGCTGTTCTTGGGGATGATACTGGCGAGCCTGGCGGGACTGGCCGGGGCCCTGTGGATGGTGCTGACTCTCACCTACGAGTACGGAGGCATAAACCTCCGCTACTTCAACTACGTCTGGATGCCCAACTACTTCCCCGAATACACAGCCGCCCGCATCGGCGAGTGGACGGGGCCCCACTGGTGGGGGTGGTTCCATACCGGGGCGGGGGCCATGGCGATGAGCCTGCTGATGCTGGCGCGCCGCTTCTGGTGGTGGTGGCCCCTGCACCCGATCGGGTTCCCGATCAGCTCCACTTTCAGCTGGATGGCGTTCGACGCCTTCCTCGCCTGGGGGTTCAAGGGAATCCTCCTCAAGTACGGAGGACCGCCGCTGTACGCAGCGGTGCGCCCCTTCTTTCTCGGACTGATAACCGGCCAGTTCGCCATCTGCGGCATCTTCTGGATCATCGACACCCTGCTCGGGCACCAGGGCAACCTGGTCTTCAGATGATTCCCGAGGCGCCATGACCCCGAGATGCCTCGTCGCCGGGCTGCTGCTCTCCTGCTTCGTCGGTGTTGCCGGTCCCTATATCGGCATTTACCTGCAGGGATCGAACGCCGGCGGCGTGTACTACACCAGCCCGGTCGCCCTCTTCTCCTTCATCATCATCACCGGTCTGGCCAACCTCCTGATCGGGGCGGTGCACAGGCCGTGGATGTTCCGGAGAGGCGAGCTCGTCGCCGTTTTCGTCATGATGACCCTGGCCAACGCCGGCCTCAACCCGATTCACTACTGGCTGGGGGCGATAACCGGCCCGTACTATTACGCCACGGCCGAGAACAAGTGGGCGGAGATTCTCCATCCCTGCATCCCCGACTGGATCGCCCCGCGCGACCCGGCGTCGGTCAGCGCCTTCTACGAGGGGGTCGAGGGCGGTTCCGGGGCCATCGACTGGCAGGTCTGGGCCGGCCCCATCCTCTCCTGGATGCCGTTCGCGGTCGCTTTCTACACGGTCACGCTCTGCCTGATGGTGGTGGTGCGGCGGCAGTGGATGGACCGGGAACGGCTGATCTACCCGATCGTCCAGGTGCCCCTGGCGATGGTTCAGGACGACGACAGGGGCTCGCTGGTCAAACCTTTCTTCCGCAGCTGGCCGATGTGGATCGGCTTCTCGATACCGGTGGCGGTCGGGGCCCTGCGCGGCCTCGGCACCTACTATCCGCATCTGCCCGACATCGAGCTGGCGACCAACATCGTCCTGGCCCGGGACGGCATCACCATCCCCTTGCGGCTGAGCTTCGCCACCCTCGGGTTCTTCTTCTTCATCAAGCGGGAAGTGTCGTTCGGCCTATGGGCTTTCTTCCTCCTCAACACGCTGCAGAAGGCGGTTTACACCAGGCTGGGCGTCGGCCTGGAAGCCGAGCCCGTCATCGGCGCCTGGAGCTACAACAGCCCGAGTCTCGTCCACCAGGGAATGGGGGGAATGATCGTCCTCGTGCTGGGGGGGCTCTACGCCGGCAGGGAGCACATTTGCAACGTGTTCCGCAAGGCCTTCCGGGGCGCCCCCGACGTCGACGACGGCGACGAGATCATCTCCTACCGCGGGGCGGTCTTCGGTCTTCTCGGGGGTCTTTCCGTAATGACCTTCTGGCTCTGGATGACGGGGATTCCCCTGCTCGGGGTGCTGGTGTTCCTGTTCTGCGCCTTCGTCGTCTTCATCGCGCTGACCCGACTCGTGGCCGAAGGGGGGGTGGCGGTCATCTACCCTCCCATGATCGCTCCCGACGCAGCCCTGTCGGCGATGGGGGCTTCCTTCTACGGGGCGTCGGGGATAACGGCGCTCATGTTCACCCGGGTATGGTCGAACGACATCCTGAACTTCCTGATGCCCCACTGCGCCAACGGTCTCAAGCTCAGCGAACAGATAGGGGCCCGACGGCGCTGGCTGTTCTGGGGGATGATCCTTTCCAGCCTTGCGGGCTTGGCGGGTGCCCTGTGGATGGTCCTGAGGCTGACGTACGCGGACGGCGGCATCAACCTGAGGTACTGGAACTACGTGTGGATGCCCAACTACCTGCCGGGCTACACCGCGGCGCGCATCACCGAGTGGGCCGGGCCCAACTGGCTGGGCTGGCTGCATACCGGGGTCGGGGCGACGGTGATGGGACTGCTGATGCTGGCGCGCAGGACGTGGGGCTGGTGGCCGCTGCACCCGATCGGTTTCCCGATCAGCTCGACCTTCAGCTGGATGGCTTCCAACGCCTTCTTTGCCTGGTGCCTGAAGGGGGTTGTCCTGAAGTACGGGGGCCCGCCGCTCTACACCTCGGTGCGCCCCTTCTTCTGGGGACTGATTCTGGGGCAGTTCGCGATCTGCGGAATCTTCTGGATAATCGACGCCTTCACCGGCAACATCGGCAACTACATCTTCGCCTAGTGCATGCGCGGGCAGGCACCGAGGCCTGCCTCCGGGGTCCCGCAGTTCCTCGAGGGTCTTCGCCTCATTTTTCGAGGCGCGGTTTTGCGGCCCGGGGGATCCGCGCCGGGGACACGGGGATCCCGGGGTCCGGGGCGCGGTCCCGGCGGCGGCACGACACCCCGGATGGGGGAGTCCCGGGGGGCCCTTACCGGTCGGGCCAGCCGTAGGCCGCCTTCGCGTTTTTCCAGAAAAACTTCTCCGCCGCCTCCGGGCCCTTCTCTTCGAAGTACTGTTTCAGGTTGCCGATGCCCTCCGAGTACGAGCAGCCCTTCTCGCTCACCGGCCAGTTGCTGCCGTACATCAGGCGGTCTTCACCGAATGCGTCCCACATGGCATCGAGTGTCGGACGGTAATGGTCGAGACCGCGGCCGCCCCTGCTGGAGAACCCGACCGCCTTCATGCAGGCATGGGGGTGCCGGGCGAAGGCGTTGAGCTGGTCGACCCACTCCGGGCTCGGCCGCTCCCCGTCCTCTGCGGAGTTGCCGGCGATCGCTTCGAACACGATCCGCAGGGAGGGATGCTCCTCCATGACGGCGAGCATCTGCGCCGGCATCTCGGGCTCGATGATCAGCGCGTCGAGGACGAGGCCCATGTCGGCGAGCACCGCCATGTCGTCGAGAAACCCCTTTTCGAAATCCCAGGGGGGCCAGATGCGGACGCCCCGGAACAGGGGGTTGGCGGCAAAACGCTCGACCTGCCCGGAGAAACGGGGGGTCTGGTCCTGCAGGCGGCCGACGTAGGCGACGATTGCGGGGTCGTCGGCGGCGATGTCGAGGACCCACTGGTTGCACTCGACGGTGCAGTCCGCTTCGACGACAACGGTCCCGGTGACGCCGTGGGGGGATGCGACCTCCAGGAAATGCTCCGGCAGGACGGTCCGGTAGAGCAGGGCGTCGTCCTCGGGCGGCCAGGGAACCCCCTCCGGCCGCGACGGATCGTAGATATGGGTGTGGGTGTCGATGATCATGCCGCCCTCGTCTCCGTGTGTCTGCGTGGTTCCGCCCAAGGTAAGGATGCTTGAACCGGTGGGACAGGCGGCGCCGGTTCTTGCCGGGGCGGCCTCGCCTGGTTTGTTTGAGTCGCAGGCCCTGCGGGATCTTCCCGGGGCAAAGGGAACGCGAACAGAGGGAGAATGCCGGCGACAACCGCGGTAATCGGCGCAGGCGTGATGGGCCGGATCCATCTCGGGATCCTCACCGGCCTGGAGGGTGCGAAGTTGGCCGCACTCGTGGAGCCGGACGCCGGCGCGCGGGACGCGGTCTCCGCCGAGTTCGGAATCCGGGGATACGGCGACCTCGGGGAAATGCTGGGGGTGGAGAAGCCGGAGTACGTGGTGGTGTCGTCGCCGCCGCTCTACCACGCGGAGCAGAGTATCGCCGCGCTCGAGGCCGGCGCCCACGTGCTGTGCGAGAAGCCGCTGTGCATGAGCGTCGCCGAGACCGGGGCGATATACGACGCCGCCGAGCGCGCCGGGCGGTTGTTCACGGTCGGTTTCCACCGGCGCTTCTTACCGAGGACGCGGGCCATCAAGCGCTTCCTCGACGCGGGAAAGCTCGGGCAGATCTACCACACCCGGGTCTTCGGCGGCCACGTCATGCACTACCCCTGGGGCCGTTTTCACCACAAAAGGGAATACTCTCTGGGCGGGGTGATCGCGGCCAGCACCATCCATACCCTCGACGAAGCGATTTTCGTTCTCGGTGCGACCGACCCGGTGGCGGTGAGCGCCAGCACCTGCCGCCGCATCGCCGAGATGCCGGACCCGCCCATCCACTTCGAAGGCGCCCCCGCCGACGTCACCGTCGAAGATTTCGCCCACGCCCATGTCCGTTTCTCCGACGGCTCATCGATGTCGGTGGAGGGGAACTGGTTCATGCATCCCACCGGCCGTCCGTCGGGGTTCGAGATCCTCGGCACCTCGGGAGTGATCCGCGACGACAGCGACGAGGTCGAGCTCGAGCGTGGGGAGGAGATCGTCGGCGAACGGCTCGAGATCGAAGGCGAGACGGGCAACCCGTACCGGCAGGAACACGCCGGCCTCATCGCCGCCATCGCCGGCGGGGAGGGGAACCTGGTCAGCCGCGCCGAGGCGCTTGCGGTAATGAAGATCGTGACCGGGATCTACGCCTCGGCAGAGGCCGGGGCCGAGGTGCGGCTGTAGCCGGGAGCCTCTGCGGGAGCGGGCGCGATGGAGTACCGGAACCTGGGAAAATGCGGAGTCAAGGTGTCGCCGCTCTGCCTCGGCACCGGGTTCCGCTCGTACTGGCACAACCTCACCGACGAGAAGACCTGCTCCGAGGTCATCCACGCCCTGATCGCTCACGGGGGCAACTTCATCGACTGCGCCAACTACTATTTCCAGGGGCGCTGCGAAGAGGTGGTGGGCAAAACCCTGAAGGGGCTCAGGGGCAGACGGGACGACCTCGTCATCACGACCAAGGTGTGCGCGCGGATCGGACCCGGACCGAACGACGGGGGGCTGTCACGCTACCACATCATGAGGGAGGTCGAGCGCAGCCTGAAAAGACTGCGGACCGACCACGTCGACATCTACCTCCTGCACGGTCCCGACGGGGAGACGCCGGTGGAGGAGACGCTGCGGGCGCTGGACGATCTCCTGCGCCAGGGAAAAGCCCGGTATTTCGGCGCCTGCAACCACACACCTGCCCAGGTCCTCGAAAGCCTGGCGCTCAGCGCCAGACACCACCTCGACTCCTTCGTCTGCCTGCAGAACGGGTACAACCTGCTGAACCGGAGAATCGAAGCGGAGCTGCTCGACTGCTGCCGCCGCCACGGCCTCGGGCTGATGACTTTCAGTCCGCTGGCGATCGGCCTGTTGAGCGGGCGCTACCGCAAGGGAACCCCGGCACCCGAACGCAGCATCTGGAACACCGGGCGGGAGGATCCGGGCAAGTCGACCTGGGACGGCACCCGGGACGATTTCGGGGCGCTCGTCGAGCAGGCGGACGGCGTAATCGGTGCGCTCGTCGAGGTCGCCGCGGAGCTGGACAGGACGCCGGGGCAGGTGGCGGTCGCCTGGGTGCTCGACCATCCCGAAGTGACTTCGGCCATCATCGGACCGGATTTGCCCGAACATGTGGAGGATGCGTTCGGCGCCGTCGGCTGGGAGCTCCCCGGAGAAGCGAGACAAAGGCTCGACGAGGCGTCAGCCGCCTGCCGGCTGAGCTCCATCCCCGACTGACCGCCGGGTTGGCGGTCAATCGAGCAGGAACTGCGACAGGTAGCGGTAGCTCGCCCGCAGGCCCGCTTCCCGTTTCCGCGTCACCCACATGGCCGAGTGCGGCTCGACGGCGACGGCACCTTCGTATTCCGCTTCGTGCAGAAGGGCGAACAGCGGACCCCATTCGGTCTGGCCGAACCCGGGGTTGGGGTCGGCGGCCATGCGGTTTCCGATCTTCAGGAAGTCCTTGGCGTGGAAATGAAGAAACCAGCGCCCCCATTCCTCGGTCTCGGCGAGGTAGTCCCGGCCTTCGTACGCCGAATGGGAAGGGTCGTACTTGATCCCGGCTCCCGGAAGCTGCGGCAGCACCCGGGCCCACATCGAAGGGGACCTGACGCGATTGGCCGTCTTGCACGTGATGAAGGCGAGGCGGCGACCCGCGGCGCAGGCGCGCTCGAGCCGCGGTCCGAAAACCGCAACAGTTCGCATCGCCACCTCGTCGTCGCCGGAGGGGTGCAACCCGGATCCCGTGTACAGTACCGGGGCGTCCAGCTCCGCGGCGACCTCCAGGGCGGCGTCGAAGCGGTCCTCGCTGAGCTGTCGCAGCCCCTCCTCGTCGCTGATCGGAAACTCGTCGTTGTGCAGTGCTACGGCAGATACGGCGACCGGACTGTCTCTCAGAGCTTTTGCGAACTCCGCTTTGCCGGGAAACTCCACGGGATCTTCGCCGCGCACGGAAAGGAACACCTCGACGTTCGTGTAGCCGATTTCGGCGGCCAGCTCGAGATCGGCAGGGGTCTTGTCGCAGATGAATCCAAGCTGCATCGGAGGTCTCCGGGGGGATCAGTAACAGCGGTACGTTGCGATCAGTCTTTTCTCGACCGGGCGATGGCCGCCCCGCGGCCGGGTGCGCTCCAGCATATAGTAGATTTCGAAGAACAGCAATCGCTTCCCCCCGCTCCACGCCGCCTCGCCGAAGCGCTCCTTGTCCGCCCGTTCGTACACCCGGGTCAGGTAGCCGCTGAACAGCTTGCGGTGGCGGCTGCCCTCCTCCATCCAGAGGCGGTACAGGTACTTGCGCCATCTCGCGGAGGGGTAGGCGTCGACGACGGGGTCCGGCTTCTCCCAGGTCTTTCCGGTAACCGCGGCCGATTCGCCGGTGCGGAACCCCCCGCGGTTGTAGAGCTCCTCGACAGTGCCGTCGACGCGGGTGCCGATGATGACGAACCACCCGTCTTCAACCATGGGAGAGGGGGCGAACATTCCCCACGACTGTTTCAGCCGCAGGGCCTTCAGCGGCCCGTCGAGGGCGCGGTACCAGTCCCATTCGATCCAGTTGGGCTGCCGCGGCGGGTTCCGCGGGTCGTACCCGGGTGGTCTGCCCAACAGGCCCATATCCTGCAGGCCGGAAACGAGATCCTCCTTGAAGAAGCTCCCCCGGTCGACGTCGAGCCGGTGCGCGGTCCCGACCGCGACGATGGCGATCAGAAGCGCGCAGATCCACTGTTCCGCCCTGTTCCGCCAGGTCGGGCCGGCCAGGGGCTGCGAGGGCCGCATCCATTTTCCCGCCCGGGACAGGGTCGGGTGCCAGCCGGCGGCCAGGCGTCGGATGCGGTCGCCGGCGGACCGCAGCAGGGGTGCCTTCATGGACGGCAGCCACTCCCAGAAACAGGGCGGGATGAAGGCCAGCCAGAAGACGATGCTCGCGGCGCTGAAGGCGGCCAGGTTCAGGCAGATGCCGAAACCGGCGTGCAGCCCCGCCATCATTCCCGCGGCGAGCAGCCGCTGCCATCCCCGGGAGAGCGGCAGCACCAGCAGCAACGGACCGAGGAACTCGAACGCCATGGTCAGCCAGGTGAGAAGGGGCGGCAGCCAGGCGGCCTCCCTCAGCAGGATGCCGGCCGGCAGGGCGAACTGGTCGCTTTCGAGGGCCATGCCGACGGCGCGTCCCTGCCACCAGTCCGGATGCCATTTCAGCAGCAGGGTAGACCAGTAGAGAAAGCAGGTCTGCAGCACCAGGGCGGCGGTGCCGGCGGACAGCCACGGCGGGAGGCGGGAGCGGTCCCCGCCGGCGAGGGCGCTGTCGACGGACCAGCGGGCGCCGAGAGGCAGGAACAGGCTCCACAGCAGGAGGGTGCGCAGGAGCTGGTCGCCGCCGTGTCCGACGAATTCGTTGCGGTGTTGGACGCTTACTACAAGAAGCCAGCAGAGGACGGCCGCCGGACGGGTGCGGTATCCGGCAAGCAGGCAGAGGGCCAGGGCGAGCTGGACCGCAAACAGCAGAACCACGGCGCCGCTCTGGCCGGAAAAGGCGTGCAGGGTCCAGTCCCAGGGATCGGCGAACTCGGAGAACAGGACGCTGCGCGGCAGGATGCCGAAATCGCCGTAGAAGCTTTCGGCATCGCCGATGCGCTGGACCAGGTCGCAGGAAAGCACCACCCCGAGGCCCATTCGGAAGAGGGCGAGGGAACGGAGGTCGAGCCCGAAGACGGCGCGCAGGAACCGCTTCCCCGGCCCCTCCATGGCACCCGGCCCGGCGCTTTCTTGACAGTCGGAAGCGGCCATCACACCATTCCAGCCAATCGGGGACCCTCGCGGGCGACGGCGGCCAGGCTTCCGGCAGGGCGCCGCCGCTCACTCCCTCGGGCCACCACGGTCGGTCACTTTCATCGGAGGAAGAAATGGCACTTGCGGTCTACGATTTTCGCAACGAGGAAGATATCTGCCAGATGCTGGTCTGTCCCCCGATCCGCGCCCGTTTCCTGCGCATCGAACCCGGTGCGGTCCGCACGGATCAGCAGCACAGCCACGATCTCGGGCACGAGGTCTTCCTCATCCTGCAGGGCCGCTGCGAGTTCACCATCTCCGGGGAGACGGCGGTGCTCGAGCCGGGGCAGCTTTGCGTGGCCCTGGCAGACGAGCCGCACGCGGTCCGCGTCATCGGCGACGAGCCGGTGATCATGTACCTGTCGGTCACACCCCACGTGCAGCCGACCCACACCGGCCGCGAAGCCGACGGCAGCCGCCACCCCTTGAGTTTCTCACCAAATACCGCGTACGGCGTCGAGACCGACACGACCACTCCTGCGGCCGAGCTCGTCGACCGCTTCGTGGCCGCGACCGACGCCTGCGCGAGGATGCTGCGGGATGCCGCCGACAGGCAGGAAGAGGTGGCGGCGAACCTCAAGAACTCCCTGGCCGACGGCGACCACGAGCGGATGGAGCAGTGCCGCAACCAGATGTTCGAGGGGATCTACGACGGTTTCAGGCAGCTCTACGACCTGGGCGATCTCTGGAACACCCTCTCCCCGCGCATAAGCAACTTCGGAAAGTAGTCCGGGGAAATCAGTCCTCCTCCAGGCCGTGGTACTCGTCGATCTCCGCCTGGTACTGGCGGACTTCTCCCGACAGCATCTCCTTCATGCTCACGGCGCGTCCGGCGAGGTCTGATTCGTAGGCCCCCATGATGGCCGCCATCGCCTTCATGCCCCCTTCCCCGTCGACCTCGGGGGGGCGGCCGTCGATGATCGCCTCGCCGAAGTCGTGGTATTCAATCGCCAGGTGCTTGGCATCGACGAGAATCGCAGGAGAGATCCGGCTGCCGGTCGGCGGCTCGTACTGAACCCCGTCCCTGCCGAACAGGCGCACGGCGATCTCGTCGAGCTCGAAGCCGG
Source organism: Candidatus Latescibacterota bacterium (assembly GCA_965243025.1). Lineage (GTDB taxonomy): Bacteria > Latescibacterota > UBA2968 > UBA8231 > UBA8231 > CBDCXV01. Next base: position 6,725,674 of record CBDETY010000003.1, read on the forward strand.
GAAGCTCGGCCAGGATCTCCTTGCCCCGCAGTTCCCTGTCCTCGAGACGCAGCAGCACCGGTCCTCCGGTGCGTTCACCCTGCGGCGCGTAGATCGCGCCCCAGCGCCCGTGTATGCTGCGCTCCCAGCCGCGGCTGCCGCGGCCCCCGGCGAAGGACAGCTGCACCACCGCTCCCGACTCCATGGTGTAGCAGGCGATGACCGAATCCGCTCCCGTCGCTTGGATCGTCTCCGGGTACAGCTTGTTGCGCTCGCGGTGCGACGAGAGCGGATCGTTCTCGGCGTTCGGCCGTTTCCGCAGGGGCTCGACGATAAGTCCCTTGCCGAAGATCAGGTCGTATTCCCCGAGGAAATACTGGAACAGGTCGGCGTAGTGGACCCCCATGTCCATGCCGATGGCGCCCATCACCTTGAGATGGCGCCAGGGGGTGGCCGCCATGGTGTCGCCGTGTCCGAGGGCGGTCTGGATCATGAGGTGCGGCTCGCCGATCAGGCCGTGATCGATGATTGCCCGGATAAGCCGCATGACCGGATCCCGCCGGTAGTTTTCCGCCGTGGCGAGGACGGCGTTGTTCTCGCGGGAGGCCTTGATCATCGCCTTGCATGCGCGCACCGAGACACCGAGCGGTTTCTCGACGATGGCGTGCTTTCCCGCCTCGAGGGCGGCAACGGCTACCTTGTGATGCGAAGCGCCGTCGGTAACGACGTCGACCGCGGCGATATCCGGGTGCGCGAGCGCTTTTTCCAGGTCGTCGAAGACCATCGGCTTCTCGCCCAGAAGCCCGGCGGCTTCATTGGCCACGAGCTCGGCCATGTCCCTGTTGATATCGCAAACAGCGACGACCTCGAGATTGCCTATCCCCGTGTTTTTGAGTTCCTTGTACCCCAGCATGTGGCGATGGCCCATGCCCCCGCATCCGACTACGCAAATCGGAATCTGCATTTGTGATCTCCTCGATCTGGATTTCGCTGTGTGCGGTCGTCCTGTGGATCGTACCGGGATGCCAAGTCTCCGAGAAAAGTGCTCCCGACGGTCAGGTTAGGTCACAACCCCTCGTCGATCGCAGCGGCTCCCACCCGACCCTCTTTCGCAGACTCTCGCCTGAAGAGAGCGGCGTCGAGTTCACGAACGTTCTCGAGGCCGAAAACATGAGGAAATATCTGTACAACGGCGCCGGCGTCGCCATTGGCGACTACAACCGCGACGGCAGGCCCGACCTCTACCTGGTGAGCCTCGACGGTCCCAACCGCCTTTTCGAACAGCGTGGGGACATGCAGTTCGAAGACGTCACCGCCAGGGCGGGGGTCGACGGCGGGGATGCCTGGGGGACCGGGGCCACCTTCACCGACGCCGACAACGACGGGAACCTCGATCTCTTCGTGTGCAATCTGGCTTCCCCGAACCTTCTCTACATGAACCGGGGGGACGGCACCTTCGCGGAGACAGCCGAATCGGCCGGTGTCGATTACAAGGGGGGCAGCACCATGGGGGCCTTCGCCGATTACGACCGCGACGGCGATCTGGACCTGTACCTGCTGACCAACCGCGTCTTCTACATCGGGGCGGAGTTCCCCGAGGTCGAGCTGCGCCGGATCAACGGACAGCTGGCGGTACACCCCGATTACAGGAATCAATACATCGTTCTCCAGGGAAGGTATCTCGCCGAGGCGGGGGAGAGCGACATCCTGTACCGCAACAACGGCGACGGCACCTTTTCGGACGTGAGCGAACAGGCGGGAATCGAGGAGAACGGGATGGGGCTTTCCGCCACCTGGTGGGACTACAACGGCGACGGCTGGCTGGACGTCTACGTCGGCAACGACAAGAAGACCCCCGACTATCTCTTCCGCAACAATGGCGACGGCAGTTTCACTGACGTAATCGAGGCGGTCGTACCCCATACGCCCTGGTTCTCCATGGGGGCGGATTTCGCCGACATCAACAACGACGGCCTGTTCGACTTTCTCGTCGGCGACATGTCGAGCACCACGCACTTCAAACAGAAGACGACGATGGGGGCGATGAGCAAGTCGGCCTGGTTCCTCGACAGCGCCGTGCCCAGGCAGTACATGCGCAACGCCCTCTACCTCAACACCGGCACCAACCGTTTCATGGAGGTGGCCTACCTCACCGGGCTGGCGAGCACCGACTGGACCTGGGCCGTCAGGTTCGCCGACCTGAACACCGACGGCCTCGCCGACGTTTTCATTACCAACGGAACGGCGAAGAACTCGAACAACTCAGACCTGCTGGAGGAGTGGGAGGTCCTGTTCAGCTCGGGGCGCCTCGAGGAGGCCGAGGAGCTGGCCCTCAACCTGCCTCCCCTGCTCGAGGAGAACCTCGCCTTCGAGAACCTGGGGGATCTGCGGTTCGAGAACACAAGCGCCGAGTGGGGGCTGAATCTTTACGGCGTCAGTCAGGGAGCCGCCTTCGCCGATTTCGATCGCGACGGCGACCTCGACCTGGTCGTCAACAACCTCAACAGTCCGGTCGCCGTCTACAGGAATGAGGGTACCCGGGGGCACCGCGTGCTGATCCGGCTCGAAGGAGCGCAGAGCAACCGCCTCGGGGTCGGAGCGAAGGCGACCCTCGAAACAGGCGCCGGCATCCAGGTGGGGCAACTCAGCCTGGCGCGCGGCTACATGTCGGCGGACGAGCCGCTGCTCCACTTCGGACTGGGGGAATGGCCGCGCATCGAGCGGCTGACCGTCGAGTGGCCGAGCGGCGCCGTGCAGAGGTTCGAGGATCTCGCTGCGGACCGGATGTACACCATCAGCGAACCGCAGGGGCCGGACAGGGAAAACCAGTCGCCGCCGACACTCGCCGAAGCCCCCTCCGTCCGGCGCCCGCAGTTCGAGGACTTCACCTACCCCGGCAGGTTGAATTTCGTGCATTCTGAACAGCCGTACGACGACTACGAACGCGAACCGCTGCTGCCGTACAAGCTGTCCCAGCTGGGTCCCGGGCTGGCCTGGGGGGATGCCGACGGAGACGGCGACGACGATCTCTACGCCGGGGGGGCTGCCGGCCAGGCGGGGGGGCTGTTCCACAACGCCCGGGGCGAGTTCAGGAAGATGCGGAACGGCCCCTGGGACGAGGACAAGGCCTGCGAGGACATGGCGCCCCTGTGGTTCGACGCCGACGCCGACGGCGACCTGGACCTGTACGTCGTCAGCGGCGGCAACGAGGCCGCCCCCGGAGACGCGGTCTTCCAGGACCGGCTGTACCTCAACAGCGACGGGTCCGGTTCGTTCCAGCGGGCTCCCCGCGGGGCGCTGCCGGTTCTGACCGAAAGCGGAAGCGCGGCCGCGGCGAGCGACTTCGACCGGGACGGCGACCTGGACCTGTTCGTGGGCTCGCGCATGACTCCCGGGAAGTATCCGCTGACGCCGCGGAGCTTTCTGCTGCGGAACGAGGGGGGCCGGTTCCGCGACGCGACCGATTCGGCTGCCCCGGACCTGCGCCGCGTCGGCCTGGTTACCGGTGCGGTATGGTCGGACGCCACCGGAGACGGCTGGACCGATCTCCTGGTCACCCTGGCGTGGAGCCCCATCCGCGTTTTCGGGAACAGGGGCGGCGAGCTCGTCGACGCGACCGAAGCGAGCGGGCTCCTGCCCTACTCGGGCTGGTGGAACGGCATCGCCGCCGGCGACATCGACAGCGACGGCGACCTCGACTACGTGGCGACCAACGCCGGCCGCAACACCAAGTATCACCCCACCGCGGATACCCCGGTTGCCATGTACGCCCGGGATTTCGACAACAGCGGAACCCTCGACCTCGTCGAGACGGAGTTCGAAGGGGAGACGGAGTTCCCCATCAGGGGGCTCAGCTGCAGTGCCGGCGCCATGCCCTTCGTCGGCGAGAAGTACCAGACCTACACGGACTTCGGAAAAGCCTCGATCGGCGAGATCTACACCGAGGAGGAACTGCAGAGGGCACGGCGCCTCGACCTCAACTTCCTGGACTCGGCGGCTCTGATAAATACCGGAGAGGGTGTCTTCGAAGTCCGTGCCCTCCCCAGGCTCGCCCAGGCATCGGCGGGCTTCGGGGTCGCCGTGACCGACCTCGACGCCGATGGCCACCTCGACGTGTACATGACCCAGAACTTCTTCAGCCCTCAGCGGGAAACCGGTCAATGGGACGGCGGACTGAGTCTGATGCTGCGGGGTGCGGGGGACGGCATGCTCACGCCGGCGTGGCCGACCGAGAGCGGTTTCGTGGTGCCCGGAGACGCCAAGGGAGGGGCGGTTGCGGATTTCGACGGCGACGGCTGGCCCGACGTCGCCGTGGCGATCAACGACGGCCAGCTCCGGATCTTCCGCAACACCGGGGTGACCGGCAACAAGCCGCTGACCGTGAGATTGAAAGGGCCTTCCGGCAATCCGACGGCGGTGGGGGCGCTGGTTACGCTGACTACCCGGAGCGGACGGGTGCAGACCCAGGAAGTCCTTGCCGGGTCGGGCTACCTCTCGCAGTCGTCTTCGAGATTGTTCTTCGGTCTCGGAGAGAGCGATACTCCCGTCGAGATCCGGGTGCGCTGGTCCGACGGCAGCACCGCCCTCTACACCGAGAACCTCGACCGGCAGTCGATTCTTCTCGAATTCCTGTAAGGGCCCGGGGCAGGTTCCAGGCCCGGCGCGTTCCGTCATTCCGCTCGGCCGCCCCGGGGGCCGGGGGAGAGGAGGAGGTCTTGCGTCGGGCGGATTCAGCGCAGGGTGTCTACGGCTGCCGCTGCCAGCCGCAGGGGTTCCAGTTCCAACCGGGTCCAGCTTCCCTCCCCCTCGACGATGCGGATCGCCTGATCGGCGGGAACGTCGACAAACGACTGCGTCCGGCCGCTGGCGGGCCAGAATATTTCGAGCCTTTCGATTTTCGTTGCGGCGCCCAGTCCGATGGTCTGTCGCAAGGGATTGCCCCCGAAGCTGCCGCCCGAGTTCACGTGCCGGTAGATCGACCGCTCCGCCCCTCCTTCGACGACCACGGCCCGGATCCTCGCCCCGATCGCCGCCCGGTTCGAGCGGGTGCCTGCGAGCTTCACCGCGATCCAGTGATTCCCGAAGCCGGGGTTCTCGTACAGGGCATCCCCGTACCTGTCCCCGGGAAAAGCTCCTCCCATCTGCTCGAAGACGTCCGAGTCGCCGTCGTTGTCCAGGTCGGCGAAGGCTATCGCGTGCCCCTTCTGCAGGTGGCCGAACCCGCCCGCCGTGGTCACGTCGAGGAAGCCGCGGCCCCTGTCGTTCAGGAACATCAGATTCGGCATGATGTTCCAGTAGTCCGGGTCGCCGGTGCCGAGGTAGAAATCGAGATACCCGTCGTTGTCGAGGTCTCCGAAGTTGGCCCCCATGGCCAGGATCGGCTGGGTGAGGTTGGATCGGGAGGCGACCTCCTGGAAGCCGCCCTCGCCATCCCCGCGGTACAGGCAGGAGTAGGCGACTCCTCCGGTCGGTTCGTCGAGGTAGTGGGCGGCCACGTGCGCGGACCGCCCGGTGTAGGTCGCCACGAAGATGTCGAGAGCTCCGTCGTTGTCGAAGTCCCAGAACCAGGCGGGCAAGCTCCAAATCGGCCAGGTCACGTCGAGCTCGGGCGCGACGTCGACGAAGGTCCCGTCCGCCCGGTTCCTGTAGAGCCGGTTGGTGCCCTTGAGATTTGAAACGTAGAGGTCGGAGAAGCCGTCGTCGTCGAAGTCCCCCCAGACGACCCCCTTGGAAAAGCCGTAGTTCTCGACGCCCGCGCTCGCCGCCACGTCGGTGAAGGTTTCGTCCCCGTCGTTGCGGAAGAGCTGGCACGGGGCCCGCAGCGAATCGGTGTGCTCGTTCCCGATGTAGAGGTCGAGGTCGCCATCGTTGTCGTAGTCGGCCCAGGATCCCGTCTGCGTCGGGTAGTGCACCTCGCCGAGGCCGGCGGCGAAGGTCACGTCGGCGAAATTCCCCCCGCCGTCGTTGCGCAGCAGGGAATTGGGATGGGCGCCGCGCGCGCGCCACCAGGCTCCACGCAGCACGAGGAGGTCGAGGTGGCCGTCGTTGTTGAAGTCGGTCTGGACGAGGTTCAGCCCCCCGAAGAGTCCGCGCAGCCCGGCCTCGTCGGTGCGGTCCCGGAAGGAGCCGTCCCGGTTGTTGCCGAAGAGGCGGAGCTGTCCCTTCGGGTCGTACGTCGACGCGGCGATGTCGAGGTATCCGTCCCCGTCGAAATCGTCGGCGACGGCGCCGCCGCAGAGGTTGAACGTGCTGAGCCCGAGGTTCGGGGCGATGTTCCAGAAACGGGGGAAATCGACGTCGGAGCCGAACGCCTCGGGTGGGATGAGGAAACGTTCGGGGACGCTGCCGGGATATTCGCCGAGGGTCATGTGGGCGACGTTCAGCAGCCACTGGGCGGATTTGTAGAGGTAGGCCCCCCCCGGGTCCTCCAGTACCGCAGTCAGCGGTTCCAGGGCTTTTCGCGAGCCCTCTTCGATCGCGTGCAGCCCCCCGCCGCGGATCGGCAGAATGCAGCTGTCGCGGTTGTTGCGAAGACAGCAGTTCTGGGTCTCGCCGAGACGCACGTAGGCGACGCCGAGATGGAAATTCGTAATACTGCCCCAGGGCGGCTCCGGATCGGCCGCCGCAAGCAGTCCGCGGGAAATCTCGAGCTGCTCGATGGCGGTGCGCTCGTTGCCGAGACGGAGCTCCGCCAGTCCGGAGCCGAGGTGAAGGCGCCAGCGTTCACGCGGACTGCTGCTGGAATCGAGTCCGGCGACCTCGCGTCGCAGTTCTTCGGCATCAGCCTTGCCGAGGTAGGGGTTGTCCCGGTCGGCGTTCCCGGCAATCTGGTCCAGCAGTTCCAGCATCCTGCGGTGTCCGGCCTCGCGGTCCTGCCGGGCGGCCGAGGGAGCGTCGCGGCCGGTATTCGACTCGCCCGGAGAATCCGGGTCGCAAGCGAGGAGGAAACAGCAGGCGAAGGCCGCTTGCCACGACGTCCGCGATCCGCCGGGACAGTCCCTCAGAACTGCGGCGAGGGAGGGCGGGGCGGCATTATCCGGTTTTGCATTTTCCAGGTGCATTGAGCCCGAAAAAGCATTATTTATATAGGACTTTGCAACCCGGGCTGACGCCGGGTTGCTTTTGGCGACTCTTCATAACCTCCATGCGGAACCTCACACTCCCTTCGCAATCCGGCCTGCGCTCCAGGCCGCAGCGACCGCGCCTCGCACAAATGGCAGCTCTTTTTTCCGTTGTCGTTGCGTTCGCCCTGCCTTCGTCGGGGGAGGTGCGGACCTGGGTAGTCGGCTCGGGAGGGGAGTCGTGGACGGCCAGGGAGATTCGCAGGGACTTCACGGCGATCGATTTCGGCACCGCAGATGTCATTCAACTCCAGGGTTTCAAGTCGACGGACAACATAATGCAGCAGATGAAGTGGGCGTCGACGCGGGCATTTCCACCGGACTGGGTAACGGAGCGCTCGGAAGGTTACATCTGGGACAACGTTCCACTCAAGAAAGACAACATAACGATGGTCGACGGCGATCCTTCCACCTCCACGGAAGACCGCTTCAAGAAATTCGGGGAGGACCAGTCCCTGCGCGTGTTCAATTTCGATCTGGGGGTACGCTTCCCCGCCAACAGGATTCTCTTCTATCCCCGGCAAACGGGAGCTGATGAGGAGGGCCGCCCCTTTTCCGACGACTTCATCCGCGCTTACGAGATTCTCAGCAACGACGGTATAACCTTCACTGCCGACGGCCGCCCCGACTACAACTCGCTGCGCAAAGTGGAGTTTACCAGCGAAGGCATCGCCGAGATCGTCTTTCCGCTTCGGTTCCTGCGCTACCTCGAGCTTCACGTCGACGCTCCCAACCCGTTCGAGGTCGCCGAGTTCGAGCTCTACGGGACCGGGTTCGCCCCTAAGGGAGAGTACACTTCCCAGGTGGTCGACCTGGGAGAACCTGCGAATCTCAGTGAGCTCAGGTGGGACGTGGAGAAGCTCCGTCAGGAAGGAGACGAGCTTTCGGTCGAACCCGGGGCCGAGGCCAGCGTCACCGTTCAGATGCGGACCGGCAGCGACGACAACCCCCAGGTGTATTACGAGATCATCAACCAGTTCACCAGGGAGCGGCAGGAAGTAACCGAAAGCGACTGGAACAGCCTTGGCCCGGCGGAAAAAGGGCCCATCGAAGACGACCAGATAAACTGGAGCCGGTGGTCGGCTCCGTTCTCGGTTTTCGACGGGGAGCGGATCACCCTGCCCAGCCCGCGCCGGTATTTCCAGTTCGCGGTAACCATCGAAAGCCACTCCATTCTCGACGGAGCAAGGGTTACCTCGATGGGCGTGGACTTCGCGCTGCCGCCGCTGGCCCAGGAGATTCTCGCCGAGATCTCCCTGCTCGACGACCCGCGGCCTCCGGGCAACATTCCGCTCGTCCCGGCCGGGGCACCGACGACGTTCGCCTACGACATCGCCGCGGACGTGGACTCCGCCGACGTCGGATTCGACGCCATCCGGATCTTCACCCCATCGACACCGGTCTTCAAGGAGCTGCTGGTCGGGGAGTCGTTGGCCCCGATAACACCGGAGGTAACCGCAGGACCGGAAGGTCTGACCCTGATCCTGCCGCCTGACAACCGCGTCGTTTCGAACGCAACCGGCGTATTCCGGGTTGTTTTCGACGCCCAGGTGTTCCTGCAGGGCACCTTCTTCAACGCCGAAGCATTCGATTCGCAGAGCTCCGACCCGCCCCAACGGGTGTTGCCGGGAAACGCCAACCCCGCTGTCGGGACCAACCTTCTGAGGGTCAAGATCGCGTCCGAGTCCGCCCGCGATGTTCTGCCGCTCTTCAGTCTCACTCCCGAGGTGATTACCGCCAATCAGGACGGGCGCAACGACGAAACCAGCATCTCCTACACCCTGGTGCAGATCGTCAGACCGGTTCAGGTCGACGTGGAGGTGTTCGACCTGTCGGGGCGCCGGATGGCAACCCCGTTTTCCGGCGAGAAGGGCCCGGGATCCCATGAAGTGGTCTGGGACGGGCGGGGCGACGACGGCAACATGCTTCCGATCGGCAACTACATCGTGAAAACATCGGTGCAGACCGGTCCGGGCACCTTTTTGCGAACCGGTGTCGTCGCCCTCGTGTACTGACCGGGACGGATGGTCCGAATTCGAGAAAGCAGGCACCCGATGAGAGCCTCCATGGCGATCTGCAGCATCGCTGTGTCGACGTTCGCCCCGCTGCAGTCAGGGAACGCCGACGAGTACGAGATTTCGCGCCGCGCCCAATGGCTGGAATGGACGGCCAATGACATCCCTGTCCTGGATACGGAAACACTCGACCTGCGGCCCGACGGCTCGGTCAGCCTGAGGAAATTCGAGCAGAACTTCAACGCCGCTCTCGACGCCCCGCTGTTTTTCCACGAGGAAAAGCAGGGAGGAATTCGGGAGGTGGGATCGAACCAGCGGGATGCCCCCAACATCATCGACGGGGACCCGGAGACCTACTGGCAACCGGATGCCGACGCCCCGCTCGAAGACTGGTTCATCGAAATCGACCTTGGACGAGTCGTACCGGTGACCAGGGTGCGGATCCTCTTCCCCGACGGAGAGGGGGCGAAACCCTTTGAGGAGTTCAGGGTGTTCGAATCGGACGGTCTCCGGGTGGCCTCCGGAGACGTTTTCACCTTCGATCTCATCGGCGGCACTACCCGGCAGAATTTCGAAACCGAGGTCGAGTACAGGATCAGGGAGAGGGGCGGCGGAGCTACTGCGGTTCTCGGCAGGGGAGGAGTCGACGAGAGCAATGAACACCTCAGCGAGCCTTTCGTGATGATCCAGTACATCGGACTCTGGGCGGACGCCAGGAACGCCGATGCCGCGATCGCCGAGTTCGAAGTCTACACGTTCGGTGAGAATGTGTCGCTCGGGACCCTGCAGCGAGGAGGCAGCATCGTCGAGGGCACGGGGCTCGGACCGAGAGTAGCCGACGGCGACTTCAACACCACCTGGGGCGCTCTGGTCTCTTTCGAGCACGAAGGCGGAGGCGGCGAGTCCGGTTTCACGGAATCCGAGGCGCTCGTCTGGGATCTCGGCGCCCTGTTCTGGGTGCACCAGATCCTGTGGCTGCCCCCGGTCGCACACCTCGACAACTTTCGCTTTCTCAGTTCTGACGGCAGCCTCAACCTTGCAGGGGAGTTCGAGTTCGAAATCATGTTCGATTTCGGCCACCTCACCGCCTTCGGGGGGTTTTCCCGGATAACGGGAACCACGACCGGGGGAGCCGGGGGCGAGCCGAATATCCGTTACCTGTTTCTGCCCCCGAAGCGGATACGCTACCTGTCGGGCATTTTCCAGGGGGGCATAGGAGGGCAGCTGAGAACGGGGGACATCAAGGAGGTCGTCGTCGTTCCTTCAGGTCACGTGGCGCAAGTGGAGATGAAGTCTCCGTTCATCGACCTCGGACGTCTCGGGGGGGACAATCGGATCAAGGTCATCGACGCCCTCACCTGGGAGACGGATCCCCTTCCTCCGGGGGCATTCGTTCAGGCCCGGACGCGAACCGGAAACACCCTGGCCGAGGAGGTCACCTACTTCGACCGGGCGGGTGCGCAGCTGTCTGGAAAGGCCGAATACGACGATCTCAACAAGCGCATGAGAGGCCGCACGGACACCGCGACCGTGATTGGAGATGACTGGAGCCCGTGGAGCAAGATCTACCAGGACGCGGGTCAGGAGTTCCTCTCTCCCAGTCCCAGGCGGTTTGCCCAGATCGAGCTTCTTCTCGGTTCCGACAGGCCGGAAACAGCCCCTGCGCTGCAGTCGGTTTCCCTGGAATACACCAACGCCATCCTCGCCGGGGTGGATGGAGAGGTGCATCCCCGAACAGCGTCCGCGGGCGTGGTTGAGGAATTCATTCTCGGCATCCAACCGGAGTTCAGATCGGGGGATTCCGGTTTCAACCTGATCAAGCTTCTGACTCCCTCCGCCGTGGACGATCTGACCATCTCGGTAGGCGGCAGCGTGGTCGAGGATGCCCGCGTCGAGATCGTCCCGGATTCCCTGCTGATAGAGTTGTCCCAACCCGTCACAAGGCAAGCCGTCGAGCTGAATTTCCGCCTTGCCCTTCTGGAAAACCCCACCTACTTCAATACCCAGATTGGAAACACGGAGCAGCCCGGCCTCTGGCAGCCCGTCGACCCCCGCGGGCGTTACGCCACCACGGTTTTTCTCCCGTCGTTGCCTGAAACAGCCGAAGCCGTGGGAAGTCTCTCCATAAAACCGCAACTTCTCACTCCCAACGGCGACGATTTCGGAGAGCAGACCGCCATACGGTTCAACGCCTTGAAAGCAGATGCCACCCCTGAGGTGAAGGTGTTCGACCTGCAGGGAAGGCTGATGGCGGAGCTGACCGGGGAGAGGGGATCGGACCAGGTCCTCACCCACGCCTGGACCTACACCTGGTCCGGTAGAAATCAGTCCGGGGCCCTCGTACCCCCCGGCATATACGTATGCTGGGTCAAGCTCGAAGGGGATGAAGCAGTGGCGCGGACCATCAGTGTCGCCTATTGAGGGTTCGGCGGCGCTGCTGGTTGCTCAACTGTCGCTTCACCCCTAAGTGAAGCTCCCTGCCCCCCACCACAGAGGGAGGTCCCCGCCTGTTCCTTTCAGGTGGGCATCTCCCGCGCAGACAGGCCTGTCCCCGGCATGACTTTCCGAGCCCTGATAACGGGACTGGTGCTGTCCCTCGCCGTCGGAATCGCCGTCTACTTCGAGATGTACCTCAAGGGTTCGAACGCCGGCGGGGTATTCCTCACCAGTCCGGCAGCGTTGTTCTTCTTTGTGATTCTCGTCGGTATCGTGAATGTCGTTCTGGGAGCTGTGCACAGGCCCTGGGCGTTCCGGCGCGGCGAGCTGATAGCCATCTTCATAATGATGACGGTGGCCAACTCCGCCCACAACCCGGTCCATTACTGGCTGGGGGCGTTGACGGGGGTCTTTTACTACGCCACCCCCGAGAACGATTGGGCCGAACGGCTGCATCCGCACATCCCGGAATGGATCGCTCCACGCGACTGGACCGCGATCAGGGATTTTTACGAGGGAACCGGAGGACATGGCGGCATTCCCTGGGAGGTGTGGGCGGGGCCGATTCTCTACTGGCTGCCCTTGATCATGGGATTCCATGTGGCGGCTCTTTGCCTGATGGTCATGGTCAGGCGCCAGTGGATGGACCAGGAACGGCTTGTTTATCCGATAGTCCAGGTTCCCCTGGCCATGGTCCGGGACGACGAACGCGGCTCCCTCGTCAAGCCCTTCTTTCGCAGTTGGGCGATGTGGCTCGGAATGGCGGTTCCAATCGCCATAGGGGCGGTGCGGGGTCTCCACCACTACCTCGAGTACGTGCCGACAATCGAACTGGCCACCCACCTCTCCCTGATGGATGGACTGAGCGTGCCGGTGGGACTGAGCTTCGCCACGCTCGGGTTCTTTTTCCTCGTAATGCGCGAAGTATCCTTCTCGCTGTGGGCCCTCTATCTGCTGAACCTGATCCAGAGGGCCGCCTACCTGCGGCTGGGAGTAGGCACGTCGACGGAAACCGCCATCAGCCCCTTCAGCGGCTGGAGCACTCCCGACCTCGTTCACCAGGGCGTCGGGGGCCTGATCGTGCTCGTTCTGGGCGGCCTGTGGCTTGGCCGGACCCATATCGGGGACGTGCTGCGAAAGGCTTTCACCGGGGCCCGCGACATCGACGACAGCCGGGAGATCCTCTCCTATCGCGGTGCGGTGATCGGGCTTTTCGGCAGTTTCGCGGTGATGACCGTCTGGCTGTGGCTGTCCGGTATCCCGTTTCTCGGAGTGCTGGTGTTCCTGTTTTTTGCCTTTGTGATTTTCATGGGGCTTACCCGCCTGATAGCGGAGGGGGGATTTGCCGTAATCTACAATCCGCTGGTGGCTCCCGATGCGGCGATTTCGGCCATGGGATCCTCCTTTTTCGGAGCTTCCGGCATGATGGGGCTGATGTTCACCCGGGTGTGGGCGAACGACATCATGAACTTCATCATGCCCCACTTCGCCCATGGCCTCAAACTCAGCGAGCAGATCGGCCGGCGCCGGCGCTTGCTGTTCTGGGGGATGATTCTGGCGAGCTTGGCGGGTCTGAGCGGGTCCTTGTGGATGGTGTTGACCCTGACCTACAACCACGGGGGCGTCAACCTGAGGGACTTCAACTACATCTGGATGCCGAGGACGATTCCCGAATATGCGGCGGCGCGCATCGCGGAGTGGTCGGGCCCCGCCTGGTGGGGTTGGTTTCACACCGCTGCAGGAGCGGTCTTCATGTCACTGCTGATGATGGCCCGGAGGTTCTGGGGATGGTGGCCCCTGCATCCTATCGGCTTTCCGATCAGCGCCTGCGTGGGGTGGGCGGCCATCAATGCCTTCCTGGCATGGATGTTCAAGTCGATTGCCCTGAACTATGGGGGGCCGCCGCTCTACAGGGCGATTCGCCCGTTCTTCCTCGGCCTGATCCTGGGTCAGATAACCATCTGCGGTATCTGGTGGATCATCGACACCTTTACAGGACAGCAGGGCAACTACGTCCTGTGGTAAGTACGGGGGGCGAAAAAAAAACGGGGAGAGCGTTTCTACGCTCTCCCCGCCAAACTGCCTCCTGAAATTCCGGAGCCTTTACTTGCTCTCCAGGTTTTCCTGCATGGAGTGCTTGATCCGGGCCCAGGTGACTGTCTCGACTGCCGTATCGTCTTCCTCGGCCGGGATCGGGAAGTAATCGCTGTGCGAGTCCCCGTTCCGGAAGATGGCGTCGACGCATCCGGCCTCGCGACAACCGGTCAGATGACGCTGCCAGTTCGTGTCGCCATCCTGAAACTGCACGCCGAAGTGGATGACTTTGTCCACCTCGATGATATGCCTGATGGACTCGGCGGCACTGGTGCTCCAGTCGTCATACAGCTGGAAAGCGAGCTCGTGGGTTCTGGTAACGTTGGTGCTTCCGTGCTGGGCGTCCGGCGGCGAAAGGGTCCAGGTGCCGTCGACGGCGGGAGGCTCGGCGAGCCACCACAAATCCTGGTTGTCCTGCCAGTCCGGGTTGTTGATCCAATGATAACGCACCTCTTCGCCGGCGACGTTGGTCGGCAGCACGCGCCACTGGTAGAAGTATCCGTTCCGCTCGACTTCGTGGTCGCCGAGGTTCTCGTCATCCCTGAAGAACCCGCCGGTATGATCCGGGTCGAAACCGATCACCAGTTCGTCGTCCTTCCACCAACCGCCCGGTTCCTCGGTGTCGACCTTCAGCGTGTCGTCCTGTATCCGGGTGAAGAACCAGAAGCGGTTGTCATCCCCCCCGCTCCAGGCTGTGAAGTAGACGATGTTGAGCGAGTTCGGATCGATTTCGCCTACGTATGCGGCAATGCTCTTCATCTCCGAATTGTCGACGGCAAAGCTTTCGTCGTACCACCCCCAGTCGGCCTCGTCGCCATCGAGCACCATGTTCGCTACCTGGGACGGCGGTATTTGCGGGAAGAACTTCGTGACGCCGTTATGGGCCATGGCCGCCCCGCTGGCGGCAAGAATCAAGGCCAGCGTCAAAGCCAATGACTTCGATGAACTCATGAAAGACTCCTTTCGAGGCTGTGGGAGTTGAACGGAAATTGCAGGCTTGTGAAAATCTCAGGAAGTTCGTATTGTGGGCTGCGAATTCGCCTTAATAATTGGAACTATATAGGTAAATCCCCTGGTCAAGTCAACCTTTTTCTGCCAGGGTTCAGTCCGCCTCGCAGTGGGATTTCGTCGGGCCAAACTGCTTGCGCTCATCGGGAACTTTCCGAGTTTGGCTGGGAATATTTCAGCCCTTAGGGAGGGATAAATGCGGCGTCTCTTATTTTCTCCTAAATCGATACAGCTCCTCCTGCTCCCGATCATCCTCGTTACGGATCTTCCGGTTTTCGCCCAGAGAACCGGGTACCGGCCCGTTGAAGAGCCGGGGATCTACGGCGCCCGCATCCATCCGGGCGCCTTGGCCCCGAATCGCCGCAAATGGCTCCTGCCTCAGAATCTCTACTACGAATATCAATGGAAGGGCTGGGAATACAGCAACTACGCAAGGGACCACTACCAGCGCTATGTCGACATCCTTCTCGAAGGGACCCGTCACTACGATCCATTCGGAAACTACATCGGCCGCGGATGGGAGATCTACGACTGGACCGAGACGAGTCCGCAGAGGCTGGGAAGCGGCATTTTCAAGAGTCCCAGGTGGAGGGGCTTCTTCAACAGCGTCGTGGTGTCGTCGGCAAGCAAGGGCCAGTTCTTTACCGCCCTCACGGCAGGCGATGCGATCCGCACAAGCCTGACCCCCCTGACCTTCTCGAAACCGGCGTTCAACGGTATCCAGTGGGACCTGTTGAGCGACAAGTACGCCGTGACGGCGCTGGCCTCGCGGCTCAATTCCCCCGGCTTCACCGCCTTGAGCGAAGCACAGGGCCCGGGCCTGGTCGAGAACTCCACCCGCCTCATGGGTCTGAGGGGGGTCACGCAGGTGGGAGACTTCGCCAAGGTGGGGGCGACGTGGGTCAGCGCCGCCAACGCGAGCAGCGAGTTGAGCATCGGCGACAATTCTCTCAAAGGAGTGCTCACCGGACCCCAGAATACGGGTAACGTCGAGACCATCACCATCCGGATCTCCGACGATTCCCCCGAATCTGCGGAATCGGGAGCCCTGCTTTACTTCGACCAGGTCCTGATCGACGGCGAGGCGCACCCGGAAATCGTGCCCCTGATCAGCGGTGGAGTCGGCAGGGAGGGAGTGCTCGAGGCGCGCGGCTCGGACCATATCGAGCTGATCTACGATATACGCAACGCCTTCCGCCCCACGGATGACGTTCCGACCTTCCGCGACGCCCGCAAGCTGGAGTTCGAGCTCGTGGTCGCCAATGACTACCGCATCGAAGTCACATCGAACCTGCAGACCGACCGCCGCGGAGCTCAGGTGTTTCTCCTGGTAGACCAGGCGCGGAACAACATAGTCGACGGGGCAAACCAGCGGTTCATTCGCTTCGCCTACGGTCTTCCTACTGCCAGCGAGGTGCTCGGCATCGATCTGGAGCTGATTGACTGGGGAGGACTCGAGCTGAGGTCGGAATACGTCGTGAACCGCAAATACCGGCGTTTCCCCAACCAGAATTACCGCAAGTTGGGGGCCCGGAAGGAGACTGCCGAGGCCTACTATGTAACTGCTTCCTACCGCCAGCATCCCTGGTTCGCATTCGGAGAGGCGTACAGCATGGATCCGGAATACAGTACGTCGGCCTTCATCGGCGACTCCCGGGGCGCTTTCGATTATTCCGATGAAACCCGGCACCTGTTCGAGTTTGTGGACGACAACGACGACCAGGACCGATTCCCCGACTGGATGCGGTTCGGGCAGGGAGGGCAGCAGGGCGGTACGACGGCGGGTGCGGCCGGTTTCGACCTCAGAGTGTTTCCCGGGCTCGATGAGAACAACGACTTCGTCTCCGATTTCAACCAGAACCAGAACGGCAAACCGGATTACGACGAACCCTTCCTTCGCTATGCCGTGGATCCTCCGGAGTTCCTGTTCGGCATGGACATGAACAACAACACCATTATCGACCGTTTCGAGAACGATCTCGAGCCGGATTATCCGTACGACCGCGACCGACAGGGCCGGAACATATACGGGGGATTGGCACTGACCGAGGATGTCCACCTGACGGTGGGCAGCCTCAGCGAAAACCAGCTGAGCAGCGCCCGCGAGAGCAGAGCTACGTACGCCTTGCTCACGGCCGGGTGGGAGCTTCCGGGTCTCAATATTTCCCTGTTCGAACACGCCAAGTGGGTCAAGGACGACATCCCGGACGACCGCATCCGGTGGGTCGACCCCCTGGGGCACCAGGATTTCCTCGACCCGCTCGAAAACCAGGATACGTTCGTCAACCAGGTTTACCTCGATGCCAGATTCTCACGCATCCGCGATCTCAACATCGAAGGCAAGCTGAAATACGAGACCTTCGGCCAGGGAGGGGATCTGGCCGAGGACGAAAGCATTCGGGACCGTTCCTTCTTCGGCTTGATCAACAAGGCGGACTACAGCTACAAGCTCCATCGCGACCTGACCCTGTGGCCCAAATGGAAAAGCACCTTCCGCCGTTTGACCCCTACCTCGACCGAGGATCTGAAGCTTCGAGACCTGGAGGAGACCCTGTTTCTGGTAAGCCGGTATTCGATTGTCGAGGGGCGTACCTGGATGGATTGGGGCGTGGAGCTGAGCTGGTTCAACAACCTCAGGGAGAGGCCGGATGAACCTCCGCCCGGATTCGTCGACGACTTTCGCAGCCGCGTCTGGTCGATTCTTTTCGGGAATGTCTCGGAGTACCTGGGATATCAACTGACCATGAACCTCGGTGTCCAGCTCGAGAGAACGCAGTTCGAGGCCACCGACGAGGTCCGGAAGGAATCGATCGCATTCATGAGAATCTTCGCCAGCACTGGACAGATGTGATCGGGAGGGCATTCGCAATGCGAACCGAGATGACTCACCGGGGAAGTGGTGCAGGGCGGGGAAGGTCGCTGGTGGCATCCTCCGTTTTCCTGGGGATCCTTGCAGCCGGATGCGGACTGAAACTGGGGTACCGCCACTTTGCAGGCCCCGTGGTTCCGGCTGCGGAGCACGAGGAACAGTTCACGGTCGGGGACGACCGCAGCATTACTTTCGTCCGCGGCCGCCTCGAGGTGACGATGCTGCCCCTTACCACGGAGATGATAAACCGCCAGCTGTCGTCCCATTCGGAGTCCCGCGCCGGCTTTTCCCGACCCAACCCCTACGTCACGCCCACCAATCCCTACAGTTACGGCGACTGGACCCCCCTGGGAGAGGGTACGTCCCCCGACCGCTTCACCCTGTTCGTGCTGAAGGTGAAGAATTACGCCTACCCCAAGGTCCGCATAGATCCTTCCGGCATCGAGATCGTCGCTCCGAACGGGCGTCGTTATCCGTCGCTCACCCTCTCCGCACTGGTCGAGTACTACTGGCCCTATGCGGTCGCCTACTCCGGGAACAACCACAGGCAGCTGCGCGAGCGTACGGACGTGCTGCGGCGCACTCTGTACCGGGACGACATGGTCTTCAGCGGTCAGGAAAAGCAGGGTTTCGTCGTGTTCGAGCCGCTTCACCGCGATGTGGAAGATTTCACGCTCCATATCAACGGGATGCAGCTGCGTTTCGACTACCGCGGCGACCCGATTGAAACCGTGGACATCGCCTATCGCTTCGACCGCGAGGTGCACTACGCCAAAGAGCCTCCCGCGGAGGGGTAGACCGGTGCGGGGCCCCGTACTGATTCCAGCTTTTTTTTCGCTGCTCTTCATTTTCGGCTGCGCCCGGGAACAGAGGGAAGAGGCTGCCGATGCCGTTCCCTCTGCCCGGGATGACAACGTCCTGGCGAGAGTCGGGGACGCGGGAATTTCCGTGGGTGATCTGTACAGGTTCACCGCGGAAATGCCGGCGGTGCTGCGTTCGGAACAGGAGGGAACCGAAGCGGTTCGCGACTACCTGCAGTCGATGATCGACAAGGAGTTGATGCTTCGGGAGGGGCGCAGTCTCAACCTTGCCGGGGACCCCTCGTTCCAGGCCGCATGGGACCGGGAGTTGCATGGCAAACTGGCTCAGGAGTACCTCACCAGGAACTTTTCTCCCAGTTCAGAAGACGAGCAGGTCGAGACTTGGAGAAAGCGGTTTGCCGACAGCAAATGGAGCCGCCTGCTTCGGCTCGCTCATATTCGCGTCGGCAGTCCCGGGGAAGCCCGGGAAATCGTTCGCCAGCTCGACGAGGGGCGTTCCTTCCCAGAAGCGGCCAGGGAGCATTCCACCAGCCAGGGCACGGCTGCTGACGGCGGTGTCATCGACGCCTGGATCGGGCGCGGAAACCTGGGCGACCTGGGACTGCCCCTGGAAGTTGCAGAAGAGGTTTTCGAACTGCCGGCGGGGGAGGTGAGCCGCCCGTTCAGAATCGGCGGCGGCTACGAGATTCTCACGGTGGTCGAAGAGCGCGATGCCCCGGACTGGTACCTCCCGGTTTTCGTGCGGGTCGAGATCGAAAAGAGATTCCTCTCCTGGAGGGATGATCTTGTTGCCGAGCTGGCCCGGAGCCACGGGGTTCGCATGGAGCCGGAGGCCGTCTCGGCGTTGCTGCAAGGGGCGCCGGCCGGCGGCAAGCCCCTCGAGCTGCCCGCCGAAGAGCAGGGACTGGTACTGTGCCGTTTCGATGGCAGGGAGTACAGCCTCGCGGACTTCGCCCGCGCCTACGGGAGCTTTTCCACCTTTCGCGCCATCGAATTCGACGACGAGGGAATTGAGGGGTTCGCGGTCAATCACCTGTTGCGGGACAGCCTGCTGGCAAGGGCCGCGCGGGACGCCGGTATCGACAGCGATCCCGAAGTCCTGGCCTGGCTGGACAGCAAACGGGACAACATGATGATCGAAGCGCTGCGAAAACGGGAGGTAGACGACCGCATAACGGCCAGTGAAGAATCGATACGGCGATACTACGAGGAAAACAAGCACCGCTTCATGAGGCCGGCTGAAATCGCCGTGGCGGAGATACTGGTGAAGACCCGTGAGGAGGCTGAGCAGCTTGCCCGGAGGGTTCGACGCGGGGAAGACATAAGGAAGCTGGCCAGCCAGTACAGCGTCCGGGAAGACGTAGTGGTGGAAAACGGCGTCTTCCACATGCATCCCTACGAACGCGTGGTTTTCGGAGAATTGCTCGCAGAGGCGGAGGAGGCGGAGGTCGGCGAGTTGCGGGGACCGATCGAAGTCGACGAAGGGTTCTCAATGTTCGAGGTGGTAGAGAAGATCCCACCCAGACCGGACTCCTTCGAGCGGGCCCGCGGCAGGGCGGAGTTCTGGGTCAGGGACCAGCAGGAGCGGCGGTATTTCGGCGAGCTGCTTGCAAGGCTCAGAGAGAAGTACGCTACCGAAGTCGTCGTTCACGAAGACCGCCTTTTCAAAGTGCAAATCTGAAACCGGACGGGGTCAACGGGTATGGTTGCCGAAAAGCAGAAAGAGGAGTATTACGACCGGGGGTACTTCATTACGGACGACGCGGTGCCGGCGGAAATGCTCGAGAACATGGTGGAGGCCGCAATCCGCGCAACCGCGAAGGTGCGCTCCGGTGCGGTGGTTACGGGGGGCGAGAAAGTGGAGGTCGACGGCGAGGGCAGCGACGTGGAGCATATCGAAGGTGTGTTCGCCCCGGAATTCCAGGAACCGTTGTTCGCCGAGTACATGTGCTGCGACGAACTGCTGAACTATGTGACGGGATTTCTCGGAGAGAAGTTGCGCCTGGGATGGATGACCCTGTGTGTCAACGGGCCGGGCTACGACAGCGGTTGGCACCGCGACTTCGGGGCAGAGGAGCGGGACGGCAGCTACGAAGTCGAGATGGAGATCCTTGGCCGCAACATGAAGAACCAGTTCAAATGGAGCCTGGCCCTGAAGGACGATCCGTGCCTGCTGTTGGTACCGGGCAGCCAGCGCCGCTACCGCACCGACGAAGAGCGCGAGTGTCTGATAAACACCCGGCACAAGGACATTTCCGGACAGAAGGAAGTCTTTCTGAGAAAGGGCGAGACCCTGTTCTGGAACGGCAATACCATCCATCGGGGGAGGGCTCCGGAAGAGTTCGCGGGGCGGCTTACAGTTCGGGCCGGCATGGCGAAATACCAGGAGAACGAAGGAGTTGAAGACCTGGGGAACCGGTTTCGCTGGATGCGGGCGCCGAACGTCCGTGACGCCCTGCCCCGGAAACTCCATACTCCGTACGACCGCTGGTTGGCCGTGCAGCCCACCTGAAAGGTGCACCGCACGTTTCCATGCTCAGGAAGTCCAGGGCGGCCCCCAGGGCACCGAATCCGTCGTTGGGTCCTTCCTCGAACCTCCCCTGATCCACCGGGTCGCGCTCATTGGCCTGGCGCGCAATTCCGGGCTTCACCGCCAGAGTGACTTGCTCCAGCGCGCCAGGTAACCGACACCCGCAATCCGAACACTCCAGCCCTATCTGCTGACCGCACGAAACCGGCTTCTGTTGGCGGCGGTGGTCCTGTCGGGAGCCGGCGGCCTGATCTATCAGCTGGCCTGGACGCGTCAGCTGGCCAGCGTCACCAGCGCCACCTATACGGCGCAGGCTGTAGTTCTTGCCGTTTTCATGGCTGGACTCGGTGTCGGGGCCTGCTTCGGAGGCCGGCTGAGCAAGCTGCTGCAGCGCCCCCTTTACGGCTACGCCGCCTTCGAACTTGCCGCTGCCTTTCTGGCGGCGCTTTCGACGCTCCTGTTTCCCGCCTCGGGGGCGCTGCGGGAGATCGTTTCCGCCGCGGGGCTGTCCCCGGCAGCCGCTTTCCGGGGTCAACTGACCGCGGTCGCTGTGTTTCTGATGTTCCCTACCACCCTCCTCGGGGCATCGCTTCCCCTGTTGATCGAACAGGTCGATCGCGACAACGGCCCGCCTGGAAAACCGGAAACGGCTCGCTTCACGAGCCTGCTGTACTGCTGGAATACTCTGGGCGCGGCCGCCGGATGTCTTCTGGCCGGGTACGCGACGATCGAAATGTTCGGGTTGTCGCGCACGATTTACTGCGGCGCCGCGTGCGCAGCCGGTGCGGCGGCCATGGCGTTCCTGATACAGGGCCGGGCGGCGGATGGCGGAGGTTTGCCGGAAACGGCCCGAGTCCCCGAAAAGCAGGGTGGCAGGCCCGCAGAAACCGGTTGGGTGCTGGGAGCAGCGGCAACGTGCGGGTTTGCGGGGATGGGTGCCGAGGTGTTGTGGACGAGGCTGGTGTCGCTGGTCGTTCTCACCACTGCTTATGCCCTGGCCCAGGTCCTGGCTGCGGTATTGGCCGGCATCGCCATGGGGGCAGGTATGGCTGCGTTCGTCATCAGGCGGCAATCGGGCGCTTCCTCGCTGTTGGGGACCACGGGGGTCCTGCTCGCCATCGGCGCCGCAGCGATGGCTGCAGTACCGGCCGCTCTGCTGCATGTCGCCGGGCGCTATGAGGCGATGTTGCAGCTGGCCTCGGGCCCGTCGCCATGGTCGCTGGTGCTGATGCTGGTAGTGGCCCTGCCGTCGGCGCTGCTGGCTGCGGCCCTGCCGTTGTTGGTCGCGGCGATACACGCCCAGGGCCGCACAGCGAGCGCCTTCGGAATCCTGTATGGGGCAAACACCGCCGGTGCGGTTGCCGGAAGCCTTGCCATGGGGTTCCTGTTGCTGCCTCTGCTCGGATCCCGGGCCAGCGGAATCGCCTTGCTGCTGGCGGTTCTTTCGGTGAGCGCGCTGCTGATGGCCAGGGCCGGCGCCTCCATGCGGACGTGGGGGATCGCCGCGGCGGCGGCGGCGACTTCCTCCGTCCTGGCTTGCTTCGCCGACATTCCACGGAATCTGTACGAGCGCCGGCTCGACGCCGGATGGGAGATCATGGAACTGGCCGAGGGGAGGCTGAGCGATGTCATGGTCGCGCAGGACTCCCGCGGCGTCCGCAGGCTGTGGATCAACTCCTCCTGGGTGGCCGGGACCGAGGGGGGCCACCGCCTCCTCGGCCACCTGCCTGCCCTCTTCGTCGAGCGGCCCAGGCGAGGCCTCGGAATCGCCCTGGGAACCGGGCAGACATTCGCCTCGGTCCTGCGTCACGGTGTCCGGGAACTGCACTGCGTCGAGTTGGACGCCGGGGTGATCGAGCTGTCGAGGCGATGGTTCGCCAGGGCCAACGACGGCCTTTTCGACAAGCCTGGAGTCGTGCTGCACCATGACGACGGCCGCGCTTTCATGCGCGCCTCCAGGGAGCGCTACGACCTCGTGATCCTCGAACCCCTGCAGGCCTGGACCCTGGGCACGACGAACCTGTACACCCGTGAGTTCTACGAGGAAGCAGAGGCGATCCTGGCGCCCGGGGGCGTCCTGGCGCAATGGATCCCATTCTACGGTCAGAGCGTGCGGGACACGCGCGCCATGGTCAGGGCTGCCGTCGAAGTGTTCCCCAATGCGAGCCTGTGGCTCGATGACCACGACGGCATCCTCCTGCTGCAGGCGGAACCGCTCGTCCTGTCGCCTGGCAGGCTCGGGAAACGCATTCACGACCGCAACGTCCGGCCGGAACTGGAGCGCAACCATGTGGAGGAAATCGAGGACATGCTTTCCCTGTTCCTGCTGGGACCGGAAGGGGTGCGAACCTGGTCCGAAGGGGTTCCGATCCTGAGCGACGATCATCCGTTCCTGGAGTTCTCCGCCGCCCGTCAGCTCGGCACGCAGGTGTATCGCGACATCCTTCGTTCGATCATTCCGGAACTGGAGGATCCGGTGAAGTACGCGTCCGCCGGGGACAGGGATCGAAGTGCCGCTTCCGAAACCGGCCCGCTAATCGCCGCCGGGATGATTCGGAACGCCTTGCTCGAGGAGAGGAGCCTGGCGGTCGGAAGCCATGAAAAGCGCGCTTCCGCCCTGGAAAAGGGACTGGGGCGCGTCCCCCGATCCAGGCTGCTGCGGAAGAGATACAGCGACCTGATTCTCACTTGGGCGGAATCGGAGGGGAGGACGCCGGACGGGGCCGGGACGGCCGCGGCTATCTACCGGAGAGGCCTGGAGCATGCTCCCGGCCTGGGTGAAATCGCGGTCGAGCTCGCCGTTCTCTACGGAAGGCTGGGCGATTACGGGGCCGCGCGTGCAGCGCTGGAGCAGGCGGATTCTGACCCGCGCGTACGGGATTCGGTGAGGAAGGTCCGCCGCCGTCTCGAATCCGCGGAACTCAACCGGGCGGCGCGATTGCCCGGGATGTCAGGGGAGTAGCGGCGTACCGACGCCCACTCAGAAACCGAAAGCTGTGCAGCCCTCCTGCCGATCTACCGGAACAGAGCCGCAATCAGGACCTCCGCAGAAGGCGGCGGCCTCCGGCGAGCAGTTTCAGCAGCCGGCTCGGGAAGGCCTCGACGGCATAGTACGAAACCAGGCTGCCGCCGAATCCCCGCTTGAAAAAGGCGATCCCCGGAAGGTTGGCGCCGACGAAGTCGAACCGGGGAAAGGGGGTCTGTTCGAGCAGCTTCCAGTAGAGAAAGGAAGTGGCCCCGCTTTCGCGAAAGGCGGGGTCGGCCCCGGAGACCCAGGCGTAGATGCTGTCGAAGCCGCGGGCGAATACGACTACCGAGGCGGTGCGGCCGGAGCCCTCGACCACCCGGTAGGCTTCGGTGAGGTCGCGTTCCCGCGCCCCGGAAGCGAAACTCCTCACGACGTCGGGAGCAACGGGAGGACGGTCCTGTCCGTAAACCAGCTCGTACAGCTGCACCAGCTCGTCGAGGTCTTCGGCAGGCTCGAACCGGAATGCCTCCGATGCCTTGCGGATGACGGTGCGGGTGCGGCGTTCGAGACGGGACCAGACCGCCCCGGAGCCGCAGCCGAGGTCGGTGACGTAGGTGTACCGGGGCGCGGGGGCCCAGCCTGCCCAGGAAAACTCGCGGACGTCGGCGACTTCCGGGGCAAGGGTGAGGCGCACGTGTCCGTAGCGGCGTTCGAGGAATTCGATCAGGGCGCGGGTTTCCCCGCGCCGCTCCGACTCCTGCCGCGACGGCAGGTCGCTGGGGACCGGCCGGTGGATGAAGCCGCCGTGCGGCATCAGGGGCGGGGTGATCAACTGTCTGCCGCCGCGCCGTTCGAGGCCGCTGACCCCGGCCACCAGCTGTCCCTTCCTGTAGCAGCCGTAGCTGACGGCGCGGTCGCCGGTCGCTTCCCCGGCGCACTCGAGCCAGGCCCGCGTCGAGAATACCGTTCCGCCCACGGCGCCGCGCACGAACTCATCCCAGTCGCCGGCGCCGCTCGCGTCGGCGATCTCGTACAGATCATCAGCGGGCATTATCCCTCAACCATGGTCCTTGTTGACATCCCCAGAAGGCCAATCTATATTAACAAAATTAAACTTTATTCTAAACACTTGGGCCGCTTAGGTTTGCACTGCTCTTCAAACAGGATTCGCAAGACGGCTCCCGCCGCGCGCCGCGAAACCCCGACACCGGCCTCCCTGCGCATCCTCCCGATCATTACCCTGCTCCTCGGCCTTACCGCGCCGATCGAGTAGGCTCCGCTCTTTCGCTACCGACAACCTCACCGAGAACGGAGCCTTGAAGAAATTCAAAGGCAGTGACCGAACTGTGTCTGTCGCGATGTCCGTCGAGACCAAACCGGTACTTCCCACTCAACACCCCAGGAGATGACGACGATGCAGATGTTCTACGACGATGACGCCAACCTCGAACTGCTGGCGGAAAAAACCGTGGCGGTGATCGGCTACGGCAGCCAGGGCCACGCGCACGCCCTCAACCTCAAGGAGAGCGGGGTCAGCGTCGTCGTCGGGCTCCGCGAGGGCAGCGCCCGCCGCGCCGAAGCGGAAAAGGACGGCCTCGCCGTGGCCACCGTACCCGAGGCGGCGAAGGCCGGCGACATCATCATGATTCTCATAAACGACGAGATCCAGGGAGCGGTGTTCAAATCCGACATCGAGCCCAACCTCGAAGAGGGGAACGCGGTGGCCTTCGCCCACGGGTTCAACATCCACTTCAAGCAGGTGGTTCCCCCGGACGACGTCGACGTCTTCATGGTGGCCCCGAAGGGCCCCGGCCACCTGGTGCGCCGGGTATACGAGGAAGGGGGAGGAGTTCCCTGTCTGCTGGCGATCGGGCAGGACGCCACCGGGCGCGCCCACGAAATCGGGCTCGCCTACGCCAAGGGCATCGGCGGCACCCGCGGAGGCGTCATCACCACGACCTTCCGCGAGGAGACCGAGACCGACCTGTTCGGCGAGCAGGTGGTGCTGTGCGGGGGCCTGACCGAGCTGATCCGCGCCGGCTTCGAGACCCTCGTCGAGGCGGGTTATCAGCCGGAGGTCTGTTACTTCGAGTGCCTGCACGAAGTGAAGCTGATCGTCGACCTGATTTACGAGGGGGGCATCGCCAACATGCGCTCGTCGATCTCCGATACCGCCGAGTTCGGCGATCTGACCCGTGGCAAGCGAGTGGTCACGGAGGAGACGCGGCAGCGGATGAAGAAGATCCTCGAGGAGGTGCAGAACGGACAGTTCGCCAAGGAGTGGATGTTGGAGAACCGGGTGGGCCGGCCGGTCTACAACGCCCGCAAACGCCAGGACGCGGAGCACCAGATCGAAGAGGTGGGGGCACGCCTCCGCGGCATGATGAGCTGGCTGGAGGGGTAGGGTTCCCCGGTTCCGGCAACAGATACGAGTCCACAGTGCGCCTGGCCCGCACGCAGCTCGCGAGTGAAGCAACGATCCCGCCAGCGGCATCGTGAAAGGGACGAGCCATGGAAACTGATCGCGTAGTGATTTTCGATACGACGTTGCGGGACGCCGAGCAGACGCCCGGCGCCTCTCTCACCGTGCCGGACAAGCTCGAGATCGCCCACCAGCTCGCCCGGCTCGGCGTCGACGTCATCGAAGCCGGGTTTCCGATCTCTTCCAACGAGGATTTCGAGGCCGTTCACCGCATAGGGCAGGAGGTCGAGGGCCCGGCGATCTGCGGCCTGTGCCGCGTCGTGCTCAAGGATGTCGACCGCGCCGGAGAGGCCCTGGAGGACGCCCCGAAAGGGCGGATCCACACCTTCGTCGGCACCTCTCCCCAGCACCGGACCATGATGAAAAAGTCCGCCCCCGAGGTGCTGGAGATGGCGGTGAGGGCGGTGGAGCGGGCGAGGTCCTGCACCGCCGACGTCGAGTTCTCCCCGATGGACGCCACCCGCACCGAGGGCGAATACCTGTTCGAGGTGGTCGAGGCGACGATCGCGGCCGGGGCGACGACCATCAACATCCCCGACACTGTCGGCTACACGGTTCCAGACGACTTCGCGCGGCTGATAGCCGGCCTCCTCGCCGAGGTGCCCAACGCCGGCGACGCCGTTTTCAGCGTTCACTGCCACGACGACCTCGGGATGGCGGTGGCCAACACCCTGGCCGCCTTGAAGGCCGGGGCGCGCCAGGTCGAGTGCACGATCAACGGTTTGGGAGAGCGGGCGGGCAACTGCTCGCTCGAAGAGGTGGTGATGGCGCTGCGGACGCGCCGCGACTTTTTCGGCCTCCACACCGGGGTCGCCGCCGGCGAGATCGTCCACACCAGCCGCATGGTCAGCCGCCTGATGGGGATCGCGGTACCCCCCAACAAGGCGATCGTCGGGGCCAATGCCTTCGCTCACAGCTCCGGCATTCACCAGGACGGAGTGCTCAAGAAGCGGGACAACTTCGAGATCATCGATCCCCGCGAGGTCGGCTGGGAGGACACCAGCATCGTGTTGAGCGCCCGCTCCGGGCGGCACGCCCTGCGGCACCGGCTCGAGAAGCTCGGGTACGAGCTGACGCCCGAAGAGCTGGACAAGGCGTACGACCGCTTCATCGAGGTGGCCGACAAGAAGAAGGAGGTCTTCGACGAGGACCTGATGGCGATCGTCGGGGACGAGCTGCGCAACGTCGCCGAGAAGTACCGGCTCGACTACCTGCAGACGGTCAGCGGCACCGGCTCGATTCCGGCGGCCACGGTGCGGATCCAGGTCGACGGCGGGGAACCGCTGCAGGCATCCGCCTGCGGGGACGGTCCGGTAGACGCCGCCTACGAGGCGATCAACGCGGCCTTGAAGATCGACAGCGTCAAGGTCGAGGAGTACGGAATCCAGGCGATAACCGGCGGCAGCCAGGCGATGGGTGAGGTAACCGTCCGGGTCGCCGACGGAGATCTGAAAACCACGGGTCACGGAGTCTCGACCGACATCATCGAAGCCAGCGCCAAGGCCTACGTCGATGCCTTGAATCGGCTGGACGTCCGCAAGACCCGGCACGAGCAGCGCATGCAGGCGCTCTGAGGGCGGGACGGAAAATGTCGAAGAATCTGTTCGAGAAGGTCTGGGACCTGCACGAGGTGCGGCGGCTCCCCTCGGGGCAGTCGCAGCTGTTCATCGGCCTTCACCTGATCCACGAGGTGACCAGCCCCCAGGCCTTCGAGATGCTGCGCGAACGCGGCCTGGAGGTGCTGCATCCGGAGCGCACCTTCGCCACCGTCGATCACATCATCCCGACCGACGGGCGCGGGCGCCCGTTCGCCGACGGGCTGGCCGAAGAAATGATGGCGGCCCTCGAGGAGAACGCGCGGGAGTTCGCCGTTCCCCTGTTCGACATGAACGACCGCCGCCAGGGGATCGTGCACGTGATCGGCCCCGAGCTGGGGCTGACGCAGCCGGGGATGACCATCGCCTGCGGCGACAGCCACACCTCGACCCACGGGGCCTTCGGGTCGATCGCCTTCGGCATTGGAACCAGCCAGGTGCGCGACGTGCTGGCGAGCCAGTGCCTGGCGCTGGCGCGCCCGCGGGTGCGCCGCATCGAGATCAACGGCAGGCTCGGTGAAGGGGTGTACGCCAAGGACGCCATACTTCACATCATCGGCGAGCTGGGAGTGAAGGGTGGGACAGGCTTCGCCTACGAGTACGGGGGCGAGGTGTTCGACGCCATGTCGATGGAAGAGCGCATGACGGTATGCAACATGTCGATCGAGGGGGGAGCCCGCTGCGGCTACGTCAACCCGGACCGGACGACGTTCGACTATGTCAGGGGGCGGCCGTACGCGCCGCCGGAAAGCGCCTTCGACAGGGCCTCGCAATGGTGGCGTTCCCTGGCCTCCTCCGCTGGCGCCAGCTACGACGACCGCGTGGAATTCGACGGCGGAGCCATCGCCCCGACGGTGACCTGGGGAATCACCCCCGGCCAGTCGGCAGCCGTCGACGGGGACATTCCGCCGCTGGCATCCTTTCCCGAGTCGGAACGGGCGAGCGTGCGGGAAGCGCTGGACTTCATGGAGTTCGAGGAAGGGGACAGGATCGCCGGCACGGCCATTGACGTCGCCTTCATAGGTTCGTGCACCAACTCGCGAATCTCCGACCTGCGGGAGGCGGCGAAGGTCGCCAGGGGGCGCAGGGTCAGGAGCAACGTCAAGGCGCTCGTGGTGCCGGGGTCCCGCGAGGTTCGCGAGGCCGCCCAGGCAGAGGGCCTCCACGAAATATTCCGCGAAGCGGGGTTCGAGTGGCGGGAGGCGGGCTGCTCGATGTGCCTGGCCATGAACCCCGACAAGCTGCAGGGGCGCCAGGTCTGCGCCTCGTCGAGCAACCGCAACTTCAAGGGCCGGCAGGGGAGCCCCACCGGTCGGACGCTGCTGATGAGCCCGGCCATGGTGGCGGCCGCCGCGATCGAAGGGGCGGTGACCGACGTGCGCCCCATGCTCGGGCAGGGAGAATGAAAATGGAGGTATCCGCTTCCAGCGTCCGCGCGATTTCGGGCAGAGCCGTGGTAGTGCGCGGCACCGATATCGATACCGACCGCATCATACCCGCCCGCTACCTGCGCACGGTGACCTTCGACAACCTCGGGGAGCACGCCTTCGAGGACGAGCGCCGCGCCGGCAGCCACCCGTTCGACGACCCCCGCTGCCAGGGTGCCGGCATCCTCGTGGTCAACAAGAACTTCGGCTGCGGCTCATCCCGGGAGCACGCCCCGCAGGCGCTGGCGCGCTGGGGCATCCGGGGGTTCGTAGGGGAATCGTTCGCCGAGATCTTCTTCGGCAACTGCGTCGCCATGGGGTTGCCCTGCATGACCGCTTCGGAAGCGGACGTGGCGCGGCTCATGCAGGCGGTGGAGGAGAATCCCTCCCTGGAGCTGAAAATCGATGTCGAGGCGCAGACCGTGGACGTCGCCTCCGATTCCATAACGGCGACCCTCCCCGATGGACCGCGCGGGCAGCTGGTGACAGGGACGTGGGATGCCCTTGGGCAGCTGCTCGAGGCTGCCGACGAGATCGAGAGCACGGCGGGGAAGCTCCCGTACGTGGCGGGGTTCTGAGGAAGGGCAGGTATGGGATACGTGAAAATGAACGGGCGGAAGATCATCAACCCGGTCTCCCGGGTGCTGGTCATGGCCGCGGCCGCCCTGATTCTCGCTTTCGTTGCCGCGGCGATCGTCAGCGCCGTCCTGATCAATGTCGGGATCGCCCTGGCGGCGGCGCTGATCGCCGCCGCCGTGATCCTCGTGGTCGGCCCCGTGGTCGGGGGGCTGTTCTGGCTTTCGAATCGAATCGAAAAATCATCCAGATCGAAATCGAAAAAGGAGAGGTGAGATTGTACAGGATTGCCGTTCTGCCGGGTGACGGGACCGGCCCCGAGGTTGTTGCCGAGGGTCTGAAGGCCCTCGGCGCGGTGGCCGCGAAGGTCGGGTTCGCGTACGAGACAGTAGAGTTCGATTTCGGGGGGGACCGCTATCTCGCGACCGGCGAGGTGCTCCCGGATTCCGCAGTCGACGAGCTGCGGAAGTTCGACGCCATCTACCTCGGCGCCATCGGCCACCCGGATGTGAAACCGGGCATCCTGGAAAAGGGGATTCTGCTGCGGCTGCGGTTCGAGCTCGACCAGTACATCAACCTGCGCCCGGTGAAGCTCTACCCGAACGTGCCGACCCCGCTGAGGGACAAGGGGCCGGAGGATATCGACTTCGTGGTGGTGCGCGAGAACACCGAGGGGATTTACACCGGGGCAGGCGGCTTCCACAAGAAAGGCACCCCCGACGAGATCGCCGTGCAGGAGTCGATCAACACCCGCAAGGGAGTCGAGCGCTGCCTGCGCTACGCCTTCGAGTTCACGCGGCGGCGCGACCGGGAGAAGACGCTGACCCTGTGCGGAAAGACGAACGTCCTGACTTTCGCCTTCGATCTGTGGGAGCGCGCATTCCACGAGGTGGGGGGGAGCGATTTTCCGGAGATCCGGCGCGACTACGCCCACGTCGACGCCATCTGCATGTGGATGGTCAAGAATCCGGAGTGGTTCGACGTCATCGTCACCGACAACATCTTCGGCGACATCATCACCGACCTCGGCGCGATGATCCAGGGGGGCATGGGGATCGCCGCGGGGGGCAACATCAACCCGGAGGGGGTGTCGATGTTCGAGCCGATCGGCGGATCGGCCCCCAAGTACACGGGACAGAACGCTATCAACCCGATGGCGGCCATCGCCGCCTGCCAGCTGATGGTCGCCACCCTCGGCGAGCGGGAAGGCGCCGAGCTGCTCGAGGCGGCGATCGTCTCGACCCTGCAGCAGCTCAAGGGAATGGGGGCCGGAGAGATGGGATACTCGACCGCGGAGGTCGGGGACCTCGTCGCCCGGGCGGTTGCGGACGGGGCCCCGGGAGGGGTGTGAATGAGCGATACGATCGAAGTCTACGACGCCACCCTGCGGGACGGGGCCCAGGCCGAGGGGATCGCCTATTCCCTGGAGGACAAGCTCCTGATCGCCCGCCGCCTCGACCGGATCGGGGTCCACTACATCGAGGGGGGCTGGCCGAACCCGACCAACCCGAAGGATCTGGCGTTTTTCCGCGAGGTGAAGAAGCTCGGTCTCCGGGCCCGCGTCACCGCCTTCGGCAGCACCCGCCGGGCGGGAGTGCCGCCCGAAGAGGACGCGACCCTCAACACGCTGCTGCAGGCGGAGACCGGCTCCGTCTGCATCTTCGGGAAAAGCTGGACTCTGCACGTCACCGAAGCTCTCAAGACGACCCCGGAAGAGAACCTCGAGCTGATCGAGGACTCGGTGGGGTATCTCGCCGCCCACGGCCGCGAGGTGATCTACGACGCCGAACATTTTTTCGACGGCTTCTGCGAGGACTCCGGATACGCCCTCGAAACCCTGCGCGCCGCGGCCCGAGGCGGGGCCCGCCTGCTGGTCCTGTGCGACACCAACGGCGGCCGGCTGCCCAGCGAGGTCAGCCGCGTCTTCGCGGCGACACGCGACGCGGTTTCCCTTCCCCTCGGCATCCACACCCACAACGACTCCGGCATGGCCGAAGCCAACACCGTCGCCGCCGCCGAGCTGGGAGCGGTCCAGGTGCAGGGGACTTTCAACGGCTACGGGGAACGCTGCGGCAACGCCAACCTGTGCACGGTGATCCCGACCCTCGAGCTCAAGCTCGGCAAGCGCCTCGTCGGAAGGGAGAACCTCGCCGAGCTGATGGATTTCTCCCGCTTTCTCAGCGAGATCGCCAACGTCCATCACGACCACCGCCAGCCCTACGTGGGCGAGAGCGCTTTCGCCCACAAGGGAGGGGTGCACATCGACGCGATGACCAAGAACCCGCGCTGCTACGAGCACATCGACCCGCGGGCTACGGGGAACGAGCGCCGCTTCCTGGTCTCGGACCAGTCGGGAGGCAGCACCGTGGTCTCCAAGCTCAACAGGTTCTTCCCCGGGCTCAGCAAGAGGGACCCGGTAGTGGCGCAGGTGTTGGGAGAGGTGAAGCGGCTCGAGCACGACGGCTACCAGTTCGAGGCGGCCGAGGGTTCGTTCGAGCTGCTGGCGCGGCGGACCATGGGGCTGTACGAGGACCAGTTCCGGCCCCTGAGCTTCCGCACCATCAGCCGCAAGGACGACGGCAGCGACGAGGTGGCCGAAGCGATCGTAAAGGTTGAAGTGAAAGGTGAGACGGTGCACACCGTGGCCGAAGGGGAGGGCCCGGTCAACGCCCTCGACCGCGCCATGCGCAAGGCCCTCGAGGGAGCCTGGCCGAGCCTGAGGCGCGTCCATCTCGCCGACTACAAGGTGCGCGTCCTCGACAGCAGCGACGGCACCGCCGCCCGGGTGCGGGTGCTGATCGAGTCCTCGGACGGGCGCGAAGTCTGGGGCACGGTGGGGGTGTCGGAAAACGTCATCGAAGCGAGCTGGATCGCCCTCAACGACTCCCTGCACTTCAAGCTCATGAGGGATGCCGTGGCAGCCGCCGGGCTGCTGTCCGGCACCGGAACGGACTGAGCGGTGAGAATCCTCGAAGGCGGAGGGGTCGCTTCCCCGCAGGACTACCTCGCGGCAGGCATCAGGACCGGCGTCAAGGAGTCGGGGGCCAGGGACCTGGCGCTGGTGTACTCGACGCGCCCGGCGAACGCGGCCGCGGTGTACACCACCAACAAGGTGCAGGGAGCCCCTATCGCCGTCGACCGCGAGCACCTCGCCGACGGCAGGGCGCGCGCCGTCATCCTCAACAGCGGCAACGCCAACGTCTGCAACGGCGATGCCGGCCTGGAACACGCCAGGCGGATGTGCTCGCTGACCGCATCGGAGCTGGGGCTGGACACGGAAGAGGTGCTGGTCTGCTCCACCGGGGTGATCGGGGTGCCGCTGCCGATCGAGAAGATCGAGGCCGGCATACCGCGGATCGTCGCGGCGTTGTCGCCTGAAGGTGGGGCCGGGGCCGCCGAGGCGATCATGACCACCGACACCGTTCCCAAGAGCTGCGCCGTCGAGGTCGAGCTGGAGCAGGCCAGGGCCGTCGTCGGAGCGATGGCCAAGGGGGCGGCGATGATCGCCCCGGACATGGCGACGATGCTGTCGGTGGTTACCACCGACGCCTCGGTGCCGGGCGGACAACTGCAGGAGCTGCTGTCGCGGGCGATCCGGCGCACCTTCAACTGCATCACCGTCGACGGCGACATGAGCACCAGCGACACGGTGATCCTGATGGCGAACGGCGCCGCCCCGGGAGAGCTGGGCGCCCGTGACCGCGAGCGCCTCTACGAGGGGATCGAGCACGTCTGCCGGCGGATGGCCCGGGAGATCGCCCGGGACGCCGAGGGCTCCTCCAAGCTGATCGCCATTTCGGTGCGCGGGGCCGCGACCGAGGCGGAGGCGAGACAGGTAGGCCTCGCCGTCGCCAACTCGAGCCTGGTGAAGACCGCGGCCTTCGGCAACGATCCCAACTGGGGGCGCATCCTCTGCGCAATGGGGTACGCCGGCGTCGACTTCGACCCGGGAAAGGCGCGGGTGTCGCTGTGCGGCACCGGCATTTACGGAGACGGAGCCGGTCTCGCCTGCGACGAGGCCGAGCTGAGCGCCGCCATGCAGGCGGAGGAGATCGCCATCGACATCGACCTCGGGATGGGCCGGGCGGCCACCGAGATCTTCACCTGCGACCTGACCTACGAGTACGTGCGCCTGAACGCGGAGTACACCACCTGATGCCGCTTTCGCGATTCATCGCGCAGGTGCAGCCCTCGGCGACCATGGCGATATCGGCGAAAGCCGCCGCCATGAAACGGGAGGGGATCGACGTCATCCCGCTTTCGGCGGGGGAGCCGGATTTCGACACCCCGGAGCACATCAAGGCCGCGGGCATCCGCGCCATCGAGGAAGGGTTCACGAAATACACCTCGCCGCCGTCGGGCATCGTCGAGCTCAAGGAAGCGGTGTGCCGGAAGTTCAGGGAAGACAACGGCCTCGACTACTCCACCGACCAGGTGATCGTCAACTGCGGCGCCAAGCACTCGCTGTATCTCGCCGTCGCCGCGGTGCTCAATCCCGGGGACGAGATGATCGTGCCGACACCCTACTGGGTCACCTTCACCGAGCAGCCCAAGCTGGTCGGGGCCGGCCCCGTGGTGGTGCGAACCAGGCGGGAAGACGGCCTCAAGCTGACCCCGGATGCCTTGCGCTCGGCGATCACCCCGAGGACGCGGATGCTGCTGCTCAACAGTCCGTCGAACCCGAGCGGCTGCGTCTACACCAGGGAAGAGCTCGAGGAGCTGGCCGCGGTCGCGGTCGAGCACGGCGTCTACGTGCTCAGCGACGAGATCTACGAGAAGCTGGTGTACGACGGGGCCGAGCACGTGTCGATCGCCTCTCTCGGCGAGGAGATCAAGAGGCTCACAATCGTCGTCAACGGGGCCTCGAAGGCGTACGCGATGACGGGGTGGCGGATCGGGTACGCCGCTGCCGAAGCCGAGGTGGTCGCGGCGATGGACAAGGCCCAGAGCCAGACCGTGTCCCACCCGACCTCGATGTCTCAGAAAGCCGCCCTCGAGGCGCTGACCGGACCTCAGGAGATGGTCGAGACGATGCGCCGGGAGTACGACAGGCGCCGGCGCTACATCACCTCTCGCCTGAACCGTCTGAACGGGGTGGAATGTCCCTTGCCGCTCGGGGCTTTCTACGTGTATCCCGACATGTCGAGCTACTTCGGTTCGCGCTGCGAAGGTCCGCAGGGGTCGGGGAGAATCGAAGACTGCACGGGCCTGTGCGAATACCTGCTCGAAACCGGAAAAGTCGCATGCGTTCCCGGGGCCGGCTTCGGAACCGGGGAGCATATCCGGCTTTCCTACGCCACGTCGATGGAGAAGATCGCCGCGGCCATGGACCGGATCGAAGCCGCCCTTTCCCTCCTGCGCAGGTAGTGCTCAGACGAAAACCGAACACCGCATCCGTCCCCGGTGTCATTTGTTCAGATAACCGGGAGCCATTATCCGATGAACAACAACAGATCCTTCTATCTCGATTTCGAACGCCCGGTCGTGGAGCTGGAAAAGCGGCTCGAGGAGATGCAGGCGCAGGCCCGGACCGACGGCCTCGACCTCGGCCGCGAGCTGAAAAACCTCGAACGCTCGCTCGAAAAGCTTCGCCGTGAGACCTACACCAACCTGACGCGCTGGCAGCGGGTGCAGATGAGCCGCCACCCGCAGCGGCCGTACGCACTGGACTACATCGAGCGGATGCTCGTCGACTTCGTCGAGCTGCACGGAGACCGGTCCTTCGCCGACGATCCGGCCGTCGTGGGGGGACCGGCCCGGCTCGACGGCGAGCCGATCATGGTTATAGGAATCCAGAACGGACGCAACGTCGAGGAGCGCAAGTTCCGCAACTTCGGTATGCCCCACCCCGAGGGCTACCGCAAGGCGCTGCGGCTGATGCAGATGGCGGCCAAGTTCAGGCGGCCGATCCTCACCCTGGTCGACACCTCGGGAGCTTACCCCGGGATCGAGGCGGAAGAGCGGGGCCAGGCAGAGGCGATCGCCCGCAACCTGTTCGAGATGTCCCACCTTCCGGTGCCGATCGTAGTCGCCATCATCGGACAGGCTTTCAGCGGGGGTGCCATAGGGATCACGGTAGGGGACCGCATTCTGATGCTCGAGCACGCCTGCTATTCCGTCATCGTGCCGGAGAGCTGCTCGACGATTCTTTTCCGCACCCGCGACCGCAAAGAGGAGGCGGCGGAGGCGCTGAAGCTGTCGGCGGGGGATCTGCTGGAGTACGGAATCGTCGACCGCATCGTTCCCGAGCCTTTCGGCGGCGCCCACCGCGACTACGCGGAGGCGGGGGAAAACCTCAAGAAGCAGGTGGTGAAGGCGCTGGACGAGATTCGTCACCTGCCGGGCGAGGAGCTGGTAAAAAACCGCGTCGACAAGTTCGGAGCGATGGGGGAATTTGCCAGCGCCTGACAGCGCACCTGAAAAAATCAGTACGCAAGCGCTTCGAATCGCAGTTCGGCCTGGGGCCGAACTGCCAGCCGGTCTGGCGGTGCCAGCGCCTGACAGCGCACCTGAAAAAATCAGTACGCAAGCGCTTCGAATCGCAGTTCGGCCTGGGGCCGAACTGCCAGCCGGTCTGGCAGTGCCAGCGCCTGACAGCGCACCTGAAAAAATCAGTACGCAAGCGCTTCGAATCGCAGTTCGGCCTGGGGCCGAACTGCCAGCCGGTCTGGCGGTGCCAGCGCCTGACAGCGCACTTGGAGAAGAATCAGTACGCAAGCGCTTCGGATCGCAGTTCCCCATTCGGGCGAACTGCCAGCCGGCCTCACAGGTACGGGGTCTGACAGCGCAACTGGCAGAACCCGATCAATCTCGAAAAGGAAAAGGCCCCCACCGTCTGGTGAGGGCCTTTTTCAGTGCTGCTCGCGGCCAGCCGCTGTTTCGTCAGCCCCTGCGGACGCGGTCGAACAGGCGCTCGAGGCGGTCGAAGGCGAGCTTGATCATGTCGTCGTCCCAGTCGCCGTCGATATTGACCTTC
This sequence comes from Candidatus Latescibacterota bacterium, assembly GCA_965243025.1. Lineage (GTDB taxonomy): Bacteria > Latescibacterota > UBA2968 > UBA8231 > UBA8231 > CBDCXV01. Next base: position 6,762,571 of record CBDETY010000003.1, read on the forward strand.
AGCACTGCTTTCAGGGTGTCGAGATAGGCGCGTTGCGCCTCGCTCAGGGTGCGCGAGCCCCCGCTTGACCCGCCGCCCGAGGACTCCTGCCCGCGGGACTGTTGCCCGGATCTCGAGCTCGATCCGCGCTCGCGATCCCCTCGCTCCCGCTCGCCGCGCTCCCTGTCGGCCCGTGGCGGTGACTGCGCGGGGGGAGCAGCGGACGCTGCCGGGCTGCCGTTGCCTGCCTCCGCACTCGACGCTTCACCGTCGGAATCGGTGCAGCTGATCAAGTACTTGAAGAACATCTTCATCTTGTTGGCCGAATCGTTCCCCATCCCCGTCTCCTTGCGGAAGAAGGAGACGATGTCGCGGTCGGCCATCTCCCCGTTCGCCCGGTATTCCTTGAGCAGCTCGGGGTACAGGTCCTCGAGGATTTCGTCGACGGCGCCCGCCCGGGTGTCCTGGTTCACCAGTTTCTGCAGGCGGTCAGTGGGCTTCTGGTCGCCGTCTATCAGCTTCATCGCCTCGATGCCGCGCAGGAAGCGGTGAATCATCGAAGGGGTCCGGATGATGGCGCGAATGTAGTCGCGATCGATTTCGTCGGGAATGCGGCTCTGAAGTCTGGCGAGGAATTTCTCGAACTGGGCCTTGGTTATGTAGGGATACCATGGCCGGGAGTCGTTTTTGCCTTCCTGGGAATCAGCGAGGGCCTCTTCGGCCGCGTCCTGTTCCCTCTCCTCTGAATCGATGTTGGGGTTTTCCATGTGGCGGTTCTCCAAGTTGTGAGATTATCCCGTCCTGCCGGCTCGACACATGACCGTCATGGGTGCTCGGCGGTGACCGCGGTGCCGATTCCCCCCCGCACGTTGAAGTCCCCTGTCACCGCCATGCGTCTGGGCGCGCAAGCGGCAACCAGATCGTCGAGGATCCGGTTGGTTACCGCTTCGTAGAAGATGCCCTGCTGACGGAAGGATCCGAGGTAGACTTTCAGCGACTTGAGCTCTATGCAGTTGCGATCGGGAACGTAGCTGATGCGGATCGTGCCGAAGTCCGGTTGCCCGGTTTTCGGGCAGACGGAAGTGAATTCGGGACAGTCGATCTGTATTGTGTAATCCCGATCGGGCTTGGGGTTGGGGAAAGTCTCGAGCACCGGATCGGGATGTGAGGCCATATTCGCTTTTTTTCAAACCGTAAAGAAACTAAGGGTCCCGGCAGGGGGGGCAAGGCAGCCTCATCCGAGGAAACGGCGCAAGGCATTGGCGGTGATCGCCGACACGACCTCGTCGACGAGGAGGGAACTGGCGTAGCAGATGGAGCCGGCCGAAAAGACCTCGCCCCCGCTGCCGCTTTCGTAGTGGACGATCTCGGCACCCCCGCCCCCGGGGTTGAGGCCCCGGGCGACCACGGATACCCCTGCCGGCGAGCTGGCGGAGCGCTTGTCCGTCTCGTGCCCCGAAGCCCCCCCGGGAATGCGCATGTGCAGGCTGCGCTCACCGAACAGATCGCCGTTTGCCAGGCCGGTGCCCGCGTAAATCCAGTGCCCGGCGTCGATCACCTCGTACGGTGCGGCGGTCATCACCCCGCTGTCGCTGTACACGACTCCCAGGAGGTTGGCTTCCGACTCGCAGTAGCGGTGGAAGCGGCTCTCCAGTCCGCGGCGTGCGATCTCACGGGCATCGCCGTTGAACACCTTCATGGTTTCCTGGTCGGTGATTTCCACCTTGCAGTTGAGACCGTTGCCGCCGAGGTAGACCAGCTTGCCGCCGCGCTCGTGCACCCAGCCCTTGACCCCGTAGTACATCTCCCCGGACCAGTACTCCGGATGCGGTCCGAGGAGGAGAACCTCGTAGTCGTCGAGAGTCAGCACGCCGTGGTGAAGCTGGGTTTCGGAGTAGACGTCGCAGCCGAACCCCTCCTGCTCGAGCCACCCGAGGATGCGCCACTCCGTCTCGGCGACATGGCAGGCCGCCCGCCCTTCGATCGGGTCGTGCAGGCCGACGGACAAAGGGATGTGGTTGATCGGTTCGGGGCGCTCGAAAGAAAGGGGAGCGTACTCTTCGCGGTCGTACACGACGTTGTCCGGATCGGTGTAGCGCGGCAGCTCCTGGCGGGCGTTGACCGTCGGGACGGGCGGCAGTTCCGCCGGGTTGGCGTAGTTGCTGCGCCCGCCGAAGTTGTTGTAGGCGTTCCAGTTGACGTCCGACACCAGCACGGCGATCCGGGCCTGGGGGCGGGCAGGGGCGACGATCCAGGGGAAGCTGAAGAAAGCCCGCGGAACCGAGGCGTCCCCGGTGAAGGGGTTCCGCGTCGAGGCGTGGAAATAGTACAGCCCCGAGCGTTCCGGGGCGGTAACGTACTGCCTGTGGTTGGGGCTGGTGTAGCCGATGGAATTCCAGCGCACCCCGGTCCGGGTGTAGTCCCCGTCCGGGGTGATCTGCACCGTCGCTCGCGGACCGTGCTCGTCGAACCAGCCGACCGCGCGCACGAACTCCTTCTCCCGTCCGTAGCGGAACAGCTCGAGCTTGTACGGCTCGCTGGAGTGCACGCGGAATTCCGACTTCTCCCCCGAGCGGACGCACCTGGGCCAGGCGTAACCGAGCAGGCCGTCGGCGAGCAGCCGGAACTGGAAGGGCCGCCCTTCGGCGACGGTGACGTCCACCCGTTTCGATCCGTAGCCGTCGCGGGCGATGGTCACCCTGTACCGCCCCGGTTCGATCCCGGCATGCACGGCGCCGGAGGCGGAGGACCGGACTTCCACCCGCCGGTTTCCCGCCTCGAATTCCAGCAGGGCGTCCGGGAGGGCGACGTAGCGCTCGTCGCTGACGTATCCGACCAGCATGCCCTTCAGCGGACCTCCGCGGCGAAAAGTGGATCTTCGACTCCTGCTTCGCGGAACCCCCGCCGCCGCAGCTCGCAGCTGCGGCACTTTCCGCAGGGGATCTCGCTGCCCACGTAACAGGACCAGGTCAGGTGCAGGGGGGCGGCGAGCTCGAGCCCCCGCCTGACGATTCCCGGTTTGTCCAGCGAGAGCAGGGGGGTCTCGATGGAGATGGCGGTATCGGGCCGCGTGCCGTTTTCAACCGCCCGGGCGAACGCCTCGAAGAAGACGGCGCGGCAGTCCGGATAGGGACAGTCGCGTTCGTGAGCCCCCAGGTAAACCGACCTCGCCCCGGCAGCTTCGGCCCAGGCGACGGCGATGGCGAGAAGGTTGGCGTTGCGAAATGGAACGTAGGTCGAAGGGACAGGCTCTTCCTTGCGGTCGTCTGCCGGCGATCCCGGGACCGTGAGAGAAGAGCCGCCGACAGCAGCGAGGTGCCCGGCGTCGGCGACGAGTCGGCGGGACACGCCGAAATGGTCGCCGATCTCCTCGAAGGCGGCGAGCTCGCGCCCGGCGGTGCGCTGTCCGTAGCGGACGTGCAGAAAACCGAGGGCGCTGCAGTCGCCGAAAGCGAGGGCGGCCTCGGCGGCTGCCACGCAGCTGTCGAGGCCACCGCTGACCAGGACGACCGCCTGTACTGGTGAATCCATCCTTTTCAATATATGGCGGGTGCCGGCGACGGCGTCGAGGTCTTGTGAGACCCATTCGTACAGGGCGTTCGGGACGCTACCCCGGTTCGGCTCCCCTGCTTGCTCCGCAGCCTTCGATTTCTCCGGGGGATGCAGTAAAACCCCGCGTTTGACATGGGCAACCTCGGCCGTAGATTCAGCGGCAATCCGGAACGCCTGCTTCTATCCTGCTTCTATATGGAATTCTCCAGGTTCGACAGGGTGCCCAATCGTTACGAGGGGGCGATCATTCAGCGCATCAAGGACTTTCGCCAGGAAGTCGGCAAGCGGTCGCTGCGCTCCACTCGTCTCCCGGTCGGGGACCTGGAGTTCCTGATTCCCCGGCATTTCGGCTTCTGTTACGGCGTCGAGCGCGCCATCCACATGGCCTTCTCGGCTCTCGAGGAAAACCCCGGCCGCCCGATCCACCTCGTCAGCGAGATCATACACAACCCCCTGGTCAACAACGACCTGAAGGAACGCGGCATCGGCTTCCTTTTCGACTCCAACGGGGAGCGCCGCATCCCCCCGGAGGAGATCGGGGCCGACGACATCGTCCTGATTCCCGCCTTCGGCACCACCCTGGAAGTCGAGGAGTCGCTCAAGCAGGCAGGCCAGGAAACCGATTCGGAGGAGTACCGCGAGCGCTACGACACTACCTGCCCTTTCGTATCGAGGGTCTGGGAACGGGGGCAGGAGCTGGGGCAGGAGGGGTACACGATCGTCATTCACGGGAAGTTCAGGCACGAGGAGACGCAGGCGACCCACTCGCACACGAAGCGGCATACGAAGACGCTCGTCGTGCTCGACGGGCAGGAGGCAACGCGGGTCGCCGCCTTCATAGACGGAGCAGTTTCCGAGGAGGAGTTCTCCGCCGAGTTTTCCGGGAAGTGGTCGCAGGGATTCGATCCCCGAACCGATCTGACCCGCATCGCCGTTGTCAACCAGACGACGATGCTCGCCGAAGAGACGAAGAAGGTCGCCGGCATCATGCGCGACGCGATGCTTCGCAAATACGGCGCCGACAACCTCGACCACCACTTCGCCGACACCAACGATACCCTCTGCTACGCGACCAACCGGAATCAGAACGCGACCAGGGGGCTGCTCGATGCCCGGCCGGACGTCGCCGTCATCGTCGGCGGCTACAACAGCTCCAACACCTCCCACCTGGTCGAGATCTGCTCGGGGATCATGCCTAGCTACCTGATCGGCGGCAGGGAGGAGCTGCTTTCGCGGGAGCGCATCCGCCACTTCGACACCCGCACGAAGCAACTGACGATCTCCGACAACTGGCTCCCGGACAAGGTTCCGGCCACCATCGCCGTCACCTCGGGAGCCTCCTGTCCCGACGTTCTGATGAACGGGGTGCTGGAGCGGCTGGCCGGGTTCTACGGGTACGGACAGCCGGAGATCGAGGAAGGTCTGGAGCGGCTCAGCCTGTACGAGCCGGCCGCGTGAGCAATCAGGCGGCGGCCACCGGGTTGCGCAGCCGGCCGATCTTCTCCACCTCGATCACTACCTCGTCACCTGCCCGCAGCCACACCGGCGGCTTGCGCGCGAACCCCACTCCCTGCGGCGTCCCGGTGAGGATCACCGTTCCCGGCAACAGGGTCGTATCCTGACTGAGGAAAGCGATCAGCTCGCGAACGGAGAAGATCATGTCTCCGGTGGTGTGGTCCTGCATTGCCTCGCCGTTCAACAGCGTCCGGATTACAAGCGTCTGGGGGTCCGGGATATCGTCGGCGGTGACCAGCACAGGCCCCAGCGGGCAGAAGGTGTCGAACCCCTTGCCCCGGATCCACTGGCCGCCGCCTCCCTGGAGCTGCCAGGTGCGCGCCGAGACATCGTGGCCGCAGGTGTAGCCGAGCACGTAATCGAGGGCGTTCGACTCGGAGGCGTCGCGGCAGGGCCTGCCGATGACGACGGCGAGCTCGCATTCGTAGTCGGTCTCCTCCCCGTGCTGGCAGGAGGGCAGGAGGATCGGATCCCCGGGATTAAGGAGGGCGCTGGTCGGTTTCATGAAAACGACCGGACGTTCGGGGATGTCGACCCCCGACTCTTCGGCGTGCTCCCGGTAGTTGAGGCCGATGCAGAAGATGTTCACCGGGTCGAGCGGGGCCAGAAGCTTTGAGATGTTCCTCGTCTCACCTGCCGGGGTCAGCCCCTCGAACAGGTCCCCGGACAGCAGGGCGGCCTGGCTGCCGTCCCCCTCTTCCCCGAAGCAGGTCCGACCTTCCTCGTCGATGAACCGGATGATGCGCATTCTGTTTTCCTCCGCTGTAGTCGTTGCAGGCTCCAAACAATGGAAGCGGTCCCTGCTACCGTCAAGAACGGGGAAGCCCGGTGGCGCGCCCTGACCGGCCCCGCGTTCTGGTGGTCGGGGCCGGGATCGTCGGCAGCTGCGCCGGCTATTTCCTCGCCTGCCGGCAGGCGAGGGTGCAGCTGATCGACCGCGATTCCGATCCGTCCGCGACGACGCGCGCCTCCCTCGGAGTCCTGACTCATTTCCGCGGAGGCGATGATCCCTACTCGACCTTCTACCGCGACGCCCACGCACTGCACGGCGGTCTGGCCCGGGAGCTTCGGGAGGAGACCGGCCTCGACGTCGGCTGGAGAACCCCGGGCGGCATCGACCTGGCCTTCGGCGAAGCGGAAGCCGAAGAGGTGTTGGCCCGGCTGCGGGACCGCGGCGGCCGCTGCCGCTGGGAGTGGCTCGAACACGAGAGGGTGCGCCGTCTCGAACCGAAGGTATCCTCGCAGGTAAGCGGGGGTGTCTATTTCCCCGACGACCATCGCGTCGATCCCCCGGCCCTGGGGCAGGCCCTGCGCACTGCTGCGGCGCAGCGCGGCGCCGAGGTCCGCCTCGGCTGCGAGCTGCTGCGGATCGAACCCGGCAGCGACGGCGTCAGCGCCCTTGTCGGGGAGGGGAACCAGAGCCGGGAGGAGCGCTTCGATCACGCCGTCCTCGCCGCCGGTTCGTGGACCGGGCAGCTGGTCGCCGAAGCGGCAGGGGGGGCGGGCATCAGGCCGGTGCGCGGGCAGCACTGCCGCTACCGCGGGGGCGCGGAGATAGGCCACGTGCTGCGCTGGGGTTCCCGTCACCTGATCCCGGCGGGAGATTCGATCGTCGTGGGGGCGACCGTGGAGGAGGTCGGCTTCGACACGCGGACCACCGAGGCTGCCGCGGCGGAGTTCACAGCGGTGTTTCGCCGCGTCCTCGACATCGAGCCGGCCGTCCTGTCGCAGCGCGCCGGGCTGCGGCCCAAACCCCGCAAGGGACGGCCGGTGATCGGCCCCGTCGACCCGGCCGCACGGCTGTTCGTCGCCAGCGGCCACTACAGGAACGGGGTGCTTCTCGGTCCCCTGACAGGCAAGGTCCTCGCCGACTGGATCGTCGCCGGCAGGCCGTCGCGCGACATGTCCTTCTTCGGGGTTCGCAGATAGTCTTTCCCGGTCCGCTCTCCTGCCATGCCGCTCCGCTGCCGGTGAATTGACAGGGCCGTGGCTCCCGGATACCGTAGAGCCTGCCAACCACACCCGGAGGAAACAGCTGAGAGATGACAGTATTGACGAATACCGCGAGCCCCGGACTGGAGACCGGGGAGCTTCGCGACGCCCTCGACACGGTGATCTCGATCCCCGTGGTGCCGTTCAGGAACGGTGAGGTCGACTTCGAAGGGCACGCGACGAACATCGATTACCTGATGAACACCAACAACCTCGAGGGAGACCGGCGGCGCGCCATCGCCGTCGCCGGGACCAGCCTGGTGCACCACATCTCCTGCGAAAACCAGGTCCGCCTGATGGGTATCGCCGGGGAGCGCATGGCGGGAAGGGGGGTGCTGATGGCCGGCATAGCTCCGAACCCGCTTCCCGACGCCGCCAGGCTGATCGAAACCATGTCCGGACTCGAACATCCGCCCGACGTCTATCTGGTGATGCCCCTGACCGGCATCATCCAGCCGGCGGGGCTTTACGGGACCTACATGGAGTTCGCCGAGCAGGCCGGCGAGTGCGGGGCGCGGCTGCTCTACTACCTGCGGTCCCCGGATCAGATCCCGTACGTCGCCAGGCTCGTCAACGACTCCCCCCATTTCATCGGGGTCAAGGTCGGAACCCGGGACGAGGACGTCGCGCCGCTGGTGGAACAGATCGACCGCCGCCGCGGCATGGTCATCTGGGGAATCGGCGACCGCTCGACCCGCGCCGCCGAGTTCGGCGCCACCGGGCACACCTCGGGCATCAACATCGCCTTCTCCAGGGCTTCCGACGAGATCAACAACGCCCAGCGCCGCGGCGACTACGAGGTCTCGCGGCAGGTCGAGGGAGAGCTCGCCGCGCTGGAGGAGATCCGCTTCCGCGACGGGCGCATGTACAACTACTCCGCGGTCGTCGAGGCGATGCATGCCGGCGGCTGGCGGGACGTGGTGGGCGGCGAAGGGGGGCCGTTCAACCCCCGGGTTCCCGCCGAAGTGGCCGCGGAAGTGAGGGCGGCCATCGACGGAATCCGGCATTACCACTGAGGGATGGGGGTGCCGTCCTGTACGGATTCATCCAGCGGCCTGCCCGGAGACGGCGGCCGGCAGGACCGGGCGCCGTCCGCTCCACCGGGGCGGACGGGAAGTGGACGGGGAGCGTGGAGAAAGGGGCCGTTCAGGCGAACGGGGATCCGGTCCCGTCAGGTGGATCCGCCGAGGCGGTCGAGGTACTCCGCCCATTCGACCGGGACGAGATCCCGCTTGGCGGCATTGCATTCCGGGCAGCAGGGCACGACGTTGCTCCTGGTCGAAAAGCCTCCGCGAACGACGGGAACGACGTGATCCATTGTCAGCTCCCTCGGGGGGAAGCGCCGGTTGCAGTAGTGGCAGCGCCCCTCGCCGCGGCGGTTCTTCCACCATTGGCTCCGGCGCAGCTCCCGCGCCTTCCGTTTTTCTCTCTCGATATGCTCTGCGGACGCCGGAGTATAGTAGTCGGTCATGATTACCCGGCGGCCCGGTTGACTGACAACGCGGCCATGGCGTCCGAAACCCATCCCCGCCCATGCTGATCCCGCTTTTCCCTCTCGCCATCGTCGTCTATCCGGGACAGACGGTGCCCCTGTACATCTTCGAAGAGCGCTACAAGGAGATGATCGCCGACTGCGAGCCGGAAGGAGGCGGAGATTTCGCCCCGTTCGGGATCTCGCTCTTCGACGATGGCGAGGTCGCCGAGGTCGGCTGCACCGCGGTGGTTTCCGAGATAGCGAAGCGCCATGCCGACGGATCGATGCACATCGTCACCGTCGGCGGGCGGCGTTACCGAACCCTCGAGGTGATTGATGACAAGCTGTACCTGCAGGGACGTGTCGAGCTGCTCGAGGATGCCGGCGGAACCGGAGACCCGGCACTGGCGCGGGAAGCCGGCGAAGCCTACCGCGAGCTGCTTTCCCTGGCGGCTCCCGGGGCGGCCGAGGAGGTCGGGGGGGAGGCGACGGCCTTCGAGATCGCCGTCAACTGCGGCCTCGACCTGAAGCAGAAGCAAAGGGTGCTGGAGATGTCGAGCGAGGGCGAACGTCTGCGCTTCCTCTGCGATCATTTCGAGGAGGTGCTGCCGCAGCTGCGCCTGCGCCTGGAGCAGCAGCGCCGGGTCAAATCGAACGGATACGGGCCCCCCCGCAAGTAGCAGTCAGCCGGCGCCATCGATCTGGGCGACGAAGATCTGATCGGCGACCTCGAGACCGATGTGGTGCTCGCGCTCGCCGACCGCGATGAGCATCGATCCGCTGAACGGGGCCTTGTCGCGCACCTCGAGCTCGGTGCCGAGGCGAAGCTCCTGCTCGTCGAGATAGCGCAGCAGCTCGGGGCTGCGGTCGCTGACCTGCGAGATGCAGACTACCTGTCCCGACTCGATTTCCGACAGCCGCTGGTAGCGGTGGACGGCGATGGTTCCCTCCTTGGAGGGGATCGGCTCGCCGTGAGCGCCCACCGTCGGGTACCCCATGGCGCGGTCGATGTGGTCTTCGAAGTCCTCGGAGATGGCGTGTTCCAGTCGCTCAGCCTCGGCGTCGACGCGGTCCCACCCGTACCCGAGGGCCTGCGCCAGGTAGAGCTCGAGGAGCCGGTGGTGGCGGATGATTTCGAGGGCCATCTTTTCTCCCGCCCCGGTCAGCCGCACCCCCTGGTAGGGACGGTGCCGGAGCAGGTTCATCTCCGCCAGCTTCTTGATCATGTTGGTCGCCGAAGCGGCCGATACCCGCATGCGCTCGGCGAGCAGCGAGGTTGTGACCGCCGCGTCCCCTGACTTCTCCGCCTCGGGACTGTTGGAGAGCTTGTAAATCGCCTTCAGGTAATCCTGGACCGACTCGCTGATCGTCCCGGCGGGCGGGAGCTTTTCGCCGCGGATGTCGCTCTTCTGGGTCAATGCCGGACTACCTGTGTTCAACTGGATCGCGCGCCATCCTGGAGTGATTTCTAGGCGCGACTAAACCTACGGGATGGCAAGGCACTGTCAACCGGGGCACTCGCGGGAAAGACCATGAAACCCCTCGATGTAATCTACCTGCATTCGCACGATACAGGCCGCTGCGTGCAGCCGTACGGACACGCGGTTCCGACCCCGTCCATTCAACAGCTCGCCGAACAGGGCCTGCTGTTCCGGAACGCCTTCTGCGCGGCGCCGACCTGCTCGCCGAGCCGGGCGGCGCTGCTGACGGGGCAGTGGGCCCACTGCAGCGGCATGCTCGGCCTGGCGCACCGCGGCTTCTCGCTGGCCGATCCCCGCCGGCACCTGGCGCGGGTTCTGGCGGACGCGGGGTACCACACCGTTCTCGCCGGTATTCAGCACGTGGGCAGCGACGACGGGGAGCTGGGGTACCTGCAGGTGCTCGATACGGACTCGAACAGCGCCACGGAGGTCGCCCCGGCTGCAGCGGAGTTCCTGTGCAACCCTCCGGACCGTCCGTTCTTCCTCGACGCCGGTTTCTTCGAGACCCACCTCCCTTTTCCCGAGCCCCGGGACGACGGCCGGTACTGCCGGCCCCCGGCCCCCCTGCCAGACGCTCCGGAGGTGCGCGCCGACATGGCCGGTTTCAGGGAGAGCGTCCGTCTCCTCGACGACGGCGTCGGGATCGTCCTCGATGCCCTGGAGGGAAGCGGCCGCGGCCGGGAAACCCTCGTCGTCTGCACCACCGACCACGGCCTTCCCCTCCCGGGGATGAAGTGCAACCTCACGGACCACGGCATCGGGGTTATGCTCGTCATGCGCGGTCCGGGAGGCTTTCAGGGCGGCCGCGCCATCGACGGCATGGTCTCCCAGATCGACCTGTTTCCCACGCTCTGCGAGCTGCTCGGGATCGAGCCTCCCGGGTGGCTGCAGGGAAGGTCGATGATGCCGCTGGTGCGCGGGGAAGCCGAGGAAATCGACGAGGAGGTGTTCGCCGAGGTAACCTATCACGCCGCGTACGAGCCTCAGCGCGCCGTGCGCACCCGGAGGTGGAAGTACATCCGTCGTTTCGAGGAGCGCGGCGGCCCGGTGCTGCCCAACTGCGACGACAGCCACAGCAAGCAGTACCTGCTCGAGCGCGGCTGGCGGGAGCGGGCGCCGGAGCCGGAGCAGCTCTACGACCTGGCGTTCGACCCGAACGAGGCGCGCAACCTCGCCGCCGATCCCGGCAGCGCCGGGGTTCTGGACGGAATGCGCCGGCGCCTTGACCGGTGGATGCGGGAGACCGGGGATCCCCTGCTGTCCGGGCCGGTGCCGGCCCCTGCCGGGGCCAGAGTCAACGATGGAGACGGGCTGTCGCCGCGCGAGACACCGCGGCTGATCGAATAGCGCGCCCGGACCTGCCGCGAAGAGGCCTGTCCGTATCCGAAGGATCCCGGTGCCCGCTGACGACGGGTCCGGATCCGGGCCGCCCGCTATCGATTCCGCGGCGCTTGAACCCCTCCTGGCGACGGAGTACCGTTCCTGCCATGACGGAAACGCGCCCTACGGCAGACGAGCGGGATTTCTTCGATTCCAAGGGGTACCTGCAGCTCGATTCCCTGCTGCCCTCCGCCCTGGTCGAGCGGCTGCTGGACCGCCTGGATGCGGCAATGGAACGGCGCGCCGCGCTCGAACGGAGCGGCGTCTCCTCGAACAGCCCGGGAAAGCGGCTGGCCGTCGAGGGGGAGGACCGCCGCATCTTCCACATCCTCGACGACGACCCGGAGTTCCTCGAGCTCGTCGACTACCCGGCCGTCATGCCGTACGTGCGGGAGCTTCTTCACGAGAAGGCCCACTTCCACGCCTCCGACGCCATCTGGGAACAGGGAGCCGCCGGGCGCGGGCCGGGGTGGCACATCGACGGCACCGACCGCGGCTACCGCAGACTGCGCCCGCGCATTCCTCTGCTTCAGCTGAAGATCGGCTACTTCCTGTCGGACATGACCCTGCGGGACCAGGGGAACCTGATGATCGTGCCGGGGTCGCATCGCGACGACAGCGAGCCGGACCCGGAGCAGCTGTCGGGATTCGACACGCTTCCCGGGGCGATGCAGGTCTGCGGTCCTCCGGGGACCGCGGTCCTGTTTCACAACGCCCTGTGGCACTCCCAGGGCCCCAAGCGCCGCCCCGGCGGCCGGCGCATCATGCTGTACTACGCGTACGAGGTCCCCTGGGTCATCGGCAACCCCGAGCACTGGAGCTACCCGACCGGGTTCTACAACGCCCTCTCCCCGGAGCGCCGCAAGCTGTTCCACGGATTCCTCTTCGATCCCCGGGAATACCGTTTCGCCTGAGGTCGAACGGGTCCTCTTCACAGTGCGGTTCCTCAGGCCCCGGGCGTTGCACGAACCGCCATGCGGCAGGCGGGCAAGCTTGGCCTGTCTCCAGCCTGGGATATCCCTTGCGGGCAAGCGTGGCTGCGGCGCGAGGAGTCGAACCTCGATTTCCGGGTCCAAAGCCCGGCGTCCTGCCAGTTAGACGACGCCGCAAAAAAAAACCCCCGGTCGGATCATCCGCCGGGGTCAGGTGCCAGTTCTGTTCTCTTGTTCAGTCAGCAAAGCGAACGTGGACAGACCCATCCCGGCGGGCTCACGACCCGCTGTCGCTGCTGCCGCTGACCGGAATGGGCTTCGCGCGTTCTCATGGTTTTGAAATGTATGGCCACAGGGAAAACCGTCAACGACCGCGGCCGTATCCCCGCTCCAGCCTGGAGCGCATGCGCTGGAAGCGCTCGGCCTCGAGGCGCCCCCCCGGGTCGCCGGCCCTGGTTATCCGCTTCTCGATGTCGCGGATGCGCTCGGGGGTCGCCGGGTGGGTGGACATCAGCTTTTCGAAGCCCCCCGGCCGCCGGCCCGATTCCGCTTCGAGCAGCTTGGTGAAGAAGGTGACAAGGCCGCGGGGATCGTACCCGGCGGCGATCGTGTAGGCGACGCCGTAGCGGTCCGCCTCCCGCTCGTCATCCCTGCTGAATGCGGCCATCCCGCCGGCTTCGGCGAGGTCTGCCGCGGCCTCGGCGAGAAGCGCCGGTTCTTCCCCCAGGGCAATCGCCGCCAGCAGCTCCAGGCCGAACCGGGTCGCGAGCTGGTTGGCCGAGTGCCTCCCGACCACGTGGCCGATCTCGTGGGCGAGCACCCCGGCTATCTCCGCCTCGTTTTCCGCGAACAGCAGCAGGCCGGAGTAGAGGTAGATGAACCCTCCGGGAAGGGCGAAGGCGTTTACCTGGCGCGGATCGTCGAGGACGCGGATGCGGTAGCGGATCCCGGGCCGGTCGCGGTGGCTGGCGAGGACGAGGGGCCGGCCGATCTCGGCGGCGTAGCGCTGGATTTCCGAGTCCGGCAGAACCGGCTGCTCCGCTTCGATCTCCCGGGAGAGCCTGCGTCCGAGTTCGATCTCGGTCTCCGGCGGGACCAGGCTCCTTCCCAGCTGCTGCCGGACCCCGGCGCAACCGCTGAGGGCGACCAGCAGCAGAAGGAGTGCCGGGGTACCGAGGCAGCGAGGGCCGCGGTCGGCCGCAGTCGCCGACCTTGCGAACTGGCGCATGGCGTTACTGGTGAGCCTGTCTCAGGCTCGTCCCCCCCGGGGATGGGTCCATTTTTTCCGGAGGGCCCGCAAGACCATGAG